>JANYHK010000076.1 GCA_025359105.1 Myxococcales bacterium | reverse complement strand
CGGCAAACCGGCCGATCTCGCCGCGTACCGCGCGAAGCAGCGGGGCGCAGCATGACTCATGCGCTTCAACAGATGATGTGCCGCGAGTACCTGCCGCTGCTCGGGCCGTTCCTCGATGGCGAGCTCGATCCTCCGGGGATGCTCGAGGTCGAATCGCACACGAATCGTTGCACTCCGTGCGGTGAGCACGTCGCGCTCTTGCGTGCGACGCGCGCGTCGTTGAAGCGCACGGTTCGTCGCAACGCGCCCGAAGGGTTGCGATCGCGCCTCGCCATTGCGATGGCGGCCGAGGCCACACGCGGCGCGTTACGTAACGACAGCCGCGACGTCGAGCACGCGCGCGCGAGCACGAGCGGGAGCAAGCTCCTCGGATGGCGGACGATGGTGCCGCTCGCGAGCGCCGCGGCGCTGGCCCTTGCTTGGGGCGCGACGCGCAATCCCACGAAGGGGGCCCAGCAAGAGCAGGTCGCGGGCTTCGGAGACGATCTGCTCTCCGAGCTCATCGCAGAGCACGCGCAGCCGCTCCCGCCCGACGCGACCGATCCGCGCGCGGTCCGCAACCTCGAGAAATACGTCGGCGTCCCGGTTCGTCCGGGATCGTTCGAACGCAGCGGCGCGCGGCTCGTCGGCGGGCGGGTCCTGCCGATGCGGTCGCCGAGCCATGCGCGGGCGGCGATGCTCCACTTCGTCGTGATGAGCGGCGACGAGCCTCGTCGTGTCAGCCTCTTCGTCTACGATCCGGCCAAGATTCAGGTCACGTCGCCAGGTCTCTCGCCGCGCTCGGTCGGCACAGCGCGCGTGTCGGTCGGCCAGGCGCGTGGGTACTCGGTGGCGGTCACGCAGCGAGGCGGCATCGGCTGCGCGCTGGCGACGGACATGGGCGCGGACGAAAGCGCGCAGCTCGCGCTCGCTGCCTGTGACGAGTGACGGCACGAGTGACGGCACGAGTGACGGCACGAGTGACGGCACGAATCGCGGCAGAACCGACCGCGCGAATCACGACCTGACACCGTCGTAGGACTCCGGCTATGGTGCGGGGCATGCGGCTCGTTTACGTGATGGATCCGATGGAGCGGGTCCTCCCTGACAAGGACACCACGTTCGCGTTTTTGCGCACGTCGCTCGCGCGCGGGCACGAGTCCTTTCACTGCGAACCGCGCGACGTCTACCTGAAGGACGGCGACGTCCACGCGCGCGTCCGCGAGGTCACGGTCAGCGACGCATCGCCCTACTTCAAGATGGGCGATCCGCGCGACGTCCGGCTCGCCGACGTGAGCGCCGTGCTCGTGCGCAAAGATCCGCCGTTCGACGCGGAGTACCTCTACCTCACGCTCATGCTCGAGCGAGCGCGCAACCGCACCGTGATCATGAACGATCCGCGCGGCCTACGCGACGCCAACGAGAAGCTCTACACGCTTCACTTCGCGCGTCACATGCCTCGCACGATGGTCACGAGCGACAGGCAGCGCATTCTCGACTTCGTCGACGAGCTCGGCGGCGAGGGCGTCGTCAAACCGCTCGACGGCGCGGGCGGTTCGGGCGTGATGATGATCTCGAAGACCGATCGCAACACGCGATCGATCCTCGACGTGCTCACGCTCGAGGGGCGGCGCCTCGCGATGGTGCAGGAGTACCTGCCGAAGGTGCGCGAAGGCGACAAGCGCGTGCTGCTCCTCGAAGGGCAAGTGCTCGGCGCGATCCTGCGCGTACCGCGCGCCGACGATCTGCGCTCGAACATCCACGTGGGGGGCACGGTCGAGCCGTGCGTCGTGACCGCGAAAGAGCGGGAGATCGTCGCGGACATCGCGCCTCGTCTCCTCGAGGATGGCCTCGTCTTCGTCGGTCTCGACATGATCGGCGAGAAGCTCACCGAGGTGAACGTCACGTCGCCGACGGGCATTCAGGAGCTCAGTCGGCACCTCGGACGGGACATGGGCGAGCCCGTGATCCAATGGATCGAGCAGCGCGCGTCCGACTTCCGACCGAACCTCCGCAGCATCCCTGTGTGAGGCGCGCGCAGACTGCAGCGTCGCCTTCCCATGCCGATTACCCTCTTCGTACGATCCGCCGATCCCACCGGAGCCACCGAATCGCCGGCGCTCACGTTCGACGGAATGCAGCGGATCGTCATCGGGCGCGGACAGAGCTGCGACTTGCGTCTGCCGGATCCGAGCGTCTCGCATCGACACGCGACCGTGCAAGCGAAAGGATCCGAGTTCGCGCTCATCGACGAAGGGAGCACGAACGGGACGTTCGTCGGCGGCGTGCGCCTCGCGCCGCGCACGTCGCGCGTGCTTCGATCAGGCGACAGGATTCGCGTCGGACGAGTGTGGCTCGAGGCGCGGATCGATCAGACGCCGCCGACGCGCGACATGGCGAACGCGACGCGCGATCTCGCGCTGGCGCTCGTGTCGCAGGCGATGGCGCGGATTGGCGAGAGCGTTACATGCACTGTGCATGTGGTCGAAGGCGACCAAGATCTCGGGGCGACGCTGACGCTCGACGAAGAAGCGCGCGCGTACGTCGTGGGCCGCGCGGAAGAGTGCGACATGCCGCTCGCGGACTCGTCGGCGTCGCGCGAGCATGTGCAGATCGTGCGACGCGGCGGAGCAGTTCTCGTGCGCGATCTCGGGTCGAAGAACCCCGCGCAGCTCGGCGATGCGCCGCTCGATGGGACGCGCGACACCGTGTGGAGACCCGCGGTCATGCTTCGCGTCGGGCGCACGGTCCTCGCGCTCGAGGAGCCGGTCGCACAGGCGCTCGCAGAGCTCGAGGACGCGCCCGACGAGGCGCTGCCGGCAGAAGGGGCACCCGAGCCGCCGCCGTCGCTGACCGATGCGAGCGCACCGCCGTCTCGCGGCGATCTCTCCGTGAAGGCCGCGAGTGGCGCGCGCGCCGCTCCGATCGCAGAGGTTGCAGCCAGCGTCGCTCCGGCACGCCGCAAACGCGGGACGAGCTGGTCGGTGACGGATCTCCTCGTGATGCTCGCGGCGCTGAGCGTCCTCGGACTGAGCATCGCGGGTCTCGTTTGGCTCTTGCGCGGCTGACGAGGAGCGCGCGCGCTTCGCAGTCTGTATCCTCGCGCGATGAGCAGCGCGAAAAGAAAATGGGCAGTCGTCACCGGAGCATCGGCGGGTCTAGGTGTCGAGTTCGCACGCCAGCTCGCGCGCAAGGGCTACGATCTGGTGCTTACCGCGCGCCGACGCGATCGCCTCGAGAAGCTCGCCGCAGAGGTCGAGCGCGACATGAAGGTGAGCACCGTCGTCCTCGAGAGCGATCTCTCCGTGGTAGGCGCGAGCGCGGCGCTCGTGCGCGAGCTCGAGGAGCGCGGCATCGAGGTCGAGCTGCTCGTGAACAATGCGGGGGTCGGGCTCCACGGCGAGGCGCTCGCGATGCCGATCGATCGCCTCTCCGCGATGATTCACCTCAACGTCACTGCGCTCGTCGAGCTGTCGATCGCGCTCGGAGCGAAGATGGCCATGCGCGGGTCGGGCGCGATCCTCAACGTCTCCTCGACCGCGTCGTTCCAACCCAACCCGTACTTCGCGGTCTACGGCGCGACCAAAGCGTTCGTCACCAGCTTCTCGCTCGCACTCGCGCACGAGGTCGGACCGCGCGGTGTTCGCGTGCTCGCGCACTGCCCCGGCCCAACGCGCACCGAGTTCAACGACGTGGCCGACATGAGCGCAAGCGCCGGCGATTGGCTCTACATGAGCGCCGAGCGATGCGTCGCCATCGGCCTATCTGCGCTCGACCGCGGGCGCTGGCTCAAGGTCACCGGCCTCCTCAACGCGATCGCGGCTTTTTTTTCGCGGCGTTCACCGATGTGGATCGCGACGATCGTCGCGGGCCGAATGATGCGCCCGACGCGACCACCGAAGGCGCTCACCGCGGGCGATTAGCCGCGGGCGACGAGAGCGACGAGTGATTCACTCCGCTTTGCGCGCGGGCGGCGGTGCGCTCGTCAGACCCGGAACGGTGTGCGCATCGGGATCGGTGACGGGAGGCGCGCCGTTGCGACGAGCGCCAGGCGCGCGCCGACTCGTGCCCGGCGGGTAGCCGGTCGGAAGTCCCTCGAGCGGCACTGCGGCGAGAAGCTGCTCGAGCTCGGACGCGCTACGCGGTCGCTCGTTCATCCGTTTCTTCAGGCACTTCATCACGGCGAGATCGAGCCCCTCGGGGATCGGCAAGTCGGGGCGACGCAAGCGCATCGCCGTCGGGATTTGCCGCTGGTGCAGATCGAGGAGCTCGCGACGATTCTGCGCGACGATCGGGAGCTCGCCCGTGACCGCTTCGTACATGAGCACGCCGAGCGCGTAGACGTCGGTCCGCGGCTCGACCTGCGCGCCGATGCACTGCTCGGGCGCCATGTACTCGGGCGTGCCGAGCGTGTAGCCCGTCTGCGTCAGCGCCTCGGCGGTGTGGAGCTTGCTCATGCCGAAGTCGAGGACCTTGCTCACGCCGTCGTCGCACAAGAACACGTTGCCCGGCTTCAGGTCGCGATGGACGACGCCCTTGCCGTGCGCCGCTGCGAGCGCGCCGCACACGCCGATGAAGACCGGTATCGCGAAGCCTGGCGCGAGGAGCCCGTCGCGCGCGAGCTTGTCGGCGAGCGAGCGGCCGATGAGGCGCTCCATGACGACGTAGATCGAGCCGTCGGGCATCTGGTCGAGATCCATGACGCGCGCGACGTTGGGGTGCTCGATGTGGACCTGGATGTACGCCTCGCGGCGTAGGCGCGCGATCTCGCTGCCGTCGCGCGCGGCGGCGCCGCGGAGGACCTTGACCGCCACCTCGTGGCCGAGAGTCGTGTGCTCGGCCGCGTAGACGACGCCGATGCCGCCCGAGCCTATTTTGCGGCCGATCTTGTACTTGCCCCCGAGGACGGTGCCGGTGAGCTCGCCGGGCTGCGCGTGGCTCGTTCCGCCGCTGTCGCCCTTGAGCTCGAGGCCACGCTCGAGCGCGGCAATGCGGTTCTTTTCGAACGAGCGCGCGCTGGCGTCGGCCTTCGAGCGATCGTAGAGGTGCCCAGCGCCGCCGCCGAGCGCGCCGCCGAGCACCGCCGCGACAGCGCCCGCGAGCGCGCCGCCGGCGAGCGCGACGAGGCCGCCGGTGGCGACCGCTGCGCCGAGAGCACCGAGGACCGTCCCCTGCTTGGAGGCTGCGCTGCTCGTCCACGAGACGGAGTAAACGCACCCCTCGCCGCCCTTGGCGATGCAGGCATCGTGCGTCACCTCGGCGTCGCCCAGTCCCCAGACGCGCGGGTACGCGACGAGCTCACCTTCGCGCGCGGCGCAGAGAATGTCCTCGCTCGCGGTATCGGCGTCCTGCCCCTCGTCGGTGTCGTCGCGGAGGCGGTAGGTCATCTTCACGGAGGTGATCGTGCGCTTGTCCTTGCCGCCGCCCGCGGGCTCCTCGATCTCCCACGTGCCGACGCGCGTGACCTCCTTCGCGTTCGTCGCGAGGTAGCGGTACGCATCGATCGGGTGCTCGGCGTTTCGAAGCATGCGCACGAGCGTGCCGAGCGCCTCGGCGTGCGTCGTCCAGTCTCCGCGGCGGCGGAGCGCGTCGGGGCCAAGCTCCTCCTTCAGCGCCTTGAGGGCGCGCTTGGCGGCGACCTGGCTGAGCCATCCCGTCTCGTTGTCCACCACCGCTGGATCGATGCCCGCCGTCGTGAGCAACGCGCGGACGGCGCGCTCGCCCTTCTCCGCGCGCAGGCGCAGGAGGTACGTCTTGAGCACGTACGCTCGAAGCTCTTCCTTCCCTCCGGCGCGCATGGAGGGGCGGGGCAGGGGCGCTTGGCTCACCCCCGCAGGGTACGCGGCGCGCGCCGCAGATGGAACAGGTTGGTGACCGCCATCCTCCTGGTCATCGTCATCCGTCCGTCAGTAGTTCGTCCGGACGTCGGCTGCAGCGCCGCCGAGGAGCGGCGCGACGGTCCGCGTAGCGTCGACCATGGCCGACGGACCGACGACGAAGACCATCGTGCCGTCGGCGCGTGCGAGCCGTTCCCGCGCGACGTCCGGCACGTACCCGCGGACGATGCCGGCGCTCTCCGCGTCCTCGCGCGAGACGCAGAGGAGCACGTCCATTCCCGCCGCACGCCACGCGTCCACGTCGTCGGGGCAGGGCATGTGCGCGGCGAGCTGCAACCCCAGGAGCAGGTGCGTCCGCCGCGCGTCTCCGTCGGCGATGCGGCGGGCCGCGATGGGAGGCGCGGCGGCGATGCCGGTGCCCGCCACCGCGACGACGAGCCGACGACCACGTGCTTCGTCCATCGGGAACCCTTTGCCCAGCGCGTCCGTCACCGCGAACGTCGCGCCGAGGGGCTCGGCCAGGAGCGCGTCGGCGGTGGTCCCTCCGGCCTTGATGAGCAACCGCCACTGCGGCGCTCCGACCGGGCTGGCGACCACGAAGTACCCGCTCTCGCCGCCCGCGGCGAGCGACACGTATTGCCCGGGAACGGTGTGCGACGCGCGCACCGCGTCGGGCAGCTCGAGGATGATCGGCACGAGCGGCCGGCCTGCATCGCGAGAGATCAGCCGCGCGGCGTGGAGCGGCGCCTCGGCCGCCGAGCCCGACACCTTCGCCTCAGAAGCTGCCGCCGAGGCCAACCCCGGCGTAGCCTGGGGCGACGACGGGGCGCACGCTCGTCGCCGATTTCTCGGCGCCTTTGGGCTTGTCGAAGACGAAGTGCCACACGAGGCCCCCCGCGACCGCCGCGGCCCCGACGCCGATCAGCACGCCGCCGATCGTCTCGGTGCGCGTGCCCGACGAGAGCTTGTCATTCTGAATGGCCACGTCGGCGGCACTACCGCTGCAGGGCTTGGCCGCGTTGGTGAGGTCGCAGCCGTCCTTCTTGAGCCCGTCGCGGGCGGTGCTCACGTTGCCCGCGCCGATGATGAGAACGACAGCCCCCGTCGCGAGCACGACGCCTCCCGCGCCGACCACGATCCACGGCGCGATGCTGCTCGAGCGCTCGGCCGGAGGCGGCGCGTCGGTCCCGGCCGGGGGCGCGGTCGTCGTGGTGGAGGGGGTTGGGAGGGCGGCCGTCGGGGTGGCCGTCGGGGATGTGGGCGGGGTCGTCGGGGTGGGCGGAGTCGTGGTCGCCGGCGGCGCGCCTTGCGCCTTCAGGTTCGCGATGCGCTTGCGTTGCACGTCGGCGTCCTGCGCGTTAGGCACGCGCTTCAAGTACGTCTCGAGCGCGCCGATCGCCTCGGATTTGTTGCCGGACAGCTCGTACGAGCGCGAGATGATGATGAGGATCTCGTGCTTGGTGCAGTCGGTCTTGTACGCGTCCTTGAAGTAGTTCACTGCCGTCGCGTACTCGGCTTCGTCGTACTTGCGCTTGCCGAAGAGGTAGGCGTTCCTGGCCGCTTCGCTGTCGTCGTTCGACGGCTTGGATGTGCACTCGGGATACGTCGACGTCGCCCCCGGCTGCGACTGGGCGATCGCGGGAACCGCGACCACGGTACCGAGGAGCGCGAACGTCAGGAGGTGCCGGCCGAGGCGCATTTCGGTGACCACGGTATCACAGCTATCCCGCGCGCTTGCAGGCCTTGTCGCCGAAGACGTGGGCCGCGTGGGCCAGCCAGGACAGGCTCGTCGGATCGGCCCCGAGCGACACGGGCGCGACGACGAACCCGCCCTTCCGCAGCTCCGCATGGACGGGGACGTTCCACGACAGGAGGAGCTTGCGCAGGCTCGGCGTGACGGCGAGGGCGAGGTCATTGGCGGTGGGCGCGAACGTCGCGAAGGTGCGATCGAACACCGGGTCGCCGGTCGGCCGCCGCTTCATCGCGATGAGGTCGATGTTCTCGGCGAAGATCCGCCCCGGATCGTTCGTCATCGCCGCGGTCGCCTCGATGCGGACATCCTGCGCGATGCAGATCCACGCTGCTGCGTCGACCTGCGCGACCCCGCCGCTCGGCGACATCACCTCGGTCGGTACGGAGAAGCGCGCGAGGGTCAGCGACCCGCCGGAGCCCGTCGCGTAGAGCGCGTGCTCGTAGCCCGTCGGCGTCTTCAGCGTCGTGTACGGCTCCCATGCCCGCAGCCAGCGCTCGTCGGCGTCGGGCTCGTACCTGAGCCCGCGCTGCGCGGCATACTGTGCGATCCAGCCGACGGCGTCGCCCACGAGCCGGAGGCTACTGCAATGGCTGCTGGGGCTCCATGGCCGCGTGCGGCATCTTTTCGCCCTTCTGCGCGCGGTCCTTCATCTCGTACTTGCTGGGGCACTTCGCGAGCACCTTCGTCGCCAGAAACGAGTTGTCGGCGAGCAGCTCGCCCTCCACGGTGACGCCGACGTCCTGGCCAGGCATGTCACGGAACGTGTCCGGCACGACGCACTGCGGAAACCGCACGGGCATCTGCGTGCCAGCCTTCTCGATCGTGAACCGGTATTCGCACGGCGACTCGCGCTTCACGATCGTGCCATGGACGAGGTTGCCCTCCGCCATCACCTGCCGGCCCGCGAAGCGCGCCTTGTTGGCGACCAGCTCGTTCACTGGCTTCGAGTAGATGGCCTGATCCTTCATGCCTTCGAGGACGAAGAACACGACCGCCGCGCCGATCATGACCAGGGGTATCAAGATGAGCAGCCCGCGGCGCGATGCCTGCTGCGTCCCCTCGGCCGTGTCAGCGTCCCCTCGGCGGCGGCGTCGGCGCACGGGTACTTCGAGTCCGTCGTCATCCACGCCCTTGGGCTGCTCGGGTTCGGTCACGGTGCCAATTTTAGCCCTACATCCACCCCCGTCAATGTGGGCATGACTTTTGGTCGAGAAGTTGGTGCAGCCGATCCTCGTGCTACGATTTGAACAGCGCGATGACCGACGTGCTCTGCTTGCCTGTTCTCATCCTAAATCGCCATTTTCAGCCGGTGCAGGTGACGACGGCGAAGCGCGCGTTCGTGCTGCTCTATGGCGGCGCCGCCAACGCCCTCGACGAGGACGGCGAGCCCCACGATTTCGATCTGTGGCGCTCCCTCCCCGTCCGCGACGGGGACGACATCGTCACCATCGTGGGAGGTGGCCTCCGCGTCCCGCGCGTTTTGCACCTGCACCGCTACGACCGCACGCCGCGCGTCACGGTCCGCCTCACCCGGCGCAACCTCATGTTCCGCGACGCCCACACCTGCCAGTACTGCGGCAAGCACCCGCCGCTGCGCGAGCTGAACATCGATCACGTCATGCCCCGCTCGCGCGGCGGAGCCGACACGTGGGAGAACCTCGTCACGGCATGCCGTGTGTGCAACCTCCGCAAAGGGTGGAAGACCCCCGAGGAGGCGAACATGAACCTCGCGCGGCGTCCGTTCCGACCCAAGTGGTCGATGACCGCGCAGATCCTGCTCGGCAGCGGCTCCACGTTCAAGGAGTGGGAGCCTTTCCTCAAGGCGAGCTGAGCGAAGAGGAGCTCGCTCCGCCCGCACGGATTCAACGGGGCACGATCGCGCCGCCATCGCCGCACGTCCCCCACAGGCTCCAGCCGCGGGCGGCGCACACGAAGAGGTCCTCGCACCCGCAGCACCCTGTCCCGCACGCGAGGCCGACGCCCAGCGGGCAGTCGGGGGACTGGAGATCCTGACAGCCAGGGCCGCCGTTTGCGCCGGGGACGTCGGCCTCGACATCACGCGAGCCGGGCGCGTCGCCCCGGGCGTCGGACGGACCGGCGGCGGCGCCACCGTCGCGGGCGGGGCAGGAGCGGACGAGGCTCCACGCGCCGGTGGACGTGCACGCGTACACTGCCGCGCATGTCGGGTCAGTGCACGCGGCGCCGAACGACGACGGGCAGCCGCCGGCGGGGATGTTCGTGCAGGCGGACGGAACGGGGATCTCGCCGTTGCACGCCCACGCGAGCGCGACCAGTGCCGCGACGCCGGCGGCGACGACTCCGCGCGATGCCGTCCTCATTTCATTTCAGCTTCGTGAAGCCGTTCTTCGTCGTGCCCACCGGAGCCGGCGGCGAAGGCGGGCCCGGCCTCTTGCCCCCCGCGCGCTTGTCTGCGGCTCCGCCGCCGCGCTTGTCGGACTGCGCCGGCGCGGCAGGGGCCTGCGCGACGCTCGGCACGTCGGGGCTCTCGAAGGTGTAACCGTCCTCTTCGACCTGCGCGACGCCGTCGACCTCGCGCACCCACCCTTCGCCGCGCGTCCCATCGAGCGCGACGGCGATGACGCGATGGCGGGTGGGCCGCTCGGCCTGCACGTCGAACTCGACGGCGTCGGCGGCCGGCTCGAGCTCGCGCGCCGTGTCGTCGAGCGTGACGAGGGTGGCGACGAACGGAAGCGCCACCTTGAGGTGACGCACCTTGGGTCTGGCCGCGACGGTGGCCGACGGGGCAACCGCGACGGGAGCCGCAGCCCGGCGCGGCACCAGCGTGAACATGACGATGGCGCCGAGCGCGATGCCGCCGCCGATGCCGGCGATGATCCCCCACGGGGCCTTGCGGGGAAAAAGCTTGGCGGCGTAGTCGTTGTTCCCGAACGTGTAACGCGCGCTGGGAGCGGGCGGGGCAATCTGCGAGAGCACCTCGGGGCTGGACAGGCGCATCTCCTCGGTCGGCGGCGGCCGCGCCGGGAGGCCCGACTGGATGATGATGTGATCGGCGTCGCGCCCGCGCAGGCTCTCGCGGATCTTCTCGTGGCGCACGCGCATCCGGGGACCGAACACCGTCTCGATGACGTTCGCCACTTCGGTCGGCGAGGCGATGTTCTGCCGACCCGTCGCGCGCTCGACCGCCTCGGCGAAGTCGCGCGCCGTCAGGTAGCGCGTATCGAGATCGCGCGAGAGGCCGCGCGCGATGACGTCGTCGAGCGCGACGGGGATCCGCGCGCCCAGCCGACGCAGGCGCGGAATTGGCGCGCTCATGACCTCTTGCAGAGTGTCGACCGCCTCCTCGCCGCGGAAGAGGCGGCGCCCGGCGATGCACTCCCAGAAGACGACGGCCATCGAGAAGACGTCGCTCTGCACCGTGCACATGCGACGCTTGTCGATGCGCTCGGGCGCGAGGTAGGCGAGCTTGCCCTTGACCTCGTGGGTACGTGTAACTTGCACACGATCCTCGGCCTTGGCGATGCCGAAGTCGGTGAGGCGCCCGTACCCGTCGCAGCCGACGAGCACGTTGTGCGGCGAGACGTCACGGTGGATGATCCCGAGGTGCCGCCCGCTGTCGTCGCGGAGCTCGTGCGCGGCGACCAGGCCCGCCAGCGCATCGAGGATCACGCGCACGGCGACGCGCGCATCGACCGCGCGCTCGGCGGTGGCGAGCTCCTTCCGGAGATCCGCGAGCGACGCGCCTTCGACGTAGTCCATGACGATGAACGGCTCGCCGCCCTCGAAGCCGAGCTCGCGCACCTTGACGACGTTCGAGTGATCGATCGCCGAGGCGAGGCGCGCCTCGTCGAGGAGCATCGACATGAACACCTTGTCGGTCGCGAGGTGCTTGTGCGGCCGCTTGATGGCGACGAGCTTCGCTCCCTCGCGACCGTCGAACGCGCGGCCGAGGTACACGGTCGCCATGCCACCGGAGGCGATCTCGATGAGCAGCTCGTAGCCACCGGCGCGACCGATGGTCACCGGTGTCGCGGACGCGGCCTTCGCGGCCTCGGGCGGATCGCCGAGCGCGGGTGCGAGTTCGATGGGGGGGTCGCCGGAGGACACGGATCCTCTTTCACTCAAGCATTTCGCCCCCCCATCGTCGAGTCTGGGCTACGTTTTCAAGCATGCGCGCGAAGAACCGAGCCTTGTCCGCCCTCACGAGCCTCACATTCGCCATCCTTCTGGCCTCGCTCGCCTCGCTCGCCGCATGCGGCGGAAAGTCGCCGGAGGCCAAGGCCCCCGATCCCGCGGGGGCGACGGCCCCGACCGGCTCGCCCACGGCAGAGCCGACGTCGAGCACCCCGTCGACGACGACCGCGACGTTGAGCGGCAACGATCCTGGAACCAAGCTCCCCGCTGCCGGCACGGCCGCGCCGAAGACCGACGACGCACCCAAGAAGGGCGCCGAGCCCGGCCGCGGGCGCGATGACATCCAGGCCATCGTCGCGGCGCGACGCGACGAAGCGCGCGCTTGCTACGACGAAGGCCTCAAGAAGAACCCGTCGCTCGAGGGCGATCTCGACATCAAGTGGACGATCGATCCCGACGGCAACGTGAAGGATGCCGGCGACGACGCGTCGCGCTCGACCATTCACGACAAGGACGTCACCGCGTGCATCGCGGCGATCATCCAGAGGGTGAAGTTCGCCAGGAGCGCGAAGGGTTTCGAGACGCGCACGCACTACCCGTTCAACTTCCACCCCAAGACGGGGCAGGTCGGCAAGGGCGGCGCGCAGGGCGGGCCGCCGAAGAACTGAACCGGGCCGCGGCTGCTACTGGCAAAAGCCGTAGGTGATACCGTGGGTCACGTACGTGCCGGTGCACGACTTCCCCGACGGGCAGGCTCCCGGATCGGCGACCTGGCACAGCGTGAGCGCGGCGGCGCACGAGTCTTCGCAGGACGTGCTGTTGTTCGCCGTGGCACCCCACGCCGCGCAGCAGAACTTTGCGGCGGGGCACTCGCGCTTCGTGTCGCAACTGACGAAGGGGTTGCCGCCACACGCCGCCGTCGTCCCGCACGTGGGCGTTGCCGGGCCCAGGCAGCAAACGTCGGTGCCGGTGCAGTGCGCGCCATTGCCGCAGACGATGCCGGGGTCGACGCCCGAATCGACGGGGCCGGTGTCGGCGGGGCCGGTGTCCTTGCCAGTGTCGGGCGCGCCGTCGGACCGGCCGGAGTCGCTGCCGCTCGCGTCGGGCGTCGCGCCGTCGGGTGTGGCGCCGTCGGCCGTCGGCCCGTCGGGCACGCCGGCGCCGTCACTGCCCTGGCTGCCGTCGCCCGGCAGCATCCCGTCGCTGGTCGCGTCCCCTCCGCCCGTGACGGGGTCGGGCCTGACCTCGAGACCGTCGAGGCCGGAGATGGCCGCGCACGCGGTCAACGCGCTCGCGAAAGAGAGAAGGGCGAGGTCGCGGAATCGCACCTGCACAGGTTACATGACCTGGTTGGCCCACGCACATGGAGCGAAACGCGCCGGCGAAGCCTGCGATCCGCCGGTCAGAACGCGACGCGCGCGATCCAGCCGAGCTGCGACCACTGCTGGAACCAAGGGCCGACCTTCTCCTCGACCGCCGGCTCCGCCGTGGCGAGCGCCTCGCATGCAACTGCAAGCCCCTCACCCTTGGCCAGGCGCTCCAGGAGCGCGAGCGCGGCGGGCTCGACGTCGAGGTACTTCATCGCGTCGGGGCCGCGCCAGACGACGAGGAACACGTCCTTCGGTTCCGGGCGCGCCGGCGACTCGCCACGCTGGACCGCGGCGCGCAGCTCGTCGACGGCGAAGCGAGCACGCACGAGCTGCACGCTCGGCGTGAGCTCGAGCTTCGCGCGGGCCCAATCGTCCTCGCTCGCGGCGGCGATCGCAGCGGCGTCGAGCGGCGGCGTGCCCGGTGCGTCGAACGCGTCGACGAACGCCCACTCGTAGCGCGCGAGATCGACGACGAGCGCGTCGTCCGCGAACGGCGACGTCGTCCGCAAGAACTCCGGGAGCTTGGCGCCGAGGTCGCGCAAGCTCCACGCGTCGGGGGGGTGCGCGGCGATGTAGTCGGCACAGAGCGAGTGGAATGGCGCGTGACCGAGGACGTGGAGGAGCGTCTGGTAGTCCTCCTCGAGCGCGCCGGTGTGCCGGAGCCAGAACTGCTCGCGGTAGATGTCGAGCTGCTCGACGGGCGACAGGCGCTCGTTGCCGGCGATGACCCCCGGCGTCGCCGCCGCGAGCGC
>JANYHK010000074.1 GCA_025359105.1 Myxococcales bacterium | reverse complement strand
CCGTCGGGCTGGACCGTCAGGCTGTCCAGCCCCGAGAGCAGCCCGCATCCGCCAAGCACCGTCGCCAGCGCGATGACCCGAACCCTCGACGACCAAGCGCGCATCCTCCCAGTTTCCGAGCTTTGCGCCCCATGCGCAACTGACCCGCGCGCCGACATCGGCGCGGGTGTCGTACCCAGATGCATGAAAATACGATCGAAACCGATGCACCCCCTCCCGCGTAGGAGCCGTGACCCACCCGGCATTTCCGCAAATACGCTGCCCGGGTCGCATCCAACCCGTATCCTTCCCTCGAACTCACGTCAGAGCCCGATGACAACTTCGCGCGATCCCCTCCAGCTCATCGGAACGACCATCGCCGACAAATACCTCGTCGAGAGCGTGGTCGGGGAGGGCGGGTTCGCCGTCGTGTACAAGGCGATGCACCTCGTCTGGAAGCGGCCGGTCGCCATCAAGGCGTTCCGCGCGCTCGGCGATTTCAGCGAGGAGCGCCGCGGGCAGCTCATCGACGCGTTCATCCAGGAGGGCGCGCTCCTCGGCGAGCTCTCCGAGCGCTCCGCCGCGATCGTGCAGGCGCGCGACGTCGGCACGATCACGACGCCCGACGGACGGTGGATGCCGTACATGGTCCTCGAGTGGCTTGAAGGGGCGACGCTCGATGCGGTGCTCGAAAAAGAGCAGAAGGGGGGAGCCCGCCTCCGCGACGCCGAGCAGGCGATGACGCTCCTCGAGCCGGTCGCCGAGGCGCTCGCGCTCGCGCACGACAAGGGCATCGCGCACCGCGACGTGAAGCCAGCGAACGTGTTCGTCCTCGGCGACGCGCGACGCAGCGGCGTCGGCATCAAGCTCCTCGACTTCGGCATCGCGAAGGTCGTCCAGGACGCGCAGAAGATGGCAGGTTCGTTCAACCAGACCGGCGGCAACATCACCAGCTTCACGCCGGCCTACGGCGCGCCCGAGCAATTCTCGCGGTCCTACGGCGCTACCGGGCCGTGGACCGACGTCTACGCGCTGGCGCTGATCTTCAGCGAGATCGTCAGCGGTCGCGCCGCCATCGACGGGGCCTCGCTGCCCGAGCTCGCGTACGCCACCTGCGACAAGACCCGGCGCCCGACGCCGCGAACGCTCGGCGCGGCGGTGAGCGACGAGGTCGAGGCCGTCCTCGCGCGGGCGCTGGCTGTGAACCCGGGTGAGCGATTTGCGTCGGCCGGCGAGCTTTGGCGCGCGCTCCGCGGTGCCGTACGGCCCTCCGTCTCGACCCGCACGAGCCTCACGCCTTCGTCGGCGTCGGCGCGGTTGCCCGCTTCGATGCCGCACCCCATCCGTCCGATGGGCACGCTCGAGACGATGGACCCCGCGATGACCTCGAAGCGCGCCCCGAAGAGCGCGACGGGCGCGATCCTCGGGGTGGCAGGCGTCGCGCTCGTCGCCGCGCTCGGAGTCGGGGGGTTCGTGCTCACGCGCCGCCCACCGCGTCTGGCGGTCCCCGTCGCTGCGCCGAGCGCGTCGACCGCGCCGACCGGGCCCGCGTCGTCCTCCAGCGCCGTCGCTACCCCCGACCGTCCGGCGGTGTGCCCCGCGGGGATGATCCGGATCCCCGGCGGTCGCTTCTTCATGGGCTCCGACGAGCGCGACGCCCTCGATCTCGAGCGCCCCGCGCACCAGGTCACGCTTCGCTCGTATTGCATGGACGAGCTCGAGGTGAACGTCGAGAGCTACAAGAAGTGCAGCGATCAGGGCGAGTGCAAGCGCGCGCGCGACAACGAGTGGGAAGGGATCACGGACAAGGAGCGGAAGGCCTTCGATCCCCTGTGCAACGGCCGCGACCCCGACGGCAAGGCGAAGCACCCCATCAACTGCGTCGACTGGGACATGGCCACCAAGTACTGCGCCTGGCAGAAAAAACGCCTGCCGACCGAGGCTGAATGGGAGTTCTCCGCGCGCGGACCCGACGGGCGCAAATTCCCGTGGGGCGACGAGGCGCCGACGGCCGCGCACCTGAACGCATGCGGCAAGGAGTGCGTGGCGTGGAACAAGGCCCACGGGATGGTCGCCCAGGCGATGTACGACGCCGACGACGGCTTCGCGACGACGGCGCCCGTGGGCTCGTTCGCGCCCGGAAAATCCAGGTATGGCGTGCAGGATGTCGTCGGCAACGTGTGGGAGTGGACGAGCGACTGGCACGCTCCCTACACGGTCGACTCGTCCGTCGAGCCGAAGGGCCCCGACAAGGGCGAGGACCGCGTCATCCGCGGCGGCGGCTGGAACGGCAGCGAGGCCGCCTGGGTCCGCCCGACGTTCCGCTACCACGACGTCCCGACCAAGCGCAGCCACGGCGTCGGGTTCCGCTGCGCCGCGGACTGATTCCGAGCCACCGCTGAGCCCCCCGGAGAGCGGGGCTGCTTTGGCCGTTCCGTTCAGCGGCCTTCTGGCCTAGAACCTCGCCCCATGCGTACCGAATGGGTCAAGAAGCGCGCCGGGCACGAGAACGTCTCGCAGATGCACTATGCCCGCAAGGGCCTCGTCACCGAGGAGATGCTCTTCGTCGCCGAGCGCGAGAAGATCGCCCCCGAGCTCATTCGCAGCGAGGTCGCGCGCGGCCGGCTCATCATCCCGGCGAACGTGAACCACACGAACCTCGAGCCGATGGGCATCGGGATCGCGCTGTCGTGCAAGGTGAACGCGAACATCGGCTCGTCGGCCGTCGTCTCCAGCCTGGACGGTGAGCTACGCAAGCTCGCCGTCGCGCTCAAGCACGGCGCCGACACGGTGATGGATCTGTCCACGGGCGGCGACATCGACGGCATCCGCGAGGCGATCATCCGCTCGTCGCCGGTCCCCATCGGGACGGTGCCCATCTACCAGGCGCTCACCGAGGTGAAGGACGTCAAGCGCCTCACCGTGGACGACATGCTTGGCATGCTCGAGCGCCAGGCGCAGCAGGGGGTCGACTACTTCACGATCCACTGCGGAGTGCTCGTCGAGTACTTGCCGCTCGTGAAGGACCGCATCACCGGCATCGTGTCGCGCGGCGGATCCATCATGGCGCAGTGGATGATCGAGCATCACAAGCAGAACCCGTTTTACACGCACTGGGACAAGGTGCTGGAGATCTGCAAGAAGTACGACGTCTCCATCAGCGCGGGCGACGGCCTGCGCCCCGGCTGCCTCGCCGACGCGAGCGACAAGGCCCAGTTCGCGGAGCTCACGACGCTCGGCGAGCTGACCAAGCGCGCCTGGGAGAAGGACGTGCAGGTCATGATCGAGGGGCCCGGCCACGTGCCGTTCGATCAGATCGAGATGAACGTGAAGAAGGAGATGGAGCTCTGCCACGAGGCGCCGTTCTACGTCCTCGGCCCGCTCGTCACCGACATCGCGCCGGGCTACGACCACATCACGAGCTGCATCGGCGCGACGATGGCCGGCACCGCGGGCGCGGCGATGCTCTGCTACGTGACGCCGAAGGAGCACCTCGGGCTGCCCACCGAAGACGACGTGAAGCAGGGGCTCATCGCCTACAAGATCGCCGCCCACGCGGCCGACATCGCGCGCCACCGCCCCGGCGCGCGGGATCGGGACGACGCCCTCTCCCGCGCGCGTTATGCGTTCGATTGGAAAGAGCAGTTCCGCCTGTCGATCGATCCGGAGACCGCCCAGGCGCTCCACGACGAGACGCTCCCCGACGAGTACTTCAAGGGCGCGGAGTTCTGCTCGATGTGCGGGCCGAAGTTCTGCTCGATGCACATCAACCGCGCCGTCGAGGACTTCAACAAGAAGCTCGAAGAGGACCGCAAGGCGGGGAAGCGCTCGCTCGAGATCTTCACGGCGTGAAGTCGCGCGCGCTCCGACTGCTCGGCGCGCGGCGGGCAGCGGCGGCGGTGGTGGCGATCTCCGCGACGCTGCTCGGCTGTCCGAAGAACACCGCACCGACCGAGGCGGGGGCGGCGGCCGTGCTGGTTCCGCTCGCGCCCGATGCGGCGCCGCCCGCGCGCGCCCCGGAGATCGACGATCTGTGGGCCCGCGCGGGAGACGAGGACGCCGGCGCCGCCGACGATCTCGCGCGCCTCGCGCGACGGGAAGGGGTGGCGGGCCTCATCGAACGCGGCGCGCACCCGGCGCTGAGGAGGACGGCGGCGCGCGCGCTAGGCTTCACCGACGGATTTTACGCGTTCTCCTGGCTCGGCGAGGTCGCCGCGAGCGACGTAGATGCGGACGCGTTCGCGGCGCTCGACAGCGCGGTGCAGCTCGCCGCGCAGCCGCGTCGCGCGACCGATCCCGAGGACGCCATCGAGCTGCGCGCCGGGTGCGAAAAGCTTGTGGGCATCGCCAGGGACGCCAAGGCACCGAAGAAGCGGCGCGTCCTCGCCATCCGCGCCTTGCGCATGCTGTCGGACAAGGGATGCGCGAAGGAAATCCCCGCGGACCTCGACGCGCGCTGATGTATCGTTGAATGCAATGGGAAACGATTCGGGGCGCTTCTCCCAAGCGCCCGCCTCAGGCGGCTCCGGAGGAAATCCGTACGCAAACGAGCAATACTTCGTGCAGCTGCTCGGCAAGGCCGTGGCGGCGCGCGCGAGCGACGTTCACCTCAAGGTCGGGCACCCGCCGGGCGCGCGCGTCCGCGGTGAGCTCGTGTTCTTCCGGGCCGAGAGCCTGAGGCCGCAGGACACCGAGTCGATCGCCAAGCTTCTCATCCGCGATCCGTCGGTCAAGGCGAACATCGACAAGCTCCGCGAGTACGACACCGCGTACTCCGCGCCGGGCGTCGGGCGCTTCCGCGTGAACATCTACCGCCAGCGCGCTTCGCTCGCGATCGTCATGCGCGCGATCCCCGACGTCATCCCGGATTTCGATACCCTCGGCGTTCCCGATGCCGCGCGCACGCTCGTCGAGAAGGATCGCGGGCTCATCCTCCTCGTCGGCCCGACCGGCTCGGGCAAGACATCGACGCTGGCCGCGATGATCGGCCACATGAACAAGCACCAGGCCCTCCACATCGTCACGATCGAAGACCCGATCGAGTTCTGGCACAACGACGACAAGTCGAGCGTGAGCCAGCGCGAGGTCGGCCTCGACACCGACGGGTTCGCCAACGCGCTCCGCGCGGCGCTCCGGCAGGATCCCGACGTCATCTTCGTCGGCGAAATCCGCGACGAGGAGACGATGGACATCTCGCTCAAGGCGGCGGAGACCGGCCACCTCGTGCTCTCGACCCTGCACACACCCGACGTCACGCGCACCTTCGGGCGCATGCTCGCGTTGGCGCCGAAGGGGCAGCCGGGCGGCGCGGAAGAGCTGCGTGAGCGCATCGGCGACTCGCTCCAGGGCGTCATCGCGCAGCGCTTGCTCCCGCGCAAGGACGGCGCGGGGCTCATCCTCGCGGCCGAGGTGCTCGTCGCGTCGGGCACCGTCCGGGAGGCGATCAAGCGCCCGGAGGGGAACCCGTCCTTGAACGAGCTCATGGAAAAGGGCGTGCATCCCTACGGAATGCAGACGTTCGCCATGCACATGAAGCAGCTCGTCCAGGCCGGCGTCGTCGACAAGGAGATCGCGCGTCTCGCCTCGACCTTTTGAAAAGTTGCGTTCGCCCGCTCCGGCCGTACGATCAAACGAGGCGTCCGATGCGCTCCCTTCGCACGCTGCGCGTGCCTCTCTTCGTCGCGACCCTCGCAGGGGCTCTGGTTGTCTGGAGCCCGGAGGGCGGTAGCGCCACGCCTGCGCCTGCCGAGCGCGCGGTCGCCTGGGACGTGCTGGCGCCGCCGTCGCCCCCGTCGCAGGCCCCGACGCCGAGCTCGTCGGCCACGCTGCGCCCGAACGTCGACCGCAAGGCGGAGCCCCGCGCGATCGGCCGCTGCGACGCGAGCGCCCACTCCCATCCCTTCACCATCGCCCACGTGAACGACATGCAGGCGCGGTACACGAGCCGCATCCAGGGCAAGAGCCGCTGGGCGTACGTGGCCGGGTACCTCCGGCGCCTGAAGGACGAGGTGCCGGAGACGCTCGTGATGGACGCGGGCGACGACTACGAGAAGGGCTCGATCGCCGAGCTTCGCTCGATGGGCGAGTCCACGCGCCAGATGCTCCAGGCGATGCCCATCGACGTGCGCACGATCGGCAACCACGATTTTGCGTACGGCGAGGCTGCGGTCCTGCGCGATCTGACCGCGAGCGTGCATCCGGTCCTCGCCGCCAACGTCGCCTACGCCGACGGCACCTCGCCGTTTCTCCCGTACGCGCGCTTCGACGTCGGATGCGTGAAGGTGGGCGTCGTCGGGCTCGTCACCCAGAACTACGGCGCAGACGATCTGCCGACCAAGGCGCCGTACGACGGCGTACTCGTCCAGGACGATCGCTACGACGAAGCGCTGGGCCGCGTCGTCCGCGCGCACCGCGCCGAGGTCGACGTGATGATCGCCCTCGATCACCTCGGCCTCTTCGAGGACGCGCGCATCGCGGCGCGCGTGGCGGGGGTGGATCTCGTGGTCGGCGGGCACTCCGAGGACCTCGTGAAGGCGCCGCTCTCCGTCGTGCGAGCGGACGGGTCGCGCGCGTGGATCGTGCAGGCAGGGCACTACGCCGAGGCGATCGGGCGTCTCGATCTGTCTTATTTCCCGCAGGAGAGACGCCTCGCGATCGATCGCGCGCGCATGGTCGACGTGACCGACGCGCTCCCCGTCGCCGAGGACGTCGCCGATCTGGCCGCCCGTCTGGAGCGCGAGTACGCGCCGGAGGCGCTCGCTCCGATCGCCTTCGCACGGAGCGAGATCCGGATCCGTGCGATGCCAGACCTGGTCTTCCGCGCGGCGCGCGAGGCGTGGGGCGTCGACGCGATGCTCATCGGGCGCGATCTGTTCTGGGACGGCCTGCCGTCCGGACCGGTCACGCTCCAGCGCCTCTACGACGCCGTGCTCGTCCAGCGTGAGCCGGCGGGGACGAGCGGTTTTTCGTCGCTCCACGTGCTCGAGGTGACCGGCGCCGAGCTCGCGAACCTGGCCGGCAAGGCGAGCGGCGGCGGCCGGTTCGCGGTGTTCCTCCCGAGCGCGCCGAGCCCTACTCGCACCTACCGCCTCGCCATCGAGAAGCGCGCGCTCACCTTCCCCGCGCTCGCGTTTCGTGGCGCGCCGACGCTTCCCGAAGGGCGTTACGCCGGGGAGATGATCGACGTCCTCGAGGCGTTCGCGCGCGGCCGTACGCGCCTCGGGCTCGGCCTCGACTGAGGACCCGTCGGGCGCGTCAGGCGCCGGCGGCGCAGGATTTCACCCACGCGACGGCGCGCTCGAGATCGTCGGGTTTGCCGAACACCGGCGCCAGCGCTGTCGCGCGTGCGAGGATGTCGGGGCTGCTGCCGGCGGTGAAGAACGCCACGCGCAGACCCGGCGCCCGCTTCTGAAGTGCGACGGCGACATCGACGCCGTTGCCGTCGCCGAGATCGAGGTCGAGCAGCGCGCAGCAGATCGTGGAGGGATCGATCGCCGTGGCCGCAGCGGCCGACGACGCCTCGACGCAGGATACGCCGTCGGCCGACAGCCTCCGGACCACCGCCGTGCGGGCGAGCTCGGTGTCGTCGGCGATCAGCGCAGTCTTCGTGGAGGGAAACGACAATGGGGACCTTCCGCCCCCCAACGTCACTTCATCATAGCGCAAGCTCCGGCTTGGACCACCGCCCCGCCATGGTGCACCCGCGAAGCCCTGGCGTACTGAATTCAGTAATAAGATCAACGAAACAAGACTTGGCACCGTCCTCGCTTAGAGAGATGCAACGTCACCCGAACGGACGACGCCGCGACCGGCCGCCGACGGGGACACGGAGGAACACCATGCGTATCGATTTTTGGGGCGTTCGAGGGAGTATCGCTTCGCCGGGCGCCGAGACGGCGAACGTCGGTGGCAACACGAGCTGCGTCGAAGTGCGCTGCGGCGACACGCGCATCGTGCTCGACGCCGGCACTGGCTTGCGCCGCCTTGGCGACGCGCTCATGGCGGAGATGGCGGAGACGAAGCGCCCGCTCGATCTCCACCTCTTGCTGAGCCACTGTCACTGGGACCACATCCAGGGTCTCCCGTTCTTCGTTCCGGCCTACGTGCCGACGACCAAGCTCGCGATCTGGGGCGCCCAGAACGGCATCATGTCGCTCGGCGACACGCTCCAGCACCAGATGATGGGGCCTGTCTTCCCGGTGCGGCTCGACGAGCTCAGCGCCAAGCTCGATCTCCACGAGATCCGCCAGGGGCGTCCGTTCGAGCTCGGCGACGTGACCGTGCGCACCGCCAAGCTGAACCACCCCGGCGGCGTGCACGCCTACCGCATCGAGCACGGCGGCCGGAGCGTCGTCTACGCCACCGACACCGAGCACTACGCGGTCATGGACCCGCAGCTCCTGGCGCTCGCGCGCGGGGCCGACGTGCTCATCTACGACTCGCAGTACACCGAGGAGGAGTACGCGAAGAAGGTGGGCTGGGGCCACTCCACCTACGTGCGCGGCTGCGAGCTGGCGCACGCCGCGGGGGTGGGCAAATACGTCCTCTTTCACCACGATCCGTCGCGGACGGACGCGAAGGTGGCGGAGCTCGAGGTACGCGCCCAGGAGCTGTTCGCGTCCTCGGTGGCCGCGCGGGAGGGCATGACCATCGATCTGACGGGCTGCTCGAAGCCGGACCTCGTGGCGGCGTGACGCTGGGCTGCGAACCCTTTACGCTCGGGATGACGATGTCGTCCCGCCTCTCGCTCCTCGTCGACCTCGCCAGCCTGCTCACGCGCGAGGTCGATTTCGACGCGCTCCTGTCCTCGGCGTGCGAGCGGCTAGCGTCGGCGCTCCGGTGTGAGCGCGCGACGATCTGGCTCGTCGACGCCGAGGAGGGGGACCTCGTCGCGCGCGTGGCGCTGCTCCCCGAGCTGCCGGCGCTTCGCCAGCCGATCGATCGCGGCGTGGCGGGTCACGTCGCGCGCACCGGCGAGGTCGTCCGCGTCGACGAGGCGCAGAAGGACGCGCGCTTCGATCGCAGCGTGGATCTGGTGACGGGGTACACGACGCGTTCGATGCTGGTCGCGCCGATCCGCGAGGACGGCCGCTCGCCGGTGCGCGGCGTCGTGCAGCTCCTGAACCGCGTCGGCGGCTCGTTCGACGACGACGACGAGAAGTACCTGGTCGCCCTCGGCACGCAGCTCGCGCGCGCGCTTGCCATGACCACGCTCCGCGCCGCGCACGCGGAGGTGCCCGGCGTCACGCTGCGCGGGCCCATCAACCGCATCATCGGGCGCAGCAGCAAGCTCGCCGCCGTCTACGAGCGCGTCGGGCTGGCGGCCCAGACCGACGCGCAGGTGCTCCTCCGGGGAGAGACGGGCACCGGCAAGGGTCTGTTCGCGCGCGCCATCCACGTGAACAGCGCGCGGCAGGCGGGGCCGTTCGTGACCGTGGACTGCACGACGCTCCCGGCGCAGCTCGTGGAGAGCGAGCTCTTCGGGCACGAGCGCGGCGCGTTCACCGGCGCCGATCGGCGCGTGCCCGGCAAGGTGGAGCTCGCCGAGGGCGGAACGCTGTTCCTCGACGAGATCGGCGATCTGCCGCCCGACATCCAGGGCAAGCTCCTTCGCTTCCTGCAGGAGCGCGTGTTCGAGCGCGTAGGCGGCCGCACGCCGCTCCGCGCGAACGTACGCGTCGTGTGCGCGACGCACCAGGACCTCGAGAAGGCCGTCCGCGAGGGGACGTTTCGCGAAGATCTCTACTACCGCGTCCGCGTCGTCGAGATCGAGCTGCCGCCGCTGCGCGCCCGCGGACCCGACGAGGTCGAGCAGCTGGCGCGGCACTTCGCGGACATGTACGCCAAGCGCTACGACCGACCGGAGCCCACGTTCGAGGCCGAGGCGCTGGCCCGCATGCGGTCGCACCGGTGGCCCGGGAACGTGCGCGAGCTCGAGCACTGGGTCGAGAGCGCGATCGTCGTCGCGCCCGACGGGTTCATCCGCGCGTCGCATCTGCCGATCGATCGCGGCGCCGACGCGCGCGGTGCCGCAGCTGGCGGCGAGGACGGCGACGTGGCGTTGCCGCTCGGGTTGCCGCTCGAGGAGGCGTCGCGGCGGTACGTGGAGGCGACGGTGAACGCGTGCGGTGGCAACAAGGCGGAGGCTGCGCGCCGGCTGCATGTGGGGCGCAATACGATTGGGCGGACGCTGAAGAGCTAGGTTGTTGCGCGGGGGGCGCGCGGCTTGGTGGGCTCGCCTCTCCTTCGCCGCGTCTGGGGGGCGCGGGGCGCCGGCGGATGCCATGCGCGCCTAGCGTTCGCGGGCCCGCCGGCGCTAACGCTCCACGCGGCGAAGGAGAGGCGAGCCCACCAAGCCTTTGGCGGTAGTCGCGCGATCCTCGGTGGGGCTGCCGCGCGATTCGGGGAAGCCGGGCGCACACCGCGGGTGGCCTCCGGCTTGACAGGGCGCGGCGAGCCCCTAGGCTGAATGGACATCCGCCGACCGTTTCGGTGGACGCTTCGTTCCGGCCTCACCCACACAGGGGCCCCACGCGAAGCCGAGCGGGGCGTCGTCTCGCAGAACGGATATCGGATTCTCGGGCTCTCGGTCGCGGGTGTGGGACGCGCCAGATCCCTGGAGACGTCCGATGACGAACAAGCGCAAGGCGAATATCCGCAAGGTCGCGGCCGAGCTCGGCATCAACCGACGCGCAGCCGCGACGCGGCTCGACGCGGGCAAGCCGCCGTCCATCGCTCAAGCAACGAAGACGTCCACCTCCGCGATCGCCGCGACCGCGGCGTACGCGGGTCCTCGTGGCGATGCCGCGCCGGGCGTGCCGCTGCGCGAGCTCTGGGCGTGCGCCGCGGCGGGCCTCCTGACGTGCGACGGCGACTCTTGCGGGTGGGCGCCGATCGAGCCGCCGCCGAGCGGCGCGCCCGCCGAGCTCGTGGAGAGGAGTCGCAGCGCGCCCTACGTCCAGGCGATGGAGCAGAACAACTGGGCGACCGAGGCGCGGTACGCGTTGCGACAAATCGGGCGCGACGTCGCGACCGCGTACGCCGAGAGCGTCCGCAGCGGGGCTCCCGCGCTCTGCCTGAGCACGGCGCCGACGCCCGTAGCGATTCCCGAGCCGGGCGAGTCGGTTCTGGCCGTCGACGTGTTCCGCACCGATCCCGGCTGGCGAAGCATCGGGTTCACGATGAGCTGGCCGGTCTCCTTCCAGTACCGTATCGAGGCCGGCGATCGCGGCTTCACGGCGATGGCGAAAGGTCGCCGGCGCGAGGGCGACGGCCGCACTTCGCACGTCACGCTGAGCCTTCGCGGGCGCATCGACGACGCGGGCGAGCTCTGGACCTCGGCCATCGACGAACTGTGGACGTCGACGCCGCAGCCCGACGCCGCGGGTTCGGGAGCGAGGTCCTGATGCGGCCCCATCGCCTGGGCGCCGTAGGCCTGCTTCTGGTGACGTCTTGCGCCTCGAGCTGAGCTCGCGAGCGCGAACCTCCCCGGCCTGGCGGTCGGCGTCGTCGTCGACGGCCGGCTCGCTTGGTCGAAGGGCTACGGCTTTCGCGACGTGGAGGCCCGGGCTGCGGTAGACGCCGACACCGTGTTCCGAATCGGCTCGATGGGCAAGACGCTCACCGCGACGGCGGTGATGCAGCTGCGCGACGAGGGAAAGCTCGCCCTCGACGATCCGGCCGAGCGCTACGTCCCCGAGCTCGCCGACGTCGTCTACCTGAGGCGCGACGCCGCGCGCATGACGGTGTGGAACCTGCTGACACACTCGTCGGGGCTCCCCGAGTGGGGGCCGTACAGCTTCACCGACGACGGGCACGAGATCACCGAGCCCGAGGTGCGTCGCACGATCCCGGGCACCGCGCTCGTGCTCACGACCGGCAGCGGGAACAACTACTCGAACGTCGGCATGATCTCGGCCGGGTTCGTCGTCGAGCAAGCGTCGGGGCTTCCGTTTCGACGGTACGTGACCGAGCGCATCTTCCGTCCCCTCGGCATGACCGCGTCGGTGTGGAACGAAGAAGACGTGCCGCGCGCGCATGTCGCGAAGGGATACCGCGACGAGGGCGGCGTGCGGACGAGCCCGAAGAACTGGCGCATCGGCGCGACCGTGCCCGCCGGCGGCGCGTACTCGAGCGTGCGCGATCTCGCGCGGTTCGTCGCCATGCAGCTGTCCGCGTGGGTGGACCGCGATCGTCCCGACACGGGCCCCGTAAGGCGCGCCTCGCTGCGCGAGATGCACATCCCGCACTTCTCGGGGCCCGGCAGGATTCGCACGGCGGGGCCGGAATCGCCGTGGCTCGTCGAGCTCCGCGTGGAGTCCATTGGGCTGGGGTGGGAGATCTTCAGCACGTGCGACTTCGACCGGGTCGTGTTCAAGGGCGGCGGCCAAGAGGATGGCTACGCCGGCTACATGGCGATGTTGCCGATGTCGCAGATCGGCGTCGTGGCGCTCTGGAACTCCGGCAACGGCCAAGCGTTCGAGACGGCGGAGGAGGCGCTCCGCATTCTCGGTCACGAGGGCGGGCGGCAGACGCGGGCGGCGCGGCCGGCGCCAGCGCTCGTGACGGCGAAGCAGCGGCTCGATCACCTGCTCGCCCGATGGGACTCCGCCGAGGCCGATCGCCTCTTCGCGCCGCTCGTCGTCGACGCCATCTCGAACACGCCGTCGCGCGCCGACTGGGCGAAGATGGTGCGGACCCACGGCGTGTGCCGGGCACGCGACGACCTCGAGATCGGGAACGGCTTCACCAATGGCCACTGGACCGCAGACTGCGAGCACGGGCGCATCGAGCTCGAGGTCGACATCGCGCAGTGGTCGCCGCTCGTCGTTCGGGACTATCGCTTCGGCGAACTTCCGGAGAGCGCGGGCGACTCGGGCGCGCGCGGGAGGTGTCCGCGAAAGCCGACGCCGGACGAAGCCAAGGGCGCGGTGAAGTGATGGAAGGGGTCAGCGATCGGCTGGCTCGAGAGCAACGGCGCCGCACGGAGTCGTCGGAGAAGGGCCTGGTCAAGGTCGCCGGCGGCTTCGTCGCGGCGTACGCGCTCGCATTTTTGATGCATTTCCCGCGGTTCTATCCGCCCCTCGGCTCGAGCCGGTTCCTCTTCTGGTACTGGCAGCTCGAGGCGCTGATCGTCGGGTACTCGTTCGCCGTAGTCGCCGCGTCGTTCGTCGCCATAGGCGTTCTCCTCGCGCGCGCCCTCGGCGTACGCAAGGGGGCGTGGGCCGCGGTCGCGAAGCGCCGCCCGCGCCTGGCCCGTGCCCTCGCGTGGGTGCCCGGCGCGATCTGGACGTACCTCGCCGGCGTTCCGACGCTTGAGGCAATCCACACCATGCAGCCGTCCTCGGTCCCGTACGACGACCTGATGATGTGGGGGAACTTCGCGCTCGTCCTGGTCGGCGCGCTCGGGATGACCGCGGTCTCGCGCTTCGCCTTGAAGCGCGCCGCCGACGTCGCGCCCGAGCAGGAGGCGCCTGCCCTGGACGCCGACCCGCAGGAGACCGTCTTTTCCGCGATCGCCGTCACGCGCACGACGCGCGCCGCCGTCGGCTTCGTCGCGGCTCTGCCTTTCGCGCTGCTCGCGACGATCTTCCTGACACCATTGCCCGAGTCTCTCCACGCCATCGCGGTCGTCGCCTACCTCGCGACGACCTTCGCGACGGTGGCGGCGGTGCGGCGCGCGTCGCGCATCAAGGTCGGCCTCGACGGCGTGTACGTCATGGGCTCGGGGCCCGCGACGTTCCACGCCTGGGCGGGCCTCGACGGCGTGCGCGCCGAGGGTGTCGACATCGTCCTCACGCGTGGCGAGCGCGTCGTCCTGAGGCTCCAGCTTCACGGCGCGGACTCTGCCCGAAGCGACGCGCTCGTGGCGCGCTTCCAGGCCTCGATGGCGGCAGCCGCACGCACGCGCACGGACGCGCCGCACGTCCACGCTGCGCACGCAGCCCGCGCGGCGGCGGCGGGAAGCGCGCGATTCGTCGCGGCAGCGCACGGGGCGACGGACTACCGCGCGCCAGCCGTCAGCCGCGAGCAGCTCTGGGAGGTCGTCGAGGGACCGGCCGCGGAGGCCCCGGCCCGCGTGCTCGCGGCCGAGGCCATCGCAGCGTCCATGGACGACGGCGAGCGCGCCCGACTTCGCGTCGCCGCCGAGCACTGCGCCGAGCCGAGGCTCCTCATCGCCCTCGAGCGCGTCTTGCACGATCGCGAGGACGACGAGGACGCGGAGGACGCGCCGCCCGCGCGCACGGGCGCGGCGCACCTGCCACGCTGAGCGGCGCGGCCACGCGGTCACCGATCAGGAGCGCCTATCGCCGCTGGACGGAGGCCAGCGGTAGCACGACTGCCCTTCGCTGAATGGTCTGGGCACGACCGCTCCGGGACGGGGCACACGACCGGGCGGACGCTGAAGAGCCAGGTTTTGGCGGAGAGTGGCACACGCCTTCGTGGGGTTGTCGGGCGGACACGGGGCACGTCAGGGGCCCGTCGCGACTCCCGGCGCGCGGTCACCGCGGGTTGCGATTCGCGGCACCTGCCCGGACGAAAATGAGAGACGATGCCCCGGTGACCTCCGAACGAGGAGACCCGAGCGACTCGGACGACTCGGCGGACGCGATGCTCCGCGAGATCGCGCGCGCGCCATCGGCGCCGTGGACGGGGGTCCCCGAGCGCATCGGGCACTTTCGGGTCCTGAACGAGCTGGGGCGCGGTGGGATGGGGATCGTCTACCGGGCGCGGGACGACACGTTGGCTCGCACCGTGGCGCTGAAGGTGCTCCCGCGAGCGCTGGAGGCGGATGCGGTCCGTCGCAAGCGCCTCTTGCGCGAGGCGCGGGCGGTGGCGGCGTTGAGCCACCCGAACATCGCGACGGTGTTCGAGGTGGGGGAGTCGGACGGCCGTGTGTACATCGCGCTGGAGTTGGCGCCCGGACGCTCGCTCCGTGAGCGGCTGGCGTCGACGCCGATGCCGGTGGGAGAGGCGCTGGCGATCGGGTCGCAGCTGGCGGCTGCGTTGGCGCTCGCGCACAAAAGCGGGATCGTTCACCGTGACCTGAAGCCCGAGAACGTGATGGTGAGCGAGGAGGGGCAGGTCAAGGTCCTGGACTTCGGTCTGGCGAAGGTGGTCGGGGGAGCGGACGACGCCACGCCGAGCGCGGTCGGGCAACTGGACACGGTGACGCAAGAGGCGCAGGTGCTCGGGACGCCCGCGTACATGGCGCCGGAGCAGGCGCGCGGGCAGTCGGTGACGGCGGCGGCAGACGTGTACGCGTTCGGCGTGACCCTGTACGAGATGCTGATGGGCACGCGCCCGCCGCCGAATGTGGGAGGCGGCGCATGCGCAGTGGGCCCCGAGGTGCCCGAGGCGATGCATCGATTCTTGGAGCGCTGCCTCCGCGCCGATCCTGCAGAGCGCTTCGCCGACGGCGCCGCCTTGGTCGCGGCGCTTGCGGAAATGCCGCTTGGCGAGGCCCCACCGAGCACGCCCTCTCCGCCCCCGCGTGCAGGCGTGGGCCCGTTGGAGCCGGCGACGGCGCCCACCCTCTCCCCGGAGCCCACCGAGTCGCGCGCCCACGCGCCGCCTCCGCGCACCAAGCCCTGGCGTCGGGCGCGCGTCGCCGCGCTGGCGGTCGCTGCGGCGGCGGTGGCGGGGGCGGCGGTGCTGCTTTCCATTCGCAGCGTGCGGCAGCGTCCGCCTCCGCCGAAGGTATCCGGCATGGTTCGCCTGGACGGGGGCGACTTCACCATGGGCAGGACGGCGGAGGAGATCGACCAGGAGTGCCAGAAGCTGACGACCTTCTGCCGCCGCGACACGCTGGAGCGCGAGCAGCCCGCCCACGTGGTGCGGATAGACCCGTTCTACCTGGACGCGCACGAGGCGACGAACGAGGAGGCGGCGGCGTGGGTCGCCGCGGCGGCGGTGGACCTGAAGCCAGACACCGTGACGGGCGCGCCGCGGTACGTGGTGGAGCGGGGGTCGGGGACGCTGCTGGTGGACACCGATCCGAGCTTCAGCGGCCTGTCGATCGAGGGTCGCGCGGTGGTGGTGCGCCCGACGTTCGCCAGGAAACCGGCGGTGCAGATCACGTGGGACGGCGCCCGAAGTTATTGCGCGTCGCGGGGGAAGCGCCTTCCCACGGAGGCGGAGTGGGAGTTCGCGTCGCGCGGCCGCACGGCGCGTCGATTCCCGTGGGGGAACGAGGAGCCGACATGCGGAAGCGTGGTGGTCGGCCGAGACGAAGGTTTGCCGTGCGACGGAACTTTGCCCTGGTCCTCTGCGTCGATCGACGATGGGTCGATGGACGAGACGCCCGAGCGGGTGCACGCGTTGGGAGGCAACGTGTCCGAGTGGGTAGAGGACGCGTACACGTCTCCGTACTACGAGGATTGCGGCGAATGCCGAAATCCGGTTGCGCACCCAACGGCAAACGCGGGCGCAGACGTGCGCGTGATCCGCGGTGGGGCGTGGTCGAAATACCTCTTCACGCACGCGAGTGCGCGGGGGCGCTGGAATCGAGACTCCGTGGCCGGTGCCATAGGGGCGCGTTGTGCGTTGTCCGCTTCTCGATGAGGAGCAAGGAGTTCGAAATGAAGCTTCAGAAGTCGTACGTGGTGGCGCTGATCGTCTTTCTGTTGGCGGGCGTGTCGTGGGGCGAGGCGCTGGGGTTCCAGGTGACCAAGGGGAACGACGGAAACAGCGGCTGCGGCTGCGGTGCAAAGCCCGCGGCGCCGACGAACCCGACGACGGACGCTGCCACGCCGTAGCGTGGGTGCCCGCGCGTCGCAGTGACGCAAGCTCCGGGATTTGCTAGGGTGCGCGCCCGACATGCCGTTCACACGCCAGGAAGTCCGCGCCCTCTACGACCGCCCGCTGCTCGCCCTCATCGACGAGGCGCGCGCCGTGCACAAGAAGAACCACGTGGACGACGAGGTGCAGCTCTGCACGCTGCTCAGCGTGAAGACCGGCGGCTGCCAGGAGGACTGCGCGTACTGCCCGCAGTCGAGCCACTACGAGACGAACGTGGAGCCGGAGAAGATCCTCGACGTGCGCGCCGTCGTCGCGCACGCGCGCCGCGCGAAGGAGCTCGGCTCGACGCGCTTCTGCATGGGGTGGGCGTGGCGCGAGGTGAAGGACGGCCCAGCGTTCGAGAACATGCTCCAGATCGTCAAGGGCGTGAAGGAGGTCGGCATCGAGGCGTGCGTGACCGCCGGCATGGTGACCGAGGCGCAGGCCAGGCGCCTCGGCGAGGCCGGGCTCGACGCGTACAACCACAACCTCGACACGAGCCGCGAGAACTACCGCTCGATCATCAAGACGCGCACCTTCGACGACCGGCTCCGCACGCTGGAGAACGTCCGCAAGGCCGGCGTCACGATCTGCTCGGGCGGCATCATCGGCATGGGCGAGAGCATCGACGACCGCTGCGAGATGCTGCGTACGCTGGCCAACCTCGAGCCGCAGCCGGAGAGCGTGCCCATCAACGCGCTCGTCCCCGTCGAAGGGACGCCGCTGGGGGACATGCCGCCCATCGATCCGCTCGATCTGGTCCGCATGATCGCGGTCGCGCGCGTGCTGATGCCCAAGACGCGCGTGCGCCTCTCGGCGGGCCGCACCTCGCTCACGCGCGAGGCGCAGATGCTCTGCCTGATGTCCGGCGCCAACTCGATCTTCTACGGCGAGAAGCTGCTCACGACGCCGAACCCCGACGAAGAGGACGACTTGTCACTCCTCCGCGACGCGGGTCTCCGCACGATGCAGCCCGCGACGTAGCTGGACCAGGCGATACGTAGCTCCAGCTGGGAAAGCGACGCCGCGCTCAGCCGTCGGGACGCGTGGTGTCGGGGCCGGAGTCGAATGGGGGATTCGTGTCGCGCGTGGACGTGTCGGGCGGCGGGGGATTGGTGTCGTCCGGCGTCGACGTGTCGGGGGTCTCGAGGACCGTGCCGTCGCCGCCGCCCGGCGGGTACAGGCGACGGCCGCCCCCCTGGTAGTCGCTCGAGGACGAGCAGCCGTACGAGAGGAGCAGCGAGACGCCGATCGACGCGAGCGCGAAGGCCAGCGGGCGCCTCACCCGCACACCCAGAACCCGGTGTCGGGGCTGCACGTGCACTTCTGGGCGAGGTCCGCCGCCGGGCACACGGTGCTCGGGGGATAGAAGCCGCCGCAGCGGTAGCCGGGAGCCGCGGGGTACACCGGGCACTTCGGCATCTGGATGATGAACGGCGCGGTCGCCTTCACGACGCCGTCGATCGCGATCTCGCACACGAACGCGCCGGTCGGCCACGGATCGACGTTCTCGGGCGTCACCAGGTTCGGGTTGCCGGTGTGCGCGAGGCCGAAGACGAGGTTCTTGGTGTCCTTGTTCGCCGGCAGCTCCCCGATCTCGAAGGTGATCGCCTCGGGCTTGCCGTCGCTCGCCTGCGTCTGGCGCACCGTCGCGAACACGGTGAGCCCGTCGCGGGAGCCCTTCATCGAGGCGATGCAGTTGATGTTCTGAGTGTCGGTGAAGAAGGTCGTTCGCTTCCGCTCGCCCGTATCGATCGCCATGAACGCTTCGATGTTGGGACCAGACCCACAGCTCGCCACGACGGCGCACACCGGCGGCACGAGGAGGAAGAAGGGGAGAAGGGCGAGCCCGCGAGCCATCGACTCCCTCAAGGGTGCCAGGCTTCTCGCCGCGTGGTCAAGGAGGGCGCCGCCCGGCATGGACCTCATCTCAGACCGATGCCGCTCTTTTCGAGCACGATGATCGAGAAAACACGAGCGACGCGGCCGCCGCGGTGAATCGTGACGGTCTTGCCGGCGACCGGCGTGCGGTCCGGGAAGAGGCGGGTGGGATCGGCGTCGAAGCGCGTATCGGTGACGAAGACGATCGATTCCTTCCGGCGCCACTCGGCGCGCGGGCTCCACGTGTCGAAATCGTCAGGGATCGGCGTCGCGCACCCTACGACGACGCGGGGGCCGAGCGCCGCGTGGAGCTGCGCGCACTCGACCCAGTGCGGGCCGACGACGACCACGTCCTCGGCGCCGGAGGGGAGGGGAAGCGCCTTGACCTCGCGCACGACGTCGGGCCAGCCGTACAGCTCGGTCGCCAGATCGAGGCGCGTATCGAACGACGCGGGGAGCACGCGCACGAGCGACGGGATCAGTACCCAGGCGTGCGCGGCGGCGGACATCGCGAGCCCGGAGGCGAGCGCGGCGAACCCGAAGCGGCGCCCGATAGCGACCGGCGCGAGCGGCGCGGATGGGAGCGATGCGGGGCCGCGCGCCCAGGCGATGGGGAGGGCGAGGAGCGGCGGCGCCAGCCAGTGCGGCTCGGCGACGCGGCTAAAGAGCGCGACCGGCAGGAGCACGGCGAGCGGCAGCGCGAACGACCATCCGAGCAGCCGACTCACCGCGTCCTCGTCGCGCGCGCGCCACGTGGCGATGCCCACCTTGACCGCGAGCCACGCCAGCAGCGGCGAGACGTACGCCAGCTGACCGCCGAGAAGCCCACTGAAGTTACGCAGCGAGATGCCCGCGCCCTCTTGCGTGTCGACGAGGCGATGTCGGAGCATCGGCCAGCCGGTCCGCGCTTCGTACGCGGCGACCGGCAGGAGGACGAGCAGCCCCAGCGCGAGGCCGGCCCACGGCCACAGCGTCCGCGCGTGCGCGCGCGCGTGACGGCTTGCCAGCGTGAGGGCCAGCGCGAGGACGAGGGGGATGGCGGTCACCTTCGCGGTCGCGCCGATGCCGGCGACGAGTGCCGCACCGAGGAGCGAAACGGCGGCCCGCGTCGAGCCGACCGGCGCGCGCAGGCCATCGGCGGCGAGGGCGAGCGCGCCGAGCCATGCAAACGCGAGGAGGAGATCGGGGGTGAGGCCGAAGAGCCCGACGGTGACCTCGGGCGCGGCGACGAGCACGATCCCGGCGATCCCCGCCCGCTCCCAAGTCGCCCCCGCCGCGCGCGCCGCCACCGCGCCGAGCAGCGGGACGAGCGTGGAGGCGCACGCCGTGAACAGGTGCGCCACGTGCGGCGTAGGCGCGCCGCCACCGCCGAGCATGCGGGCGACCACGCCCACGAGGCCAGGGTGATCGAGGTACGCGGGCTGCGGGTGCATCGCGTAGCAGGCGTACAACGCCTCGCTGTCGCCGAAGCCGACCCGCGTGGCTGCGTACAGGCGCACCGCGAAGAGCAGGAGCGAGAGCGCGCCGAGAACACGGAGCGGGTGCCGCGTCATGCCTCGCCGAGCCACGGGCGCAGCATCCGGGCCACGTCCGCGGAGGGGGTCTTCTTCGAGCCGAGGAGCTTTTCGACGTCGGCGCACGCGCGGAGCATCTCCTCGCGCGTCTCGAGGACCTCGCCGAGCGTGCTGGCGAGCCGGGCTACGGTGAGATCGCGCTGGACGAGCTCGGGAAACGCGCGTCGGCCGAGGAGCACGTTCGGCAAGGCGACGTGCTCGGTCGTCAAGAATCTCCGCGCCGCGAGCTCGGTCAGGAGTCCGACCTTGTACGCGACGATGGGTATCGCGCGCGCGAGCGCCGCCTCCAACGCGGCGGTGCCCGAAGCGCACAGGGACGCGTCGAACGCGCGGAGGACCGCCTGCGCGCCGCGCGCCGGGTCCACGTCCGCCGTGTCCACGCGGCGCGCGCGCGCCTCGGAGCAGGCCCAGGCGCGCGTCTCGTCGTCGAGGCTCGGCGCGAGCAGAACGCGCGCGTCCACGCTCGCGCGCTCGCGTCGAACCAGATCGTACGCCTCGAGCATCGGGCGCAGGAGCTTCTTGACCTCGTGGGGGCGGCTCCCTGGAAGGATCGCGACCGCCCACGCGTACGGGGTGAGCCCAAGCGCCTCGCGCGCGGCGACGCGGCCGAGCCCTGGATCCTCCATCGCGGGGTGCCCGACGTAGTGCGCGTCGATACCCTCCTTGCGCCACAGATCCTCTTCGAACGGGAGGATGACCGCCATGCGGTCGATGTTCCGTCGCAGCGACCGCGCGCGGGAGGCTCGCCACGCCCAGATCTGCGGCGCGATGTACCAGAGGACGCGCACGCCGGCGTCGTGGAGCACGTGGGCGATGCGCGAGTTGAACTCGGTGTAGTTGACGAGGAGCGCCGCGCGCGGCTTGCGGCGTCGCGCCTCCGCGATCACCCGCGCGAGGGCGCCCCCGATCGACAGCGCGCGTGCCGCGACCTCGCCTATGCCGAGCGCCGTGCTCTCCCGCAGATCCGCGACGAGGTGAGCGCCGGCACCGGCGAGCGCCGCGCCGCCCAGCCCGAAGACGCGCGCGCCGCCGAGCGCGCGGACGACGCAGGCGGCGGCGCGGTCCCCCGACGCCTCGCCGGCGACGACGAGGAGATCGGCGCTCACGGCGCCGGCCCTTCCAGCGCGCGCAGGATCTCCTCCCCGTAGCGCTCCACGCGAAATGCGCCGACGCCCGGGATGGCCGCCAGCTCCGCCGCGCTACGCGGGAACACCTCCGCCGCATCCTTCACGCAATGTCCCGGGAGGACCACCTGCTCGTCGACGCCGCGGGCCTTCGCCGCGTCGCGACGCCACGACATCACGCGCGTCTCTCGCCCGCGCTGCGCTTTCGCCACCGACGGCGCGAGCCGCGGCCGCTCGAGCATCGCGCGCTCTTCGTCGGGAATGGGGCCGTCCTCCAGCCCCTCCCTCACGGCGCGCAGCATCTCCTGCGTCATCTGCGCGGCGCGCGGCCCCTGCGTCGCGCCGCGGACGCGCCGGAGCTCGTCGAGCGTGCGGGGCTTCGCCTTGGCGATCGCGAGGAGCACGTCGTTGCCGATCACCTTGTACGGCGCGACGTCGAGGCGCGCGGACTCACGCTCGCGCACGGCGGCCACGCGCCGCAGCACCGGCAACTCCGCCGGGGGCACGCGGTCGACGCCCTTGATGCGGACGTACGGCGGCCGCGGATCCTTGGTCGTGGCGGACGCGATCGCCGTGCCGAGCCGGTAGCGCGTCTCCTCCTCGATCTCGCTCGTGATCTGCGCCACCGTGGCGGCGGCCCACAGGACGTCGTCGAGCGCCTCGAGGTGCGCGACGTCGGCCGCGAGGTAGGTCAGCGCGTCGGCCTCGAAGGGCCGCCGTCTCCAGTCGTGATGCTGCATCGACTTGTCGACCTTCACGCCGAGCTCGCTCTCGAGCAGCGTCCCGAGGCCAGTGGCGCTCTTGCCGAGCATGCGCGCGGCGAGCGACGTGTCGTGGCAGTTGCCGAGGGGGATGCCGACCTCGGCGAGCATGCGCGCGTCGAACGCGACGTCGTGCACCACCTTGATGGGACCATGCTCGCCGAGGAGCGCCGCCAGCGCGTCGAGCTTCGCGGTGAGGCCGTCGATGATCGTGACCTCTCCGGCGGCGGCGAGCTGGATGACGCAGATCGTCGCCTTGTAAGCGAAGAGGCCGTTCGACTCGAGATCGAACGCGACGCGCCCGACACCGGCCAGGCGTCCCGCCGCTTCTGCCACGTCTTCCCCTTTCGTGGCGAGGATCACGTTCGCATTCGGCTCGAGGCGGGGCCCGGGCGCGTACGCCGGACGACGAGGAGGATGGCCAGCAGGGCAGTGGCGGCAAAGGCGCCCGCGTCGCGCTCGCGCGTGCCGACGGGACCGAGAGGGGCGATCGCGTTGCCGGTGCAACCCTTCTTCACCTGGGGCGCACACTGCGTCGTGAAGCCGTGCCGCGGCGTGGGATCGCACGCGTCCTCCGCCACGGTGGCGCCGCCGGAGAGCGTGCGCGATCCGTTGGGCTGGTAGATGGCGCAAATCCCGCCGACGTCGTCGCTCGTCAGGTTGCGCATCGCCGTCGCGCCAGGCTGGTAGTGCGCGAACATCGTGGCGTGCGAGTCGCCGGAGTGGGCGAGGCCGAGGAAATGCCCGGTCTCGTGGGTCACGATGCTCGCGAAGTCGTAGCCGTCGGAGGGCACCGGATCGTTCAGCGCGACGCGCTGCTGGAAGGTGTTGACCTCCATGTCCGCGTCGTAAATCTCGCCCGTGTCCGGGTTGAAGGTGACTGTCGTCAGCGCGAGCGTGTTGTTCACGTCGTTGTGCGGCCAGTTGTCGTCGCGGAACACGATGACGTGCTGGTTGGGGAAATCCTGGTTGTACTGCACGATGGAGCAGTCGACTGGCCCCAGATCACGCACGTCGATGCTCGCGCGCGACGTGGCGGTGCCGTCCGTCGGGCAGGTCGCGCTCGTCCAGCGCGTGAACGCGCGCGTGATGGCTTGCGACGCGTCGTCGTAGGACACCTGGTGGCTCGCGTCGCGCTGGATGCTGTATCCAACGCACGCGTTACGCCAGAACAAGGGGCGGCCCTGGTCCCAGCATCCCCCGAGGCGAGGCTGGAAGTCGGCCGGGACGCTGATCGTCGTCGTCCTGCAGAAGGCGGAGGCGCCCGCCGGCAGAAGCAGGCACGTGGCGAGCGCGGCGGCGAACGCTACGTCACTTCGACGCATGCAGGCGCTTCCACGCCAGAGCGATGTCGCGCACGCCGTCGTCGAGCTTCTTGTTGTGCAGGACCTCGTGCGCCAAGAGCGTGCTGGTCGGGGCCAGCGGGACGGCGGATTGCGCCGATTGCGTCTGCACCGACTTCGGCGGGGGAAGCAGCACGCCGACGGAGCTGCTGCGCATGAGGCGCTGCGCCTTGGTGTCGTCGAGCGTCACCGCAAACTGGCCTTGCGCCCGCGCGGTGACTTCCAGCGTGCCCGCGCTGCCGGGTCGCATGAAGAGGAGCGACGGTCTGCCGTTCGTCAGCACCGGCTCGCCGTCGACGAGCTGCCCGATGTGACCGACGACGCCGCCGAGCGTGCGGATCCACGCTTCGCCGCCGGCCGCGAGATCACCGGCGACGGCCTGGTCGGCGCGCACGCGGGAGTAGGTGTAGATCCGCCCGTCCTCCCAGACGCTCCGCTGTTCGAGCGGGGTGACGATCGCCACCGCGCTGCTCTCGCGCACCAGCGCGTCGAACACGACCGCTATGGATACCGAGGCCTGCGCGTCGGTCGTGACCGTCGCGCCGAGGGGGAGGGCAAGGAACAAGGACGCGGCGAGGGCCGCCGTTCGCGGAAAGCGCATCGCAAGCGGACTGTAGCACGCTAGGGGTGGGATGGGGGTGGAGAGGGGAGATGGCGGGCCGGACGGGCCGCGGGCTCTGCTTCGGGACGGACCGGGGGCGCCTGCGCTACCTTGCCCGGCGCAATGGTGGCCGTCGGCCAGCTGATCGCTGGAAAATACCGCGTAGAGCGCATCCTCGGCGAAGGGGGGATGGGGCTCCTCGTCGCGGCCACCGATCTGGGCCGCCGGGAGCTCGTCGCCCTCAAGCTCATGCGCACGGAGGCCCTCGGAAACCCGGACCTCGTCGCGCGGTTCCAGCGCGAGGCGGCCACGGCGACCCGCCTGACGAGCCCGCACGTCGCCCGCGTCCGCGACGTCGGCAGGCTCGACGGGGGTAGCCCGTACCTGGTGATGGAGCTGCTCGACGGGGAGGACCTCGCCGCGATGCTCGCGCGCCGCGGGCGCCTCCCGGTGGGCGAGGCCGTCGACGTCGTCCTTCAAGCGTGCCACGCGCTCGGCGAGGCGCACGCGATGGGCATCGTGCACCGCGACGTATCGCCGGCGAACCTCTTCATCGCGCGCACGCCCACTGGCCCTGTCGTGAAGGTGCTCGACTTCGGCGTCGCGACCGCGGGTCCCCTCGGCGGTCCCGTCTCGTCGATGACGCGTACCGGAACGGTTCTCGGCTGTCCGTCTTACGCGTCGCCCGAGCAGCTCCAGAGCTCGAAGCACGTCGACGCGCGCGCCGACATCTGGTCGCTCGGCGCGGTCCTCTACGAGCTCCTCGTCGGCCGGCCGCCGTGGGTCGCCGACTCGCTCGGCGGTCTGCTCGGCGCGGTCATGCTCACCGAGCCCGCGTCGGTCCGCGACGCGCGCCCCGACGTGCCGCAGGAGCTCGAGCAGGTCCTGGCGCGCTGCCTCTCGCGCGAACGCGACGCGCGCTTCGCCACCGCCGGCGATCTCGCCGCCGCCCTCGCGCCGTTTCGCCCTCGCGCGACCTCCTTGCGTCCGCGGGCACCCGCGTCCCTCTCGACCGTGCCGCCAGGCGGTGCACCCGCAGAGGCACGCTCACGCGACGGAGCGACGGGCGTCCTCGTCGTCGTCGTGGCGCTGATCCTCGCCGCTGCGATCGTCGCCGGCGCGTGGACGCTGAAGCGACGCCGCGCGCGAACGCCGTTCGACTACCAGCGGACGAGCGCGCAGCCCCAGTGAATGCCCGCGCCGAGGGCGAGCATCATGTTGAGCTCGCCTTTTTTGAGCATGCCCTTGCGCGTGCACTCGTCGATCAGGATCGGCAAGGTGCCCGCCGACGTGTTGCCGAAGCGCTCGATGTTCATCGGCATCCGCTCCTTCGATACGCCGAGGTGCTCGCGGATGTACTCGTTGATGCGCTGGTTGGCCTGGTGGGCGAGGAACCAGTCGATATCGCCGATGGCGGTGTTCGTCTCCTTGCACAGCGCGCGCGCCGTCTCCGGGAGCTTCGTGACCGCGAACTTGAAGAGATCACGGCCCTCCATCAGGGGCACGTACTTCTGCTCGTCGAAATGGTCGGCCTTCCAGTACGGCCGCGTCCGGAAGCCGCCCCCCGGCACGTAGAGGAGCTTGGCCGCGCGGCCGTCGGTGTGGACTTTTATGCCGCGCAGGCCCGCGTCTCTGTCGGTCACGCGGAACACGAGGGCGCCGGCGCCGTCGCCGAAGAGCACGGCCAGCGCCCGGTGCTCGTCCGCCTTCGCCTTCTCCTCGTCGGAGACCTTGCGATCGGAGCGCCCCTCGACGACGTCCCAGTCGTGCCACGGCATGAAGCCGGCGTGCGCCTCGGCGCCGACGAAGAGGATCGTCTTGGCGTGGCCGGCCTGGATGAGGCCGTCGATGATCTGCAGCCCGAAGATCATCGCCGCGCACTGCTGCCGGATGTCGAGCCCCGGAACGCCCGCGAGCCCGAGGTTCGCGCCGACCAGCGCCGCCGAGCCCGGGAAGATGTAGTCGGGCGTCATCGTCGCGAAGACGATGTAGTCGATGTCCTTGGGCTCGATCCCCGCCGCCTCGATCGCGCGCTTGGCGGCCGCGGTGCCGAGATCGCTCGCGCCGACGCCCTCGGGCGCGTAGTGGCGCTGACGGATGCCGGACCGCTTGTAGATCCACTCGTCGGACGTGTTCATCACGCGCGACAGGGCCTCGTTGGTCACCGGCGCGCCGGGGACGTAGTGGCCGGTGCCGATGATCTCGAAGCCGCGCATGGGGCTTCGGCTTTAGATCCTCGAGGCTCCAAAGGCGAGAAATTTTCGTGTCATCATTTGGCCACGCGGAGGACGAGGCCGGCCCCTTTGGCGGCCCAGTAGACGAACTTGTCGTCGAGCGCGATGCCCCACGGCTGGATCTGGCCCGTCGCCAGAGTCGTGACCGTTCCGCCGCCGATGGGGACGCGTTTCAGGGTGCCGTCCCCCTCGTTCGTCCAGTACGCGAAGTTTCCGTCCACCGCGATGTTGCGCGATTGGTTCTCGCCGGGCGCGAGAACGATCTGCCCGGTGCCGTCCGTGTTCACGCGCCAGACGGCCCCGCCGGCGTCGGGGAGCGCGTAGTTCGTGTAGAAGAGGATGCTGCCGAAGACCGCGAGGCCGAGCGGCGACGGGGCGCTGGCCACGCGCGTCGTCGCGCCGCCGCCGACGGGCACCTTGTCGATCCGGCTGTCGTTGATCGCGGCCCAGTACACGTTCGTTCCGTCGGTGACGAGGTCACGCGCCCCGTTGATCGGGGCGGCGAGGGGCGTGAGATCCGTCCCGCCGACGGTGACGCTCTGGATCGAGCCGGCGTCGGGATCGGTGGTGCCGAAGAAGACGCGCGAGCTCGTCACGGCGAGCCCACGCGGCGAGGGTTGCGGCCCGGCGAGGCTCGTCGCGTTTCCGCCGTCGAGGTCCATCGCGGTGACGGCGCCGCCGGTGTCGTAGCTCGTCACGTAGACGCGGCCGCTCGCCACCTTGATGATGAAGGGGGTCCCGAGGCCCGTGGCGATCGACGCGAGCCCCGTCCCGTCGACGTTCGCGCGCACGACCGTGCCCGCGCTGGTCGTCCAGTAGACGACGCCGCCGGAGACCGCGACGTACACCGGACCGCTCTGCCCCGACGCGACGAGCGCAGGCTGGCAGACGGCCTTGAGGCAGTTGGCCCCCTGGCAGTCGTGCCCGCACGCGCCGCAGTTCTTGGGATCGACCTCGAGCTGCACGCTGCACGCGCCGCTTCCGCAGCGCGCGAAGCCGGGCGCGCAGCCGTCCTCGGCCGGGGCGTCGGCGGGCGGCGTCGTGTCTTCGGCGACGTCACCCCCGCTGTCGTCGACACTCGCGTCGCTCGCCGCGGCGGGGACGAGGAGGCTCGCGTCGTAAATGGCGCAAGCGCTCCAGGAGGCGGCGGCGCCTCCGAGCGCGATCACGGCCACAGCCACGCGCTTCACTGGGGAAGCATAGCGCGATTCAGGCACCCTTGCGTGGGCTGCGCGACAGGCCGAGGACGGTCAGCGACTCGTCGGAGCGATCCATCGTGATGATGTCGCCGATCGAGGTGTCGACCACGTTGTGATGCCCGTCGAGAAAGATCTTCGCCTCGCGCATCCGGTTGCGGAGCTCGATGCGACCGCCGTCCGGCGCGAGGCCCACGACGAGCTTCAGCGGCACCCCATACGGCGTGTAGGGCTCGCGGACGACGTACTGGACGCGCCGCGACGACAGCGGCAGGATGCGCCCGCCCGCGCTCCTCTGCGCCGCCGTCGAGCCCGCCGCCGGGCCGATCCACAGGCCGCTCGAGCGATGCTCCTCTTCCTCCAGCATCTTCCCGTCCGCGTCCCATACGCGGAGGATGTACTTCGACGTCGCCGCCGGAGACGCGTGGCAAAAGAGCGCCTCGTTCAGGACCCGGGCGTGGATGACGCGCTCGTTCAGCCGCACGCGCATGCGCGAGAGCACCGTGCGCCGGAGCGAGCCGTCGAGCGCGGCGCGTAGGGTGGAGAGGATCGAGCCCTTCTTCGCCGCACAGAAGAACCCGACCGAATGCTCGGGCGCGCTGTTCACGCCGAGGAGGGGGAGGGTGGCGCCGCACTGATGGGAGGCCGAGAGCAAGGTCCCGTCGCCGCCCACCGTCACGATCAGGTCGAACTGCCCGACGATCTGCGAACGAGGACCCTCCTGAAACACCGCCTCCGCACCCACCTCGGCGAGCGCCGCGCGCAGCTCGCGCACGGTCGACTCGTGATCGTCGTGCGAGCGGCGCATCCGGCGGACGGTGATGTCGCCCTTGGAGAGCAGGCTCTTGATGCGCGGATCTCCGTCCTCCTCGACCAGCTTGCGGAAGCTCGTGCGCTTGGCGAGGACGAGGATGCGCGGCGCCGTCACGGGAGGATCTCTTCGAGGCGGCGGAGCGCGAGCTCTGTTTTGGCGTCGCGGAGCCGCCCTGCCCGCGCGTGGCCCAGCGCGTCCTCGAGAGGGAGGGCGACGATGTGCGCGCCGCGCTCGAGCGCCGAGCCGTCCTCCGAAGGCGTGCGCCGCGCGGCCGGATCGACCTCCACGTGGAAGTACACGTGACGCTCCCCGATGATCCCGGGCGCCGGGTACGCGTACGGCCCGAGCGGCGCGAGCGCCTCGCCGCCGACGGTGAAGCCGAGCTCTTCCTCGAGCTCACGCGCCGCGGCTGCGCTCGGGCTCTCACCCGGATCGATGAGCCCCGCCACCGTCTCCCAGAGCGCGCCCTCGGCGTCGTCGGGCGCGGTGAGGTCGCGGAACGTGAGCGGCGGCCGAACGCACGAGCGCAAGAACACCTGCCGGACGCCGTCGCGCACGAAGTGGGCAAGCACGACCACCGCGTCGAACGACGCCCGATCGCACATGTCGTACGCGAAAGGCGGGCTCTCTTCCCCGGTCGGGAAGCGGGCGACCATCTCGACACGCTTGAGGTTCAAGAACCCTCCGCTCGCGCTCGCACCCGCTGTTTTGTCGCGGTGAACGCGGAGAAGGATCCGCGGCGGGTCGGGGAGGGGAGCTCCGGGCGGCACGGTGAAGCGCAAATCGTACCACCCCTTGGCGGCCAGGAGGAATATCGGGTGCGGGCTGCCGCGTACGATTTGCTAGAGTTAATGAGGACGTAGGACCCGGCTTGCCAGACTATTTTTCAAGCAAGGAACTTTGTCGCGTGTCGAACGTCACAGCTTAGAGCGGTAGCGACCCAGAAGAGCCCACCCACGCATGACGACCGACGGAAAAGCCATCGCCCGGGACCTCGAGGCGATCGAGCGTGCGGCGCATCGGGCCGAACGGCGCCTCCGTCTTGGACGCGCGCTCGCGGCCGGCGCCAAGGCGCTCATCGCCGGGCTGGTCCTCGCCGGCGTCTCGATCGGCCTGCGCAAGGTGCACCTCGTCCCCGAGGGCGTGGCGCGGGCAGGCGTCGGTCTCTCTGCCGCGCTCGTCGTCGCGGTGACACTCATCGCCTACCTCCGCGCGCTCCCGCGTCGCGCCGGCGCCGTCGCGCTCGATCGCTTCCACGCGCTGTCCGATCGCCTCTCGAGCGCGCTCTCCTTCGGCGAGCTCCCGGAGGCCGAGCGCACGCCGTTCATGGAGGCCGCGATCGACGACGCGCTCACCGTCGCCGCCACCGTCGATCCGAAGAAGGCCGTCCCCATCCGCGCGCCCAGGGATCTCGGCGCCGCCGGCGCGCTCGCGGTCGCCGTGGCGCTCGTCTGCGTGTTCGAGGTGCGCGAGCACGTGGTGCTCACGACGCAGAAGACGATCGACGCCGTCGACGTCACCGCCGACGATCTCGACGCGATGCGCGAGTTCCTCCGCGAGATGGAGCAGAAGCAGCAGAGCGACGAGGCGAAGGCCGCGACGCAGGAGTTCAACCAGCTCATCGAGGACCTCGCCGCCAAGCGCCTCGATCGCACCGAAGCCTTCCGCAAGATGCAGTCGCTCGAAGACCGCCTCCTCGAGGGGCGCGAGGCCGACGCCAAGGCGCTCGAAGAGGCGATGCAGAAGATCGGCGAGGAGATGAAGAAGGCCGAGCTCACCAAGCCCGCGGGCGAGGCGCTCGAGAACAAGAACCTGGTCGACGCCGAGAAGCAGCTGAAGGATCTCGCCAAGAAGCTCCGCGAACAGGGCGACAAGGTCGACAAGGCCCAGCTCGAGAAGATGCGCGACGCGCTGAAGAAGGCGAGCGAGGACCAGGCCAAGCGCCAGGAGGCCCTCGCCAAGAAGCGCGAAGAGCTGAAGCAGTCCCTCCTCAATCAACGCCAGAAGCAGCCCGACGGCGGCCCCCAGAACGAGCAAGAAAAGTCACTCCTGCAGAAACGCGAGCGCGAGCTCGAGCGCCTCGACCGCGAGACGCAGCAGCAGGAGCAGGTCCAGCGTCAGCTCGACAGGCTCGATCGCGACCTCCAGAAGGCGGCCGAGGACCTCATGCGCGATCTCGGCCAGGGTGCGAAGGATCTCGAGCAGAGCGCCGAGGACATCAACCGAATGAGCAAAGAGCAGATGTCCCAAGAGGAGAAGGAGCAGCTGCGCCAGAAGCTGCAAGAGCTCCGGGAGATGCTTCGCCAGCAGGGCCAGGGCGGCCAGCAACAGATGGTCCGTCTCCGCAAGTTCCAGCAGCGCGCGCGCGGCCAGTCGGGCCAGGGCGATCCGCAGCAGGGTCAGGGCCAGCAGGGCCAGGGCCAGCAGGGCGACGGGCAGCAGGGTCAGGGTCAGCAGGGTCAGGGTCAGCAGGGTCAGGGTCAGCAGGGTCAGGGTCAGCAAGGCCAAGGTCAGCAAGGCCAGGGTCAGCAAGGCCAGGGTCAGGGTCAGCAGGGCCAAGGCCAGAACGGCCAAGGCCAAGGCCAGGGCCAGGGCGGCTCCGGTGAGACGTGGATCCTCGGTCCCGGCGGCGAGAAGATCATGATGCTCTCGCAAGGCCAGGGTCAGGGCCAGGGCCAGGGCCAGGGAGGTCAGGGTCAGGGCCAGCCCAACCCCAAGGGCTGGGGCACCGGCGCCGGCGGCGCGGTCCAGGGCGGCGCGACGTCGCCCAAGGTCGGCACGCAGGACACGCAGGTCGCGGGCAACGACACCGGCCAGGGCGGCAGCCGCAGCGAGGTCATCCGCGGCGCAGCAGAGAAGGGCTTCGCGTCCCGCGGCTACCAGAAGGTGTACCGCGAGTACCACACCGTCGCCGAAGAGGCCCTGAACAAGGACGAGATACCGGGCGGGTACCGCTTCTACGTGCGCCGCTACTTCCAGCTCATTCGCCCGCGCGACGAGCAGACCCCCTGAGCGTCCTTTACCCCGCTACCCCGAGAAAGAAAGCCGAGACAACGCCGATGACGACCCAGGACAACGCCGCCGCCGTGCGCGCGGAGGTCGAGCAGTTCCGCACCCACATCAAGGCGCTGCGGGACGAGATCGCCAAGGCGATCGTCGGCAACCGCGAGGTCGTCGATGGCGTCATCACGTGCATGCTCGCGGGCGGCCACGCGCTCCTCGAAGGCGTCCCCGGTCTCGGCAAGACGATGCTGGTCCGCACGCTGAGCGAGACGTTGAACCTGCAGTTCTCGCGCGTGCAGTTCACGCCCGATCTGATGCCGGCGGACATCCTCGGCACCACGGTCATCGACGAGACCCAGCAAGGCCACAAGGCCTTCGAGTTCCGCAAGGGACCGGTCTTCACGAACATCCTCCTCGCCGACGAGATCAACCGCGCGACGCCGAAGACGCAGAGCGCGCTGCTCGAGGCGATGCAGGAGCACCGCGTGAGCGTCGGCAAGAAGACGTTCACGCTCGACGAGCCGTTCGTCGTCCTGGCGACGCAAAACCCGCTCGAGATGGAAGGCACCTACCCGCTCCCCGAGGCGCAGCTCGATCGCTTCTTCTTCAAGCTGCAGGTGCCGTTTCCCGATCGCGACGAGCTGCACGACATCCTCGATCGCACGACCGGCCTCGAGCAGCCGCACCTCGTCGCGGTCCTAGGCCGCGACGACATCCTCGCGATGCAGAAGCTCGTACGCCAGGTGCCGGTCGCGCGCCACGTACAGGACTACGCCGTCCGCTTGCTCCAGGCCGCGCACCCCGACGGGCCCGACGCGCCCGATCTCGCCAAGCGCTTCGTGCGCTTCGGACCGTCGCCGCGCGGCGCGCAGTCGGTGCTCCTCGCCGCGAAGATCCGCGCGCTCTTCGAGGGGCGCTTCGCCGCGAGCATCGACGACGTGCGCGCCTCGGCGCTCCCCGCGCTCCGCCACCGCGTGCTCCTCAACTTCGAAGGCGAGGCCGAGGGCGTCAAGACGGATCAAGTGATCGAGGCCATCCTGAAGGCGATCCCGGAGACGAAGGCGGGCAGTACGGCCGCGGAGAAGTCGGTTGGGGTTAATTGACGCCTTCCGGAGATCGAACGCGCCCGCCAAAAAAGCGGACGACGATGATCTCTTCGACGACGAGTTCCAGCGAAAGCTCGACTACCTCGCGCTGGTGAGCCGTCGTGTGTTCGCGGGGCGCATGCGCGCCGAGCGGCGGACCAAGAAGAGCGGCTCGGGCGTCGAGTTCGCCGATCACCGCGAGTACCAGCCGGGCGACGACTTTCGCTACCTCGACTGGAACGTCTACCAGCGCTTCGACAAGCTCCTCCTCCGGCTCTTCGAGGAAGAGGAGGATCTCGCGATCTACTTCATCGTCGACGCGAGCGGCTCGATGTCGTTCGGGGACGCAAAGAAGCTCCGGTACGCCAAGCGCGTCGCAGCGGCGCTCGCGTACGTCGGCCTCGCGAACCTCGATCGCGTCAGCATCGTGTCGACGAGCGACAAGGTCATGGAGCGCATGCCGCAGACGCGCGGCAAGGCGCGCATCTTCAAGGTCTTCCGCTTCCTGAAGGAGCTCGAGCCGGCCGGGCACACCAACCTCGAGACGAGCCTGAAGGCGTTCGTCGCGCAGAACAAGCGGCGCGGCCTCGCCGTCCTCATCAGCGATCTTTACGATCCGGCGGGCTTCGAGCGCGGGATCAACGTGCTCCGCTACAACAAGTTCGATCCGTTCGTCGTCCACATCGTCGATCCGAACGAGGGCAAGCCGAAGCTGAACGGCGACGTGCTCCTCTACGACTGTGAGACGGGCGACGAGCGCGAGGTCACGGTCACCGCGAAGGTCCTGGAGCGCTTCCAGCACGCGCACGCCGAGTACTGCGAGGAGATCGCCAAGTTCTGCACGAGCCACCAGGTGCCGTACACGCGCGCCGACGTGAGCGTTCCTTTCGACGAGCTCATCCTGCGCGTCTTCCGCCGGGGCGGATTTCTCCGATGATCCTCGCCGGGCTGCCGCTCGCGACGCTGCTCACCATCTTCGGGATCGTGGGGGCAGGTGTCGTCAGCCTTTACATCCTGAAGCTCCGCCGCCGCACGGTGGCGGTGCCGTTCTCGCTCCTGTGGCAGAAGATCCTGAAGGACAAGGAGGCGACGAGCCTTTTCTCCAAGCTGAAGCGGCTCCTGTCGCTCCTGCTCCAGCTCGCGCTCCTCCTCTTGCTCGTGCTGGCGCTCGGCGATCCTCGCGCCGCGGCGACGCTCATCAAGGGACGGAACCTCGTCGTTTTGGTGGACGCGAGCGCGTCGATGCAGGCGACCGACGTGGCGCCCTCCCGCCTGGCCAGCGCCAAGGACAAGGTCAAATCGATGATCCGCGGCCTCGGCGGCGCCGATCGCATGCTCGTCGCGCAGATGGACGCGATGGTCACGCCGATGGGGCCGATGAGCGGCGACACCGGCGAGCTCGAGCGCGCGCTCGAGCAGGTGACGGCGACCGACGCGCGCGCCGACTTCCCGCGCGCGCTGCGGTTCGCGGCGGACGCGCTACGCGGCGTCGACAACGCGGAGATCGTGGTCGTCTCCGATGGCGTCCTGGGAGCGGCGGAGGACGCCACGGGTGGCGTGCACCTCGGCGACACCCGCCTGTCGTTCGTGCCGGTGGGTACCGGAAAGCGCAACGTCGGGATCACGCAGTTCTCGGTGCGGCGCTACCCGCTCGACAAGAGCCGCTACGAGGTGATGCTCGAGGTCACCAACACCGGCCCCGAGCCCGAAGACATCGAGCTCACGCTCCTCGGCGACAAGCAGCCGGTCGACATCCTGAAGCTGCGCCTCAAGCCGGGTGAGCGCCTGCCGCGCTTCTACCCGCAGCTCTCCGGCGCGAGCCGCACGCTCGAAGCCAAGATCAAGCCGCTCGATCGTGAGCATGACGATCTCCCGGCCGACGACCACGCCTACGCGCTCCTCCCCGAGCGGCGCCGCGCGAAGATCATGCTCGTGACTGCCGGCAACACGTACATCGAGGCGGCGCTGCTCCTCGACGAGTACCTGGACGTCGAGGTGGTCGCGCCCGTCAACTACGCCAAGAAGGCAGGCGGCAAGTACGACGTCATCATCTTCGACGGCGCGACGCCCGCTCAGCCCCCGCGGACCCATGCGTTCTACATCGATCCGCGCGGCCCCGGCTCGCCGGTGAAGGTCGGCGAGGAGATCAAGCAGCCGGGCTTCGACAAGCTCGATCGCAAGCACCCGATCATCCGCTTCACCGCGCTCGACGAGGTGAACATCGCGCGCGCGCACAAGCTCGTGCCGGAGCCGGGGGACAAGGTCGTCGGCGCGTCGGCCGAGGGGCCGATCTTCGTCGCCGGCACCCGCGCCGGATTCAAGTTCGCGGTGCTCGGGTTCGATCTGCGCGAGGCGGACTTGCCGCTGCGTGTGGCGTGGCCGCTCATGCTCCTCGACACGATCAACTGGTTCACGGAAGAAGACGCCGGCTACCTCTCGAGCTTCCGCACCGGCGACGTGTGGCGCGTGCCGGTGAGCACGCCGCAAGTGTCGGCGGCGCTGAAGCGGCCCGACGGCCAGATCGAGCAGATCCCCGTCCACGAGGGACGCGCGGTCTACCTCGGGCAGCGCGCCGGCTTCTACGAGCTCACCGTGCCGCAAGCCGAGGGGACTCCCCCCGTCGTCACGTCGTTCGCCGCGAACCTCCTCGACGAGGCCGAGAGCACGATCACCGCGGCGGACAAGATCGAGGTTGGCGGCAAGCCCGCCGGTGAGGTCGCGAGCTTCCACGTCGGCGTCCGGCGCGAGATCTGGATCTACCTGCTGCTCGCCGTCGCGCTGCTGACGGCGATCGAATGGGCGACCTACCACCGGAGGGTCACCGTATGAACCGCGAACGCCTCAAGCGGCTCGCGTTCGGCGCGCTGATCGTCCTGGTGGGCGCGATCGGGCTCTACCTCTACCTCCGCTACGTCTGGTACGCGGGGCCGACTCTGACCCGCACCGTCCGGGGCCGGGAGTACGAGCTCGTCTCACCGCGCATGCTCGGCATCGGCTTGCTCGCGCCGTACTTCCTCTGGATGATCGGGCGCAGCCTCGCCGATCTCCCGATGATCCAGCGCGTCCTGTCGGTCGCCCTGCGCATGGCGTTCGTTCTCCTCATCGCGCTCGGCCTCTCGCGCCTCGCCCGGACGGCGACGACGCAGAAGGTCTGCACGGTCTACGTCGTCGACGTGAGCGAGTCGGTGCCCGACGAGGCGATCGCCGACGCGAAGGCCGAGCTCCAGAAGGGAATGGACGCGAAGGGGAAGGAAGACCAGGTCCGCGTCGTCACGTTCGCGCGCCGCCCCCACGTCGTCCCCCTCGCCGAGGACGCGCGTACGGCCCCCGAGCTCGCGCGGCACGAGCCGGTCAACCTGGAGCCGGCGAAGAAGCTCGGCCTCGGCGCGGCGACCGACATCGCGAGCGCGCTCCAGCTCGCCTACGGGCTCTACCCCGCCGGGTACCTGCGTCGCGCGGTCGTCCTCTCCGACGGTGTGCAGACCGACGGCGATCTCCTCGCCGAGGCGAACCGCGCGCGCGGCTTCGGCGTGAAGCTGTTCACGGTCGCCTACCGGCGCCCGGTGCCCGGCGAGGTCGCGGTGCGCGAGCTCCGCGCACCGCCGAAGATCCGCGTCGGCGAGCCGTTCGAGCTCCACGCCAGCATCTTCTCGAGCCGCCCGCAGCAAGCCAAGGCGGTCCTCAAGCAAGGCGAGGCGATCAACGGCCTCGACGGTGTGCGGACGCTGGATCTCAAGGCCGGTGAGAACGACGTCACGTTCAAGAGCGTCGTCCGCGTCGCCGGCGAGGTCACCTACGCGCTCGACCTCACCGACATACCCGAGGACCGCTTCAAGGAGAACAACCGCTACGCCGTCACCGTCGCGGTGCCGGGGCGGCCTAGCGTCCTGTACGTCGAAGGCAACACGGCGCGCGCGAGCTATCTGGCGAGCGCGCTGTCGGCGCAGGAGTTCGAGGTCGACGTCCGCGGGCCGCGCGAGATGCCCTCGTCGCTCCGCGAGCTCGAACGCTACGACTTCGTGATCCTCTCGGACGCGCCCGCCGATGCCGTCAGCCTCACCCAGCAAGACGCCATCGAGGGCTACGTCCGCGATCTCGGCGGCGGCTTCCTCTTCGCCGGTGGCGAGAGCGGCTACGGGCTGGGTGGGTGGTACCACTCGACCATCGAGCGCATCCTGCCGGTGCGCATGGACGCCGAGAAGCGCCGTGACGAACCCGGCGTGGCGATGGTCCTCGTCATCGACCGCTCCGGCTCGATGAGCGGCCTGCCCCTCGAGATGGCCAAAGCGGCGGCCAAGGCGACCGCCGACACGCTCTCCGGCGAGGATTTCATCGAGGTCATCGCCTTCGACACCCAGCCTACGCGCGTCGTCAAGATGACCGCCGCCAAGCACCGCGCGCGCATCCAGAACGACATCGCGCGCATCCAGCCCGGCGGTGGCACCGAGATCTTCGGCGCCATGGACGCCGCGTACCAGTCGCTCACGGTGACGCGCGCGCGCAAGAAGCACGTCATCCTCCTGACCGACGGCCAGGCCCCGCAGAACGGCATCCGCGATCTGGTGCAGGCCATGGCCGCCGAGTCGATCACGGTGTCGTCGGTCGGCCTCGGCAGCGGCGTCGACGAGAACCTCCTGCGCATGATCTCGGATCTGGGCGGCGGCCGCTTCTACAAGGTGCTCGATCCGCAGCAGCTCCCGCGCGTCTTCACGCGCGAGACCGAGATGGTGAGCCGTTCGGCGGCCGTCGAGGAGTACTTCCAGCCGAAGGTCGTCACGCCCGCAGACTTCCTTCGCGGCATCGACATCAACGCGGCGCCGTTCCTCCATGGCTACGTGGCGACGAAGATGAAGCCGACGCCCGCGCAGGAGATCCTCACCAGCGAGCTGGGCGAGCCGATCCTCGCGCGCTGGCACGTGGGCCTCGGCTGGTCGCTCGCGTGGACGAGCGACGTCAAGAACCTGTGGGCCGTCGAGTGGCTGAGGTGGCCCGGCTACGGCCAGTTCTGGGGGCAGCTCGTACGCGAGCACATGCGCCAGAAGCGCCGCCAGCAGCTCGACATGCGGGCGGAGATCGATCCGGCTACGGGCCACGTTCGCGCGGCGATCGACGCCGTCGGTCAGGACGACAAGTTCCAGAACGGCCTCGACGCGAAGTTCACCGTCAAGGGCCCGCAGCCGGGCGGCGACACCAAGACGCTGCCGATGCGGCAGACGGCGCCGGGCCGTTACGAGGCCGATTTCCCGCTCGATCGCTACGGGTCGTTCCTCCTCCACGCGAGCCTGGAGAAACAGGTCGACGACGGCAAGGGCGGCAGTCGGAGCGCCGCGGTCGCAGAGAGCTTCGGGCACGTGACCAACCCGTACCCGCGCGAGTACCTCGCGCTCGCGCCCGACGTGACCACGCTCTCGCGCGCCGCGCAGGTGACGGGCGGCAAGATGGACCCCGACGCCAAGGCGGTGTTCGACCCGGCGGGCGACAGCATCTCGTACCACGAGGATCTGTGGCCGCGCTTCATCGTCCTCGCGATCATCGTCTTCCTGCTCGATCTGATCGTCCGCAGGGTGCGCATCTTCGACCGCAAGAAGACCGTGCGGCCGAGCTTCGCGAAGGCGTGACGGAGTTGGCCCCGGTGGCGCCGGTGAGCTACCTGAGGAGGGTGCGTGCCCGCTACGCTCCGCCCACCGCCCTCTTTCTCATGATGGTCGCGGCGGCCGCGTGCTCGAGCGCGTCCAGCCATTCGCCCCATCCGGCGCTCGTCGTCGACTGCCAGCCGCCGCCCGTGAGCTCGGTCACCGGGCCGCACTGCCCAGGCATCTGCTTGCAGCATGACCACTGCGATGGTGCCGGGCCCGTATGCCCGGCCGGGTTCCAGAGCGTGGGGAACTACGGGTGCGCGAACGCCGCGCTCTGTTGCGTTTTCGGCGGCGACGGCGGTGACGAAGGCGGTCTCGCGGAGGCGGGGGCCGACGGTGGAGGCGACACGGGCAGCGACGCGGCCGACGCCAGGGACGCCGCCGTCGACTGAAGCGGCCGGACCCGGGCGCATCCCAGACGCGACGGACCCAAGAGTCGGGGTGCAGTACGGCGAGGTCGGTGCTAAGACCAGGCCCCCCTTTTCACCACCCTCCCGCAGACTCCCGCGCGTCCGTCCGCAACCCTTCGCGGCGTGGCGGCATCTAGGGAGAGGATGAGAGTCGACGCTTTGGACAGCCAAACCCCCCACGACGCCCCGATCAAGAGCTTCGACGACCTCCTCGGCATTTTCCACGCCGCCGAGAAGCCCGCGAGCGAGTTCCGTTGCGGCGCCGAGATGGAGAAGTTCGGCGTCGACCGCGACTCCGGCGCGCCCCTCGGTTACGACGGCGAGCGCGGCGTTCTCCGGATTCTGGATCGCCTGGCGGAGCGCTTCGCATGGCAGCCCGAGCGCGAGAAGGACGGCGGCCCGATCATCGCCCTCTACCGCGACGGGGCGTCGGTGACCCTCGAGCCAGGCAGCCAGCTCGAGCTCTCGGGCGCGCCGCTCCGCACCGTTCACGAGATCTGCGCCGAGCTGTCCGCGCACCTGCGCGAGCTCGAAGACGTCTCGCGTGACATGAACCTCCGCTGGCTCGGCCTCGGATTCCACCCCTTCGCCAAGCGCAGCGATCTCACGTTCGTGCCGAAGCAAAGGTACGCCATCATGCGCGACTACCTGCCGACGCGCGGCGGCCTCGCGCTCGACATGATGCTCCGCACGTGCACGGTGCAGGGCAACTACGACTACTCGTCGGAAGCGGACGCGATGAAGAAGGTCCGCGTCGCGATGAAGCTCGCGCCGCTGACGACCGCGATGTTCGCGAACAGCCCGTGGTACGAGGGCGGGCGCTTCGGCGGCGTCACGTACCGCGGCAAGGTGTGGCTCGACGTGGATCCCGACCGGTCCGGCCTCGTGCCCGGCGTCTGGAAGCAGGGCGCGCGGTACGCCGACTACGTGGAGTGGGCCCTCGACTGCCCCATGTTCCTCTTCAAGCGCGGCGGCGAGCCGGTGGCCAACACCGGGCAGACGTTCCGCAGCTTCTGGAAAAGTGGCTTCCAGGGCCACCACGCGCTCGTCAGCGACTGGAAGATGCACCTGAACACGCTCTTCCCCGAGGTGCGCCTCAAGAACACGATCGAGATCCGCGGCGCCGACGCGCAGACCCCGTCGACCGCGTGCGCGCTGCCGGCGGTGTGGATGGGCCTGCTCTACGACGCCAAAGCGCTCGACGAAGCCGAGGCGCTGACCGAGAGCTGGACGCACGACGAGATCAGCGCGCTCCGGCCGGCCATCTGGAGGGACGGCCTCCACGCCGAGTTCCGCGGCGCGAAGCTGGCGAAGGTCGCCGAGCGGGTCATGGATCTGGCCGAAGGCGGCCTCGAGCGTCGCGGCTTCAAGAACAAGGACGGAACGAAGGACGAACGCATGCACCTGGCCCGCCTCCGCGACCTGGTCGCGCACGGCGAGTGTCCGGCCGATCGCCTCCTCGCAGGGCTGACCGGCGATCCACGCGCGGAGATCATGTCGCGCGCCGACTTGCGACCCGCGTCGTAGACCGAGCCTCCTTCGCTCTACGAGGCTTGGCCGCGGCCGGCCGGCGGCGTTCGCCGCGCGCTCGCGAAAAAGGCGCGCACCTTTTGCTCGTCCTTGCGACGCGCGTCGCCGGTGAGCTCGACCCCGCTGGCGACGTCGACGCCGTAGGGCGCGGCGACGTCGATCGCCTGCGCGACGTTTTCGGGCGTGAGCCCACCGGCGAGGATGACGCGCCGCGCGGAGCACAGCCCGCGAACGAGGCCCCAATCGAACGTCGCCCCCGTCCCCCCGAGCTCGCCGTCCACCTTCGCGTCGACGAGGAGCATGTCCCCGGCCCAGTGGGCGGCGGCCTTCGCGTCTTCCGCGCTCCCGATCCGCACCGCCTTGTACGCGCGCGGCAAGAGCCCCGCGAGGGCGTCCGCCGGCTCCGACCCGTGGAGCTGCAGCTCGTGCAGCCCGACCCGATCGCGGAGGTCGCGCATCTCGTCGAGCGGCAGGTCGGCGACGACGCCTACGACGGTGACGCGCTGACCGACCTCGCGCACGATCTGGCGGGCCACGTCCTCAGTCACGCGCCGCTTGCTGGACGGCACGAAGTTCACGCCGATGGCGTCCGCGCCGCACGACGCCGCGAGGTGTGCATCGGCCGCGCTGGTGACGCCGCAGATCTTGACGAGCACGCTACGTCGTCTCGATCCGAAGCAGCTCCTTCACCTTCGCGATCACCTGCGGCGCCTGGATGGGCTTGGTGATGTAAGCGTTCGCGCCGAGCTGCATGGCGCGCTGGCGGTCTTCGTCCGAGCCCTCGGTCGTGATGATGATGATGGGGGTGTCCTTGTGGGCCGGATCGCTCCGCACCCGCTTCACGAGCTTCAGGCCGTCCATGATCGGCATGTTGATGTCGGTCAGGATGATGTGGAACTTCCCGGCCGCCAGCTTGCGCAGCCCGTCGACGCCGTCGTCGGCCTCGGTCACGCGCAGGTTCTTCACGCGCGACAAGGCGAACACGAGGAGCTGCCGCATCATCGGCGAGTCTTCGACGACCAGGACGTTGTACTCGTCAGTCATTTTCCGGTTTCGGACGGGTGGGGCGGGTGACGGGTGGGGCGGGTGAGGATGAGGGCTTCGGAGATGGTCAAGGGGACGGAAGGTCGCGGCGGGCGCGCTGCCAGAGGAGCGCGCCGGTGATCGCCGTCGCGGCGTGGGCGCCGAGCATTCGAAACAGCTCGCGATCGTTCGCCGTGAAGGCTTGTTTTTGGTCGAGGAGGCGGTAGACGACGAGGACGCCGACGATCCGGCCGTCGAGCTTGAGCGGCATGCACGCGGCGGGACGCTCGACGCCACACGCGGGGATGTCCGGATCGAAGGAAGGCGCCCCGGTGAGGAACGTCTGCTCCACGACGCGGCCGGCGAGCGGAGGGCCCTCGGCGACCGGCCGGGTCGACAGGATCGGCAGCTCGCCCTTGTCGACGCCGTGGGTGGCGACCGGCGCGAGCGTTTGCCCATCGACGTCGACGTAGTAGAGCGCGTGCTCGCGCGAGCCGACGAACTGCTCGAGCAGCTCGCTGATGTGCGTCAGCACGCGCGGCAGGTCGAGCGTCGAGTGGAGCTGATCGGCCGCGATGTAGAGGTTGGCCATGTTGGCGAGATCGTTCTCGACCGCCGAGCAGCGCGCCACGGTGCGGGTGGAGGCTGCCGCGGCCTCCGAGGCCTGGGACGCGAGCTCGTCGCGCTCGCGTTCGAGCTGGCTGATGCGCCTCAGCGCATCGCGGAGGGCTGCGTCGCCGGCGAGCTGCGTGCGGAGGGTCGCGTTCGCGGCCTCGAGCTCGGCCACGCGCACGCGCAAGCGGTCGGTGTCGTTCTGGAGCTCCTGGACGAGCGCCTCCCCGCGACGGAAGAACGTCGTCAGGAATGAGTCGCGTGAGCCCGTGCCCGGCTCCTCCTCGATCACGAGAGACCGCACGCGCTCGCGGGTCTTCTTCTCCGTCATCCTCTCCAACCTATCACGTCGACGCGGCCGAGAGCTGGGAGACCCACGCCGCGAGCGCTCCGCCGAGGACACGCGGAGTCGTGCGGAGCGCGCTCACGTTCGCGCACCCTGTGAGCAGCATGGCCGCGCGGAGCTCGGCCTCGACACCGTCGAGGAGCGCGCCCGCCTCGGTCCGCCCGCCCGCATGCAGCGCGCGCAAGACGGGACGGGCCATGCCGGCGGCGGTCGCGCCGATCGCGATCGCGCGGGCGACGTCGAGCCCGCTCGCGATGCCCCCGGTCGCGATGATCCCCTCGAAGCCCAGCGGCGCGAGGAGCGCCACGCTCGCCGCGGTCGGGATCCCCCAGTCCCAGAACGCCTCGCCAAGCGAGCGCGCCCGTTGATCGCCGACCGACGCGGCGCGCTTCGTCTCGACGCCGACCCACGACGTGCCGCCGGCGCCCGACACGTCGACGTGCGCGACGCCCACCTTGCGCAAGCGCCGGCCGACCGATGGGGACAGCCCGCAGCCCGTCTCTTTCACGACGACCGGCGCACCGAGCCCCTCGACCAGACGCTGGATCGTCTCGAGGCCTCCCTTGAAATCGCGATCCCCGCCAGGCTGAACGAGCTCCATCGCGGGGTTCAAGTGGACGCACAGGGCGTCCGCGCCGACCTCGCCCACGAGCTGCCGCACCTCCTCGGTCGACATCGCGCGCGCCTGTACGACGCCGACGTTGCCGAGGACCAGGGTGGTCGGCGCGACGTCCCGCACGCGGTAGCTCGGCGCGGTGCTCGCGCGGGTATGCATCGCGCGCTGGCTGCCGAGCCCGAAACCGTAGCCCCGCTCCTCGGCGATTTCGGCGAGCTTGCGGTTGATGACGCCGGCCTCCTCGGTTCCGCCCGTCATCGCCGCGATCAAGATCGGCGCCCGGAGCTTCTTGCCGAGCAGCGTCACGGACAGATCGATCTGGTCCGCGTCGAGATCCGGCAGCGCGTCGTGCACCAGGCGCACGTCCTCGAGGAGGGTGGTCACGTCCCGGAACCCAACATCTTCGGTGGCGCATAGGGCGATGTGATCCGCCTTGCGCTGTCCAATGGGAGTGCTCATTTCGGCTCCGACTTCATAAGGGAGGACGCTGACTTACGCCATCCCCTGGGGCAAGGCCATGGGGCGCCGACTCACCAGCTCGGTTCCGACGTCGTCATCTGATTGAATTTTCAAAAATACATGAAGATAGCTGGAACTAATCAAGATTTGCGCCAAATTCCGCGTTGACAGGCCCCACGCTCGACCCTACTTTTCCCCGCGGCAGGATCTTCGCATCTAGGGGGTCAGGTCTCACTTTGCGCGATGAGGTGCTGGCGTGCCGGCGGATTTGAATCCACTACTCGCACACTCCGAAAACGGGCGTCCCTCGCGCGACGCCGCGGAGACGCACGCGCGTATGACGGCCCCCCACGACAAGCTCGAGCGACGTGACGAGTTCCTGGAGCTCGCGGTGCGCGTTCGGCTGGAGATCGAGGCCGAGCTCGCGCGGACGCTGCGTGAGGCGGCGAGCCGCGCGAAGGACGCGGGGCCTCGCGCCCACGACGTGGTCGACGCCCTCGCCGAGCTGGCGATGCGCGGCGGCAAGCGCCTACGCGCGGTGCTGGTCGCCGCGGGGTACGAGGCGTGCGACGGCGAGGGCGGCGCCTCCAAAGTCGCGCTCGCCGGCGTCGCGGTGGAGCTGCTCCAGGCCTACCTCCTCATTCACGACGACTGGATGGATCAAGACGACGTGCGGCGCGGGGGCCCGAGTGTGCACGCCCACCTGCGCGGCGTCCTCGGCGACGCGCGCCTCGGTGACGTCGCCGCGATCCTCGCCGGCGACTACGGCTCGGCCCTGGCCCAGTCGACGCTGCTGCGCGTCCCGCTTCCGGCGGAGCGGGTCCTGGAAGCGGCCCGAGTCTTCGCGCGTATCCAGGAGGACGTCGTGACCGGTCAGGTGCTCGACGTCCTGGATGTGGGGCACGCGTCGGGGCCGGTGGAAGTGAAGCACGATCTGAAGACGGGGAGCTACACGGTGCGCGGGCCGCTCGCGCTAGGGGCCGCGCTCGCAGGGGCCACCGCGGGCGCGCGCGCCACCCTCGATCGCTTCGCCGCGCCGCTGGGGATCGCCTTCCAGCTCCGCGACGATCTGCTCGGCACGTTCGGCGACGCGAAGGCGACGGGCAAGCCGACGGGCACCGATCTGCGCGAAGGCAAGCGAACGGCGCTCGTCGAGGAAGCGGAGAAGGATCGCGACGCGTCGCGTCTGCTCGCCCGCGTCCTCGGCGTATCGGACGCGCCCGACGACGAGGTGTCCGCGCTCGTCGCGCGCCTCGTCGCGTGCGGGGCGAAGGCTCGGGTCGAGGCGAGGATCGACGGGCTGCTGGCCGACGCGCGGGCGACGCTGGATGCCTCGGGCTTCACTGCGCACGCGCGCGCGGTGCTGGGTGGAGCGGCCGGTGCCCTCGCGAGCCGCGAGAGCTGAGGGAGAGCGAGGAACCATGAGCACCTTCGGACAGCGCACCGGCACCGCCAGCGGCAAGGTCATCCTCCTCGGAGAGCACGCCGTCGTTTACGGCGTCCCCGCCCTCGCGGTCGGCATCGATCGCGGCGCGCGGGCCACCAGCACGCCCCTCGCGGCTGGCCCGAGCCGCCTGCGCGTGCGTGGGTGGGAGGTCGAGGTCACCGAGGAGGACGCGTCCAACGATCTGGGCCGCGCGTTCGCCGCGCTGCTCGTCGCCGTGCGTGCCCACACACACAAGATCGCGCCCGCGCAGGTGCTCGTCGAAGCCGAGACGGACTTGCCGCCGGGCGGAGGCCTCGGGTGCTCCGCCGCCATCGGTGTTGCGGTCGCGCGCGCGATCGTCGGCGACCCGTCGCCCGAGCAGCTCACCGCCTTCGTGTCTGCGTGGGAGAAGGTCTTCCACGGCAACCCGTCGGGCGTCGACGCGGCGGTTTGCGCGCGCGGTGGGTGCGTTGCCTTCGAGCGGCGCGAGGGCATGGCCCACATCGAGCCGGTCGCGGTGAAGGGCGGGCTCACGCTTTGCGTCGGCAACAGCGGCATCGCGTCGAGCACCAAGTCGATGGTCGAGTCCGTCGCGCGCCTCGCCGAGCGCCGCCCCGAGGTCGTGCGCAAGGCGTGGGAGGGCATCCGTGCCCTGGTGCGCAACGCGCGCTTCGCGATCGAAGATGGCGACCGCTTCAGCCTCGGGCGCCTCATGGATCTGAACCAGATGCTGCTCTCCGGGCTGTTTCTCTCCACGCCGGAGATCGAGGCGATGTGCGAGTCGGCGAGAGGCGCGAGCGCGCTCGGCGCCAAGCTGACGGGGGCCGGCGGCGGCGGCAGCGTCGTCGCGCTCGTGAACGGCCTGTCCGGCGCCGAACGCGTCCTCGCGGCCTGGCGGAAGGAAGGCTTCACCGGCTTCGCCACGCGCGTCGCCGTGAGCGGGGACGTCCAGCTCGCGCGCGCGGCGGGGGGAAGTACGTGACCGAAGCCGTCGCACGCGCGCACCCGAACCTCGCCCTGGCGAAGTATTGGGGCAAGCTCGAGCGCGAGGGGAATTTCCCCGCCGTGCCGAGCCTGTCGGTGACGCTCGGCGGCCTTTCTACGACGACGCGCGTGCGCTTCGATGCGGCGCTCACCGCCGATCGGCTCGTCCTCAACGGCGCCGCGGTGAGCGGCACCGAGCTCTTGCGCGCCGTCAAGATGATGGACCGCGTGCGCGCTTCGGCCGGCTCGTCGCTCCGTGCCGAGATCGTGAGCGACAACGACTTCCCGACGGCCAGCGGCATCGCGTCGAGCGCGTCGGGCTTCGCGGCGCTCGCGCTGGCGGCGTCGCGCGCGGCCGGCGTCGATTGGGACGCGGCCCGCGTGAGCAGCGAGGCCCGCGAGAGCTCGGCGAGCGCGGCGCGCAGCGTGTTCGGGGGCTTCGTCGAGCTCGCCGCGGGCACGCCGTCGGCGCGGCAAGTTGCGCCGGCCGGTCACATGGACCTCGTCGTCTTCGTCTGCGTGGCGGGCGAGGGGAAGAAGAAGGCCGTCAGCTCGTCGGAGGGCATGCGCCGGACGGCGGCCAGGAGCCCGTACTACCGCGCGTGGCTCGACATGGCGCCGCGCAACTTCGCCGATCTCCGCGCCGCCCTGCTGGCGAAGGATTTCGAGAAGCTCGGCGAGCTCGCCGAGGCGAGCGCGCTGGCCATGCACGCGTCGGCAATCGCGGCCGGCGTCGTGTACTTCGGTTCGGTATCGCTCGAGGGGCTCACGCTCGTGCAGCGCCTGCGCGAGGAGGGAACGGCGGCCTACGCCACGATGGACGCGGGGCCGCACCTCAAGGTGCTGACACGGGAAGCCGACGCCGCCAAGGTCCGCGCCGCCCTCGCGTCGCTCGCCAACGTGTCGCGCATCATCGAGTCGCGGCCCGGCGGCGCGGCGGAGATCGTGCAGCCATGATCGTGCAGGCGCCCGGCAAAGTGCTCGTCACGGGGGCGTACGCCGTCCTCGACGGGGCGCCGGCCGTCGTCTGCGCGGTCTCTCGCCACGCGTACCTCGACGTCGCCACCGGCGCGATCGACACGCGCGAAATGTACGACGGCGACGCGAAGCTCGGGCTGGGCTCGAGCGCGGCGTGCGCGGTCGTACGTGAAGGGGCGAGCGCGCTCACGCGCGGCGAGGACCTCGCAGACGCCGCCGTCCGCACCCGTGTGTTCGCGGCGGCCCGCGCCGCCCACGCGAAGGACCAGGCCGGCGGCAGCGGCGTCGACATCGCGGCCAGCACCTTCGGCGGCGTCCTCGTCTATTCTCTGGTGGGCGGCGGCGCTCCGTCGCACCGCCCGGCGCGGCTGCCGGAGGGTCTCGTGCTCGACGCGTTCTGGAGCGGCACGAGCGCCACGACGAGCGCCCTGCGCGCACGCGTGGAGGCCCTTCGTGCGCGCGATCCGCGCGCCCACGCCGCGCGCATGGGGGCGCTCTCGGTCGCCGCGCATGCCGGGGCCGATGCCATCACGATGGGCGACGGCGCAGCGCTCCTCGACGCCGCCCGCGCGACGCTCCGTGCGCTCGACGCTCTTGGCCGCGACGCCGACGCGCCGATCGTCCCCCCCGCGTTCCACGAGCTCGCGCGCCTCGCCGAGGCCGCGGGCGCCGCCTTCCTGCCGAGCGGCGCCGGCGGCGGAGACATCGGGGTCTACTTGAGCACCGCGGCCCCGCCGCCTGACCTCGTCTCGCGGGCGCTCGCCCTCGGAATGCGACCACTCGGCCTCGTCCTCGACACGGCCGGCTTGCGCGCCGCCCCCAAACGCGGTCAATAAGGAAGACGCTCCATGGCACGTACATCGCGATTCCCCGGCTTCTACAAGATCACCGTCGACGAACGGCGCGCCGTCGTCAGCGACGCGACCGGCTGCGAGGCGGGCGACATCGCGCGCTCCCTGGACGGCGGTGGCCTCGACGCGGAGACGGCCGACAAGTTCGTGGAGAACGTGCTCGGCACCTACGCGCTGCCCTACGGCGTCGCGCTCAACGTCCGCGTGAACGGCAAGGACCACGTGGTGCCGATGGTCGTCGAGGAGCCGAGCGTCGTCGCCGCGGCGTCGAACGCGTCCAAGATGATCCGCGCCGGCGGCGGCTTCGAGGCGGAGATCGACCCGCCGCTCATGATCAGCCAGATCCAGCTCGTCGACGTCGACGGCCCCGCGCTCGCCGAAGAGGCGATCCGCGAGCACAAGCGCGAGATCCTGGCGCTCGCCGACGCGGCCATCCCCGGGCTCGTGGCCCGCGGCGGCGGCGCGCGCGACGTGGAGGTACGCCGCCTCGGCGGGCCCGAGGACCGCATGATGGTCGTCCACGTCATCATCGACTGCCGTGACGCGATGGGGGCGAACCTCGTCAACAGCGTCGCCGAGGCAGTCGCCGATCGCCTCGCCGAGCTCGCCGGCGCGAAGGTGGGCCTCCGCATCCTTTCGAACCTCTGCGACAAGCGCTGCGTGCGCATTCGCTGCAACGTCCCCTTCGACGTGCTCTCGACGGACGACATGGACGGCGCCCAGGTCGCGGCCGGGATCGTCAACGCTTCGCGCTTCGCCGAGCTCGATCCCTACCGTGCGGCCACGCACAACAAGGGCATCATGAACGGCGTCGACGCCGTCGTCATCGCGACCGGCAACGACTGGCGCGCGGTGGAGGCCGGCGCGCACGCCTTCGCGGCGAAGAGCGGGCAGTACTCGCCGCTCGCCACGTGGCGCGTCGAAGGCGGCGCGCTCGTCGGCCGCCTCGAGATGCCGATGGCGCTGGGCACGGTGGGCGGCACGCTGCGCGTTCACCCCGGCGCGCGCCTCTCGCTTCGCATGCTCGACGTCGAGGGCGCGGGCGAGCTCGGCGCCGTCGCCGCGGCCGTGGGCCTCGCCTCGAACCTGGCGGCCGTCCGCGCGCTCGCGACCGACGGTATCCAGCGCGGCCACATGGGCCTGCATGCCCGCAGCGTCGCCGTCGCGGCCGGCGCCAAGGGCAAGCTAGTCGAGAAGGTCGCAGCCCTCATCGTCGAGGCGCGCGACATCACGCTCGACGCCGCCAAGCGCGCGCTCGACGTCCTCACGTCGACCGGCGAAGGGGCGACGGCAATCGAGGACTGAGACGCGGCCGCGGGGATACGACGGACGCCGCTCCCTTGGTGGGTGTCTGCTACAACCAAAGCGTGTTCGCGCTCTACCTCGTGGCCCTCGTCGTTGGGGTCTCCGTTCTGGGGGTCCAGGCCTTCGCCGGCCACGACGCGGACGGCGGCGGCCATGACGCGTCGCACGGCGATCACGACGCGCCGCCGTGGGCCTTGCTCCTCAGCATGCGCTTCTGGTCGTTCGGCTTCCTCGCGTTCGGCCTCGCGGGCACGCTGCTCACGCTCTTCGGGCTCGCCGGAGCCACGGCGTCGCTCATCGTTTCCGGCGTCCTCGGCGTAGGCGCCGGCGTGGGGGCGACGACGGTGATCCGTCGCATGACGCAGAAGGGCCCGTCGAGCCAGGTGCTCCCGACGGAAGTGGTGGGAAAGATCGGGCGCGTCCTCGTGGCTCCCGGCGGCAGCGCACGAGGCAAGATCCGGGTCGAGCTGCGCGGGCAGATCGTCGACTACGTCGCCGCGTCGACCGAGCCCCTCGCCGAGAACGACGTCGTCGTCATCGACGAGTTCGACGGGAGCGAGGTCAAGGTCACGAAGGCACCGAAGGAGCTCGAGCCGTGAAGCCTTTCGCCGCGCTCCTCCGCGGGATCAACGTGGGCGGCAAGCATTCGCTGCCGATGAAGGACCTCGTCTCGATGTTCGAATCGGCCGGGTGCGAATCGGTCACGAGCTACATCCAGAGCGGCAACGTCGTTTTCTCCGCGCCCGCCGCGCTTGCCAGGAAGGTGCCGGAGCTCGTCGGCGTCCAGATCGTGCGAAAATTCGGCTTCGCCGCGCCGATCGTCGTGCGGTCCGCCGACGCGCTTCGTGACATCGCGGTCCATAACCCGTTCCTCGCCGCCGGCGCGTCCCCCGACGTCGTCCACGTCGCCTTCCTCGCGAAGGCGCCGAGCGCCGCGCAGACCGCTTCGCTCGATCCCGACCGCTCGCCGCCCGACGCATTCGCGGTGCGAGGCGCCGACGTCTACCTCCATTGCCCCAACGGCGTCGCGCGCACCAAGCTCACGAACGCGTACTTCGACGGCAAGCTCGGCACCATCAGCACCGCGCGCAACTGGAAGACCGTGATGAAGCTCCTCGAGATGACCGCCGAGCGAACGACGTAGCGCGGCACTCCCATCGGCGTATCCTGCGGGGCAATGGACCTCGATCCGCCGACGCTCGCGCTGGTCATCGGCACCGCCGTGGGCCTGCTCATCACGCTCTTTGGGCTCACGTTCCTCGTGACTCGGTTCCTCTACATCTGCCCGCCGAGCGAGATCTTCATCTTCTCCGGAAAGCGCCAGCGCCTCGCCGACGGTACGACCGTCGGCTTCAAGGTCATCCACGGCGGCCGCGCGTTCCGGATCCCGCTGCTCGAGACGGTGTCGAAGATGGACGTGCGCCTCTTCGGCGTCGAGGTCAGCGTCACCAACGCGTTCTCGCGCGGCGGCATCCCGCTGAACGTCCACGCGATCGCGAACGTGAAGATCAACACCAACGGCCGCCACGTGCAGCAGGCCGTCGAACGTTTCCTCGGTATGCCGGAGGCGCAGATCCAGACCATCGCCAAGCAGACGCTCGAGGGCGTCCTCCGGGAGGTGCTCAGCCAGCTCACGCCGGAGGAGGTGAACGAGGACCGCCTGAAGTTCGCCGACACGCTGATGCACAACGCGAAGGACGACTTCGACAAGCTCGGCCTCGAGCTCGACGTCCTGAAGGTGCAGCACGTCGCCGACGATCAAAAGTACCTCGCCAACCTCGGCCGCGCGCAGATCGCGAACATGATCCGCGACGCGCAGAACGCGGAGAACGAGGCGCAGCAGGTCGTGTCGCAGGCGCAGGCCCTCGCCCGACAGCGCGCGGAGAGCGCCCAGAACCAGGCCGAGGCCCTCGTCCTCCAGAAAAAGAACGGGTTCCGCGGCGACATCGCCAAGCTCGAGGCGGAGGCGAAGGGCATCGAGAACGAGGCGCTCGTGGCCGCCGAGACGTCGCGCTCCACCGCCGAGCAGGAGCTGCAGCGGCTGCGCGCCGAGCTCGCGAAGCTGTCCTTGCAGGTCGAGACGGTGCTGCCCGCCGAGGCGCAAGCCAAAGCGCAGGTCGCGCGCGCCCGCGGTGACGCCGCGCCGACGATCGAGAACGGGCGCGCGTCGGCCGAGGCGCTCGGGGTCGTCGCGAACGAGTGGGCCGCGGCGGGCGAGCACGGGCGCGACGTGTACGTCCTGCAGCAGCTCGACGCGATCATCGCCGCCGCGGTCGAGCGCGTCTCCAAGATGGAGATTGGCACCGTCGAGATCGTCGACGGCGGCGACGCGGAGAGCCTGAGCGCGGTGCTCGGCGCGTTCCCCCGCGGCGTCGCGCGCGTCCTCGAGGAGACGGGCGCCGCGATGGGCGTGGACGTTCGCGCCCTCCTCCGCGCTGCCGACGCGGCCGACGTCCGCGCCCTGCTCCCACCTGGCCCCGACACGATGCGCGGAGGTTCGCGATGATCGGCATCGTCCTCGTCATCCTCGTCACGACGGCTGTGGTCGTGGGCATGCTCGGCTTCGTGGTGCGGTCGCTCCTGTTCGTGAGCGAGCCGAACGAGGCGCTCATCTTCGCAGGTACGCGCCGCCAGATCGGCCCGGGCGAGGAGCTCGGCTACCGGATCGTCCGCGGAGGCCGCAGCATGCGCACGCCGCTGCTCGAGGCGGTCCACCGCATGGACCTGACGATGTTCACGATCGACGTCGTCGTCCAGAACGCCTACTCGAAGGGCGGGATCCCGCTCAACGTCGTCGGTGTCGCCAACGTCAAGGTGGCCGGCGACGAGCCGCTGCTCGACAACGCGATCGAGCGCTTCCTCGGCAAGACCCGGCCCGAGGTCATGCGGATCGCCAAGGAGACGCTCGAGGGCAACCTCCGCGGCGTCCTCGCCCAGCTCACCCCCGAGCAGGTGAACGAGGACAAGACGCGCTTCGCGCAGAACCTCATCGAGGAAGCGGAGCACGACATGCACCGCATGGGTCTCGTGCTCGAGACGCTCAAGATCCAGAACGTCTCCGACGACGTCGGCTACCTGAACTCGATCGGACGCATCCGCGGCGCCGCAGTCCGGCGCGAGGCAGCGATCGCCGAGGCGAACGCGCAGTCCGAGGCGGCCGTCCAAAAGGCGACCAACTCGATGGAGAGCGAGATCTCGCGCCTCGACGCCGATCTGGAAATCTCGCGTCAGCAGTTCAAGAAGCGCATCGCCGACGCGGTGAGCAAGCGAGCGGCGATGATCGCGGAGGCCGAGGGCCAGGTCGCCGCAACGATCGCCCAGGTGAAGGCCGAGATCGAACGGCAGCGTGCGCGTGTGCTCCAGGTGCAGCGCAAGCTCGACGCCGAGGTGGTGCAGCCCGCGGAAGCCGACTGCAAAGCGGCCGAGGAGCGCGCCCGCGGCGACGCTGCGCGCATCGTCGAGCAGGGCAAGGCGCAAGCGGGCGCGCTGCGCCTCATGGTGGAGCAGTACCGGAAGGTCGGGCCACACGCGCGCGAGGTTCTGGCGCTCCAGAAGATGCTCCCGCTGGTCTGGTCGGTGAGCGGCGCGCAGCAGAAGCTCGTCATCAAGAAGATCACGGTGCTTCCCCGGAGGAGTGGGGGCGGTGACGAGTCCGATCTCGCGCGCTCGGCGATAGGCACTGCCGAGCAGCTCCGCGCGGCGACGGGGATCGACCTCGCCGCCATCGCCAGGAGACTCGGTGCCCCACCGCCGCCGTCGAAACCGCCGATTCCAGACGGGGGTACGTGAACGTGGGGAACGACAACGTGCTTTCTTTGACGCACACGGTGGCGTAGGTTCCGCCTGTGAGCGGTGGCGATCCGAAGCGCCCGAGCCAGGCGCCTACTGGGCTCACCCCGCCCACGGGGGTCATGGTCGCTGATCCGCACCGCGATCTCGCGGGTGCGCTGCACGACGTGTCGAACGCGCTCACGGTGATGCTCGGCTGGGTGCAGGAGTCCCGTGCGGACCACGCCACGCGCGAATCGGTGGCGTACGCGCTCGGCATCATCGAGCAGCGGGCACGCATTGCGCGAGACCTAGCCCGTCGCGCCATCGGCGGCGGCACGAAGATGCTCGACCAGGACGGTCAGCTCGACGGGACCCTGAGGGACGCGCTCGACGCCCTCGCCGTCATGGCGCAGCGCGTCGGCGTCCGCGTCAGCCTCGTCGCCGTCGCGCCGGGAGTGAAGATCCCGGCCGCGGGGGACGTCTCGCAGATCGTCACCAACCTCGTCATGAACGCGCTCGCGTACGCTCCCGCGGACACCGTGGTGAGCGTCTCGGCCGAGGCGACGACCGATCGCCTCGCGATCATCGACGTGACCGATCAAGGCGCCGGCGTCGCACCGGCGCGTCGGGACAGCATCTTCGAAGGGGACACCAAGCGCGAGGGCGGGGCAGGTGTCGGGCTCCGCCACGCGCGCGCGCTCGCGCGGGCGATAGGCGGCGACGTCGAGCTCATCGCCGATCCAGAGGGCGCGCGGTTCCGCGTCACCTGGCCGCGGCTCGACGTACTACCCAAGCCGCCGCAATCGGTCGCGCGCATCCGCGTGCTCGAGGGCACGCGCGTGCTGATCCTCGAGGACGACGCCGACGTGACCGATCTCCTGGAGGCCAGCCTTGGCGCTCGCGGGGCAGAGGTGACCATCGTGCGCACCCACGCCGAGCTCGCCGGCGCGCTCACCAAGCCGCACGACGCGGCGCTGGTGGATCTGTCGCCGATCGCCGGCGACGTGAAGGGCGCCTTCGCGGCCCTGCGCATGTTCGCGCCGAACGCACGCCTCGTCGTGATGACCGGCAGCGCAGAGGGCCTTCCCCCCGAGGTCTCCGCCGAAGGCGTTCGCCTCGTACGAAAGCCCTTCGAAGTCAGCGAGATCGTCGCGGCGCTCGTCGACCCGCGCACAAAGGCTTGACTCTCCTAGCGTTACGGATATGTTCGCCGCCGCTTCGCGAAGGTGGCGGAATTGGCAGACGCACTAGCTTGAGGTGCTAGCGGGTAACACCGTAGGGGTTCAAGTCCCCTCCTTCGCACAGAAATGCCCCGGGCCAGGGGTATGATAGGCAGTGATGAACCGTAAGCTCGCTCTCGTGTGCCTCGCCGCGATGGCGTATGTCGGTTGCGCGACGGCCGAGCTGGTCCAACCCCAGCCCCTCGCGTCGTGCGAGACGACACACGACTGCCCGCCCCCCGACTCAGGCACGGACGCCCCCGCCGATAGCCGCGCCGAGGCAACCCCGGGCGATGCGGCGGGAGACACCGGCGTCACCGACTCCGCCCCACCGCCCGACGCCGCCGACAGCGGCGCGCAAGACGCCGCGGACGCCGACGCAACAGGCTGAGGGTTCGCTTCAAGTCGTCCGCTTCTTGTAGAGGTGCGTCTCGCGGGCGGCGTCGATGTTCTTGGGGTTGATCTCCTCGACCATCTTGAAGTCCTGATACGCCTTCTGAGGCAGGTTCAGCCTCTTGAAGAGCTGGGCCCGGTAGAAGTACGCCCGCTCGCAGCGGTCGTTCAGCTTGAGCGCCAGGCCGAGCGCTTCGATGTGGTCGTGCACGTTCTCGGGGACGAGCCCGGTGCCCTCGCGCTCCACGGCGATCCACGTGAGGAGGGCGACGTAGTCCGCGTTCGCTGGCTCGGCCTCGCGCGCGCGGCGGCAATGCTCCGCGGCAAGGTCGTATGCGCGCTTGCGCAGGAACGTCTCCGCCTTCTGAAACTCGAGCGCTGCGTTCGTCTCCTGGGGAGCGGCGGTGCGATCGGGGCGCACTCCCCGGCGCAGCTGGAGAATGTAGGCCTCCCGCAGATCCGGCGAGGTGAGCGTGGCGCGTGCGTCATTCATGCGTGCGAACACCTTCACGCCGAAGTCCTTCACGTCGAAGAGCTGCGGGGCGAGGCGGTCGGGATGCCACACCTTCGCGAGCGCCAGGAACGCGGCCTGCGCGACCGGTATGGACGCCTCGCGTGGGATGCCGAGCGCCTCGAAGTAGTCCTCGTCGTTGATCGTCGCGACGCGCTCGATGATGCGCTGACGGAAAGCGGCGAGCTCCGTCGTGAGCGAGACCCCAGCCGGCGGCGCCGACGCGCGTGGCGGCAGCGCCGACGGGCGCGCGGGCGGAGGCGCCGACTCCATCTTCAGGTCGGGGGAGGAGACGCGCTTCAGGTCGGGGGAGGAGACGCGCCTCGCGTGCGGGAAGACCGACGCGGGACTGACGCGAGGCGCGTCGGGCGGCGGTGTGGCCGCGGGCACGCTGCTGCGGCTCGCATCGGGAGCGACGAAGACCATCTGCTTGGTGAGCAGCATCGCGTAGACGAGGAGCTTGGCCTCGGTCTCGTCCACGAGCTGCGTCGCTGGCAGCTGGGCGAAGGTGAGCGGCCGCATGCGCATGAGGTCGAGGAGCTCGCTCGTCTTCTTCGAAAACCGAAAGCGCCCGAGGTCGAAGCGCGGGCTGATGCGCATCGGAGTCTCCGGGGCGATGCGCGCGAGCAACGTGCGCACCTGCGGCCACGGCGGCGAGCGGAGGAGCGCCGGCCAGAGGATCGCCAGCGGGTCCACCGGCGCGACCTCGGGGCCCCCCCAGCCGGTGAGGAGATCGAGCTTCTCGTAGAAGCCGAAGCGCGTCGAGGGGGGGAGCGCGAAGAGCCCGTCGAGCTGCTCCGTCAGCTGCGCGCGCAGCCCGCGGAGGAGATCGTTGGGCGTGAGCGCTCCCATCTCGAGGAGGATCTGCCCGTGGGGCCGGCGCTCCTTCGCGAAGCGCGCAAGGGATGCGTTGAGCTTGTTGTCGTCGATGATCCCGAGCGCGCGCAGCACCATCCCCAGGAAGTGCGGCTCGTTCGTACGCGCCTTGTACGGCCAGCCCTCGTGCAGGGCGATGGTGGCGATCGCCGGTTCGCCACCGGCGCCACCGAGGACGATCGAGCCCGCGAGCCTCTTCTCCATCGCATGGGCGAGGACCTGGGCCAGCGGGCTCGCGTCCAGCGTCCCTTCCGCCGTCGCCGGGGGCAGCGAACCTTGCGTCATCTGCCGCAAGTGTAGCGCGCTCCGGGCAAGGATGGGATACGCCTGGATCTTGGCTGAACTCTCCCTCTCCACGTACGCCGCCCAGGCCCGTTACAACCGCTGGATGAACGAGACGCTGTACGCGGTCGCCGCGAAGCTGTCGGGCGAGGAGCGGCGACGCGACCTCGGCGCGTTCTTCCGGTCCGTACACCGCACGCTCAACCACCTCCTGCTCGCCGACCGGATCTGGCTCGCGCGCTTCGGCGTCGTGCCCGCGCCCAAAGTGTCGGGCCTCGCCGACGAGCTCTACGACGACTTCGAGACCCTCCGTGCCGAGCGCGCGAAGACCGACGCCGATCTCGAGCGCTGGGTCACCACCCTGACGGTGGACGCGCTCACCGCGCCCATCACCTACAAGAACATGCGCGGCCAGGAGGCGACCCACCCGCTTTGGTTCGCTGTCTCGCACCTCTTCAACCACCAGACCCACCACCGCGGGCAGGTCACGACGCTCCTCATGCAGCTCGGCCACGATCCCGGGCTGACCGACATGATCGCGATGCTCCGCGGCGAGGTCTGAGCGGCCGCTACTTCTTGACTGTCACCGCGCGCGTCTTCCACACGCGCTGGGCGTACTCCTTGATCGCGCGGTCGGAGCTGAACCGCCCCATCCCCGCGACGTTCATGATCGCCGTCTTCGCCCACGCGCCCTGATCGCGCCACGCGCGCGAGACCTTGGCCTGGCAGTCGGCGTAGGCGCGGAAGTCGGCGAGCACGCAAAACGGATCGTGATCGAGCAGCGTCGCCACGAGTGGTTCGAAGAGCCCCGGCTCGCCGGGGGAGAAGGTGTCACCCTTGACGAGGTCGAGCACGTGTTTGAGCTCCGGATCGCTCTCGACGAGCGGCCACGGATTGTAGCCGTTGGCCTTGAGCGCGGAGACCTCCTCGGCCGTCATCCCGAAGAGGAAGAAGTTGTCGTGCCCCACCGCGTCGCGGATTTCCACGTTCGCGCCGTCGAGGGTGCCGATCGTGAGCGCTCCGTTCATGGAGAACTTCATGTTGCCGGTGCCCGACGCCTCGAGGCCGGCCGTGGAGATCTGCTCGGAGAGATCTGCTGCGGGGTAGATGCGTTCGGCGTTCTTCACGTTGAAATCGGGGACGAACACGACGCGCAGGAGCTTGCTCGCCTCCGGGTGCTGCGCGACGGCCCACGCGATGCCGTGGGCGAGGCGGACGATGAGCTTGGCCATGTGGTACGCGGGCGCCGCCTTGCCGGCGAAGACGAGCGTCCGCGGTGCCATGTCCTGCGTGTCGCCGCGCAGGATGCGCGCGTAGAGCCACACGGCGTGGAGGAGGGCCAGGTGCTGGCGCTTGTACTCGTGGATGCGCTTGCACTGCGCGTCGAACATGCTGGACGGGTCGATCGAGGTGCCCATCGTCTCCTTGACCCACGCGGCGAGCGTCTCCTTGTTGGCGCGCTTCACGGCCAGGAATCGCTCGCGGAACGCCGCGTCGCCCGCGCTCTCGCGCAGCCCTTCGAGCAGATCCAGGTCGGTGATCCACTTCGGCCCGAGCGCCTCGTCGAGCAGGCCCGCGAGGCCGGGGTTCGCGAGGGCGAGGAAGCGCCGCGGCGTGACGCCGTTGGTCACGTTGGTGAAGCGGGAAGGCCACGTCTCGGCGAAGTCCTTGAGCACCGTCTCGCGCAAGAGGCGCGAGTGCAGCGCGGCCACCCCGTTGACGGTGTGGCTCGCCACCGTCGCCAGGTTCGCCATGCGCACGGCCTTCTCTCCGCGCTCGTCGATGAGGCTCATGCGCTGCACGCGCGGCGTGTCGCCCGGGTACTTCGCCTCGATCTTCTCGAGGAAGCGCCGGTTGATCTCGTAGACGATCTCGAGGTGCCGGGGCAGAAGCTTCGCGAAGAGCGGTAGCGGCCACGTCTCGAGCGCCTCGGGCAAGAGAGTGTGGTTCGTGTAAGAAAAAGCGTGGCACGTGATCTCCCACGCCTTGTCCCAGCCCATGCCGTGCACGTCCATGAGGAGGCGCATCAGCTCGGGGATGGCGAGGGTAGGGTGCGTGTCGTTCAGCTGCAGCGCGTACTTTTCCGCGAACGCGTCGATCGTCGTCTTCTGCAGGAGCAGGCGGATGCAGTCCTGCAGGGCGCACGAGACGAAGAAGTACTCCTGCTCGAGGCGCAGCTGCTTGCCGGCCGGGCTCGAGTCGTTCGGGTAGAGCACCTTGGTGATGTTCTCGCTGCGGACTTTCTCCTCGACCGCGCGCACGTACGCGCCGGCCTGGAACGCCCCCAGATCGAACGCCTCGGACGCGATCGCCGCCCACAAGCGGAGGAAATTGGTGTTGTCCGTCCCGAAGCCGAGCACCGGGGTGTCGTACGGCACGCCCAGCACGACGCGCTCGGGCACCCACTTGACCTTGAACGTCCCGTCCGCCTGACTCTCGTACTCGGTGCGCCCGCCGAAGCCGACGGGGTGCTGGATGTCCCAGCGGCGCACCTCCCACGGGTTGCCGAAGCGGAGCCACAGGTCCGTCTTCTCGATCTGCCAGCCGTTCTTGATCTCCTGGTCGAAGATCCCGAACTCGTAGCGGATGCCGTGTCCGATCGCGGGAATCTCCAGGGTCGCGAGCGAGTCCATGAAGCACGCGGCGAGGCGCCCGAGGCCCCCGTTGCCGAGGCCCGGCTCCTCTTCGTGCTCGATGAGCTCGTCCAGGTTGAGGCCCATCGCGCCGAGCGCCTCACGGACGGGCGCGTCGATCCCGAGGCACAAGAGGTTGTTCTCGAGCTGCGGCCCGAGCAGGTACTCGGCCGAGAGGTAGATGACCGTCCGGTGCTGCCCCTCGAGGTAGGTGCGCGCCGAGCGCACCCAGCGGTGCAGGAGCCGATCGCGGATCACGTAGGCGAGGGCCAGGTAATGATCGTTGCGCGTCGCGACACCGGGGAACTTCGCGAGCTCGAAGAACAGCTTCTGGATGAAGTCTTTGCGCAGCGACGCGGAATCGCTCCCGAGCGTGATGTCGCTCTCGGTCACGTCGGTGGCCTGCCTCTTGGCGATCATGGCGGTCGAGGGTACGCGAAAGCGGCGGCGCCGGGGCGGTCGGGTAGAGGCCCCGTCGGGCTACAGCGTCAGGCCCACGGCCCGCGTGCACATCTTGCCGGAGAGCTGGCTGCCGTTCTGCGCGAGGACGATCGGGCAAGCGTTCTCGGCATAGCTCATCGGCGGATCGTAGACGGTGCCGGAGAACGTCATCGCGTCGCTCGCGAGATCGAGCGACGTCGTCGACGAAGGTTGCACGGCGATCGTCCCCTTTTCGGTCACGGTGCCGGTCAACGTCATCGCGTACGTCTGCTTGGGATCGGTGTCCTTCTGGGGGACGCCGCAGTGGTCGAGGACGTACGTGAGGTCCACCTCCGTAGAACCCTGGACGGCGTTCGACGTCGCCGTCCCGAAGACCCGCGCCGCGCCGCCGAGCGGACAGGGGACGGTGACGTCGTGCTGCCCGACGGGCAGACCCTGCAGCGTCTTGTTGTACGCCAGCTTGATTGTCGCCCGGAAACTTCGCAGCGCGATGCCGTCCGTGCAGGCCTGATCGCAGGGGGGCGGCGGCGGCGGCGACTTTCCCGCGTTCGTCCCGCACGCGCCGAACGCGAGCGCGGTCGCGACGACGAGCGCGAGCGAGGCAAGCGCTCGCGCGGCGCGAGGGGCAAAGGGCAACGTCGGTCGGTCGCTCGTCATCAGAACCCTCCTTCGACTCCGATACTTGGGATGGTCACCGGGCCGATCTTCGTCTCCTGGCAACCTTGCAGCGTGCAGCTCGTTCCGACCGACTCCTTGCTGAGTGTCGCGTTCATCCACTCTGCCACGAAGGAGACCCAGTTCCGGCGGCCGAGCTGCCAGCGCTTCTCGAGGCGAAAGTCGAGGCGGAAGAATGGATCGAGCCGCGTCGCGCTGGGATCGGTGGGATCGGCAGCCTTGGGGAGCCCTGTGTAGAACGTCACGCGCGTGCCGGCGCGCCAGTTCCTGCCGAGATCGAACGCGAGCGCGGCGTTCATGACGTGCGTGCGGTCGAACGAGGCGATGAAGTCCTGGTTGTTGTTCGAGCGCGTCGAGCGGGACAGCGTGTACGACAAAAATCCGCCGACGCGGCTCGTGAGCTTCCGCTTCAGGAACACCTCGAGCCCGTATGCCTGCCCGCGCGACCGCGCCTCGAAGGCTGCGGCCTGCCGCGATTGCCCGGCGCTCTGCGCCCCCTGGCCGCCGCCGCCGCTCCGGTCCGGGCCTATCGTTCCGAGCGGAAAACGCGGGACGCCGCAGTTGCCGCGGGAGCCCGTCGGCTGCGTACCGGGATCGCCGGCGAGGGTATCGGACGGGAAGGTGCCAGGCGCGCAGCCGCTGATCGTCGGCTGCGTCACGCTGAGCGCGTCGCTCATGTCGTAGAACGCATTGTGAAAGCCGGTGGTCGTGAGCGTCGTCGCGGCCCCGAGATCGAACTCGAAGCCGGCGCTCTCCTGCACGGCGTTCTGCAGCCCACCCTTCAGTCCGCCCGGTTGAAATCCGGGGACGGGGATGACGAACGCCGGCGGCTGGTGCGCGGTGCCGAGGGCGGACAGGAGGTGCACGCGCTCGGTGAGCTTGGCGCGCGTCGCGAGCCGCGGATCGACCGCGACCGCAGTGTTCCCCTCCGACCCGTAGTAGTCGAAGCGCACGCCCGGTGTGATCTCGAGGCGCGGGCCCGCTTCGAGGACGACGTCGCCGCGCGTGCCGACCGTCAGATCGGTGCGTGAGGGAAACGAGCCCACCACCGCGAGCTGCGCGGGGCTGAGCTGCCCTGTGTCGAGCTCGATGTCGTACCGATCGGCCTGCGCGTCCGCCCCGATGCGCACGAGCGCAGCGGGGGAAAGGCGGTACGCGATCTCCGTCCGCGTCCCGACGAGGCGATCGCGCAGAAATCGCCCGTTGTCGAGGCGGGTGCGATCGAGCCCGCCGGTGACCGCAGTGCGCAGGGTCGCGTCGGCGTCGATGCGGTGGTCGTAGCGCAGATCGAGGCGGTAGAACTCGGTGCCGAAGAGCGTCACGTTGTCGGTGGCGGTCTTCTGACCGAGGTAGTCGGACGCCCCGAACGTGAAGAGGCTGACCCGATCGCGTGGCGTGACGTCGTACGTGATGCGCGTCTGGTAGTCCCAGTAGTCCAGCGTCGTGGTGGAGTTGAGCGCCGTCAGGAGCGCCGCCGTGTACGAGTAGCGCCCGCCGACGAGCACGGTGCCGCGCTTGTCGGCGAAGGGCTCCTCCACGAGGGCGCCGGCGTCGAACAGACGGATGTTGAACTCGCCGTGCGTGTCGGTCGTGAGCGGCGCGACGGTCTCGCCGGAGACGACGCCGCCGCTGTACCGCCCGAAGCGCGCGGGGTAGCCGCCGGGGTAAAGATCCACGCGCTCGACGAGCGCGGGGTGGATGACCGACGGGCCGACGCCGACATGGAACAGGTAGGGGACGCGAATGCCGTCGAGGAAGTAGCCCACGTTGCCGGGAGGCGCGCCGCGGATGAAGAAGAAGGGGAGACCGCTCACGATGGGCGTGACGCCCGGCATGATCTCGATCGCGCGGAACGGATCGCCGAAGGCGCCGGGGATCTGCCGGACCTCGGCGCGCGACAGCGTTGCGGTGCGCGAGGGCTCGACGCGCGCGCCACGCACGCGCACCTCCGTCGGGCCTGCGGGGTCCGGCGGCCTCGCGGCGATCGGCGCGTCGTTGGTCGTCGTCGTCGTCGTCGTCGTCGTCGGTTCGACGACAGGGCGGGGCTCGGTGAAGACCACCTCCAGTCGGATCCGCGCGGCGACCGGCTTGCCCCCGCGCGTCGCGGGATCGAATCGCCAGCCGCGCGCCGCCGCCTCGGCGAGACGGGAGAAGGGTTCGTTGCGCTCCGCGGCCACGGCGGCCCGCACGGCGCCGTCCTCGCCCACCGTGACCGTCACGACGACCGTGGCGTCCCCCTTTGCCCCTGCCGGGTACGCCACCACCGGATCGGAGAGCAAGCTCGGCGCGACGAGCGACGGCCCGGGCGCGGTCGGTGCGCCTGAAGGCGGCGGGGACTGCGGCGGCTGCGCGGGCCCGGGCGCGGGCGCGGGATCAAGCGCCTGCGCGCGCGCGTTCGATGCTCCGAGCCCCGCGGCGAGGGCGATCGCGGCGAGGATCAGCGGAAGGATGGGCGAGGCGCGCACGTGGGCCAAGGGATAGTGGGGCCAAACGCGCCAAACGGATCTCGCCGCTCATGTGATTTTTTGTAAGGCTCTACGGCCTTGCCGGGCCCGCGCAACTGAACCATCCTCGGCGGGCCTATGATCCACGTCGATCCCCAAGGGTACGTCCGGGAGCAGCTCCTCCATGACGAGAGGCGCTGCGCGCAGTTCCACGGGATCTTCCAGCACAAGCTTGCGCGCATGCGTCCCTCGCCGCTCGCGTTCCTGCGCGGCGCCGCACCGATGTTCTACGCGATCCTGCGCGACCACCCCGAGCTCGCCCGTGGACCGCGCGGGGAGGGCTGGATTGCCGGAGATCTGCACCTCGAGAACTTCGGCGCGTACCGGCCCGGCTCGGTCCTCGAGGAAGAGAAGAAGCGGCCCGGCAACGCGGCCGTGTTCGATCTGAACGACTTCGACGACGCCGCCATCGGCCACTGGTACCTCGACGTGCTCCGCCTCACCACGAGCCTCCTGCTCGCCGGGCGCGAGCTCCACATCGGCGGACCGCGCGCGCTCGAGCTGGCAGACGCCGTCGTCGCTGCGCACGTGGAGCACGCGTGCCACGGGGGAAAGGCCGCGAAGAAGCTGCCTCCCGTGCCCCGCCCGGTCGCCGAGCTGCTCGACACGGTGCGGAGCCGTTCACGCGTTCGCCTCCTCGACATGCGCACCCACCTCGTCCACGGCAAGCGGGAGTTCATCCGTGGCGCCCGCTACCGCGACGTCGCGCGCACCTTGCAGAGGCGCGCGGCCGCCGCCTTCGAGGCCTACGCGGAGAAGCTGGTCAAGGCGGGCATCGAGCGCGACCACCTCAAGGTGCTCGATATGGCCTTCCGCATCGCCGGTACGGGAAGCCTTGGCGGCCTGCGCATCGCCGTCCTCGTGAAGGGCAAGGGTGGCCGCGACGGCGCGTGGATCTTCGACATGAAGGAGCAGGGGACGCCCTCGGCCTCGCTGCTCGTCCACTGTGGAGACCTGAAGCGCGCCAAGCGCGTCGTCTCGGCCATGCAAAAGTGCCTGGCGCGTCCGCCGCGGATGCTCGGGACGACGAAGCTCGGCGACCTGTCGATGCTCGTCCGGCGGCTCGCGCCGCAGGAGGACAAGCTCCTCCTGTCGCGCCTCGAGGACACCGATCTGTTGCCGCTCGCGCGCTACCTCGGCGCCCTCGCCGGCGCAGCGCACCGGCGCGGCGCGACCCGCCCCCCCAAGAAGGCGTGGAAGAAGAACGAGCAGGCTCGGATCGTCGACAACGCGATCACGCTGGCGGGCATCCACGAGGCGGCGTACCTGGCCATGTGCCGCTGGCGTTGAGCCCTGGCCGGCCCCGCGGGTTACGTGTCGAGCGTGCCCTTGGTCGACGGGATCCCCTTGGCGCGCGGCTCGACGCGCGTGGCCATGAGGAGCGCCTTGGCGAAGGCCTTGAAGCAGATCTCGGTCATGTGATGAAGATTCTGCCCCGCGTGGAGGACCAGGTGCAGGTTGCACGCGGCACCGCGCGCGAAACCCTCGAAGAAGACCTCGGCGAGCTCGGTGTCCCACTCGCCGAGCTTCCCCTTCGGCATCGGGACCTCCCAGACGAAGAAGGGCCGGCCCGACAGATCCACCGCGCACGTCGCGCGCGCTTCGTCCATCGGCAGCGTCGCGGCGCCGTAGCGGACGATGCCGGCCTTGTCGCCGAGCGCCGCCGTGAACGCCTGCCCGAGGACGACGCCGAGGTCCTCGGTCGTGTGGTGTCCGTCGATCTGGACGTCGCCCTTGGCGCGAACGACGAGGTCGAAGAGCCCGTGCTTGCCGATCTGCTCGACCATGTGCGTCAGGAAAGGCAGCGGCGTGTCGACCGTCGCGTTCCCTGACCCGTCGAGCTCGACGGACACCTCGATGTCCGTCTCCCTCGTCTTGCGCACCAGCTTGGTGGCCCGGCTCATCCCCATCGCGTACCACGCGCCCCGCCTGGCGCGCAAAAACGCGCAAAAAAAGGTATCGTCCTTCCGTGACCTCTGGCGGCGAGCCCACCGATCCCGCGATTGCCGACCTCAACCCAGAGGAGCGCGCCCGCCTCATCCACCGCTTCGGCCGCCACTTCGCCGCCGGTGACCCGATCTTCCGCGAAGGGGAGCCGGCGCGCGAGGCGTTCCTGCTCCAGGACGGACGCGTGCGCCTCCTCAAGCGCGTGCGCCTCGTCGAGCGGAGCCTCATGGTCCTGCGCCCCGGCGATCTCTTCGGCGAGTCGGCGCTGCGGGGCGACGGCCCTCGGACCTCGACCGCCGTCGCGCTCACCGACGGCATCGCCCTCGCCCTCGACCGCTCCACCTTCCGTCCGCTCCTCGAGAGCCACCCGTCGATCGCCTCGCGCGTGATCGATCAGCTGATCGTCCGGGTGAGAGACGCGGAGGATCAAATCGAAATCATGCTGCTTCGCGACGCGCAGTCGAAGATCGTCGGCGCGCTGCTGAAGCTCGTCGGCCGCACGGACGGGACGGCGGCGGAGCTCAGCGTGAGCCCCGTCGAGCTCTCCACACGCGTCGGCCTCGACGTCGACACCGTGAAGCGGCAGGTGCAGAGGCTCCGGGAGCAGCAATACGTCCGCATCGTCGGCGAACGGGTCGAGATCCCCGACCTCGACGCCCTCCGCCGCCTCTACCTCCTGCTCGGCACGAAGGAAGAGCTCCGCGGTGAAGCGGCCCCGAAATAGGGCATCCGAAATTCCAATGTCTCCACAAATACATACGTAAGAACATTGATGTAGAGTGGAGGTCGTCGGAACCTCCGCCGCCGCGCGGTCGCTGTCCGAAATCCCGTGGCGCATCATGTGGTTATTCGGGGTCGCGCCCGGGCCGTTCAGCGTTGACGACGTAGACGGTGTGGGTTACTCCCTTCTCCCCCTCAGTCGGGGGGACGGGGTTTCCCGAGTCTTGCTCGCTCGAGCTTATTTCGCATTCGGCCGCAGCAGTTGGGCGGGCCCCGGCACTCACGACGCGAACCTCTGCGCCCCATGACTCCCCGCCCCAGCCCCAAGACCACCCGCACGCTCCGCTCCGCCCTGCGCGCCTTCGCGTCGGCCGCGGTCGTTTGCGGCGTCGTGACGAGCGCGGCGTGCGGCGGCAAGTCGACCGGTGGCGGCGTCCACAGCCCCGAGCGCCAGAGCGAGAGCGAGTACGATCTCGCCGTCGACACGTACCACAAGCAGGACTACCGCCAGGCGCTCGACCACGTGCTCAAGGCCGTGGAGCTGAACGACGAGAACGCCAAGGCGTGCAAGTTCGCCGCCGAGCTCTACGTCCTCTTCTGCGACAAGGGGGAGGACCTCACCGGCCCCGACTGCCACATCGACCGCGCCGAGAAGCTCGCGCGCCAGGCCGTGAAGGCGGACGACCATTTCATCGACGCGAAGAACACGCTCGCGAGCGTCTTCATCCTCGAGAAGAAGTACAAGGACGCGATCGAGATCTACTCGGCGATCGTGAAGGATCCGACGTACGAGACCATGTACCTCGCGTGGGGCAACCTCGGATGGGCGCAGATCCAAGCCGGACAGCTCGACGAGGGCATCCGGTCGCTCAAGAACGCGACCACGGAGCCTCGCTTCTGCGTCGGCTTCTATCGACTCGGCGTCGCCTACGAGAAGAAGGGGGATTTCCAGTCCTCACTCACTGCCTACACGCAGGCCATGGGCAACGAGAACTGCCAGAAGCTGCAAGATGGTTTCGCGGGGCGCGCCAGGGTCGAGATGTCGCTCGGTAAGGCGCAGGAAGCCCGCGCCGACTTCGAGAAGTGCAAAGAGATCGCCGCGGAGTCCAAGGCCGGCAAGGCGTGCAGCAAAGAGCTCGCGCGCATCGTGGCGGCCCTACCGACCGGCGCACAATGATGGGAATCGGAGGACACGTGACCGAGACAGTCGGCAGTTTGCTGAAGCACAAGCGCGAGAGCCGCAACATGAGCGTCGCGGAGGTCTCCCGCGTGACGCGCATCCCGGCCGGCACCCTGGAGTCGATCGAGGCCGATCGCTTCGACGATTTGCCCGGCGAGGTCTTCGTTCGCGGGTTCTTGCGCTCCTACGCGCAGGCCGTCGGCGTCGTCCCCCAGGAGGCGCTCGCCCGCTACACCGCGAGCCGCCGCGTCGCGTTCGTGACACCGCTGCCCGTGGCCTCGCCCGTCCAGGCCGCCCGCAAGGAGAACCGCGGCCGCTTCGGCGTCGCCATCGCGTTCGTCCTGCTCCTGATCCTGTTCACGCTCGCGATCTCGATCGTCTTGAAGCCCCGCGGCCACGACATGCCGCCGGAGCTGAGCGGCCTCCCTTCAGGTGCCGGGTCAGGTGGCGCAGCAGGTGCCGCGTCAGGTGCCGCAGGTGCCGCAGGTGCCGGCCGCGCCCTTGAAGCGCATCACATCTGAGGCCCTGCTCGTTCGAAGCGTCCCGTACGGCGAGACCGATCTCGTCGTCCAGCTCCTCACCGAGTCCGACGGTCGTCTGGGCGCGATCGTCCGGGGCGGCAGGAAGTCACAGAAGCGGGTAGGGGGCGCGCTCGAGCCGTTCCACACGATCCGCGTGGAGCTCGAGGACAAGGGGCGCGAGCTCGCGACGCTCAAAGAGGCCCGCCTCTCGCGCGTGCGGACGGGGATCGCGACGAGCCTCGAGGCGCTCGACGCCGCCGGCGCCGCGCTTCGGTGGGCACGGCAGCTCTGCCCGCCGCGCACACCCGAGCCCGCCGCGTGGGGGACGCTGACGCACCTGCTCGACGCGCTCGACGGGGGCGTCGCCCACCCCAAGGTGGAGCTCGCCGCCGCCGCGCTGCGCCTCCTGGCCGACGTTGGCTACGCGCTCGACCTCGATCGCTGCGTCGGGTGCGGAAAGCCGCGTCCCGCTGGGCGGCCCGCGTACGTCGACGCGGCCCGCGGCGGGATCGTGTGCACGTCGTGCGGGGGGGCGCGTCGCCTCGTCGAGGCCGAGCTCCTCGACGTCGCGCGCGCGGCCCAGGGGGGCGACGGCTCGCGGATCACGCAGGCTCACGCCGCGGCGATCCTCGCGATCGTCGAAGAGGCGATGGGCGCGCACGCGGGGATCGAGGCCTGAGGCCGACCCGATGCCGAGATCTCGCGGGTAGCCCTTGACAATCAATTGTGCACAATTATATTGTATACAATCAAAAAGGAGCTGCTCATGACCACCGAGACCACGACCAACGCCCCCGACAAGATCCTCTACACCGCGATCGCCACGGCCGAGGGCGGCCGCGACGGCAAGGTCTACACCGACGACCACAAGGTCGACGTCGTGGTCACACCTCCCAAGAGCATGGGGGGAAGCGGGAACGGCACGAACCCCGAGCAGCTCTTCGCGTCGGGCTACGCCGCGTGCTTCGGCAGCGCGCTTGCCTTCGTCGCCCGGAGCAAGAAGGTCGCCACCGGCCCCGTGCAGATCCGCGCCGAGGTCGGGATCGGACCCAAAGGCGCCGGCTTCGGCCTCGCGGTGAAGCTGGTCGCCACGATTCCCGACCTCGATCGCGAGGTGGCCCTGGGCCTGCTCCACGCGGCGCACCAGGTTTGCCCGTATTCCAACGCCACCCGTGGCAACATCCCCGTTACCCTCGAGCTCGCCTGACGGCGAGCCGCCCGGCGCGCCATGCAGAGCCCTCCTCAGCTCCGACTCGATCGCCAGATCTGCTTTGCGCTGTACAACGCGTCGCGCGCGGTCACCTTGGCGTATGCGCCGCTGCTCGCGCCGCTCGGGCTCACCTACCCGCAGTACCTGGTGCTGCTGGTGCTGTGGGAGGAGGACGGGCCCTCGGTGAAGGAGCTCGGCGCTCGGCTCGAGCTGGACTCGGGTACGCTCACGCCGCTCCTCAAGCGAATGGAGTCGGCGAGGCTCGTCGCGCGCCGGCGCGACGCGGAGGACGAGCGGGTCGTGCGCGTGCGTCTGACTGCGGATGGGCGCGCGCTCCGGGCGAAGGCTGCCGCGGTGCCCGAAGCGATCTCGTGCAAGCTCGGCACGACGCGCGGTGATATGGCGCGCCTGCGGCAGGAGCTCGTCGACTTGACGCGCGCGCTCCGCGACGGCCGGTGAGCCGCGAGCCGGTCACGAGCAGTGTGAGTCGTCGCAGAACCAGGCATCGAGGTCGGTGATCTCGACGCCTTCGTCGCTGAGCACGCACCGCCTCTCGACGACGATACCAGCGGTCCCGACCTGCCGAAGGCGCAGCGTGCAGGTCGGCGCGAACTTGGGGATGTGGCGATCGTTGCGCTCGAAGATCGTCTTCTCCCGAAGCTGCACGCGCAGAGATTCTCCCGAGGGGACGACGCGGTAGGGGCCGAGCTCCACGCGTTCGCCAGCCTTGGCCCACGCGGCGTCTTCGGCGGCGACGAAGCCGTCCGCAAGCATTCGCGCGTCGAGCTCGCCCCGCGTCGCGTCGTCCAGGAGGCCGCCGCTCAGCAAGAGCCTCGGGCGCCGCGTCCGCCCTTGGAAGAGGATGTTGAGGGAGCTCCCGCGCGTGCCCGCTTCGTGGTGGCCAATGACGCAGCCGTAGGCCTCCAGGGAGGCAGACCAGGCGAAGCATCCGGGCGGTGGGGCGACGGCCCCTGGCGGGAACCGAAGGATCGGGCGGCGTGGGTCGGCCGTCCTCGGAACGGGCGAAGGAGCCGGAGCGGGTGAAGCAAAGGGCGAAGGAGCCGGAGCGGGTGAAGCCACGGGCGCAAGCGACGCCGCGGGCGGGGGCCCGTGCAGGGGCGCCTTCGAGGCGCAGCTCAAGGCCAGGCACGCGCAGAGAAGGCCGAGGGGTCGCACCACCCGAAGGGAGCCGCAAGACGCCTCCCCCGGCAACATTCCCGCTACGAAGCGAGCATCCCCGCTACCGTGCGCGCGTGGGCAAGCACGACGTGGTCTGTGGCGGCGAGGTCCTATGGGACCTCTTCGAAGGGCGGTCCGGCGTCTACCGACGCTGCACCGGCGGCGCGTCGGCCAACGCGGCGATCGTCCTGGCGCGCCTCGGCGTCGCCGTCGCGCTCGTGGGATCCGTCGGGGACGACGCGCTCGGCGAGGCGCTCGTCGGAGCGATACGGAGCGAGGGGGTCGACGTTCGCGGCGTCGCCGTCACGCCCGAGCCGACCGGGATCGTCATCCAGACCGGCGGGCGCTTCTCGCCGTACCGGGCCAACGCGACCACGACGGTTGACGCGGGCGCGGCGCCTGCGCGCTGGGCGCTGGTGGGCTCCATGATGCCGAAGGTGGCGGGACTGCGTGCAGGTGCCCTGGCGGTCGATCTCAACGTGCGCCCGCGTCTCTGGTCGAGCAAGTCGACGATGCGGGCGGCCGCGACGGCGCTCGTCCGTCCGGCGCGGCTCGTGAAGGCCTCGAACAACGATCTGTCGCGCCTCTGGGGCTCGGAGGCGGCTGGCCTCGCCTGGCTCCGGCGCACGGCTCCGGGCGCGACGGTGCTCGTGACACGCGCGGCGGAGCCTGCCTCGGCGCTCGGGCCCTGGGGTCGGGTCGACGTCGCGGCGCGCCCCCTCCGTGCGCGGGAATCGACCGGGGCGGGGGACGCGTTCATGGCAGGCGCCCTCGCGGTGGTCCTCCGCGCCGGGACGCGTTGGCAGACCCCGGAGGTTTTGACGCGCGCGCTCCTCTTGGGCCATAGATTGGGGGCGAAAGCCGCCTCGCGCATCGGCGCGACGACCGGCCTTCGGAACCTGGAGAAGATCCCGTGGCCACAGCCGTAGATCCGAAGACCCGCTGCGTCGCCGTCCGCTCCCCTCGCGGCGGATCGCTCACGGAGATCGAGTGGGGCGACGGCCACAAGGGCATCTACCCGCACGAGATCCTTCGCGGCTACTGCCCGTGTGCGGGCTGCCAGGGGCACGAGGGGACGATCAAGTTCGTCGCGCCGACGGCGATGCAGCTCGAGCTCGACCAGATCGAGCCGGTCGGCAACTACGCGCTGAGCTTCAAGTGGTTCGACGGCCACAGCAGCGGCATCTACTCGTACCGCTACCTGCGCGCGCTCTGCCACTGTGACACTTGCCGTCCCGGCGCGACGAAGAACGAACGCGGCGAGCTCCCGCGGCAATGACGGCGGAGGCGCCGCCGGCCTCCGCGCCGCCGCCCACGCGCGGTGCGGAAGAGCGGAGCAAGCTCGCGCGGCGGGCGGGCGTCGTCGGGCTCGGCACCCTCTTCTCGCGTGTCCTCGGCCTCGGGCGTGACATCTCGCTCGCCGCCGTCTTCACGCGCGACGAGACCGACGCGTTCTTCGTCGCGTTCACGCTGCCCAACATGCTCCGCCAGATCCTCGGCGAAGGCGCGGTGTCGAGCGCGGTCGTCCCGGTCCTCTCGGCGACGCTGGAGAAGGACGGCGACGAAGCCGGGCGCGCGTTCTTTGCGCGGATGCGCGGCCTGTCGCTCGTGGCCTTGCTCGTGGCGACGGCGCTCGGAATGATCTTCGCGCGTCCGCTCTGCGAGCTCTTCGCCGCCGGCTACCACGCGCGGGAAGGGGAGTTCGAGCGCACGGTGCAGCTCACACGCGTCGTGTTCCCGTACATCTTCTTCATGGGGAGCGCGGCGCTCGGCATGGCCGCGCTCAACGCGAAGAAACGCTTCGCGGTGGCCGCGTTCGCGCCCGCCCTGCTGAACGTCGCGCTCGTCGCGGCGACGTTCGCGCTTCCTGCGGTCCTCGCCGCGCGTGGGATCGATCGCGTCCAGGCTCTGGCGATCGGCGCGCTCGTCGGCGGCGTCCTGCAAGTCCTCGCGCAGTGGCCCGCGCTCCGAAAAATAGGCTACTTCGTGCGCCCGGTCTTCGAGCTCTCCGATCCGCGCGTGAAGGACGCGCTGCGACGCCTCGGGCCGGTCACGCTGGGCATCGGCATCTACTACATCGATCTCGCGATCTCGCGCCGCTTCCTGAGCGAGCTCGGGACCGGCGCGCAGAGCTATTTCACCTGGGCGATGCGCCTCTGCGATTTTCCGCAGGGCATCTTCGTGATGGCGCTCTCGACGGCGGCGCTGCCCTCGCTCGCGGCGCTCGCGGCCAAGGGCGACGTGAAGGAGGTCGTGCACACATTTGCGCACGGCATGCGGCTCGCGATGTTCGTCGCCGTGCCGGCGAGCGTCGCGCTCGTGATGCTCGGACCGTCGGTCGTCTCCGCGATCTTCGAGCACGGCGCGTTCGACGCGACGTCGACGCAGGAGACGGCGCGCGCGCTGGCGTGGCAGGGGGGGGCCATCTGGACGGTGTCCGCCGTTCGCCAGACGGTGCCCGTCTTCCACGCGATGGGCGACACACGCACGCCGGTGATCGTGAGCGGCATCGATCTCATCGCCTTCATCGCGCTGGCGGTGGGCCTCCGCGGCCCGCTCGGCCACGTCGGCGTCAGCGTCGCGGTCGCCGGCTCGAGCGCCGTGCAGATGGTGCTCCTCCTCGTCTTCCTGCGCCGTCGCGTCGGCAGCCTTCGCGGACGCGAGCTCTTCGGGTCGGTCGCACGCACCACCGGCGCCGCGCTCGCCGGCGGCGTGGCCGGCTGGGCCGTCGCGCGCCTCCTCGAGCCCGCCGCCGGCGCGGGCGGCCTCGCGCGCGCCCTGCCCGGTGTCCTGGGCGGCGTCGTCTTCGTGGCGATCTTCCTCCTCGCAGCCTATGGTGCGGGCGCGCCGGAGCTGGACGTGCTGGCGCAGGCGGTCCGCCGAAGGACACGAGGAGCCAAGACGTGACTGAAGAAACGCGGATCGTGAGCGCCGAGTTCGTCGCCGGGGCGCCGAGCGTCGACAAGCTGCCCGCCCCCGCGCTCGCCGAGATCGCGTTCGCGGGGCGCTCGAACGTCGGCAAGTCGAGCTTGATGAACATGCTCATGGGCCGCAAGGGCCTCGTCCGCGCGAGCAACACACCCGGGCGCACGCGCGAGATCAACGTCTTCCTCGCCAAGTCGCTCGACGGCCTCGCGCTCCACCTCGTCGACTTGCCCGGCTACGGCTACGCGAAGGTCAGCAAGACCGAGAAGAAGTCGTGGGGCCCGATGATGGAGGGCTACCTCGCCTCCCGGACGACCTTGCGCGCCATCGTGCTGCTCGTCGACATCCGCCGCGGCGTCGAGGAGGACGATCTCGAGCTCGTCGCCTACATGAACGCGGCGCGCAGGCTCAGCGTAGAAGAGAACGTGAAGGCGTCGCTCATCGTCGTCGCGACGAAGCTCGATAAGCTCTCCCTCGCGAAGCAAAAGCCGGCCGTGCAGGCGCTCAAGAACGCCGCGAAGATGCCGGTCCTCGGCTTCTCCGCCGTCACCGGCGCCGGGCGGGACGAGCTCTGGGCGAAGATCCGCGCGGCCCTCTGACGACCCGCCGGGCCCCCCGATTCCAAGGGGGATTGAAACCGGGTTCGGGCTGATGTAAACCCTCGAGACGCTGGGGCGCATAACTCAGCGGTAGAGTGCGTCCTTCACACGGACGAAGTCGCAGGTTCAATCCCTGCTGCGCCCACCGGTTCGGAGAACTCGAGCATCCGGAAGCCGCCGACAGTGACGGAGGCGCTGAGGACGGGCGACCGCGTCCCGACTTTCGCGCTCATGTGGTGGTACCGGCGGCGCACGCCGAGACGCTGCTCGACTTGCCAGACGCGGACGTCGGCGCTTTCTTCACGACGGTGAAGCGCGTCGCCGCGGCCGTGGAGCAGGCGATGGCGGCGAAAGGGACGTTCATCGCGATGAACAACCGCGTCAGCCAGAGCGTGCCGCACCTGCACGTGCACGTCGTCCCGCGGAGCCCGAAGGACGGGCTTCGCGGCTTCTTCTGGCCACGCACGAAGTACCCGTCCGACGACGCAGCGGCGGCGTGCGCCGGGAGAATCCGCGACGCGCTGCGCGCCCTCCCGTAGTCGCTGCGCGTGCCGCCGGGAGTGAAGTCCGTTCCTCCCATGCGCGCGTCGCGACGCATGCGAACGAATGTTCTCATTTTGCAGAATTTATAGACCGCAGGATTGCAGGGAAATTCCTGATCTCCCGTGCGGCACATGGCTTGCGACATGCCGCGCCATGCGAAGAAAAACGACTGCGCTCGGCCTCGTCTGCTGCGCGGCATTGGCAGCGATTCCCGGCGTGGCGCGCGCCGAACGGTGCAACGACGGCACGCACGCGACGCCGCGCGCCCGCGAACGCGACGCCGCACCACCGACCCTCGAGGACGACACCTGCTTCGAGCGCGACATCTACTTCATGCCGGGAGCGCAGGCGGTCACCTTCGTCCCGGCCGCCAAGCTCGGCGTCTTCTACGGCGCCGGCGTGCAGCTCGCGCCGCTCCAGATCTCGCACAACAACGATCGCTTCGGTCCGAGCCAGGTCTCGACGATCGCGCAGGTGTCGCTCCTGAAGTCACCGCGGGTCGACGGGACGATGGCGCTCTTCGAGCTGGGCGCGACGGCTTCGCTCGAGCGAAATTCCAGCCGCCGCTGGCTGATCCCGTACTTCGGCGCCACCTTCGGCGGCCTCACCCAGGCCGATCTCGGCACCTCGGCGTACGCCTACGCGCTCGGTGGCGTGCACCTCTACTGGCACCACAACCTGATGCTCGACGCCGAAGGGGGCTACCACTTCCCGTTCGAGGACGTCGATCGCGTCCGCGGCCCGCGCGGCCAGATCTCGATGCGCTTCTCGCTCTGGTAGATCGGGGTCCACGAGAGGTCTAGGTGCGCTCGCACGCCTCCCGCGTCACCTTATGTCGGTAGGCGAAGAGTCGGTCGAGCTCGCGTCGGGCGAAGCCGCCGCCGAAGAACCTCCCGACCGCGCCCAGCGGGAGCTCGTACTCGATGTCATCGGTCAGCGTGCACTCGGCCGGGCCGCGCGCGGTCACGATGTGCCGGTGCAGCCAGCTCGCGAAGGGGCCCTTGTTCATGCGGTCGGCGAACATCTTCCCAGGTTCGTAGGCGACGTGCTCCGCCTCGATGGTCTGCCACAGCGGGCCAACCTTCGTGCGCAGGACGACGCGCGTACCGACCGCGAGCGAGCTCGGCGGCGTGACGATCTCGCTCTTCTGCCACGGCGGCAGCAGTTTGGCGAAAGCGTCGGGTGCCTCGTGAAATGCGAACACGGTCTCGGCGCTTGCCGCGATCAGGCTCTCTTTGACGAACCGCATGACGGCAACAGTTAGCAGAACGCGACGCGGAAGGTTGTCCCTCGGGGGGCGGCGGCAACGGACGTTGGCGACGCAGTCGGCACGGTGCGTCGGGACTTGGTAAGGTCGTTCCATGCGCCGGCCCGAGCTCGTCTACCTCGCCTTCCTGGGCGTGGTCGTCGGCGCCTGGCCTGCGTGCCGCGCGAAGACGGAGCGAACGTCGGCGTCGGCGTCGGCATCGGCATCGGCGTCGGCGTCGGCGTCGGCGTCGGCATCGTCGTCGGGGTCGGCGTCGGCGTCGGCGTCGGCGTCGGCATCGGGCGCTGGGTCGGCGACCGGGTGCGAGAAGGACACCGACTGCCTCCCGCTCAACTGCTGCTTCTCGCTCAAGCCCGAGTCATGCATCCCGCGCGCGCGTACCCACTGCGACGCCTTCGACCTGAAGTGCGAGCCGTACACCGGACCGCACTATGCCTGCGCGTGCGTTCGCGGCGCGTGCACCGGCAATCCGGCGGCGGCCTCCGAGCTCGACGCCGGCGCAAGGACCGAGTCGTGGGCTTCGGGAGACCTGCGCCCGAACGTCGTGCTCGACGGCATCATCAAGCACGGGCCCGACATCCGCGCGTGCCACGCGCTCGCGAAGAAGGCGAGCGGGCAGGTCTCGATGGCGTGGACGATCCAGGCGACCGGCAAGGTGGACAAGCCGATGGTGCTCATGTCGTCCATCGCGAGCCCGCCCCTCACCGCATGCCTCCTCAAGAAGGTGGGCGTGTGGAAGTTCCCGAAAGCCAAGGGACCCACCCGAGTTACCTACGATTTCCGCTTCGGAAGGTGACGCCGCCGCCCTTCGCGCGGATCGCTACCGCCGATGGCCCGCTCCGTTTTCGCAAGACGTTCACTGCCAGCGCACATTTCCATCCCCGCGGATCGAATGAAACCCGCAGCGCGCCCGTCGAACGAGGGAGGGGCCCAGCGCCGCTCCAAAGGTCCCTCGACAGACGCGCCGAGAACCTTCACACTCATCTGCCACCTTTTGCGCACTTGGTTCAGGCGCATGTGTCGGTGTGACCTTGCAAAAGGTCGCCACGCTGTTTCGAATCGCAGATCCCCCTTCGCCGAACGGAGTTCATCTTGCAGACAAAGCGCTTGTCCATCGTCCGCACCGCGTGTGCATTGCCGGTCGTCGCGGCCGTCATCTTTGCCGGCTGCACCAGTCAGCCGGGACCGAATAGCGAGAAGGTGGGCCAGGCCGGCAGCGCGATCACGTCGCCGCTCGCCCTCAAGGCGATCATGCCGATCCACCGCGGCCCCGTCGTGTCGCGCCCGATCGTCGGCGCGCCGGTCATCAAGCTGAAGTACTACGGCGGTCGCGTCCTCGGCGGCGTGCAGGTCGTGCAGGTGCTCTGGGGCGCGGGTGTCGACACCCAGGTCGCGACGAAGCTCGGCGACTACTACAAGGGCGTCCTCAACAGTGACTACATGGACTGGCTCGGTGAGTACGACACCATCACCGTGCCGGCCAACGAGCAGGGCAACGCCCACGCGGCCACGAAGCAGCACCTCGGGCGCGGCACGTTCGTGAAGACCGTGCAGATCACGCCGGCCGCGGCCCGCGCCGGCGCGGCCATCAGCGACGACGACATCGCCGCCGAGCTCAAAGCGCAGATCGACGCCGGCGTCCTCCCTGCGCCGGATCCCGATGGCGTCGGCGGCTACCGGACGCTCTACATGCTGGACTTCCCACTACAGGTCGCCGGGACCGACCTGACGATCACCGGCCCCGGCGGGTCGGGCACGTCCTGCGTCGAGTTCTGCGCGTACCACGGCGCGACGACGTACAAGGGCGGCAACCTTGCCTACGGCGTTCACCCCGACCTGAGCGGTACTTGCGCGGGCGGCTGCGGAACCGCGCCGACCGTGCTGCAGAACCACACGTCGGTCCACTCCCACGAGCTGATCGAGGCGATCACCGATCCCGACATCGGCATCCTCATCGCGAACGGCGGCGCCGGCATCGACTTTCCGGTCGGCTGGTACTGCGACGGTAGCGGCTGCGGCGAGATCGGCGACATCTGCAACGCCCAGCAGGGCGTCGTCGCCACGTACACCGTCCAGAAGGAGTGGTCGAACTCCCAGGGCGGGTGCATCTTGAACGTCCCCGGCCTCGCGCCGTGCGTCGACGGCAAGGGGGGCGCCTGCTCTCCGTGCACGGGGGACGCGCAGTGCAGCGGTGCCACGCCGGTCTGCGCGACGGACGCCGCCGACTTCAAGGTCGGTCAGTGCGTCGCGTGCAAGGACAACACGAAGTGCTCGGGCGCCACGCCCGCGTGCGACAAGTCGAGCACGGCGCTCGACGACACCTGTCGCGCCTGCAAGGTCGACAAGGAGTGCCCGGCGGCGACGCCTCGCTGCGTGGGCGCGAGCGCCGGCGGCGGCGGCGATGCGGGCGCGGAGGGCGGCGGCGGCGGCGGCGGCACCGGCGGCAAGTGCATGGAGTGCACGGTCAACGACGATTGCAAGGCGTCGACCAAGGGCCCCGTCTGTGACACGGCCACCAACGCGTGCCGCGGCTGCACCGCCGACACCGAGTGCACCACGGGCCACTGCGCGACGGGCGCCGGCGACACGAACAAGGGCAAGTGCGTGCAGTGCACCACGGACGCCCAATGCACCGGCGGAACGGTCTGCGACACGGCCAAGGACACGTGCGTGGGCTGCAAGACCAACGCGCAGTGCAAAAACCCCAAGCCGACGTGCGACACGGCGACGGAGTCCTGCGCGGTCTGCAAGACGAGCGCCGATTGCGCGAGCGACCCGGCGAACCCCGAGTGCAACACGACGGCCGGCACCTGCGGACCCAAGGGGAGCGGCGGTGGCGGGGGTGACGGAAGCACGAACACGACGAAGAGCGGCTGCGCCGTGAGCAACGTCGGGACGAGCAGCGAGACGGCGTTCGGCTTCGCCGGCGCGATCTTCGCGCTGGGCCTCGTCGCTCGTCGTCGCCGTCGCGACTGAGCGAGGCGCTCTCTGCGTCGCGCGACCGCGCGGGCTCCTACCGGGGCTCGCGCGGTCGTGTTTTGTGGCCCCGCCTACGCCAGGAGGCGCACGCTTCGAACGCGCACCTCGGTGTCCCCCTTGGGGCGGCGCAGCGTGACGAGGTCGCCTGCGGTCTTTCCGAGCAGCGCGCGCGCCACCGGCGAGGCGATGCTCAAGCGACCGGCGGCGACCTCTGCCTCGTCGGCGCCCACGAGCTGGTACGACGTCACGCGTCCGTCGTCGTCCTCGAGCTCCACGCAGCACCCGAAGCCCGCTCCGCCGTCCTCAAGCGCGGGCTCGCGCGCGTACACGCTGTCCAGGATCCGTCCGACGATCCGCAGGCGCCGCGTCTCGGCCGCCGTGAGCGCGTTCGCTCGCGCCGCCAGCTCGGCGTGCTCGGCGCGCAGCCGCGCAAGCCCTTCGGGCGTCACCGGCTGCGGGGTGGACGACCGCGGGGGAAGGGGCTCCTCGGCAGCGACGTCCCCGTCGTCCTCCTTTGTGAAGGCCTTCGACATGCCGCCAGCCTAGCAGCTGGCCGCTCTAATTCAGGCTCTCCGTCCGAACGGTGAGGGCGTAGGGGCCGGTCGCGGTGCCCCCGCTGCCCAGGCCGAAGTACGCCGTGACGTAGACATAGACCGAGCCGCCCGCCGGGACGGTGACGCCCTCGCCGCCGGCCTTGGTGAGGCCCGCCCACTGGCCTAGGCACTCGGTCGGATCCGTCTTGTCGGTGCACGCGTCGTTGACGCCGACCGAGCACGCCATACGCGCGGCGTCGGTCGCCGGCGGGGACGCATAAGTGGCGATGAGCGTGTCGATGTCCACAGCGCCCGCGATCGGCGCCTTCGAGCTCCAGATGGAGACGGTCGCCGCTTGCGCAGACGGGTTCTGTACGCGCACGAGTTGGTAGGGGGTCACGGTGGTGGTGATCGTGGCGTTCGGGCAGATGTCGCTGAACTCGACGCGTGGCGCCGTGAGGCCCGCGTCGAGCGCGAAGGTGCCGGTGGCCTTGGCGCCCACCGTGGCGACGAGCGGCAGCGTCGGGATCGTCGCTGCGACGCAGGTCCCCCCGGACTTCTGGTAACCGAGCTGGCAGGAGAAGCTGCACGCGCCCGAGGTGCACGAGGCGTTCCCGAAAGCGGGTGGCGGCGGGCAGGTGAGGCACGACGCGCCGCACGCCGTCACGCTGGTGTCGCTCGCGCAGGTGCCGCCGCAGCGGTGGTAGCCGGACGAGCAGGTGAAGTCGCAGGTGGTTCCGTCACACGTGGCGTATCCGCCGGCGGGGGCGGCGCACGAGGTGCACGACCCGCCGCACGAGGTGACGCTCGTGTTCGACGCGCAGCTCCCGCCGCACGCGTGAAATCCGCTGATGCACGCGGCGCCGCACTCGGTGCCGTTGCACGTCGCCGTTCCGTTGGTCGGCGACGGGCAGGGGATGCAGGAAGTGCCGCACGTCGCGACGCTCGTGTTCAAGGTGCAGGTGCCGCTGCACGCGTGCTGGCCGGGATCGCACTTGGCGGTGCACTGAAAGGCGACGCACGCCGGCTGTCCTCCGCCGGGCGGGCTCGCGCACGCCGCGCCACATCCACCGCAGTTCTGGGGATCGGTCTTCAAGTCGACGCATACGCCGGTGCAGTTGGTGAGGCCGCTCGCGCACGCCACGCCCGGGTTACCGTCGGGTCTTCCGGTCGCGTCGCCGGTGTCGCCCGCGTCGTGGGCGTCGCCGTCCCCGTTGCCGCCGCCCGCTCCCGCGTCGGTCTTGGTGTCCTGGAAGAACTGCGACGCGTCGGGCGAGTTGCCGCCGCATGCGGCCTCGCCGAGGGCGACGACCGAGACCAGGGTGAGGGGGACCGCGAGGCGAGGGAAGGGCAAAGATGGCATCCGACGAGCCGGTTTACGCGCCCGCGGGTCCGTTTCTCCCCTGTTGTTCGGGACTAGCAGGCCGGACGTGCGACGAGGTCCAGGACAGCGATCTCCGGCCGCGCGAAGGTGCGGATCGGCAGCTCGACCCCGCCGACGCCTCGTGAGACGAAGAGCGTCATCCCGTCCGCGGCGTCCGCGTCGAACAGACCGCACGGGAAGCGCTTCCCCACGCGCCCCGGGACGATCAGCGGGCCCCAGGGGGTTGCGACGTGCCCGCCGTGGGTGTGCCCGCACACGAACAGCGCTTCGGGGCGCCGCGGTAGTCGCGCCAGCGCGCGCGCGGCGTCGGGGAGACCGTCGGGCGAGTGGCACAGGACGATGAGCGCGTCCGCGTCGCCGGCCCCGCGAAACGCGGCCGGCGCGTCGAGGCGCCCGGTCCACGGTTCGTCCAGCCCGACGACGGCGACGCGCCCATGCGGGGCGGGCAACGTCACGCACGCGTTGGTGAGCACCTGAGCGCCGCCTTCCCGCAGCGCGCGCTCGAGGCCGTCGTGGGCCGTCCAGAGATCGTGGTTGCCCATCACCGCGAGCTTGGTCACGCTCGCGATCGTCCCGACCCTCGCCGCGAGCTCGCGCTCCTTCGCCGCCGACGTGTCGAGGAAGACGTAGTCGCCACCGAGCAGCAGCACATCGAGCCGCGCGCCCGCGAGGTGGGCGAAGGCCTCGTCCACGAGCCGGGACGGCGTCGTCGGGCCCAGGTGCAAATCCGAGACGAACCCTACGCGCAGCGGCGGGGCGCCCTCCGGCAAGAGAGGCAGCGTGTGCCGCGTGATCCCGACGCGCGCGAGCGGCGTGCGCCCCCACAGCGCCGCCGGCCACCCGCCGGCGTACGCGACGCGCAGGATCGATTCGACGCCTCCGCGAAGGGCGGTGTATCCGCGACCACGTCCAGCAGACTTGAAGCGAAGCATCTCGGTACAAACGCTCCGGCGCCTCCCTCCGATTCCAGCTAGCCTTCCGCCGTGCCTTCGGAGCTCGGCCGGTACCTCGTGTACGACAAGATCGCGTCCGGCGGCGTCGCCGACGTCTTCCTCGCGCGCCTGCCCCTCGGTACGAACGCCTTTTGCGCGCTGAAGACACTCCGCCCAGAAAAAGCGGCAGATCGCGATCACCGCGCGATGTTCGCCGACGAGTCGAAGCTCCTCTACGCCCTCTCGCACCCCGCCACCGTGCAGGTCTACGAGATCGGCGAGGCGCCGGACGGACGCCAGTTCATCGCCATGGAGCTGCTCTGCGGCCAGTCGCTGCTAGGCCTCTGGGAGCTGCACCGCGCGCGCGGCCTCCGCCTCCCGTACGATCTCGTCGCGTGGATCGGCGCGCGCATCGCAGAGTCGCTCGAGCACGCGCACGGCGTCCGCGATCCCGTTACCGGCGCGCTCGAGAACGTGGTGCACCGCGACGTGAACCCGAGCAACGTGCTGGTGACGTTCGACGGGCGCGTGAAAGTGATCGACTTCGGAATGGCGCGTAGAAAGAGCCAGGTCGTCCACACCGCGAAGGGGATGGTCAAGGGCAAGGTCGGCTACCTGTCGCCCGAGCAGCTCGACGGCGAGGCGCCCGACGCGCGCGCCGACGTCTTCGCGCTGGCGACGACGCTGTGGGAGCTCTCGGTGGACCGCCGGCTCTTCCAGGGCGACGACGACATGGCCACCGTGCTCAACGTCTCCAAGTGCAAGGTCCCCGACCCGCGCACGATCCGCGACGACTACCCCGACGCGCTCTGGACGGTGCTCAGGCGCGGCCTCGCGCGCGACGTCGACGCGCGGTACCCGACGGCCGGCGAAATCGGGCGCGATCTCTACGCGGTGGCGGCGGCGGGCGGGCGCAACGTGGGCCCTTCGCTCATGGCCGAGCGGATGCTCGAGCTCTGCGCGCGCGCCTAGGCGCCCGTCCGCCTCCTCTCCTTACCCCCTTTGCTCGTTCCGAGCGAAAGGACGAATGCTAAGGTCCCCGGTCATGGACGCGACCAAGACGCTCATCGTCGGCGCCGGCATCAGCGGACTCGCGACGGCTGCGGCACTCGAGGGAGGCGACTACCTCGTCCTCGAGTCGGATACGCAGATCGGCGGCTACTGCAAGACGATCCACCAGGACGGCTTCGTCTGGGACTACTCCGGGCACTTCTTCCACTTCAAGCACGCGGACATCGAGGCGTGGCTCCGCGCGCGCATGCCCGGTCAGAAGCTCCTGACGGTGAACAAGAAGTCGTTCGTCGCGTACAAGGGCAACAAGGTCGACTTCCCCTTCCAGAAGAACATCCACCAGCTCCCCCAAGAGGAGTTCATCGACTGTCTCTACGATCTCTACTTCGCGCGGGCGCCGAAGGAGCTGCTCGGCAAGGACGCGCCGCCGCCGGCCGCCGAGACGAGCTTCAAGGAGATGCTCTACGCGCGCTTCGGCCGCGCGATCGCCGAAAAATTCCTCGTCCCTTACAACGAGAAGCTCTACGCGACGGACCTCGGCACGCTCGACAAGGACGCGATGGGCCGCTTCTTCCCGCACGCGGATCTCACCGACATCGTCCGCAACATGCGCGTGCCCGACAACGCCAGCTACAACTCGACCTTCACCTACCCCGAGGGCGGCGCGTTCGAGTACGTCAAGGCGCTCGCCAGCGCCGTTCGGCCGGCGGCGATCTGCTTGAACGAGGCGCTGGTCGCGATCGATCTCGCCAACAAGGTCGCGCGGACGACCAAACGCGAGATCCGCTTCGAGCGCCTCGTCTCGTCGGCGCCGTTCGACAAGCTCCTGCGCATCGCCGGCGTGCGCCACGACGCGTCCGTCTTCACGTGGAACAAGGTGCTCGTCTTCAACCTCGGCTTCGACCGCAAGGGGCCGAAGGACACGCACTGGATGTATTACCCCGACCGTGCGACGGCGTTTTACCGCGTCGGCTTCTACGACAACATCTTCGACACCGATCGTCTGAGCGCGTACGTCGAGATCGGCTACCCGAAGGACGGCGCGGTCGATCAGAAGGCGATGCTCGAACGCGTGCTCCTCGACCTCGCGCGCGAGGGGGTCATCGGCAAGGAGCACCGCCTGGTCTCGCACCACTCCGTGGTGATGGATCCCGCGTACGTGCACATTACGAAGGGATCCATCGAGGCTCACGCGCGACTCTCCGGCGAGCTGCGCGCGGCAGCCGTCCACGCCATAGGTCGGTACGGCGGCTGGACGTATTGCTCCATCGAGGACAACATCGTCGAGGCGCGCGCGCTGGTGAAGAGCTTCGGCTGAGCGGGAGCGCAGGCCAGAGGGTCAGAGGGGGAGAGTTGCGATCTCCGCGTCGCCGTCGTGGCCGGCCCCGTTGCCGCGCTCGTTGACCCAGACGACGGCTCTCGGGCTCGCGATGATCCGTCCGGGCTGCCACTGCGCCGTCGCGACGCGAGCGAGCGGGCCGCCCGTGAGCGGGACGGCGACGATCTCGCCGTCCTTGTACTTTGCGCCGACTGAGCCGAGGAGCGCGACGTAGGCGGTGCCCTGCGCGATGGCGACGCCCTTCGGATCGTCGAGGTCGCGCGCCAGCACGGTGGCTGCGCCGCCGGCTTCCGGGAACGCCTTGACCACGGCCTTCGCGCCGCGGGCGAGATCGTCCACGCCGACGAGGACGACATGACCCTCGCCGAGTGCGATGCCGCCGCCTTGTAGAATGGGGAACTGAAGCTTCTTCGCCGTGCCCTTGAGCGGGACCATCTCGGCGCCGCCGAGGGCCCAGAGCAGGTACGCGCTTCCGCCCTTGATCTCGAGATCGACGCCGAGCCCCATCTCGGCGACCTTGCGTGACGCCGGCCGCCCGGGAGGAGCGGGCGGAGTCGCTGCGCCGCCGCGTGTCGCCGAGAACAGGTGCATGCCGCTTCCCTTCTTCGTGGCGGCGAGCCAGTGAACCTCGGTGTCGGTGGCGGCGATGGCCATGGGCATCAAGAACCCGTCGGCGACGAGGTCCGGCGTGGCGCCGGCGGTCTTCGGCATGCAGCGCACGCTGCCCTTGCCGAAGTCGTCGCGGCTGACCGCGCCCCCGCCGCGCGCGATCGCGACGCACACCGCGTCGGCCGACACCGAGAGCGCCGTCGGCTCGCGCTCGACGGTCGCGAGTGTCTCGACGGTGCCGCCGCCGAGCGGCGCGCGCACGATTTCGCCGGTCTTGCGCGTCCAGTACGCGTGCGAGCCGTCGGCGGCGAGGGAGGTCACGACACCCTGTCCCCGCGCGATGACGAGGACCCGCGAGGCCGCCTCGGCGCTCGGTGCGCGGTTCACGGTCGGGGTCGAGGTCGGGGTCGAGGTCGGGGTCGAGGTCGAGGTCGAGGTCGGGGTCGGGGTCGGGGTCGGGGTGGCGGTCGAGGTCGGGGTCGCGGTCGACGAAAGGGGAGCGGAGGCGGGCGTGCTGGCGCAGGCGGCCAGGACGACAGCAAGCACCGCGACGCGCATCACGTCAGAGCCGCTCGAGCGTGACCGCGGTTCCATACGCGAGCACCTCCGTCGTGCCCTGCCCGAACTCGGTGGCGTCGTAGCGCATGCCGATGATCGCGTGGGCCCCCAGCTGCTCGGCGTGGTTCAGCATCGTCAGGTACGCGTCGTGCCGGGCGGCCTCGCAGACGTCGACGTACTCCTGGATGTTGCCGCCACCGAGCTGCTTGATCGCGCCGACGAATCCAGCGCCGATGGACAGGCTTCGCACGATGACGCCGCGCACGATGCCGAGGTATCCGTGGATGCGAAAGCCAGCGACCTCGTTGCCCGTCGTGACGATGACGCGCTCGGTGCGCTCGGCGCCGGTGCGGTAGGCACCGTGGGTGGGGTTGGGGGGATGCGCTTGGGTCATGGTCCGATCTAGCCACAAATTTGGCCGGCGGTCGCCCCTCGTCGTCTGCTCGAGGCATGCGAGCCCACGAGAGTCACTACGAGCGCCTCCACCCCCGCATCCGCGCATCCACCCGCGTCGATTGGCGCGCCTCCGGGGCAGCCACCCACGTCGTGTCGAACCTCGCCAACGTCAGCGCGGGCGGCGCGATGGTGCTGACCAGCTTCGCGGCGGAGGTCGGCACGCCGATCGAGCTGCACCTGCTCACCGAGGTCGGCCCGGTCGCGGCGCGCGGCAAGGTGGCGTGGGCCGACCGCGAGAGCATGGGCATCACCTTCGAGGGCTGAGCTCCGGGGTTCAGGCCGCGCGACCCTCGAGGGCCAGCGCGCGCACGAAGAGCTCGTCGCTCTCCAGGTGCATGTGTGTCTCGAGATCGACCTCGAGCGCCGCGACTCCGTCGTAGAGGGCGCGCTGCGCGACGGACGCGTCCGGCGGCAGCCGCAGGTCGCGCGTGATCGTGCGGATCGACTGCAGCAGGATTCGTGCGGTCTCGTGATCGCGCAGCATCCGCCCTATTGGGTGCTTGAGCGAGTCGAACGACGCGTGAATGCGCGGCGCGCCGTGGAGCGAGGCCTCGAGCGCCACGATGTACGGGAAGAGGACGCGCTCCTCCCGGTCCATGTGAGTGAGCAGGTCCTCGGCGAGCTGGCCGACGAGATCCTCGAGCTGAAGCAGCTCAGCGTGGGTGGCGCCGTGCTCGCTCGCGACCTCCTGCGCGAGCCCGAGGAGGCGTGACAGCTCGGCCCTCGTGAACGTGTGATGGTTCGACACGATCCGATCGACCAGCTCGATCAGGTCCTCGGAGGTCGCGTGGGCCTGGCTCATCTCCCGCGTCCACTGCACGAGTCGGGCCTCGAGGTGACGCAAGCCCGCGGCCTTCTCCTCGCATTTCCTGTCCTCGGAGGGCGCACGATGTGCACCGTGACGCAAGACGTGCGACCGCAGATCCGGTTAGGCTGCACCGCATGGGAGGGGCCACCGCGATCGCGCCCGCGACGCGCATCGATCACGAGCTCGCTGAACGACGGCGCATGTTGCGTCGCTTCGTGGCGCTCGGAGTGTTCGCCTGGACCGCCTTCGCCGTCAGCGATCTCTTCGCGTCGCTCGTGGTCATGCACGGGCGGCACCTCGTGTGGCTCCTCGGCATCCGCGCCGCGGGCTCGCTGGTGGGCGTCGCCGCGTACCTCGTCGTCGCGCGTCCGACGGCGTCGGCGTGGTTGCTCGATGCGGTCGAGATCTTCATCTTCACGTGCGGAGGGGTGCTCGTGTCCCTCATGGCGATCCCGTTCGGGGGTATCGCGAGCCCGCTCCTCCACGGCGTCACCGTGGTCGCGATGGTGCGCGCGCTCCTGCCCAGCGAGGCGAGCCGCACGCTCGCCATCGCCGGCGCCGTGGCCCTCAGCTTCCCCGTCGTGATGGGCGTGGCGGCGCTGTTCGTGCCGCCGCTCGCCGCGCAGTGGAACGATCGCGAGAGCGTGGTCGCCTTCGTGAACAACTACATCTTCGTCGTCCTCGCGACGGGCATCGGTGCGTACGCGGCGAACATCCAGTGGCGCGTGCGGCGGGAGCTGTACGAGGCGCGACGCCTGGGGCAATACCGCCTGAAGGCGCCGATCGCCCGCGGCGACGTGGGGGACTTGTGGCTCGCGCGCCAGGAGTCGCTCGGGCGCGACGTCGCGCTCAAGGTGCTGCACGTGGGGGCGCAGAGCGACGAGGCGGTGTCGCGCTTCCAGCGCGAGGCGAAGGCCGCGAGCTTGCTCGTCCACCCGAACACGATCCGCATCTTCGACTACGGTGCGAGCGACGACGGCGTGCTCTTCATCGCGATGGAGCTCCTCGGCGGGCTCGACGTCGCCGCCATCGTCGGCTTGACCGGCCCCATGCCCGCGTCGCGCGCCATCTACCTCGGCAAACAGGCGTGCGCGTCGCTCGCAGAGGCGCACGAGCGCGGCCTCGTCCACCGGGACATCCGGCCCGACAACCTCTTCGTCACGCAGGTCGGCGACGATCTCGATTTTCTCAAGGTCCTCGACTTCGGAGTCGCGCGCATCGCAGCGCGCGACTCGGCGAGACAGCGCGCCGACGGTGCGCCCGGCTACGTCGCGCCCGAGCAGATCGTCGGCGCCTCTCCCGACACGCGCGGAGACGTGTACTCGCTCGGCGCGGTGCTCTACTTCATGGTGGCTGGCAAGCCCCCGTTCGACACGATGATGGCGCACCTGGAGGCCGTCCCCGTCTCCCCGTCGGAGCGGCTCGGAAAGCGCGTCCCTTACGATCTCGAGCAGACGATCCTCCGGTGCCTGGCCACCCGCCCGCCCGATCGCTACCCGTCCGTGCGCGAGCTGGGAGAGGCGCTGGAGGCCTGCGCGGACGAGGGGAGGTGGTCGAAGGACGACGCCCGGCGGTACTGGACGAGCCTGGCGTCGAGCGTCAGCCTGGTTTCTTTGTCGTAGCCGCTGCCACCCACTACCATTGGCACGATGAGACGACTGGTGCTCGGGATGGCGGCGCTCGGCGCCGGCGCGGCCACGGTTGCCGTCGCGCTCGCGGCCTGCAACGTCAAGATCGACGCGTCGGTGCTCGACGACGCCGGTGCGGACGTGTTCGCACCGGCGGTCGTCGCATGCCACGCGCCGGGCGACTGCAAATCCGCCGATCCCTGCGTCAAGGCGCGATGCGACGACGGGACCCAGAAATGCGTGTTCGAGGTCTGCCCCACCGGCGACCAGTGCAGCGCGGCGTCGTGCACCACCGTCAACAGGTGCGGTCAGGCGTCGTCGTTCGGCTTCCACGCCGGTTCGTTCCCCATCGCCGAGGGGCTCGGGTGCCCCTCGTGCGTGGGCGCCGTGTTCCCGTTCGTCTTCGTGGCGACGAACCTGCAAGTCCGCGCGTACCGCGTCTCCGACCCGACGAACAGCACGCCGCCCGAGGTGCCGGTCACGCGGCTGGGCTTCGCCCCCCGGGCCGTCCTGACGAGCGGTCGCCGCGTCTACTTCGTCGGCGGGCCGAACGGCGCCAGCCAGTCGCCCTACCAGCTGCAGGTCGCGTGGATCGACGTCCCCGCCGACGCCGGTGTCAAGGCGATGCGTGCGCACGAGGCGACGTACCCGTACCCGTCGACGGACTACCGCTTCGACGGCGTGATCGCCGGCTCGGACGACCAGCTCTTCTCCCTCCACCGGGTCCAGACCTTCGAGACGAACCTCACGGTGTTCAGGGATCAAGAGCTCCTCATGCACGTCGCCCCGAGCCAGGACCCTGGGCAGCTCAACTTCTTCGCGCCGACGAACTATCCGGCCAACGGCCATACGGTGGGCTTCACGAACGGTCGCCTCGTCGTCTATCGCGCCAGCGCCGCCACCCCGACGACCCCCGGCGTCGGCGCGTTCAGCTTCGACACGACGCCTGGCGTGAACGGCGCCGCGAACACCGGTGACCAAAACGTGCCCGACATGGGCTCCCCCGGCGCGTCGACGTTCGCGCAGACCGCCGACGGCGCGATCTACTGGGCGACGGCGCTGCGCAAGCCGCCGGTGGCGAACCAGCCGCAGCTCATCGGCGGCGTGCGCCTAGCCCTTCCGCTCCCCGACGGCGGCGGCGTCTTCAGCGTGCCGTCGCGCATCGACCTCGAGACCTACGACACCGGTCTGCCCGAGACGAACGGCCAGCCCAACCCGAACCCCTACGTCGGTCCGATTGCGGCGGTAGGGACGGGGACGGCCCTCGCGCTCGCCGCCGCGCGCGAGAACCCCGCCCAGACCAGCGTGCAGCTCGTCACCCGCAACGGCGCCACGATCGCGCTCGCTCCGGGCAAGCGCTTCCTCGTTCCGGGGCGCGTCGATCAGGTCGCCGTCGGCGGCACCGACGGCTTCGGCTACGTCGTCAACCCGGACACCGCGAACGCGATGACCGTCCACATCTTCTCCGCGAGCTGCCAATGAGAACGCTCCCGCTCGTGCTCGGTCTATCGCTCCTCCTCGGCTCGGCCGCGTCGTTCGCCGCCGAACCACCGCCGGCCGCGCCGCCGACGCCACCGGCGGCGACCCCTGCGCCGCCGGGCGCGCCGCCGGCGGCCGCTGCTCCCGCGCCTCCGTCGCCCGAAGCGCTCGCTGACGCGAGCCACCAGGTCGACCTCGGCAGGCAGGCGCTGAAGACCAAGCGCTACGCGCTGGCCGCCCATTCGTTCGAGACCGCGGCGGCGCTCGGGCGCCAGCCGTCTGCGCACCACGCGGCGGGGCTTGCGTGGGAGCTCGCGGAGCGCCCCGAGCGCGCCGCCGACGCGTTCGCGCGCGCCCTCGCGGGCGGTGGCGAAGGGCTGAGCCCGCAGGAAGCGGCCGTGGCCAAGGATCATCTCGACACGCTCGAGCGGGCGCTCGGAACGCTCGACGTGAAGGCGCCAGCCGGGTGGTCGCTGCAGCTCGACGGAAGCGTGGAGGCGCCTGCGCCGGCCAAGCTCCACGGCGCCCCGGGGGTCCACACGCTCGCCGTCGTCGCGCCCGATCGGCCGATCGCCCGACGTGACGTGAGGATCGAGCTCGGCAAGACGACGGCGCTCGCGCTCAAGGACGAGCCGCTCGTCAGGGTCGTGACCGAGCCCGGCAAGCCGGAGGGCGTGCCGGCGGCCCCGTCTTCGGCCAGCCCGGCGGCGCCGCCGAGGATCGTCACCGTCGAGGCCCCCGCCAGCGGCCAGGTTCGGCGCGCGGTCGGCTTCACGGCGCTCGGCCTCGGCGTCGCGTCACTGGGCGCCGCGCTCGTGCTGGGCCTCGAGACGATCGACGCCCGCAACGCGTTCAACGCCTCACCGTCGCGTCCGCTCTACGATCACGAGCAGACGCTCCAGACGTGGACGAACGTGACGCTCATCGCCGGCGCGGTGCTCGCGGTTGGCGGCGTGGTCCTCGTGGTCTGGCCGTCGGGCAGCAGTGACGCGCGCGTGGGCCTCGCGCCTGCGCCCGGTGGCGGCGCGCTCGTCGGAACGTTCTAGCCTTCTGCCGCGAGTCGGAAGGGTCGGCTCTAGCAGCCGTCGGGGCCCGCGTCGCCCGAGGCGTCGCCCGCGGGCGCGTCGCCGCCTCCGTCGCCGTCACCTCCCGCGCCGCAAGCGACGATCGGGCTCGGAGCGCCGTACGTGCCGCGCACGACCGTGGCCGTGTGCTCGCGTTCGGTGCTTCCGCTGCACGCGAGCGCGCACGTCACCCATGCGAGCACGCCCGCGCGCACTCTTGGGTGCGCGGGCACACGCGAGAGAGTCACGCGATTACTTGAAGCACTTGATCGCGCACTGCAGGTTGCCCTTGCAGCCGCAAGGATCCGCGCCCGGGCTCGGCTTCGCCTTGGCCGCCGGCGGCGGGGTGGGCGAGGACTTCGCGCTGAAACCGCCGCTCGTGACCTTGGTCATGTTGACCTTCGGACCGCTCGCGACCTTCGCGCCTTTGCCGCGCGCCGCGGATGCGCTCCACTTGCCGCCACCGCTCGACTTGGGCGAATGCGCCATGGGCGAGGAGGCGGGGGTCGCGTCCTGGGTCGGTGCCGGGGTCGCCGTGGCAGCCGCCACGGGGGGCGGCGCAGGCGCTTCCGCCTTCGGCGCGACGACGACCTGGGCGGCAGCGGCAGTGCGGGCCTTCGGCTCGTCTCCGCCGCTCACGGCGACGATGAGACCGACGACCGCGAGCATGCCCGCGGCGGCCGCGATGCCGATGAAGCGGAGCTTGCGCGACGTCGCGGGCGGCGGCTCGTCGATGGGGCGCGCCTCACGTGCGAACGCCGACGGGGGAGGCTCACTCTGGGCACGACGCGCGCGCTCTTCCGCAGCGCGGGCCAAGGCGTTCAAGTCGATGACACCCGAGCCCTCGCGCTTCACCGCGGCCGTCGCAACAGGAGCGACGCTGCTCGCACCGGATCGTACCTGCGCGGGCGCTCCGGGAGGCGGCGACGTCGCCCGGCCGACGAGCGCGGCGAGCGTGAACATCTGCGAGGTCTCGTCGTTCCGCGGCGCCGGGGCGCTGCGGGGGCGGCCGGGGGGTGAGGTGATCGCCATCAAGGGCATAGCCCCTGCAAGAAGCGTGTCTCAACGACGCCTCTTTTGCGCACACGGCCTTCACAACGAAATCCGCTGGTTTCTGGCGTGGGCCGCAGCGGCTGGAGGCGCTTCGGAGGGCCGGATGGATCGCCGTCGAACCAGCAAAGCTGGACCAACGGCGGTCCATCCCGGCGGCCGCTTCCGTCCGTGGCCAGGAGCTCTACTTCTTCGCCGGCTTGCCTGCTGGGGGCTTCGCGGCCGGCTTGGCCGCAGGCGCGGCGGGGGTCGTCGGGGCCGCAGCGGCAGTCGCTTTCGGCGCGGCGATCGCCGTGAACTTCCCCTCGCTGATCGTCTCGCAGGACGCCTTCGCGTCGTCGAGCTCGCGCGGCGAGTCCCCGTCGGCGTAGTAGGCGGTCGTGCTCCCGTCCTTGTCGAGGCAGGTGCCGACCACGTTGTCCTTCGGGCAGGGCACCTCCGACCACGTCCCCTTCAGCGCGTCGCAGAGGCTCTTGGCGAGCCCCATCGGATCGCTCTTTTCCGTCTCCTCGCTGCACGTGCTCGCCTGCTTGCGCAGGTTGCAGCTCCCCTTCATGCCGCTGCCGACGGCGGCGGACGTCGTCGTCGCGCTGTCGGTCTTCGTGCTCTTGCCGCAGCCGGCCGTCGCGAGCGCCGCGAGCGTGAGCGTGAGCGTTGCGAGCGCGGTGGTGCCGGCGGTCTTCATCGAGAGCTTCATGGTCTTCGTCCCTTCACGTGTCGCGGAGTGCGCGCAAACTCGCGCGCGTCGCCGGCGCGCTTTCGCAACGCACGTGCCGCGTAGAGGGGCGCCCGATGTCGGGCAGTTAGCGCGCGGTCGTGGGGGACGAACGACCCAACGTCGTCGGCGGGTGGGTCTCGGGGAGGACGATCCCCGGCACGACGCGGGTGGCCGCCGTCACCTCCGTGAGCTTCGAGGCCTCGGCTCTCTCGACAGCCGGACCGATCGGGATGGGCCGCTCGGCGGTGCCGTCGTCCGTCGCACCGTCGCTCCCGTCGCTCCTGTCGCTCGCCGTGGCCGCGAGACATCCGGGCAGCGCGAGGCAGAGGCCGAGGACGCCGAGCACGAGGCAGGGGGACGAACGCATCAGGGGACCTCTTTTCTGAGAACGGCTGTCCCGTCGCCGCCTGAAGTCCCCCGCCGCGCGAAAAAGCGACGTATCCTCCCGCCGAATGCAGCACGTGAGTACCAAGGCCCCGCTCGATCTCCATGCCATCGCCACCAAATCGATGCGCGACAACGGCTTCGACCCCGAGTTCCCGGCCGCCGTGACCACGGACGTCGCGGCGATCGGCGGCGCTCCGTCCGAGGGCGGCGGTGGGAAGCCGCTTCGCGACATGCGCGCGCTTCCGTGGTCGTCGATCGACAACCGCGAGTCCCGCGACCTCGATCAAATCGAGGTGGCCGAGCGCCTCCCCGGCGGCGATGTGCGGGTTCTCGTGGCCATCGCCGACGTCGACGCGCTCGTCCCCAAGGGCTCGCCCGCCGACGTCCACGCCGCCAGGAACACCTGCTCGGTGTACACCGGCGTCTCCGTCTTCCCGATGCTCCCCGAGCGCCTCTCCACGGATCTGACGAGCCTCAACGAGGCCGAGGATCGTCTCGCCATCGTGATCGAGATGGTCGTGGGCCCCGACGGCGCTGTCAAATCGGGCGACGTCCACCGCGCGCTCGTACGCAACCACGCCAAGCTGGCCTACGACGACATCGGCGCGTGGCTCACCGGCAAGGGCCCGCTCCCCCACGCGGCCGCGCGCGTCGTCGGGCTCGAGGAGCAGCTCCGCCTGCAGGCCGAGGTCGCCGAGCGCCTCCGGGCCGTTCGTTACGCGCGCGGGGCGCTCGACCTCGAGACGATCGAGGCGCGTCCCATCACGAAGGACGGAAAGATCGTCGACCTCGCCGTCGTCGAAAAGAGCCCGTCGCGCGAGCTCATCGAGGACTTCATGATCGCCGCGAACGGGGAGATGGCGCGCTTCCTCGAGCGGCACCAGAGCTCGACGATCCGGCGGGTCGTCCGGAGCCCCGAACGCTGGTCACGCATCGTCGAGCTCGCGAGGGGCCTCGGCGAGGCCTTGCCCGCCGAGCCGAGCGCGCGCGCCCTCGCGGCCTTTCTCACCGATCGCAAGCAGAAGGACCACGCCTCGTTCGCCGATCTCTCGCTCGCGGTCGTGAAGCTGATGGGCCCCGGCGAGTACGCGCTCGAGCGGGCAGGGGGCGCGCACACCGGCCACTTCGGCCTCGCCGTCCAGGACTATACGCACTCGACGGCGCCGAACCGCCGCTTCGCCGATCTCGTCACCCAGCGGATGTTGAAGGCCCAGGGCACCGGCAAGGCTGCCTACTCCGACGAAGAGCTCACCCTCATCGCGCGAAGCTGCACCGACAAGGAGAACGACGCGCGCAAGGTCGAGCGCTTCATGCGAAAGGTCGCAGCCGCCCTCCTCCTCAGCGAGCGCATGGGGGACATCTTCGACGCCATCGTCACGGGCGCGGGCGACAAGGGAACGTTCGTCCGACTCGAGGCGCCCCCCACGGCCGAGGGACGCATCGTTCGCGGGGAGCAGGGCCTCGACGTCGGCGACGTCATCAAGGTGAAGCTCGTCGCGGCCGAACCGCGGAAGGGCTTCATCGACTTCGCGCGGGTGTGAGCGTTCGCTTTACGTCAGCCGTTCGGGCGCGCGCACGACGAGGACGGAGATGTCGGCGTGGTTGACGACCTTCGCGGCCGTCGTCCCGATGAGCTTGTCGAACGTGTCGTAGCCGTGCGAGCCGATCACGATGAGGTCGCAATTCTCTTCCTTGGCGGCGCGCTCTATCGCCTGCCAGGGAATGCCGACGATGACGCGGGTGCCTGCGACGAGCGCAGGCGGGACCCCCGCCGCTGCCTTCTCGAGCCCGCTGCGCGCCCGCTCTTCCAGGGTCTTCATGATCTCGGCCGGCGCCATCGCGTAGGCGTCGGCGGGCAGGTCGTGCTCGTGGGGGAGTCCGACGCTCCGGAAAAGGACGAGCTTCGCCCCAGTCTTCTCCGCCAGGTCCGCCGCAGCATCGAGGACCCCTTGTTCGCGCTGGGATCCGTCGAGACCCACCAGAATTCGCTTCATGTCGCACCTCGGGCCAGCCATGGTGCAGCCTGCCCGCCACCGTTTCAAGCCTTGCGAGGGTCTCGGCTTTCACCCCGAACGATGCATGTCATGCGCACCGGCGCAACGTTTGCGTGTTACCGACGGGTTACATCGGCAGAACCCATGACCACTCGCTGGCACGTTCCCAGCATGGTGGCGCCTCATGGACCAGGGACCTGCGCCAGGCCTGCCGCGACCGCGGATCCTCCTCGTCGACGACGACACGCGGACGTCCAGGCTGCTCGCGCACATGCTCCGGGAGGACGGCTTCGACGTCGAGTTCGCCAGCAACGGCGCCGCGGCGATCAGCCGCCTGACGCGGACGCCGATGCCCGACATCCTCGTCACCGATCTCCACATGCCTGACGTCGACGGCATCGCCGTGACGCAGTTCGCGCGCTCCAAGGAGCCCCTTCTGCCGGTCGTCATCGTGACCGGCCACCCGAACATGGCCATCGGCTTGGGGGCGACGCTTATTCCGCTCCCGGTCGTGCTCACCAAGCCCATCGAGTACGCAAAGCTCGCGGAGGAGCTGCGGCGGGTGTCCGTGGGCATCGTCTTGTGATGCCGCAAACCCTATTCTCACCTCCAATGGAGACGCGATTCCAGGAGATGAAGCGGTACGCCCGCTTCGGGCAAGACGACGCGAAGCTCGTCGCACGAACCAAGGCGTACTGCGCGCCCCACTTCACGCGAATCGCGCAGGAGTTCTACGACCGAATCCGCGAGCACGAGGACGCGCACGCCGTCTTCACCGGCGAGGAGCAGATCCTCCGGCTCCAGCGCTCGCTCGTGCGGTGGCTCGACCGCCTCCTCGCCGGCACCTACGACGAGTCGTACTTCGGCGAGACGATCCAGATCGGGCGCGTCCACGTGAAGGTCGGCCTGCCGCAGCACTACATGTTCACGGCGATGACCCTCATCCGAAGCGAGCTCGACCGCATCATCGTCGCAAACGGGGGCGACGCGGCGACGCGGGACGCGCTGAGCCGGCTCATCGACCTCGAGCTGGGCGTGATGATCGAGGGCTACCGCGAGCACCTGTCCGCGCGAATTCACGCCAAGAGCGAGCACGCGAACCAGGAGCTCACGCGCACGCTCGCGCGCACCGAGCACCGCTACATCAGCGCCGTCGAGCTGGCGGGGGTGCTCATCATCGGGCTCGATACGACGGGCGCCATCCGCCTCTTCAACCGGGAGGCCGAGCGCGTCACCGGCTACGAGCGTGACGAGATGACCGGCCAGCCGTTCATCGCCACGCTGATGGCCGAGGACGTCGTGCCGACCGACGGCACGCGCGTCGCTCGGGCGCTGGCCGGCGAGTCCCTCGATACGCCGGTGTTCGAGAGCGTCCTGCGCACGCGCGCCGGCAACCTCCGCGACGTTCGCTGGCAGCTCGCGTACGCGCCGGCCGACGAGGAGGACGAGGTCGTCCTCTTCGTCATGGGGCAAGACGTCACCGACGCGCGCGCCGTCGAGGAGCTGGCGCGGCAGCACGAGAAGCTCGCGGCCGTGGGCACGCTCGCCGCCGGCCTCGCACACGAAATCCGGAACCCGCTGAACGGCGCGCAGCTCCACGTCTCCTTCCTAGAGCGCGCCCTCAAGAAGGCGGGCGCCGCGACGCCGGAGATGAACGAAGCCATCGTCGTCGTGGGCGAGGAGATCAAGCGCCTTGCCCTGCTCGTCTCCGAGTTCCTGGATTTCGCGCGCCCCAAGCCGCTGAAGGTGGACCCGGTGGTGGTCCAGGCGCTCTGCCACCGCGCCGTCGTGCTGCTCGCGGAGCAGGCGGCTGCGGCGCGCGTCCAGATCACCGAGGACTTGCCGGCGCAGGAGCTCGTCATTCACGGGGACAGCAGCAAGCTCGAGCAGGTGCTCCTGAACCTCCTACAAAACGGCGTGGAAGCCCTCGCCGGCGGGGGCGGCGGGCACGTCGTCCTGCGCGCCCGTCGGCAGCCGCGCGTCGCCGTGATCGAGGTCGAGGACGACGGCCCAGGGCTCCCGCGCGCCGACGCCCCGATCTTCGACGCGTTTTTCTCGACGAAGGCGAACGGCACGGGCCTCGGTCTGGCGATCGTCCACCGCATCGTCACCGACCACAACGGCACGATCACGGTGGAGAGCCGTCCCGGTCGGACCCGGTTTCGGGTTACTGTCCCCCTCGGGAACCAGTAGCTCAGCCTTAGGGGTACCATGACGTCGAAAGCCAGGGTCCTCGTCGTAGACGACGAGGCGAGCGCGCGCGCGGGGCTCGAGAAGCTCCTGAAGCAGGTCGGGTACGAGGTCGACACGGCAGCCAACGGCGCCGAGGCGCTGCGTGTGGCGGCCGAGCACCCACCCGACGTCGTCGTCACCGATCTTCGGATGCCGGAGATGGACGGCATGCAGCTGCTCGCCAAGCTTCGCGAGCAGGATCCCGGTCTGCCCGTCATCGTGGCCACCGCGTTCGGCGACGTGTCCTCGGCCGTCACCGCGATGCGCGCCGGCGCGCAGGACTACCTGACGAAGCCCATCGACTTCGATTCGCTCGCCGTCGCCATCGAGCGGGCGCTCGAGCGCCGCGCCCTCATCGTGGAGGCCGAGAACCTGCGCCGCCAGCTCCGCGACCGAGACGGCGACGGGCTCCAGGGGCTCGTCGGCGCGAGCCCGGCGATGCAGAAGGTCTACCGCACGGCGCGCCAGGTCGCCGCGTCGCGCGCCACGGTCCTGATCACCGGCGAGAGCGGCACCGGGAAGGGCGAGCTCGCCAAGGCCATCCATGTCCTGTCGCCGCGCGCGAGGCACCCCTTCGTGGAGCTGCACTGCGCCGCTTTGCCCGAGTCGCTCCTCGAGAGCGAGATGTTCGGCCACGAAAAGGGCTCCTTCACCGGCGCCGACAGGCGCAGGATTGGCCGCTTCGAGCAGGCGGCAGGCGGCACGCTCTTCCTCGACGAGATCGGCGACATCACCCCGCTCACGCAGGTGAAGCTCCTCCGCGTCCTCCAGGAGAAGACGTTCGAGCGCGTCGGTGGAAACGAGGAGATCAGCGTGGACGTTCGCCTGGTGGCCGCGACGAACAAGGAGCTGACCGCGGAGGTGCGCGAGGGCCGGTTCCGCGAGGACCTCTTCTACCGCCTCAACGTGGTGCACATGGAGATGCCGCCGCTCCGCCTGCGCGGCGCCGACGTCGTTTCGCTCGCCCTCCACTTCCTGAAGAAGTTCGCCGACGAGAACCACAAGCGGATGGAGGGCTTCACCGACGCGGCGCGCGCGAAGATTCTCTCGCACCGGTGGCCGGGGAACGTGCGGGAGCTCGAGAACGCCGTCGAGCGCGCCGTCGTGCTCTGCACCGGCGACCGCATCGACGAGAGCGACCTACCCTTCGAGGCGAGCGAGCCGACGGGCGGCGCGCTCCGTATCCCCGGGTCGACGATGAGCGAAATCGAGCGCTACGCGATCTTGAAGACGCTCGAGGCCGTCGAAGGCTCGACGTCGCGGGCCGCCGAGCTGCTCGATATCAGCGTCCGAACCATCCAGTACCGGCTGAGCGAGTACGGCGTCGCGGCGAGCAAGCGCCCCAAGGCTTAGAGGCGATCTACGGGCGATGTCTCGCGGTCACTTCGCGGTTCGCGGCGCGTGGACGGTGAGCACCGGCAGCTCGGCGCGCCGGAGCACCTTCTCGGCGATGCTGCCGAGGAGCGCGTGCGCGATGCCGGTGCGTCCGTGCGTGCCCATCACGATGAGATCCGCGTTCTTCTCCTTCGCGACCGCGAGGATCTCGTCGGCCGGCGGGCCGGCGCGGAGGAGCGATTCGACGACCGGAACCTTCTCCTTGATGCGTGCGGCGATGCCGTCGAGCCCCGCCGTCGCCGCGTCGCGGATGGCGCGTGGCAAGTCGGCCGTGCCGGTCGGCGTCGCGCCAGGGTACGGGTAGAAGGGGAGCTCGTACGCGTGCATCAGGACGAGCTTCGCGCCGAACGTCTTCGCGAGATCTGCGCCCGCCTGGACTGCGCGGTCGGAGGCCTCCTCGAAGTCGACAGGGACCAGGATCGTTCGAATGTTCAGCATGGTGCGCTCTTCGGTTGCAACAGCGGGGCCAGCTGGGATTCCGAGCCTTTGCTTCGGGCGCTCGGGCCGATCTCGCGCAGCACTTGCGCGCAGGCGCACCGAAGGCGCTACGCTTCGAGCATGACGCCGCGCGCCATGGTCGCCTGCGCCTTCGGAAGCCTGCTTTTCTTCGCGATGCTCGGCGCATGCGACAACATCCAGCCGGCGTCGTCGAAGCTCCTCACCGACGTGCCGCCGCTGCCGCCGCCCCCGCCAGCGGACGACGCGCAGCCGCCGGTGTACGACGCCGGCATCCCCGACGGCGCGGGGGACGCGCTTTACACCCGCGCCGACGCAAACCTCGGCGCCTGCAACACCTGCGTCTGTGCGAAGGACACGAGCTTCTGCTTCGGAGGCGCGACGCTCCGAGCTCCCGTGGGCGGGGCGGGGACGGACGCCGGTGACGCCGGCGACGCCGGACCGGCGATCTGCCCGACCGCGAGCAGTGCGTCACCGGCGGTCGGGTGCAACACGCTGCCTGCCGCCTGCGCGGCGAAGCCAACGTGCGCCTGCATCATCGACGCGCTGCAACCCCTCTATCGCTGCTACCTGAACTGCGCCGACAACGGGTCAGAGTGGCTCGTCTACTGCCCGAACTAGTGTGCCGATCGGTCGAAGCCGCCTCAGCGCCAGATGAGGATCTCTTCGAGGCTCTTCTTCGCGAGGGCGTGCTTCGGCACAGTGGCGCCCTCCGCGGGGAGACCCACGGGGAGGAGTAGCTCGGCGCGCTCGTTCTCCGGGCGCCCGAGGAGGGAGGCGAGGAAGCCCATCGGGCTCGGCGTGTGCGGCAACGTCGCGAGGCCGGCGTACGTGAGGCTCGCGATCAAGAGGCCGCAGGCGATGCCGACCGACTCGCGAACGTAGTAGTGCTTCTGCTTTACGGGCGCGCCGGTCTCGGCGTCGGGCGACACGCCGAACGACTGGGCGAAGACGACGATGACGAAGGGGGCGTCGGTGATGTGTGCCTTGACGGCGTCGGTGCCAAGCGGCGCGAGGGCCCTTCGCCATTCCGCGGCACCGCTCTCGTAGAACGCGCGCTCCTCCTCTTCGGCGGCCGCGCGGATCTGCGCCTTCGTCCGCGCATCCTTCACGACCACGAACGTCCACGGCTGCTGGTTCGCGCCGCTCGGTGCAGTGCCCGCCGCGCGCACGGCGTTGACGATGAGCTCCTCGTCGACGGCCTCGTCTCGGAAGAACCGGCAGCTGCGCCGCGCCTTCATCGTCGCGAGGAACGCGCGCGAGCGCCGGAGCTGCTCGCTGGGCGTGAGGCGCTCGAAGACGAACGGCACGGGCTCGTAAGGGGCGGGCGGCACCGGCGACGCGGTCATGACGTGGAGCGTAGCGCGGGTCAAGCCTCGGCGCGCAGCCCCTGTTCGCGCATGCGCTGACCGACCGCAGCAAGCTGGCGATCGAGCTCGGTGGCGGGGAGCGATAGGAGCGAGCACGCGCGGAGGAGCATCGTGCGCTCGTGCGCGTCGACCTTGCCGTCGATCATCGCCGCGGAGACCAAGCCCGCCAAGAACCACTGCGGCGAGGCAGCGGCGATCATGTTCGGCATCTGCGGGTGCGCGAGGATGCTGCGCACGGTCTCGTCGGCGATGCCCCAGCGGCCGGCGCACATGGTCAGGAGCTTGCGCTCGCGGCGCGAGATCACGCCGTCGGATGCCATCATCGCGGCCATCTGGGTGAAGAGGAGCATCCGCTCGCGCGGATCGGCGATGTCGGGCATGAGCCACGCGGGGAGCTCGGCGTCGGCGGCGGACGCGTCGCGCGACCTTCGCGGGGGGACTGCGCCTGCGGGCAGGATAGCGTCGAGCACCCATGCTTGCGCTCCTGCGGCGAGCTCGGTGTTGCAGTGGTCGCAGCGCGTCGTGTCGCTCTCGGTGAGGCCGGCGCCGCACTGCGAGCAGACGAGCGCAGTCATGGAGAGCTTCGACGTCACGCCTGCCTTGCGCGCGAGGCGGAAGATCGACTGCGCCGGCGAGGCCTCGCGTGATCCCGGGAATATCGCCGACCAGTAGACCTTGACGTAGACGTGGTCCATCTCCGCGTCGCTGGGGGCGCGATCCACGGCGAGCACGTCGGCGCCGCCCACCGCCGCGTCGCGCGCCTGGGCGACCGCTCCGCCGAGCTGCGCGCGCGTGGCGACGAACTCCGGCGTGGCGCACTTGCGGAGCTTGGCGGGCGATCCTTCGCGGTTCGACTGGAGCCACTTCCAGAACAGGTACGACGCGCGGTCTTCGAGCGCCTCTTGCGCGACCTGCGGGTCCACGTCACGCAGCGTGGCGAGGCCGTCGACGGTGCCGGTGGAGGGGTGCCATTCGACGGTCTGCGTGATTTCGGCAAGAACCCAGTCGTACTCGCCGGAGCAAACGAGCGCCTTGCAGTATTTGCATGTGAGGATCTCGCCGCTCGCGTCGAGCGGGGCGCCGCACGACGGGCACGCCTTGCCGATCTGGCTCGGATCGAGCTTGGTCGTGGCGCCATGCTTGCGCACGAGCGACCAGATCTCGGTGTACGGCTCCACCGGTGCCGCGCGCAGCGCCTGGGCGATCTGGTCCTGCGTCGCCTGCACCGGCACCATGACGTCGCGCGCCTGCGCGGTGAACCGCACGTGCACGACGTCGAACGGCGGCTCGCTCTCCACCGCCTCGAGCGTGGTGAAGAGCACCTGCGCGTCGGCCATGACGTTGCGCCGGTTCTCCTGGCGCATCATGGCGAGCTGCACCTGGAAGCGGCTGTACACGCCGTCGGAGACGAAGGGCCGGGCGGGGCGCATGTCGCCGTTGCACCACGCGTCCCTGAGAATTCGCGACATCTCGTGCACGCGGCGGAAGAGGTCGTTTTCGGTCAGGTTGGGATCGCGCGTGCGCAGGGCGTCGAGCGTCGCGGCCTGGCGGAGCGGCGCCGTCGCGGCTTGCTGCGCCTGCCAGATGGCCTGGCGTGTGTCGCGGAAGGCCGCCGTTCGCCCGCGCCGCACGAGCGAGAAGACGATGAGGCCGATGACGATGGCCATCACGATGAGCACGATTTCGCCGCCGTCGGAGCTGCCCGAGGAGCCGCCGTAGTAGATCCCGCCGCTCGACGACGAGCCGCTGCGGTATCCGCCACCTCCGCCGCGGGATCCACCGCCACCGCCACCGCCGCCGCCACCGCCACGGTACGAGCCGCCTCCGCCCGGTCGCGCCCAGGCGTCGACGGGTGACAGGACGGCGCCGGACACCACCAGGAGCGCGGCGGAGAGGAGCAGCATGCGGGCGATGCGGCGCACGAGGGCCATCGGCCGGTAGTCTACCGCGTTTGCGGAGCGGCTGGAGCCGACGCGTCGACCGCGCCAAGGTGGGCGGGGAGGTCGACGACGAAACGGGCGCCACCGCCCTGCGCGTCCTCCACTTCGAGCGAGCCGTCCTCCTCCTCGACGATGCCGCGCGCCAGCCAGAGGCCGAGGCCCGTCCCGCCCGTCGTTTCCCGTGTGGTGAAGAAAGGCTCGAAGATCTTCCGCTTGTTGGCGTCCGGTACCCCGGGGCCGGTGTCGGTCACCTCGAGGCGCACCCGGTCGCCCCGGCGGTACGTGCGCACCTCGATGCGGTGGTCCTGCGGATCGCCGTCCGGGATCGCCTGCGCCGCGTTCACGACCAGGTTGAGCACGCACTGCGCAATCCGCGCGCCGCGAACGTGGGTGAGCACGCCGTCGGCGAGCACGCGGTCGACGCGCGCGCGGCCACGCGTCTCGTGGGCACAGATGCGGAGCGCCGAGGTCGCGATCTGCGACAGGTCCACGACGTCGCGCGATCGCTCGCGCGCGAACCCCTTCAGGTCGCGCACGATCTCGCGGATGCGATCCATGCCGTTGAGCGAGTCGTCGAGCATGCCGAGCACGTCCGACGACTGGGCGGTTCCTGCGAGGAAGCGGTCGCGCAGGACGCCGAGGTTCACGGTGACGAACGCGGCCGGGTTGTTGATCTCGTGGGCGACGCCGGCAGAGAGCCGCCCGATCGTGGCGAGCCGGTCCGCTGCGAGCAGCCGCGTGCGCATCGCGCGCTCGTCGGCCAGATCGTGGACGACGTGGATGACCGCGATCTCGTCGTTCGACGCCGTCGGGATGATCTCCACGCGGTAGGCGTGATCGGGCCCCGAGAGCTCCCTCACGAGGTGGAGTCGTTCGAGCAGCGCGACCTGGTGGGGGCAGGGGTCGTGGCCGATGCACGTCGGGAAGACCTCGGCGCATTTGCGCCCGAGGGCGCTCGCGTTCGGCGGCAGGAGCAGCGCCTCGGGGCTGTTCATGCGGACGATCCGCAGCTCGCGATCGAGCAGCGCGATGCCGTCGGTGAGCCGCTCGCTGGCCGCCTTCCAGACCGTCTCGGCCCGTCGCTCGAGCTGCACGGACTCGAGGATCATGCCGCCGAAGCCGCCGAGCGTCGTCGCCATGGCGAGGGCACGGTACTCGTCGCCGGGAGGCTCCACGTGACTCGAGAGGAGGCCGTACGCCCCCGCGCGCCCGAGCAGCGGCGAGAGGATGCACCGCCCCGGCAGCGCGCCGGCGAGTCGGCGCGCGAGGTCGCCGTCGATCGGATCGTCGAGGTCGGCGTTGACCGCGACCGACGCGCCCGTCGCCCGCGCCCGCGCCGCCGCCGAGTCGCGAACCCAATCGACGTGAAGCGCGGCGAGCGCGGCCTCGCCCGTCGCCGCAGCAGAGTCGACGCCGTGGCTGGCCACGAGCCGCAGGCGGCTCGACCCCTCCGTCTCAGGTAGCCACACGGCTGCGCGTCCGCCGAGCGCACGCGCCACCGCCCGCGCGAGCACGGCGAGGGCGGGCTCGACGTCGCGCTCGGCGATGAGATCCGTGATCGCCGACAGCACGACCTGCCGGTCGCGGAGGTTGCTCTCGACCGCCGCGCGCGCGCGCGCCTCGGCGTCGACGAAAGCGGTCACGTCGGTGAGCACGCTCACGACGAACCGCGTTCCCTCGATGAGGTGGGGTCCCGCGTTGGGCACGACCCACACGATGGTGCCGTCCTTCCGCTTGTGGGGGCGACGCGTGAGGCTAAGGTGCTTGCCGACCCGCGCCTGGTCGAGATCGGCGTCGACGGACCGGTCGGGGCGCCCGTCGGCGATGAGATCGTGGATGCGCTTGTCGAGGAGCTCGTCCAGCGTGTAGCCGTACTGCCGAACCGCGGCGCTGTTGGCCGCGGCGAACCGGCCGTCAGGGCCGACGACGATGATCGGGACGGCGGTCTCGACGAAGAGACTACCGAGCGCCTGCTCGATGCGCTCCGCCCAAGCTCGCTGCTCCTCGCCGACCACGCCGGGATTCTAGCACCATCGGGCAGGTCATCTGACCGCGTTGGCGCAGTCGCTCGCGGCAGGGCACGCGGCGGCCTGGGTGCAGGTCACGCATGTTTGCTGGCATCGCTGGACGCATTGCGGCTCTCCGCGCCCGCAGTCTCGGGCGCACGAGCGTGCGGTCGCGAGGCAGCTGGGGCTCGGCGTGCATGCGGCGCCGTCGCTTCCCTGCGCATCGCGGCCCCCGTCGTTGCCGGTCCCGCCGGACGAGCCATCGGCGCCGCCGCCCGAGTCACCGACCGAGCCTCCGCCATCGACGACCGGCGTAAACACGTCGAAGTCGTTCGCGCACCCACCCTCGAGGCCGAGCAGCGCGAGCGTGAGCGCGAGCGCCGGCCCCGAGCGCAGCGCGCTCAAAACGCACCGCCGAGTCCGCCAGGTCCGATGAGCAGCCCCACGGACGAGGGCTGCGACTTCCTGGGGGAGCTCACGAGAAAGAGCGTGACGCCCGCAGCGACGCCGATCAAGCCGATTGCGAGGCCAACGTTGGCGATAGTCTGTTCCCGCCTGCCTGCGTCGATGTCCGATTGCCTCGCGGGTGGGCACGGACCGTTCTTGCACGCGGTCTTGAGGTCCTGAAACTGGCCGTTCGACAAGGCGCCGAAGATCGCGAACGTCGCGAGCCCCGCGACTCCGACGCCGCCGCCGATGTACGAGGCGGTCCGCAGGCTCTTGCGCGTCGCGTCGTCGCTGGTGGGAGGGGGCGTCGCCGAGGCCTCGGGCGCCGTCGTCGCGTCCGTAGGGGCCGACCCCGCATCGAAGAGGAGCGGCTTGGTCTCGCCCGCCCCGACGGTCACGCTCTGCGCGAGGGGCGGGCGGCCCTTGGTCTCGACGACGACCTCGCGCGTGCCCGTCGCGACGGGGAAGGGCTCGCCCCACGCCGCGCGCGTGATCGGCTCGCCCGAAACCCTCAGCGTGGTCGACGCGTCGGCGTTGTCGATCCGGAACGTCACGAACCCGACCTTGGGCGCGAGCGCGCGGCGCTCCTCGGACGCGCTCTCCCCCGTGCGCGCGTAGCGGGGATCGACTTGCAGGTGCTCTCGCGCTTCTGCCTCGGCGCGCCCGAACTCCGCGTACGCCGCCCCGACGCGCCCCAGCTCACGCAGGCACCGTGCCGAGAACAGCCGCGCGTTCGGGCTCGCGACGATCTCGTGCGAGGCGCGGAACTCCTCGAGCGCCTCGGCGAAGTGGCTCTGGCCGTAGTGATCCCGCCCCTTGAGAAAGCGAGCCTGCGCCTGGTCACGCTGCGCCTCGCTGGCCTTACCTGGCTCGACGCCGCCCGCCCACGCCGATGTCGACGAGCCCACGACCCCGAAGGTGAGCGCAAGCGCGAGCAAACAACGGTGGAGCGCATCGGCCATGTCGTCAGATCCCAAGGGGATCGTAGGGCTTCTTCGGCCGCGGCCCCGCCGGCTTCCCGGTGGCCGCGGGCGATGCGGACCGCGCCGGCGCCCGCACCGTCGCGGTCGCGGTCGCGGTCATGGTGGGCACCGGCTCGGGCACCGCCACGTTCGTCGACGGCGGCACCGGCACCGGCACCGGCGGAGGCTCGACGCTCGCTGCCGCGCCGCTCCCGGCGGGCGCCTCCTCGCTGGCCTCGGGCGCGCGTGTGGCCACGCGCGCCCCTGCAGCCGCGAGGAGCAAGACCATCGCGGCGAGCACGGCGAAGACAATCTTCCTCGACCGCGCCCGGCTCGCCTCGCGCCCCGTCGGATCCGCCGTTGCAAAAACGGCTTCCTGCGCGTCCGGCATCGAACCGCGGCGCGCGGGCAGCGGAAGGCTGACCGGCATGGGCGTGCCCTTCCGCGAGAGATCCACGGCGAGCTCGATCTTCGGCCCATCCAGCTCGACGAGCCCGGGCAGCGGCGACGGGGCGGCAGCGCCGGACGCGGCCGCCGCCGAGACGATCGCGGACACCGGCGCGGCGAGCGGCGTCGGCATCGCCGCCCTCGCACCCGCTGGCGCGTCGGCCTTCGACGGCAGGGGCGGCTTCGCCTTCACCGAGGGCGGAGGTGGTGGCTTCTGCACCTTCTTCGTCGGCGCCTCGGAGCTGGCGAAATCGGTCGGTGCTGCGGCGGTCGTGCCGACCGTAGCGTGAAGGAGCATCTCCTCGCCGATCTCCATCGCTCCGTCGGGCTTACGCGCCGTGGCCGTCGCGGCCTCGGGGATGACGTCGCGCGTGGCTGCGGCCCCGGGCAGCGCGTCCACGAGCGCGCGAGCGAGCACCTCGCTCGGGATCGCGACCGCCGGCGTCGGCATCGCCACCTGCTTGCGTATGTGCGCAGACGGCGCGGGTGCGACCGGGGCAAGCAGCGCGCGTCGGCGCTCGGCGATCCGCTCGCCGGCGAGCTCCTTCACCACCGCCGCCACCGCCGACTTGAGCGCGAGGCGCGCCCCCGCCACCTTGCGCACCTCCGCGGCCATCTTGGCTGCCGTTGCGAAGCGGTCCTGGGGCGGTGATCGCAGCGCACGCGCGGCGATCGCCGCCAGCGGCGCCGCCCATTCCAGCTCGGCCGGCACGGTCGCGAGCTCGAGCTGGCCTTCCCTCTGCCGCGCGAGGATCCGCGCGTCGCTGTCGCCGGGGAATAGCCGCTTGCCGGTCAGCGCTTCCCACAGCATCACGCCGCAGCTGTACACGTCCGCGCGCTCGCTCGCTTCGACGCCTTGCTCCGCCGCGCGGACTTCGGGTGCCGCGTAGCCGAGCGACTCCGGTGCGTTTCGGCCGCCGGGGACGCGGCACACATGCGACAGACGCGCGTTCCCGTCGAGCGAGAGCAGCACGTTCGCCGGGCACGTCTCGCCGTGCAGCAGCCGCGCCGGCGCACCCTTGCCGTTCGTGAGCAAGTGCAGCGCGCTCAGGCCGCCGAGCACGTCGACGAGCACCCGCAGATGCAAGACGAGCTTGAGCGCGCGCCCAGCCTTCGTGGCGGCCGCGGAGACGACGTCGTACCGCTCCGCCTCCACGTAGTCGCTCACGATCACGACCTCGTCCGCGAGCTCGAGCGCGTCGCGGACGCGCACGATGTTGGGGTGGGCGAGGGTGCCGACGATCCTTGCGGCCTTCACGAGCGCCGCCTCCGCGCTCGCGTCTCCCGTGCGCGCCACGCGCTCGAGGACGGCGAGCACCTTTGAGCCGTCGCTTCTGCGCTCTTGCGCCGCGTACGTCGCGGCGCGCCGTGCGCCGAGCTCCCGCGCCAGCGCGTACGGACCTAGGTTGGCCCCGCTTCCTGACCATGAGGTATTCGCGGCGGCCACGGACCTATTGTACGACGTCGGCCGCAGAGTCTCGATGTGGTTGCGCGGACTACGTCTCCACGGCTCTCACTTCACCGGAAAGAGGGCCCGCTTCTGCCAGGCCGGCAGCTCCCGCAGATCGGCCCAGACCTCGCGCGGCGACGTGTAGCGGAACGCCTCGCGTCGCCGCAGCATCTTGGCGATGAGCGCGCCGAGCGGTGTCCCGACGGCTTCGGCCCGCCGCCGCGGCTCGCCTTCGGACACCTGCTTGGTCAGGTCGGCGTACGACAGGTCCTTGTCGATCGCCGGGCTGCCGACGAGCATCCAATAGAGGAGGAGTCCCGCCTGGTAGAGATCGCTCTGCTTGGTCGTGTAGCCGGTCGCGAGGATCTCCGGCGCCATGATGGCGTGGTGCACGACGTTCGGGCGGATCGCCGCCATGCCGCGCAGCTCGTGGCTGATCCCGAAGTCGGAGATCTTCACGACCGGCCTGTCGTGGTGCGTGATGAGGACGTTGCCGGGGTGCAGATCGTCGTGGACGACGTCGTTGTCGTGCAAGAACTGGATGGCGGCGAGCAGCTGCCGCGCGAGCTCGATGACGAGCCCCTCTTGCATCGGCGTCCCCAGCATCGACGAGAGCGCGTGATCGCAGCGCTCGAGCGCCAGGTAAAAGAGGTGGTTTTGCTCGAACGCGTCGTGGATGTAGACGACGTTGGGGTGCCGCAGGCTCATGAGCCGCTGCACCTCGCGCGCCCACTCCGCGTAAACCTCCTGGTAGGGGCGGTTCGACGGGCGCACCATCTTCATCGCGTACACCTGATCGAACGGCCCGACCGACTCGTAGACGGCGCCGAACTCCCCTGCGCCGAGCACGTCGCGCACGACGTAGCTGCCTTTCGGCGACGTCAGCGACGTGCCGATCTGCGGGTACTGCACCGTGATCACCTGGGCCGGCTGCTGGCCTTGCTGGCCCGGCCCCTGCGGTACGAAGCTCGGACCCGTGGGCACGCGCGTCGAGTTCGGGAACGCGCCGGTGGTCATCGTCGGCGTGCGCTGCGACGGGGGAGCGGGCGCGCTGGCCGGCGCCGCCGGGATGATCTGCGTCTGGACGCGCTCTCTACCTTGGTTCGGAGGACCTTGGTTCGGAGGACGTTCGGTCACGGGAAAGACTCTAGCGCAAAGATCCTTTGGGCCCACGCGAAAGCTCCATACCATCCGTGATCGCATGACCTCGACGCCTCCTTCGCCCTCGAGCTCCTCCTTCGCGGCGGGGCGCCGCTCTGCGCGCCATACCCAAGAGCAGGCGCGCCTCGCGGAGGCCGCCAACGGCAAGAAGTGGCGCCGGTGGGGGACGTACCTGGCCGAACGCCAGTGGGGCAGCGTGCGTGAGGACTACTCAACCGACGGCGACGCGTGGCGCTACTTCAGCCACGAGCACGCCCGCTCGCGCGCGTACCGCTGGGGCGAGGACGGGCTGCTCGGCCTGTGCGACAACCGCGGCCTCGTGAACCTCGCGCCCGCTCTGTGGAACGGCAAAGACCCGTTCCTGAAGGAGCGGCTCTTCGGCGTGACCGGCCCCGAGGGCAACCACGGCGAGGACGTCAAAGAGCTCTACTACTACCTCGATCAGACGCCGACCTGCTCGTACGCGCGTGCACTCTACAAGTATCCGCAGGCCGAGTTCCCGTACGCCAAGCTCCGCGAGCTCGCGGGGCAGGCCGGGCGCGGCAAGCCCGAGCCGGAGCTTCTCGACACCGGAGTGTTCGACGGCGATCGCTACTTCGACGTCGAGGTCGAGTACGCCAAAGGGGACACCGACGACGTCCTCGTCCGCTACACGGTCACCAACCGTGGCCCGGAGGCGACCGTGCTCCACGTGCTGCCGACGTTGTGGTTCCGCAACGTGTGGTCGTGGGATCCCGACGCGCCGAAGCCCGACGTGCGCGCGGTCCTGCACAAGAGCGGTCTTCCGACGATCGAGCTGAGCCAGGCGCACCTCGGTACGATGTGGCTCCACTGCGAGGGCACGGAGCAGGCTCCGTCGCTCCACTTCACCGAAAACGAGACGAACAAGGAGCTCCTCTACAAGGTCCCCAACCCGACGGCCTTCGTGAAGGACGCGTTCCACCAGCTCGTCGTCCACGGCAACCGCGCCGCGGTGAACCCCGCGCGCCACGGCACCAAGGCGTGCGCTCACTACAAAATGACCCTCGCGCCCGGCGAGACGCGCTCGCTCCGACTGCGCCTCACGAACAAGAAGCTCGACGCGCCGCTGGCCGACTTCGACGAGGTCTTCGCGCTCGCGCAGGCCGAAGCCGACGACTTCTACGACGCGCGCATGCCCCCCGAGCTGTCCGCGGACGAGCGCAGGGTCTACCGGCAGGCGATGGGCGGCCTCATGTGGACCAAGCAGTTCTACCACTTCGACGTCGACCGCTGGCTCCGCGGCGACGCCGGCTCGCCGCCGCCCGCGAAGGAGCGGAAGAAGGGCCGCAACCGCGAGTGGACGCACCTCTACAACAGCGAGATCCTCTCGATGCCGGACAAGTGGGAGTACCCCTGGTACGCCGCGTGGGATCTGGCGTTCCACTCGATCCCGCTCGCGCTCACTGATCCGGAGTTCGCGAAGAACCAGCTCCTGCTGCTGGTGCGTGAATGGTACATGCACCCGAGCGGCCAGCTCCCGGCGTACGAGTGGAACTTCAGCGACGTGAACCCGCCGGTCCACGCGTGGGCGGCGCTGCGCGTCTACCAGATCGATCGCGTGCAGAGCGGCAAGCCCGATCGCCAGTTCCTCGAGAGCGTCTTCCACAAGCTGATGCTCAACTTCACCTGGTGGGTGAACCGGAAGGACGCCGCCGGCAACAACGTCTTCCAGGGCGGCTTCCTCGGGCTCGACAACATCGGCGTCTTCGATCGCTCGAGCGCTCTGCCCGAAGGGGGCACGCTCGAGCAGGCCGACGCGACGAGCTGGATGGGCATGTACTGCCTGAACCTCCTCGCCATCGCGCTGGAGCTCGCCAAGGAGAACGACAGCTACCAGGACGTCGCCAACAAATTCCTCGAGCACTTCCTCTTGATCGCGCACGCGATGAAGAACGTCGGCGAGGATGGCTTCGCGCTTTGGGACGAAGCGGACGGATTCTTCTACGACGTCCTGCACCTCCCGGGAGGCGAGAGCGTGCCCATGAAGGTGCGCTCGATGGTCGGCCTCATCCCGCTCTTCGCCATCGAGACGTTCGATCCGTGGATCGTCGAGAAATTCCCGGCGTTCACCAAGCGCGTGCGCTGGTTCATCCAGAACCGCCCCGAGCTCACCGAGCGCGTCGTCCCCATCGACCAGCGCCTGGGCGCCGGCGGGCGTCGGCTGCTCTCGGTCCTCGATCGCGACAAGCTCGCGCGTGTCCTGTCGCGCATGCTCGACGAGAACGAGTTCCTCTCGCCGTACGGCATCCGCGCCCTCTCGCGCGCGCACGGGGACAAGCCGTACGAGATGACGATCGGCGGCGCCGTCCACAGAGTCAGCTACGAGCCGGGCGAGAGCCAGAGCGGCCTCTTCGGCGGCAACTCGAACTGGCGCGGACCGGTGTGGTTCCCGGTCAATTACCTCATCATCGAGTCGCTCCAGAAGTACCACTACTTCTACGGCGACGAGTTCCGCGTCGAGTGCCCCACCGGCAGCGGCAACTTCATGAACTTGTGGCAAGTCGCGAGCGAGCTCTCACGCCGCCTGACGAGCCTCTTCGTCCGCGGCGCCGACGGCCGAAGGCCCGCGCACGGGTCGAACGAGCGGCTTCAGAAGGATCCGAATTTCTCCGACCACGTGATGTTCTTCGAGTACTTCCACGGCGAGACGGGCGAGGGTCTCGGCGCGAGCCACCAGACGGGCTGGACCGCGCTCGTGGCGAAGCTGCTGCAGCAGAGCCCGCTGTGGAACACGCGCGGGCCGCGCTGATCGTCCGGGCTCAGCGCGGTGTAGGGCGCGCGCAGCGGCCGTTGATGCAGTCGAAGCCGAGCGGCTGATCGCAGCAGTCGGTCGCCTTCGTGCACTTCTCGTCCTCGTGCGCGCACGTCGGCGGGGGCGCGACGCAGGAGAAGGCGCCGGCGTCGCCGGTCTGGCGGCAGAAGCCGGTGCAGCAGTCGCTGCCCGAGGAGCAATCGTTGCCGAGCTGCCGGCACGGCTCGAGGGCCCAGAAGCCGCGGAGGTTGCCCGACGCGAGCTCCTGTCCTTCCAGGTAGAACGCGGGATGGCTGGGATCCACGTTGGCGGCCGCGCCGATGTCGACTGCCGCGACCCAGAGCTTCTTTCGCACCGAGCTCTCGGGATCCGGATCGGTGATCGTGTTGCCGAACTTGCGTCGGCTCGTGAAGACGACCCAGTAGTAGCCGCCCTCGGCGACGGGCAGCGCGGTCGGCTCGTAGTTCAGGAAGATCTCGCCGGGATCCTGCAGGTACACCTTGCCGCCGAGGACGCCGTTCAGGACCTTCAGCTTCGTCGCGCTCTTGGCCGCGACGTCGGCGACGAGCAGCTCGCCGGAGCCGCCGCGCCACGTCGCGTAGTCGTCGCGGTTGCCGACCATGTAGACGAACTGCTTGCCGTCCGGGAGAAACGACGGCCACCCGAAGGTGACGGAGTTGTCGGACACGACCTGCTGCAGGTTGGAGAAGGTGTGCGTCGCTTGATCGAAGTCGAGCACGCTGAGGCCTCTGCCCTTCGACTGCTCGTAGTGCATGAAGGCGACGCGCTTGCCGTCGGGCGAGAACGCCGGCATCAGGGCCTTCTTCACGACGCCGCCGAGGATCTGAGCCTCGACGACGTTGCCGGTCTTCGTGTCGAAGAGCTTCGTGTCCAGATCACGCGTCATGCTGACGACGTTGGGACCGAACTCGCCGCTGGCCGGCGGCGCGCCTGCCTCGGCGCCGGGGCCCCCGTCGAGCGCGGTGGCGCCGCACGACAGGAGGTACTGACCGTCGGGCGTCAGCGCGCCGAAGCTGTACGTGTTGTCGGGCTTCTGGCTGACTGGAGGGGAGGGGGCGCCCGCGTCGTTCGAGATGGCGTAGACGGCGTCGTATTTGTGGCCCGCCGCGGCGCTCATCGTCGTGCCGTCCGCGCTCACCGTGTGGCAAACGGTGCAGCTGCCGCGCGCCGCGCCGCCGATGAAGACCTCGGGGACGGCCGCGCCTGGCTTGATCCGCATGACCGCGCCTTGATCGTTGTTGCCGCCGTCGGTCCCCGCGTCGCCCTGCGCGAGCGGCGAGTCGTACGTGTTGTAGTAGACGATGCCCTTGAGGCTCCCCTGCGCGATCGTCCACGACTCTTTGATGGGGCCCGTGATCGCGAGCTTGCCACCGGGGCCCACTGAAGCCTTCGTGACTTCGACCTTCACCGGATCGCTCACCTGCGCGCTCTCGGTCACCATCCTCCAGAGAGCGGGCGTCCACGCGACGCGCAACGGGGAGCTCCCTGCGTAGAAGCCTTCGTAGGACAGGAGCTTGCTCGTGATCTTCACGTAGTACGCCGTTGCGGCCACGCCCTTGAACTGCAGCGTCGGCGAGAGGAGGCCGCGCGGGAAGACGGTCTGGTCGTAGGGGTAGAGCCAACCGAATGTGGCGTCGGCGGTTCCGCCGCCCTTCAGGTCTCCTTGGGTGCCGCCGTCGATGCCGCCCGGGTTGTCGGTCAGGTGGAGCTTCACCGTCAGCGTCGTCTGGCCCTTCACGTGGCTCGCGGTCTCGGCGAAGACAGTCACGACACCCGCGGCCTGCGCGTTCGCGGTGAAGACACCGCTCGAGGCGATCGCGCCGGTGAGCGCGCTGTCGAGGTTCCATGTCACTGCGACCGGCGCGCCGTCGAGGAGCGCGGTGAAGGTCGTCGTTGCGCCGGGCGCCGTGACGTCGAGCGTCGGATCGGCGGGCTGGATGGTGAGCCGTCGGCCGGGGCCGTCCTCCGGCGCCGCGTCGGAAAAGGGCGGCGTCGTGCCTCCCTCGCCGAGCGGGATCGACGCATCGGCGCCGACGAACACGGCTGCGGTGCCGGCGGGGTCGCCGCAGGCTGCGGCGATGGCGCTCGCCACGGACGCACAGATGAGGAGGAGGCCGACCGTGCGGGTCTTCTTGGGGAACATGCTTGGGATCAGTGAAAGTGAGGTGGAGAGGAAGGCCCGCGACGACGAAGAGCGAAGCGCGGGTAGGCGTACGCAGCGTGATACGGGGACCCTTGGGTGCAACTCCCCGACGCCGCGTTCGTACTCGCTTCGGCTGGATCGGCGCGGCCCCCGTCCGGCCTGCTCAGGCACAGCGTCTCAGCAGGTGCCCGCAAGCGATAACATCTGAATTTGTTTGGTATTTTAGTGTACGACATGTAGGTACAAAACTTGTATGCATGCGCTTCATGCCTTTCGAGATTCCGAACTACGACAGCATCGTGGGGCGCGCGGCGCGGCCCATCGCCGAGGGTGTGCTCCCGGCCATTGCTCCTCTGCTCGACTCCGGGCCCGACGCCAACGGATGGGACCCCAACCGCATCGAGCTCGACCTGGAGGAGCTCGACGAGTGCCTCTCGCGCCTCTGAGATCCATCGAGAGATTGCGCGCGCGCGCCGGGTGCGCCATAGCGCCGGCGTGATCAGCGAACCTGGCGCCCGGACGAGCTGGACGAGCCGGCTGCTCCTCGCGGCGTCCGTCGGCGGCCTGTCGGCGTGCATCCTGTTCGTGGATGCGGGCACCGATCTCGGCGGCACGTGCCACCTTCGCGGCGAAGGCACGGCGTGCGGCGCGTGCATCTCGACCCGCTGCCGCGCCCAGCTCGACGCGTGCTGCGGTGACGGCGACTGCGCGCCGATCTTGAACACGCTCGACTCCTGCGTAGGGGACTACTCGCAGCCCGCCTGCGCGCTCGTGTCGACCAAGCTCCCGGTCGTCACGAGCGCCATGGACCGCGTGCGCGACTGCGCCGCCGACTGCGCCGCCACGTGCAACGCGACGAGCGGCTCGTCGTCGGGAGCGTCGGGCGCTTCGAGCGGCGGGACGTACGCGACGAGCTGCTCGAGCTTCATTCAGTCCGAGTGCGACTGTTCCGGCAACCTCGCGCCGAACGGCGTGACGTGCAGCAGCGACTCGATCGGCGCCGGCGTGTGCTGCGCCGACTACGGGTGGCCCAACAAGGGCCTCTCGTGCACCTGCAAGGCGTACCGCTGCAAGGACACCGCCGACGGGTGCACGTGCGGCACCTCGACGAGCGGCCCGAACCAGACGTGCGACGGAGTGCACTGTTGCATCTTCGAGGGCTGGTGCTCGTGCGGACCCAAGCCGTGCGACAACGTGTCGAAACCCGTGGGGAGCTGTACGAAGGCGACGGCCACGTGCCCGAGCGGCCGCGCGGTGACGTCGTGCTCGCTCAGGCCGGGCGAGATGCTCCCGCCGGTCGACGGCGGCCCGGGGTAGCCGCGATGCCGCGCTTGCACCACCAGGGCCTCGTCGTCGCGGCGTCCGCGCTCGTCACGCTGACTGGCGCGGCGGGCGTGCAGGCCGAGGAAGGGCGCGTCGCGTTCTCCGTTCGCCGATCGGCGTCCGCTGGCTCGTGCCCCGACGTTCGCGGGCTCGCCGCCGCCGTGAGCCACCTGACCGCGAAGGTCACGCTCGATCCCGACGTCACGGACGCCGCCGACGGGCGCATCGAGGTCGAGTTCTCTCGCGGCCCGTCGCGCTTTCGAGCGCACCTGCGGGCGACGGGCCTCCGCAGCGGCGTTCGCGTGCTCGTGCACGACGGCGTCGACTGTGCGCCGCTCGCCGAAGCGACCGCGATATCCCTCGCGGTGCTCCTCGATCCGGAGTGGCGGCCACCCGAGCCGGCCCCGACGCTACCCCCGCCACCCCCGGTTCCCGCGCCGAAGGACGCGCCGAACGAGCCCGCCGTGCCCCCGCCCCCGGCCGAAGCCACCGCGAGCGGTTGGGGCCTGCGCGCGCATGCGACTGCGGGCGCGGCGATAGGTGTCCTTCGTTCCGCGGCGCCCGTCCTCGGCGTGGGCGTCGCCGTGGATCCGATCCCAGCGCTCTCCTTCTCCGGCGGCGCGGCGCTGATCCCCGCGCAAAGCCTCCCGCTCGCGCCCGGCCACGTCGACGTCGCGCTCGCGGGTGGGGAAGCGGCGGCCTGCGTGCTGCCGCTGGGCTCCGCCCGGGCGCGGGTCGGCGGCTGCGCCTCCGCGGTGCTCGCCGTCGTCTCCGCGAGCGGTGTCGGCTACTTTCGGAACGGCTCGACGTCGCGACCCTGGCTGGCATTTGGCGGGCACGCGTACGCGCACGGGGAAATGGTCGGGCCTCTGGGATGGACGGCCCGCGCAGGCGCGCTCGCGCCGACGACCACCGAGGCGTTCGGCGTCGATGGCGCCGGTGTGGCTTATGCCCCTCCACGCGTTGCAATCGTCCTTGCTGCGGGCCTCACGATGACGTTTCGTTGATCGTGGGGCCTCCCTCGCCCCACCTACCCGTGGAGACCGAGGAATGACGCTGAAGGAGGTGTACGACGAGCACTTCCGCTTCGTCTGGAGGGCGCTCCGCCGGCTCGGCGTTCCCGATTCGGATGTCTCCGACGTGGCGCAAGAGGTGTTCCTCGTCGTTCATCGCAAATTGGCCGAGTTCGAGGGACGGTCGAAGATGACCACGTGGCTGTTCGCGATCTGCATGAACATCGCGCGAGACTGGCGCCGGGCCGGCGCGCGCCGCGAGGTGCCCGACGGCGACAAGGCCGCCGACGCCAAGCGGGACTCGTCGTCGGATCTGGCGGCGGAGGTCGAGCGCAGGCAGCGGCTCGTGCTCCTCGAGGACATCCTCGACCAGCTCGGCGAGGAGCAGCGAACCGTCTTCGCTCTCTTCGAGCTCGAGGGCTTGAGCGGGCTCGAGATCGCGGAGCTCCTGGACATTCCCGTCGGCACCGTCCACTCGCGCCTGCGCCTCGCGCGCGAGGCCTTTCGCAAGGTGACCACGCGCCTTCAGGCGCGCGGACAGATCGAGCGCGCCGAGGGGGGAGCACCATGAGCGATCCGAAGCGATGGCTCGACGAGGACGGCGGCGCGACCCAGGTCGAGCGGGAGTTGCTGCGCGGCGCGCTCGACGCCGATCCGCCGCAAGGGAAGAAGGCTGCGCTTTGGGCCTCCATCGTCGGCCGACTGCCCGTGGCAGGCGGGGGCGGGGGCGGCGGCGGCGGCGGCGCGGGCGGAGCCGCCTCCGGCGGCGGCGGCGTCCTGCTCGCGACGAAGGGAAAGGTCGTTGTCGCCGTCGTCGCGACCCTGCTCGCGGTGGGGACGGCCGTGACGCTCCAACGGCGAGCGGCGCCCATGCCCCCGGCGGCGGCGCTCCCGACGGCGGCGCCCGCTGCGACGACACCTGCGAACGCGCTCGCTCCCGTGCCGGCGCTCTCGGCGGCGGTGCCGGCGGCGGCGCCGATAGCAAACACCGCTCCCGAACCCGTGACCGACGCGCCCGCCGCTCGACCGACGGCGCGCGGCAAAGCGCAGCCCACCCCTGCGCCGGCACCGATCGATCAGGACGCGCTGCGCGAAGAGGCGAGCCTCATCGCCCGCGCGCGCGACGCGCTCCGCTCCGGCGACGCTGCGGGCGCGCTCTCGACCCTCGAGTCGGCCCGCGGTCGATTCCCGCGAGGCGTCCTCGTCCAGGAGCGAAACGTGCTGACGATCGAGGCCCTCGCCGCGAGCGGCGACCGCGACGCCGCGTCACGCCAAGCGCAGGTGTTCCTTCGGCAATTCCCGACGAGCCCCCTCGCGTCGCGTGTCCGCCCGTTCGTTCGCTGAGGCGGGCGTCGATTTTGTGATCGCGCCCGGGCGCTCATTCCACCTACCGGTTGCGTGATGAGCTCCACCCTCTCCAGCGTGGCCCCGTTCGTCTTCGCCGGCGTTGCCTTCGCGGGCGCGATCGTCGGGGGGTGCGGCGCGCGAGTGACCAGCGTAGGCGGCGTCGAACCCGACGGCGGCGACGCCGACGCGGCGACGGGCCTCGACGCGCTCGCCACGGACGCGAACGTGACCGACGCCAGCGTCGCCGACGCAGCGTGCTCGTGCGGCGCGAGCGTGTGCGGGCGCATCGCGTGCAGCGGACACGAGTGCGGCGGGTGCCCTACCGGTGAGTCCTGCATGGGTGGCCAGTGCGTGCAGCACTGCACGGGCACGCCCTGCGTCGACGATCTGTCGGGCCACACGAGCTGCCCCGGCGATCTCGGCGGACAGCACTGCGCCGGCGGGACGCTCGGCGTTCAGGTCTGCACGTGCGACGGCACCGGGCCGCACGGCTGGACGAGCTGCGGAGCGTGCCTCTGATGCGCCGCCTGGTCGCCGTCCCAGGTCTCGCGCTCGCGCTCGCGGCGTGCAGCGCACAAAGCCGCGCGCCCGAGAGCGCCGCGCTTCCGCCGGATCCCTACGAGATCGCGCACCTGACGGACACGAACCCGGATCCGCGCGTCGTCGAGGTGAGCGTCGCGGCGGCGCCGGCGCAGATCGAGTACCTGACGGGCAAGCCAGCCGACGTCTGGGCATACCGCGACGCGGCGATCGCGGGGAGCAAGGGAACGATCCCCGGTCCCATGCTCGTCGCGAACCAGGGCGACGACGTCATCGTTCACTTCACCAACGAGCTCCCCGAGTCGACGACGCTCCACTGGCACGGCATCCGCCTCGACAACACGATGGACGGCTCGACGTCGACGCAGCAGGTCGTGATGCCCGGCGCGTCCTTCGACTACCGATTCAAGGTCAAGGACGCCGGCAGCTTCTGGTTCCACCCCCACGTCCGCGGCGACGTCCAGATCGAGCGCGGCCTCTACGCGCCGCTCGTCGTCCGCGGCGACGAGTCGGTGCTCGACGTCACCGCCGAGCGCTACCTCGTCGTCGACGACGTGAAGGTGACCTCCGACGGACGGCTCTCGACCGACACCGACGAGATGGACACGATGATGGGCCGCCAGGGCAACGTCCTTCTCGTCAACGGCAAGAGGATGGGCGAGCTCCGCGTGCAGGCCGGCGGCCGCGAGCGCTGGCGGATCGTCAACGCGGCGAACGGACGCTTTTTCAAGCTGCGCCTCGCCGGCCACGCGTTCACCGTCGTGGGATCCGACGGCGGCTTCGTCCCGGCGCCGTATCGCACCGAGGAGCTGCTCGTCGCCCCCGGCGAGCGCTACGATGTCACGGTTGATCTGCCGGGCGCCGAAGGCACCCGCGTCGCGCTCCAGACCGTCTACTACGATCGCGGCCACGACATGCCCGATCCAGGGCCGAAGCCCATGCTCGACGTCGTCTACGGCCCTCGCGTCACCCGCCCGCTCGCGCCCATCCCGGCGACGCTGGGCGCCGTCGCTCCGCTCCCCGTCACCCCCGCGACCTTGGCGAGGCGCATGGAGCTCCGCGAGGTCGACGCGACGGACGGTCCGCGCTTTTACATCAACGATCAGTACTGGCCGTTCAACACGCCCCTCATGGTCAAGCAGGGCGATCTCGAGATCTGGGAGATCGTGAACACGGCCGCGATGGATCACCCCTTCCACATTCACGGCATGTTCTTCCAGCCGCTCGACGCGCGCGGCCAGCCCGACCTGACCAACGGGTGGAAGGACACCGTGAACGTGAAGCAGAAGTCGACGCTGAAGCTCGCCGTCCGCTACGAGGCCCTCGGGATGTGGATGTTCCACTGCCACATCCTGGAGCACGCCGAGCGCGGAATGATGGGCGATCTGATGATCATGAAGTGACCTCGGAGGAAATCCATGAAAACCATCCATGTCCTCGTGCTCGTGATGTCGGCGGCTGCGTGCAGCGGCACGGACGCCACGGTGACGCCCGCGCCTTCCGGTAGCGCGCCCGCGGCGCCGGGCAGCCCCGCGGCGCCCTCGAGCTTGACCGGGGAGCCGATGGGCACCGGCATCCACCTCGTGTGGAAGGACAACGCCAGCAACGAGGACGGCTACGACGTGGAACGCAAGGACGGTTCCTCCGCCTTCGCGAAGATCTACAGCGTCCCGTTCGACACGTTCTCGTACCACGACGCCTCGCTCGCAGCCGGCAAGGCGTACTCGTACCGCGTTCGCGCGGTGAACGCGAAGGGCGCCTCGGCCTACTCGAACGAGATCACCGCGACCGCGCCCTCCGGAGCGACCCCAGGTGGTGGCGGCGGCGGCCCCGCGGACGCAGGTTCCATCGACGCCTCTGCCCCCAACCCGACGTTCCAGCGCGACATCGTCCCGCTCTTGCAGGTGTCGTGCGGCGCCGGAAACTCGACCTGCCACATTCGTGACATGTACGCGGCGACGAAGGACCGGAGCTGCCGCGGGTGGCTCTCGCTGGAAGACGCGCTCATCGGGTCGAAGATCTACGGAGGTCCGAGCGGTGGTCAGCCCACCGGATGCCCGGACCTCTCCTTGTACGACCGGCTGACGCAGCTCGACGCGTGGGAAGAGCCGGGCGGGCGCCCGCGCCGTTACGTGAAGCCGGGCGATCCGGCGAACAGCTACCTCTACAACAAGCTCACGAATGGTCCGTTCGGCGAGAAGGCGCCGGGTGTCCTCAGCGATCCGATGCCGACCGCGGCGCCGCTGCCCCCCGAGCAGGTGGCGCTCGTGAAGCGGTGGATCGAGCAGGGCGCGCCGAAGTAGGCGGGCCGTCGCTCAGAGAGCCTGCCGGCTACTTCAAGAGCTCCTGCTCGACGAGCCGGATCTCCGCCGCGCTCAGATCCCGGAAGCGCGCGGGCGGCATGTGATCGCAGTCGGTCGCCGGGAGCTTGATCCTGCGGATCGCCTCTCCCTTCTCTTGCGGGCTCATCGCCGTCGCGAGCGTCTGGACGTTGAAGCGCGCGCGCGTCGTCGTCTGATCGAGCTGCGAGTTGTGGCACTGCTGGCACATCTGAACGAGAAGTCCCTTGCCGTCGAGCCCTGGGGCGGCGTGGAACGCCAGATCGCTGAGCGCGGCATCGAGGAACGTGTCGCGGATGTCGGGGAGCTGGGAGGCGGGCAGCGTCCCTTTGACGAACGCCTGGTACGCCGTCGTCGCGCTGGCGAGCTTCTGGGGGTCTGTCGTCTTGAAGTCGTGGTACGGCACCGGGATGAACTGCGCCGCCTCGCTCTTGGCGTACTGCGAGCGCCACGTCGTGCTCACGCCCGGCGGGACGTTGCTCATCGGCTGAGACGCGCTCGACGCGATGACCTCGTTCATGACCGTCTTGGTCTGGAGCTCGTTGGGCTGCGCGATGAATCCGTTGTTCTCCACGAACGCCTCGAGCACCGGCGGCGCCGCCAGATCGATGAGGTTGGCGGGGATGCCGGCGTAGGGCTCGCTCGTCCCATGGGCCGCGTGGAAGTCGTTGCGGAGGTAGGTGTTGCCCAGCGGCTCGTTGAAGAGAAAGTGAATCCAGGGGAACTGCAGCTCCTGCATGCGGAGCAGCTTCGGCGTGCCGGGCCCTGCGGGCTGGTGGCACTGCAGGCAATCGACGACCGTGTCCTTGATGTCGACGTCTTGGTAGAGGGTGTAGCTCGCGAAGTTGGACTCCACGGCGGGCGTGAGAAGATCGCCCGGAGTGCAGCCTCCCGGCGCGCCGTCGCAGGCGAGCGTGTAGCGGAAGAGGAAGAAATTCAGATCCCCCTTCACGGGGTCCTTGCTCACCAGCTCCACCTCGCGCTCGCCGCGCGCGAAGCCCATCGCGACGTAGTTCGCGTTCGGCTTGAACGGCGCGGCCTGACGCCCGCGGCCGTTCGGCGCGGTGAAGACGAGCGCGCGTGGGTTGAGGACGGTGGTGTGCCGGGTGACGAGCGAGGTCGAGTGGCTCGTCATGGCGAAGCCAGGGTTTCCGCCGGCGCCGTTCTGGGCGACGCCGGGCTTGAAGTCGAGACCGAGGAGCTTCTGGAGCTCGACGACGCTCGTGATCGCCGGCGGCGCGGCGCCGGCGCAGAAGGCCTTCGAGACGAGGTCGCCGTTGCCGCGCGCGCAGAGCGCTTGCCACTGCGCGGCGCCGGTCCGCAGGTACTTGAGCTCGTCGGTCGTGCACGCGGTCGGTCCGCTCGGGGGCGACGGAGCCGGCTGCCAGGTGTCGGTGCCTCCGTCGGCGCCCCCTCCCGGGTTGCCGCCCGGACCGGTCGCGGGAGCGGCGGCCGGACCGCCAGCCGGGCCGCCGCCGCCGATCGTCGAATCATCCGCGCCGCCGCACGCGCCGACGACGAACGCCGCAAGGAGAAGGCCAAGAGCGGTGCATGCGACCATCCTGGGTTTGCCGTGGAGTGCGAGCATGCAGACCCCAGAGCAAGGGGCGGGCCGCCGCGAGATCACGACGAAAACGCGGGCCGCGGCCTGACGGCGAACGATTCGTTCGCGCGCGGCGAACGCTCCGTTCGCGGGGCGAAGGGATCCTTCGCGGGCTCCGTGCAAGGTTCGCCAGTTGCGGTGGCACGTGAGATGCTGAGGAGGTGAGGATGGTCGGGCGGGCGCACCTCTTCGTCGTCGTCGTCGTCGTTGCGCTCGCGCTGGCGATCGGCTGCGGTGTCAGCGGTCTCGACCTCGACGGCAAGCAGTGCGACGCGAACGGCAGCTGCGTGTCGGGGTTCGTGTGCGATGCGAACACGAACACGTGCGTGCGCCCCGCGTGCGTGCCCAAATCGTGCGACGCCGCGGGCAACCCCTGCGGGCGCGTCGACGACGGGTGCGGCGGTTTCCTGGAGGGCTGCACGACCTGCGTGAGCCCGAACCGCTGCGTCGACGGCCGGTGCCAGTGCGTCTCGCAGACATGCGAGCAGCGCGGCGCGGCGTGCGGCGTCCTCCCCAAGCAGTGCGCCGATCCGAACGACAGCTTCTGTGGCGAGTGCCCGACCGGCAAGACATGCGGCGCCGGCGGAGATCACGCGTGCGGCGCCGGCGCCTGCGCGCCCCGCGCCTGCCAGGCCAGCGATTGCGGCGACGTCTCGGACGGCTGCCAGGGCGTCTTGCACTGCACCGCGGCGTGCGGCGCAAGCCAGACGTGCGGCGGCGGCGGCGTTCCTGGAACCTGCGGCTGCACGCCGAAGACGTGCCCGCAGAAGGGTTGGGCGTGCGGCAGTGGCGGCGACGAATGCGGCGGGACGCTTGTCTGCGCGAGCGCGTGCACGGGCTCCCAGGTCTGCTTCAACCACGCGTGCTGCGTGCCGCGGACCTGCGACACCGGCGGATTCCACTGCGGCGCCAACTACCCGGACCTGTGCGGCGGCACCCGCACGTGCGGCGGCTGCGATCCCGGGAAGAAGTGCAACCTCGACACGCACCTTTGCGTGCCCTTGTGATCGGTCCAGTTAGAGCGAACGTCGTTTGCACGGAACGGGCAAACGACGGTAGCGACCCACCAGACGGATAGAGCAACGGTTCTGTGAAAGGGACGGTTGCTCTAGAAAGTGCCGTTCAGGCGGAGCCCGCCGAGCGTCGGAGTGACCTCGACATGCGCGACGGAGCCGGCGGCGTGCACGTCGAGTACTCCCCACACGATCCCGACGGCCATGAGCGCGCCACCCCCAACATAGGCCACGGTCGCGACAGTGGCCTCCGTTTTCGCCGAGTCTTGATCACGGGCGGCGATCGTCTGAACGGGCTCCTTCACGCCCTGGTCGTGCTTTGCGTTCGACAGGAGCGTGAACGCGACGCCGGTGCCGAGGCCGGCGACGCCGAAGCCCGCGACGATCCACGGCGCTGCGCTCGGCCGCTTCTCCGTGGGCGGCTTCTGGGCGGCGCGTCGCTTCTCGGCCTCGCGCTCGGCGATCTGCCGCCGCAAGGTCGTGATGCGCTGCTGAATCGCGCCCTTGTCCTTCGCGTCCGGCTGCGCGGTGAGAAAATCTTCGTACGCCTTGGCGGCGCTCGCCTGATCCCCGAGCCCTTCGTAGGCGCGGGCGAGGTTGTACAAGAGGACGGGCTCCTTCTGCATCGCGTACGCCTCACGCAGCAGGCGGGCGGCCTCGTCGAACTGGCCTCGCTGGTAGGCGGCCTCGCTCTGGTCGAAGAGCTCGAGGGCGCGTCGTTGCGCGTCGGTCTCCGCCCGCGCGCTCGCGCTACAGAGCGCCAAAGCGAGGCAAACGGTGATCGCGACGAGGCGCCGAGGCATTCGTCTGATGGTGCCGCACGAGGCGTCGCTCGTCCATTCGTGCGATACTTTCCCCACGGTGGCGCTCCCTTCCCGCATCGGCCGCTACGAGGTGCTCGGCGAGCTCGCGACGGGCGGGATGGCCGAGATTCTGCTCGGCCGCGTCACCGGGCAGGGGGGCTTCGAGCGGCCCGTCGTCATCAAGCGAATTCTCCCGCACCTCGCGCGGCAGCAGGAGTTCGTCGCGATGTTTCTCGACGAGGCCCGCATCGTCGCGCAGATCGGGCACCCCAACGTGGTCCACGTGCAGGAGCTCGGGCAAGAAGGGGGCGAGCTCTACCTGGTCATGGAGTACCTGGAGGGGGAGAGCGTGGCGGGGCTCGTGAAGCGCCTGCTCCTGAAGCAGCGCGCGGTCTCGCCCTCGCTTGCAGCGTTCATCATCGCCGAGGCCTGCGCGGGCCTCCACGCCGCGCACGAGCTCGTGGACGGCGACGGCGCGCCGCAGCGCCTCGTGCACCGCGACGTGTCCCCGCAGAACGTGTTCTTGACGTATCAGGGGCAGGTCAAGGTCATCGACTTCGGCGTGGCGAAGGCGACCGATCGCATCGCGCGCACCGAGGCGGGGCAGATCAAGGGCAAGTACGAGTACATGGCGCCCGAGCAGTGCATGGGGGGCGCGGTGGACCGTCGCAGCGACGTCTTCGCGCTCGGGGTTCTCTTGTACGAGCTCGGAACGATGCGGCGGCTCTTCAAGCGGTTCAATCAGCTGCTCGCGTTGAAGGCGATCACCGAGGAGCCGGTCGTCCCTCCGTCGCGGACGGCGCCGGCGTTCCCCGCCCGGCTCGAGGCCATCTGCATGCGCGCCCTCGCCCGGGATCCGGACGCGCGCTACGCGTCGGCCGCCGACATGAGGCGCGAGCTCCTGACATGCGTTCGCGAGCTCGGCACACCGGGTGGCGTGGTCGAGCCGAGCGAAGAGCTCGCGACGTTGATGAACGACGTCTTCGCCGACCGCATTGACGAGAAGCGCGAGCTCTTGCGGCGAATGCGCTCCGGCTCGGCCGTCACGCACGTGCCGGCGGGCGAGCCGGACACCCAGGTCGACGTCCCTGGGCTCGACGTCGGCGTCGACGCGGGGGCGGGGCTCACCACGGGCACGGGTTCGTCGCTCGATACCCCCGCCGGGATCCCGCGACGATGGGGTGCCGGACCGGCCTTCGCGATGGCGGGCGTGGTCTTGATCGCCGCGCTCGGCTTCGCCGTCGTGCGCCTGAGGAGCGTGCGCGTGCCGACGGCGATCCCAACGAATGCCGCCGTGGACGATCCCGCAGCATCGACCGCGACCGCGACCCCGACCCCGACCGCGACCGCGACCCCGACCCCGACCCCGACCGCGACCCCGACCCCGACCGCGACCCCGACCGCTGCGGCCTCCGCCGAGCCGCGCCCGGGCCGTCGCCTGCGCGGGCCCAAGACACCCCCTCCTCCTCCGCCGCCGACCGCGAGTGCGGTGGCCCCGCCTCCTCCGCCTCCCCCGGACCCCGCGCCGGCCGCGAGCAAGGGCTTTCACCGCTTCGAATGAGTGTACCATCCGGCCTGTGGCGCCCGGCTCCAACGACTCGCAAATCGCCACGATCGTTCGGCAGCGCGACGAGGTGGCTCCGCTCGAAGGCGCGTTCGTCATCACCGTCGCCGATGGACCGGACAAGGGGAAAACGACGACGCTCGACGAGACGCATGCGTCGCGTCTGCTCATCGGGCAGAGCCCCGCGTGCGACCTGCGGCTCACCGATCGCGAGGTGTCGCGTCGCCATGCGGCGCTCGAGATCACCGCGGGCGGTCTTCGCGTCGTCGATCTCGGATCGACCAACGGCACGTTCGTCGATCGCGTGAAGATCCGCGAGGCCGAGCTCCTCGGCGGTGAGATCGTCCGCGTCGGCTCGACGGTTCTGACGATCGAGCACGAGTCGTCGGTCCCCGTCGCGCCGCTCACGACGGCCGGACGCTTCGGCAAGATCCTCGGCACGAGCCGCGAGATGCGGCGTCTCTACCCGCTCTGCGAGCGAATCGCCGCCTCGGCGGTGCCCGTCATCCTGGAAGGCGAGACCGGCACCGGCAAGGAGGTCCTCGCGGAGTCTCTCCACGAGATGGGGCCGCGTGCGACCGCGCCCTTCGTCGTGTTCGACTGCACGACGGCGCCGCCTAGCCTGGTCGAGAGCGAGCTGTTCGGCCACGAGCGCGGCGCGTTCACCGGCGCCGTGAGCCAGCGCCGCGGCGTGTTCGAGCAGGCGCAGGGGGGGACGCTGCTCATCGACGAGATCGGCGATCTGGATCTCGCCCTCCAGCCGAAGCTCCTCCGCGCGATCGAGCGGGGCGAGATCCGACGCGTCGGGGGTGACAAGTGGATCAAGGTGGACGTCCGCGTCCTTGCCGCCACCCGCCGCGATCTCGACCGCGAAGTGCAGGCGGGTCGCTTTCGAGACGATCTCTTTCACCGCCTCGCCGTCGCGCGGGTGGAGTTGCCGCCGCTCCGCCATCGCGGCGGAGACGTCGCGATCCTCGCGCGGCAGATCTGGCGGGACCTCGGGGGCGACGAGCGCCGCCTGCCGCCCGAGGTTCTCCTCAAGTGGGAGGACTACCAGTGGCCTGGCAACGTGCGCGAGCTACGAAACGCCGTCGCCCGGCAGCTCGCACTCGGCGACCTCGCGGATCTGCAGCGCGGTGGGTTCGGCGAGCCCGCGCCGGCGGATGCGTCGCGCGTGACCTCGTCGCCGGGCGTCGACGCGATCGAGCGCGTCATCGGCCTCGGTCTTCCGTTCGTGCAGGCGCGCGAGAAGCTGATGCAGGAGTTCGAGCGCCGGTACGTCGAGCGTGTGCTCGCCGCGCACGGCGGCGACGTCGCCACCGCCGCCGCCGCCAGCGGCATCGGGCGCCGCTATTTCCAGATGATCCGGGCCCGCACGCGCTGACTTCAGTACCCCATGTCGGCCATGCCGCTCTTGTTCGCCTTCAGCGCTTCGTCGCGCTGAACGGCCTTCGGCGCGGCTGCTGCAGCGCCCGCGGCGCGCCTGGTCGCCTGGATGCTCGCCGCCGTCGCGTCGAGGCGCTTCTTCTGCGTGCTGTCCTTGGTGATCGCCGCCTGCGCGACGACCTTCTGCTCCGCCGCTGCGAGCTCCTTGTCGGCATCGACGAACTGCCCCTGGTTCATCGCTTGCGCGGCCTGCATCTTCAGCTTCGCGGCGTCCTGCACGGCGACGATCGCCTGCGTGCGCGAGTTTGCATGGCTGGCCACCGCAGTTCCGTCGCTCGTCGCCGAAACGCGCGCGACGGTCTCCTGGATGCGCTCCAGATCGCCGTCGTTCGGATCGTGAAAGACGAGGCGGACACTGGCGAGGGGCTTGGACGCCGCGCCCTCGAAGCGCGCCGGGTCGACCCGCACCTTGACGAGCGCCTCGCGGTGCTGCCCCGAGTAGAGCGCGCCGAGCGGGATGCGGAGGGCGCCCGACGACTGCCAGTCGGTGCGCACGCCGTCGCTGCCGACGAGGCGCACGCCCGGCGCCGGCATGACCTCGACGAACGCGTCGCTGGCGACGGTCGACGTGAGGAGCTCGACTTCCTTCTTGAGGAACGCGCTCATTTCGAGCGGGTCGCTGACGTGGAAGAGGCGGCCGCTCGATTTGACGGCGAGCGCGTTGAGCGTGTGCTCGTCGTAGTCATTGCCGACGCCGAGCGACGTGACCTGCGCGCGGAATCGCAGACCACGCTCCGCGACCGCACCCAGCGCGTCGGGCGTCGACGGACCGACGTTGGCGATGCCGTCCGAGATCACGACGACGCGGCGAACCGTGTGCGTCCCCGGCGCCTGCGCGACGTGGGCCTCGCCGAGCGACAGGCCGTCGAACAGGTTGGTCGAGCCCTGCGGGCGCAGGCGGGCGACGGCGGCGAGCAGGCGTTCGCGCGAGTCAGGCGTGAGCACGGTGGGGGCCACGAACGTCTCGGCGCGATCGCTGAACGTGTCGATCGACACGATGTCGCCGTCTTGCATCGACTCGATGAGCTGCTTGGCCGCGGCGCGCGCGTTCACGATCTTCGCGCCCGCCATCGAGCCGCTCGTGTCGACGACGAGGGCGAGGTCCACCGGCGGCTTGTTCGTGATCTTCACGTTCGGCACGTCGACCCAGACGCCGACGAAGGTGTCGGTCGTCCCGTTCAGGATCATCTCACTCTCGGCGCTCGCGCCGATCCAGTTGCCGTTCTTGATCGCGTCGGCCGGCTCGATCGCCTTCGGCCCGTCGTCCGTCGCGACGGGGAGCGCGCCGCCCGGGTCCTTGGCGATCGGCGCCGCGGCAGCCGGCGCCGCGGCCTTGCTCGCGCCGCACCCGACCACGCTCGTCATCGCCGCCACCGCAAGAACTCCGAGGATCACCGCGCGTCGCATGGGGTCTGCTCCTTTTGTCGTCCGTTCGAGCGCGCCGTCGTGGCGTCGTCGTGTGCGTTCTAGGTACGCGCGCGCTCGTCGAAAGATCTGGTAAAGCAGAGCCCCAATGCCGAGCTTCGACAAGGGCTACTACGACCGGTTCTATCAGTCGAAGAAGACTCGTGTTTCCAGCGCTGACCAGGTCGCCCACCTGTGCCAGGGAGTCGTCGGAATGATCCGCTGGTTCGGCGGCGACGTCGGCTCGGTGCTCGACGTCGGCGCCGGCGTGGGGCTGTGGCGCGACTGGTTCAAGAAGAACGTCCGCGCCGCGAAGTACCGTACGACCGAGATCAGCGACTACGCATGCAAGGCCTATGGGCACGAGAAGCGCGACATCTCGATCTGGCGCGCCAAGGAGCAATTCGATCTCGTCGTGTGCCAGGGCGTGCTCCCGTACCTGGCCGACGAGGGCGCCAGCGCTGCCCTCGAGAATTTGGCCGCGATGACGCGCGGCTTTCTCTACCTCGAGGCCATCACCCGCCGCGATCTCACCGACGTGTGCGATCGCGACCTCACCGACGTCGACGTCCACGAGCGACCGGGGAGCTTCTACCTCGCGCGCCTCGGTAGGCACTTCACGCGCCTCGGCTGCGGCCTCTTCTACAAGAAGGAGGGGCCCCTCCTCTTCTACGAGCTCGAGAGCCTGGAGCTACGGCCTCGCCCAATCTCTCGCCCGTAAACGTGCACGTTACGTGCACATTTACGGCAGAGAGAGCTCGTGAAGAGGACTAGCTCCAGCCTGAAATCGTGAACACGGGCTGGATCGTCGCTCACCCTCGGCGCATGACCAGGGAAGGCCCCGAAGACTGTCTAACTAGCTGAAGTTGCTTGCGCGAAATGCAGGCACACATGTCGCATAAAGAGCGCACATGTCGCTCCTTCGTCTGTCCGGGGTTGCCGTCCTCCTGAGCGGTCTGTCGCTCGTCGCCGTCGCGGGTTGCTCGTCGAGCGACGCGTCGAGCACCTCCTCTGCCTCCGCGGTGAAGGGGTCGAGCTTCCCCCGCAACGACCTCCTCGACGACGCGTCGATGGTCGACGTCGACGCGATGACCGAAGAGCAGGTCCAGGCGTTCTTCGAGAAGAACCCCTACGGCACCCGCTCGGGCCTCGCCGACTACACCGTCGGAAGCAAGACGGCCGCCGCGCTCATCCACGACGCCGCAGTGAAGAGCCGCATCAACCCGCTCGTGATGCTCGTGCGGCTGCAGATGGAGGAGGGTCTCGTCCACGCGACGACCGTGAGCGACTCGAAGGTCGACATCGCGTTCGGCTGCGGCTGCGAGACCGCGACCTCGTGCGCGGAGAAGTACGTCGGCCTCGCCAACCAGGCGACGTGCATGGCGCGGACGCTGCGCCGCGACATGGACCAGCTCGCCGGCGGCGGCGCGACGCTCTCCGGATGGAAGCCGTGCGTCGCCAAGAAGTCCGAGGACGGACTCTCCGTCACGCCCGCGAACGCCGCGACGGCGGCGCTGTACACGTACACGCCGTGGGTCGGCGAGGCGGGAGGTGGCGACAAGGGCGTGGGCGGCGCGAGCCTCCACAAGGCGGTCTGGGAGAAGTACGCGACGTTCATAGGCTACAGCACCAAGAAGAGCGGCGCGGACAAGGGCTCGACGTGCGGCTCCACCGATCACGGCGGCGGCACCGGCGGGACCACCGACGACGGCGGCACCGGTGGCAACAGCGGCGGCGGTGAACCTCCGCCGGCCGGCGGCTGCACGACGGACACCGAATGCTCTGGAGCGACGCCCGTGTGCGATCGCGTCGGCAAGAAGTGCGTGGCGTGCCAGGCCGACCACGCCGCGGAGAACGCGGCGCCGCTCGCGTGCCCGTCGGCGACCGCGCCCGCGTGCGTGACGACCGGCACCGGGGCGGGCTCGTGCGCCGAGTGCTCCGAGCAGGACTCCACGGTTTGCGACGCGAGCGACACGACGCCGGCGTGCAACGTCGGCACCGGGACGTGCGGCTGCACCTCCGACGGCGACTGTGGCGAAGGGCAGGTGTGCAACACCGCCGTGGGCGCCGGCAAGTGCGTCGTCGGCTGCAAGGTGACCGGCGGCTCCGACACGTGCGCGACAGGCAAGGCGTGCAGCGTCAAGGACGGAACCATCGGCAGCTGCGTCGGTGAGACGTGCGAGCAGACCGGCTGCAAGACCGCGCCGAACCTGAAGTGCGACACCTCCGGGACGACGCCCACCTGCGTCGAGTGCGTCGCCGACAGCGACTGCAGCGGCGGCAAGGTGTGCGATCCGCGCGGAAAGAAGTGCGTCGAGTGCACGACGGCCAACCACAAGACGTGTGATGCGACGAAGGCCGGCGCAGCCTGCGTCGTCGGGAGCGTGTGCGGATGCGCGGCCGACGCCGACTGCGGAAACGCGAAGTCCGGTCGCGTCTGCGACAAGGTGGCGCACGCATGCAAGGCGGGCTGCCGCGACGTCGGTGGCAACGGTTGCCCCGAGGGTCAGGCGTGCTCGTCGGGCGACAAGGACGTGGGAACCTGCAAGGCGACCCCGACCACGCCGTCGCCGACCGGCACCGGGGGCGGGAAGGGCACCGGCTCCGGTTCGGGCTCCGGTTCGGGTTCCGGTTCGGGTTCCGGCTCCGGCACCAGCGCCGGTGGCACCGGTTCGCACGTCCCCTCCAAGGGCAACGGCGGCGGCGCGACGGCCGAGGCGACGCCGGGTCCGACCAGCGTGGAAGCGCCGCCGGACGGCAAGAAGGGCTGCGCCCTGGGCGCGACGTCACCGGCCGACGGCGGCGTGTTCTTCGGGATGGCGATCGTCCTCGGCGCGATGGTCAAGCGCCGCCGGAAGGCCGCGTGAGAAACTCCGCGATGGGGGCGAACACGCGCTCCTGCGCCCCGCGGGCGACGAAGAGGTCCGCGTGGGCGATTGGACGCTCGGCGTCGCCCACGCAGACGAGCTCCTTCCGGAGCGAGCCGACCTCGTCGTAAATCGCGCGGCCGGTCGCAGGCGGAACGATGCCGTCCTGGTTGGCGACGACGACGAGGACGGGGTTCTCCATCGTGCGCAGCGCGCGTGACACGTTGACGTCGCGCACGACGAGCTCGCGTCGCCCGACCCATTCCGCGATCTCACGGTTCATGTGGGGGCTCGGATCCTCCACGGTGTTGACCATCGTGGGGGCGTGCGACAGATCGGTCGACTGCGCGTGGACGTACAGGGACAGCAAGCGAGGCGCGACGCGCGCGAGCAGCGGCAGCGCGCGTCCGGCCATCTTGCGCGTACCGCCCATGGGCACCATCCCGACGAACCACGGCGACGCGAAGGCGACGCGCACGAGCAGGTGCGGATCGACCCACGTGACGAGCCCGCCCAGGGACACGAGCGAACGCACGGGCGCGCCTGGGACGCACGCGACGTGGGCGAACGAGAGCGCGGCGCCCAGGCTGCAGCCGACGAGATCGACCGTGCCCTGTCCCGACCACGCGCGCACGCCCTCGATCGCGGCGCCGAGATCGGTCACGGCGAGGTCGCCGAGGCCGAAGCGCTTGCCGCCGCCGGCATTCTCCGACCGCCCCTGCGCGCGGAGATCGACGCTGTAGACGTCGAGACCCCGCGACGCGAGGTACGCCTCGAGCGACAGGCCGCTCGGGTGAAACCCGAAGATGAACGAGTTCATCCCGTAGCCCGGGACGAGGAGCACCGCGGCGAGCGCGCGGCCGTGCGCAGGGGTGCGCTTGAGCGCGAGGCGCCACCCGTCGCCGTTGTCGACGAGGCGGACGTCGGCCGCCGTCACGCGAGGACCGCGAACTTGAGGTAGCGGCCTTCCGTCCACGCCGGAAGCGTGGGGTGATCGGACGGCGGGCCATGAAGCTCGGTCATCCGCAGGTCGGCGCGACCAAGAGAGGCGTCGTCGAGCGTCGTCGCGAACGAGGACGCGTCGACGTGGCTCGAGCACGACGACGCGCAGAGGACCCCGCCCGGCGCGAGCACCTCGGCGCACGCTCGGTGCAGCTTGCGGTACGCCGACAACGCGCGCGGTACGCTCTTCTCGTTCGGCGCGAAGCTCGGCGGATCGCTGATCACGAGCTCCCAGGTGCGCTTTTTCCGCTTCGCATCCTCGAGGAACGCGAACGCGTCGGCGGTGGCGAATTCGTGCTTGCGCGGATCGACCCCCGCGGCGGTGAAGCTCGCCTGTGCGGTCGCGTGCGCTTGCGTGGCGATGTCGACGCTCGTGGTCTTCGCCCCGGCGAGCGCCGCGTGCAGGGAGAAGCCGCCGGCGTACGAGAAGAGGTTGAGGACGCGCTCCGCCCTGAGCTGGCGGGTGAGCTCGCCGACGCGCCGGCGGCTCTCGCGCTGATCGAGGAACGCGCCCGTTTTCTGGCCGCGGAGCAAGTCCACCACGAACGGCACGCCGTGCTCGCGGACGGTGACCGTGTCGGGCGGCGGGTCACCGAAGTGCACGGTGCGCCCGCGTGCTTTCTCGCCCCGCTCGGCCGCGGCTTCGGGGCGGCCCGCCGCCCGCTCGACGAGGGTATGGACGCCGAGCGCCTCGAGCGGTGCGCGGAGCAGGCGCGCGATCCGCGCGGCATGGTGTGCGGCGGCTTCGCCATCCACGCGGAGCACGGCGACGGGGCCATAGCGATCCACGACGAAGCCGGGCATCCGATCCCCTTCGCCGTGAACCAACCGATACGCGCTCGTCCGCTCGTCGAACGTCCACGCCCGGACCGCGAGCGCGCGCTCGATGCGCCACGTCAGCGACGCGTCGTCGATGGGGGCGCGACCCAGTGTCCAGACGCGCGCCGCGATGGGGGACGCGGGGTCCCAGAGCGCGCGGCCCAGCGCTTCACCTCGCTCGTCGACGAGCTGCACCTCCGCGCCGGCCTCGCCCGCTTCGTCCGCACCTCGCGCGAGGGCACTGCGCCACACCCAGGGATGTCCGTGCCGGACAGCGTCGGCGCCGGCGCGTCGCAACACGATCTCGGAAACCCGCACGCTCGTCACTCTACCGTCATGCGAAGGCGCTACGGTGCTTCGAACGGCAGCGGGCTCCGTATGCCGGGTGGGCGCCTGTGGGAGAGACGAGTACAGCCGGTGTGCCAACCTGGCGCAATCATGGGGACGTTTTGAGACATGTTCGTCGTGAGGCGATTGACGTCGCGCAGCAACTTGCGCTCAATTTGAATGATTCTTTGCCGCGCACGAGGCTTGCTTGGCGGTTGGTCATGGCGGCACCAAAAGCACCCCAGCGCGTTTTTGTAGATGAAGGTACTGGCGCCCGGCCATCAAACGGCAAAGAAGTAGGAATCCTAGAGATCGCTTCCTCGTCGACCGAGGCACTATCCAGGGGAACCGCGGAGCACCCGCCCGAACTTTTCCGCAGCAGTCCAGGCACGCCGTTTCGTTCAGTGTCGAGAGGTCCGATGAGCAAGAAGGGGAAGCGCAAGAAGGGGAACACGTCGGGGTCGATGGCACCCCGTTCGCGTCCCTCCTTGCCGGATGTGTCGAGCCCGTCGAGCGCTCCGACCCGCGCTGCCGCTCCGGTGCCGCCGAGCGCCCCTGCATCAGCCTCCTCGCCGGCTGCGGGCATGACGAGCATGAGCGGCGCTGCCGCGCGCTCGCCGAGCCACGCCGACCTTCTCGTAGGCACCACCAGCGAGTCCTCCGCCGCCGAGGAGCTCGCCGTCCCGACGCCGGTCCCCGAGGAGGCGCACCCGCGGGAGGACAATCAAGAGGAGTCGGGTCCGCGGATCGTCGCGTTCACGCCCGAGAAGCTCGAGCAGGCGGAGAAAGCCGAAAAGAAGTCCGACACGACCGCCCCGGCGGCGGCGAAGGCCGAGAAGGCCTCCTCCCCCTCCGCCAAGGCCGACAAGGTCGACGCCAAGCCCGGCAAGAAGAACAAGCGCGAGAGCGTGGCGCCTGCCGTGGACCTGGACCACGAGAGCTTCTTCGAAGCCGGCGAGAAGGCCGACAAGGAGCACCGCGCCGTCGCCCGCGGCGTGCTGATCCCCCACGAGCACGAGCACGAAGAGGACCCGCGCGCGAAGCACAAGATGAGCCCCGCGGTCCGTGAGCGCCGGGCGCGCTTTACCAAGTACGTGAAATGGGCGGTCGGAGCGTCGGCCGTCGTTTGCCTCGCGGCGCTCGTGCGGGTCACGGTCGCGCGCGGGCAGCACGGGATGGACAACCTCGGCGGCGGATCCCAGGCCGCCGAGATCTCGCAGTCGCCCATGCCGGCGCCGATTCCAGCGCCGTTGCCTGCGCCACCCGCTGCCGAGCCGACGGCCGCGCAGGCCGTCGCGCCGCCGCCCGTCGCGGCGGATCCGCCGGTCGCTCCCACCGATCTTGCCCCGGCCCCTTCGCCGCCGGTGGCCACGGACACCGCTCCTGCCGCCAACGCTGCCGCCGTGCCCGCGAGCGATGTTCCCTCCGATCCAGCGGCGGCGAAGCTGGAGAAGGCCACCGCACGCAAGGCGCTCGAGCGCGGCGACATGAAGGGCGCGATCGAGGCCGGCGAGCGCTCCGTCGCGCTCGATCCGACCGACGGCGACGCGTGGCTGCTCCTGGGCGCCGCCTACCAGGAGAAGGGCAAAGGCGCCGACGCGCGCCGCGCCTTCACCGCGTGCCTGAAGCTGGGCAAGCGCGGCGCGATCGGCGAGTGCGCCGCGATGCTCCGCTGATCGAGCGCGCCGCCATGCTGCGCTGACAAGCTAATAAGGCCCGCCGTGCGTTGACACACCCCATCGCGACAGCTAGACGTCGCGCGTGTTCAAGAAGGTTTGTATCTTCTCGGGGAACGCCAACATCGCGCTCGCGCAATCGATCGCGCACCACCTCGAGACGCCGCTGTCCAAGTGCAAGGTCACGCGCTTCAGTGACGGCGAGTCCTTCGTCGAGGTGAACGAGAATGTGCGTGGGGTGGATGCGTTCGTCATCCAGCCGACCTGCAGCCCGGTCAACGACAACGTGATGGAGCTCCTCATCATGTGCGACGCGCTTCGCCGCGCGTCGGCCGGGGCCATCACCGCGGTCATCCCGTACTACGGCTACGGACGCCAGGATCGCAAGGTCGCGCCACGCACGCCCATCACGAGCAAGCTCGTCGCCGATCTGATCCAGGCGAGCGGCGTGACGCGCGTGGTGTCGGTGGACCTCCACGCCGGCCAGATTCAGGGCTTCTTCAACATCCCGTTCGATCACCTCTACGCGATGCCGGTGATGCTCGAGGACTACTTGAAGAAGAACTTCGACGCGTCCGCCGTCTTCGTCTCGCCTGACGCGGGCGGCGTGGAGCGCACGCGCGCGTACTCCAAGCGCCTCAATGCCAGCCTCGCCATCATCGACAAGCGCCGCGAGCGCGCCAACGTCAGCGAGGTCATGCACCTCATCGGCGAGGTGAAGGGCAAGGACTGCATCATCGTCGACGACATGATCGACACGGCCGGTACCCTCGCCGGCGCCGCGCGCGCGCTGCTCGACGAGGGCGCGAAGCGGATCGTGGCGGTCGCGACGCACGGCGTCTTCAGCGGCCCCGCCATCCAGCGCATCAACGACTCGCCGCTCACCGAGGTCGTTGTCACCGACACTATCCCGCTCAGCGACGCGGCCAAGGGGTGTGCGAAGATCAAGGTCGTCTCGATCGCGCGCCTCCTCGCCGAGGCCATCAAGCGCATCCACAGCTCGGACTCGGTCAGCTCCCTTTTCGCCTGAGCTTTTCACCTCAGTCTTTCGGCTGAGCAGCGCTCAAGCCCCGGGAAACGCGGGCGAAAGCCCCGACGGAGCGCGAAATGTACTACCGTTCGCGGCGGCGCTCTGCTATGCGTTCGCCCCCCGCGCCTCCATGGCGGGCGTGACTCGCCGAATCCCCAGGTTTTTTGAGGAATTTCCCATGACCGCCGCTCCGACCAGCGCTCGCAACCCGAAGAACGACTCCACGACGATGCCGGGCCTCGTCGCCGCCGCGCGTACCGCGTACGGCAAGGGGAGCTCCCGCAAGCTTCGCAAGACGGGGCAGGTCCCCGCGGTCGCGTATGGCAAGGGCATCGCGGCCACCACGATCTCGGTGTCGCCGAAGGAAGTGCTCGGCATCCTCAAGACGGAGCGCGGCCAGAACAACGTCATCACGATGAAGGTCGAAGGCGCGAACGCGGCCGACCTCCTCGTCATGATCAAGGATTACTCGTACCACCCGGTGACCCGTGAGCTCGAGCACGTCGATTTCGTCCAGGTGAAGCTGGATCAGGAAGTCATGGTCGAGCTCCCGCTCGTGTTCACCGGCAAGCCGGTCGGCCTGGCCGAGGGCGGAATCATCCGCCAGGTTTACCGCACCATCCCGATCCGCTGCCTCCCCGACAAGATCCCGGTCAAGGTCGAGGTCGACATTGCGCACCTCAAGCTCGGCGAGCACGTCGCGACGAAGGACCTGAAGCTCCCCGAGAGCGTCATGGTTCGCCTCCCCGAGGGGCAGACGCTCATCGCGATCGTCACGCCCGAGAAGGATCGTTCGGCCGAGGAAGCGGCGGCAGTGCCGGGCGCTCCGGGCGCGGTTGCGGGTGCGGCTCCGGCTGCGGGTGCGGCTCCGGCCGCGGGCGCGAAGGACGCGAAGGGCGGCGCGGCTCCGGCTGCGGCCGCGGCGGCCCCTGCGAAGGACGCGAAGAAGAAGTAACCGCGGGCTCCGCGCCGGCGGCGGCGAGTACGCCCCATGCTTCTCATCGTTGGGCTGGGCAACCCCGGCAAGAAGTACGAGCGAAACCGGCACAACGTCGGGTTCATGGCCGTCGACGAGCTTCGCTCGTCGCTCGGCCTGCCCGACTACCGGGAGAAGTTCAGCGCGTTCTGGACGAAAGGCGACGACGTCGCCCTTCTCAAGCCCCAGACGTTCATGAACCTGTCGGGCGACAGCATCCAGCCCTGCGCCGCGTTCCTGAAGGTGAAGCCGGCGGACATCCTCGTGGTGCACGACGAGCTCGACCTGCCGTTCGGCGAGGTTCGCCTGAAGGCCGGCGGCGGTCACGCGGGGCACAACGGGCTGCGCAGCACGATCGAGCGCCTCGGCTCGCCGGAGTTCCTGCGCGTGCGGATCGGCATCGGCCGCCCGCCCCCTGGCTTTCGCGGTGACGTGGCCGACTACGTGCTGCAGGACTTCGATACGAGCGAGCGGGCCGAGCTGCCCGACGTCGTCGCGCGCGCGCTGGCGGCCGTGAAGAAGGTGATCACCGAGGGGGCGCAGGCCGCGATGAACGTCGTCAACCAGAAGGCGCCGCCGCGCAACTCGCCGAAGAAGGACCGAGCGTAGCCCGGAGCAACCGTCCCTTTCATCGAACGGCTGCTCTATCTTCTGGTGGGTCGCTACCGGCGTTTGCCCGTTCCGTGCAAGCGACGTTCGCTCTAGCGCGGCCTCTCTTCGCGGTTGCCGTGGTCGCGGGGTGTGCGACGCCACCACCCGGAAATCGCCTGGAAAAAGGGACGCCGGGCGCCCTCTCCCGTAGACTCGATCGAGGCATGGTCCAGCCGCTTTCCACGCGCACGCTGACGCCAGGGGCGATCGTCGCGGGTAAGTACGTCATCGCGTCGGAGATCGGTCGCGGCGGGATGGGGGCGGTCTACCGTGCCCACCACCGCGCCCTCGATCAGTTTGTCGCGATCAAGGTGCTGTTCGGTCAGTCGACGGCGGAGGTGGCGCGCTTCGCCCGCGAGGCTCGGTCGGCGGCCCGCCTGCACAGCGGGCACGTCGTCCGAGTCTCCGACGTCGGGCACGACGAGGGCGTCGGCCCCTACATGGTGATGGAGCTCCTCGACGGGGCCGATCTCGGGCGGCTCGTCGATCAGCAGGGGCCGCTCCCGATCGCGTTCGCCGTCGACGCGATCCTCCAGGCGATCGACGCCCTCGCCGAGGCGCACGCGCACGGCATCGTGCATCGCGACTTGAAGCCGCAGAACCTCTTCCTCGCGACGCGCGCGGACGGGAGCACGATCGTGAAGGTCCTCGACTTCGGGATCTCCAAGGCCGCGGGTTTCGACGACGCGACGCAGAAGCTCACCGAGACACGCGCCCTCATTGGTTCGCCTCACTACATGTCGCCCGAGCAGCTCCGGTCGGCGCACGACGTCGACGGACGCGCCGACGTCTGGTCCCTCGGCGTCTTGCTCTACGAGCTGCTGACGACGAAGACGCCCTTCGTCGGGCACACCGTCGGCGCCGTCTTCGCGAGCATCCTCGAGAGCACGCCGACCGGTGTGCGCGCGCACCGTCCGGAGGTGCCGGCCGGGGTGGAGTCCGCCATCGGGCGGTGCATACAGCGCGATCCGGCGCAGCGCTACCAGCACGTCGGCGAGCTCGCGCTCGATCTCGCGCCGTTCGGCAGCGGACGCGAGGCGCCGTGTGTCGCCCGTGCCGTCGCGTTCGCGACGCGCGCCGGCTCGCGCGTTCCGTCCTCCTCGGGCACACTGCCGGCGCTCATGGTGACGCCGAACCCGAGCGGCGCCGCGTGGACGCCGTCGCCCCAGGCAACCCCTCCGGCCAGGCCGTTGCCCACCCCGGTCCCGGGCGCCGGTGCGTCACGTGCGCGCGCCGGCATGGCGCTGGCCGTCGCGATCACGCTCCTCGCAGCGATCGTCGGTGTGGTGCTCGGCGTGCGAGGCAGGGGGAAGGGGGGCAGCGCGGCGCGTCCGGAGGTCGCGGCCTCGGCGACCGTCGCGCGCGCGAACGACGATCTCGCGTCGCCGGCCACGCCGGTGCTCGCGGCCGATCCGCCGCCGACGGGCGCTCCGCCCGCGAGCGCGTCCGCCCCGCCGGCCGCGAGCGCCACGTCTCTCGCGGTGCGCCCCAAGCCGTCGCCGCGCCCCTCGGCGTCCGCGCCCGCGGTATCCTCGCCCGATCCACCGAGCGCCGAGCCGGATCTCGACCGCCGCCGATGACCCGCGTGCCCCGACTGCCCTCCATTCGCCTCGTTCGCCTCCTCGTGGCCGCTTCGCTCGTCACGTCGTTCGCGCACGGGGAGCCGTCGGCCCAGGACAAGGCGCAGGCGGACGCGTTCTTCCGCGAGGGGCGGGCCCTGATGACCGACGCGAAATACGCCCTCGCGTGCGCGAAATTTGCGGAGAGCCACCGCCTCGACCCCGCACCCGGGACCCTCGTGAACCTCGCCCTCTGCCACGAGAAGGACGGGCAGACCGCCAGCGCGTGGGCCGAGTTCAACGAAGTGGCCGAGCGCCCCGGCGACGACAAGGCGCGCGGACCCTACGCGCGAGGCCGCGCGCAGGAGCTCGAGAAGCGCCTGTCGCGGCTCCGGGTCAAGGTGGCCGCGCCGTCGCCGTCGGAGAGCGTGGCGATCGACGGCCGCACGCAGGGAGCCGGCGCGTGGGGCTCGGCGCTGCCGCTCGATCCGGGCGAGCACGTCGTCGTCGCTTCGGCGCCCGGCAGAAAGAGCTGGAAGAGCACGGTGCGCCTCGGGCAAGGCCCGACCGTCCTGGACGTGGACGTTCCCGCGCTCGAGGACCCCCCGCGCGAGGCCGCGCTCCTCTCGCCGCCGCCGCCGCCCGCCTCGAAGTCGCCGACCGACGGGAGCACTCAGCGCACCGTCGGGCTCGCGGTAGGCGGCGCGGGGATCGTCGCCATCGGCGTCGGCGCGGCCTTCGGCCTCCGGACGCTCGGCAAGAAGAGCGACGCCGACGCCATTTGCCCGAGCAACAAGTGCGCGGGCGACCCTCGCGTGGCGGACCTCGACGACGCGGCGAAGACCTCGGCGGTCGTCTCCACCCTCGCGTTCGCGGTGGGTGCCGTCGCGGTCGCGGCCGGCGTCACCCTGGTGCTGTCGGCGCCAAGGTTCGCGCTCAAGACCGCCGGCCTGACGATAGCGCCGGTCGCTTCGCCCGGCGCTGGCGGCGTCGGCGTCGGCGGCGCCATCGTCTCGGGGAGGTTCTGATGCGCCACGCCCTCGTCGTGAGCCTCGTCCTCCTGGCGAGCGGCTGCGCGCTTGTCGCCGGGTTGAAGGACCGCGACGCGCCCGACGACGCGGGGGCGACGACTGACGCGACCGTAGACGGGACAACGGACGGAGCCTCGTTGGTCGACGGGAGTGACGGCGGGGCCAACGACGGACCCGCCAACGACGCGCGGGTCGGCGATGGCGCGCCCGGCGACGGCGCGCGGGATGCCGCCGACGGAGGGGGCGATGCGGCTGACGCGGGGTGCGCGCAAGGCGCCGGCGTCGTCGTATGTGGCGCTGACGCCTCCGTCGCCTGCGGCGTCGGAACCGGCGGCTGCTGCATCGAGGCGGGCACCTGCGGTGTCCTCTCCGACTGCTTCGGCCACCACCTCACCTGCGACGGTCCCGAGGACTGCGACGCCGGCCTGGGCTGCTGCCCCTTCTCCTCGAGCAGCCTGGTCGGTACGGTCTGCGCGAACTGCGGCGCCGGCGCTGCGACGCTGTGCCACAGCGCCTGCGACTGCGCGGCCGACGTGCCGATCTGTTGCCCCTTCCCGGACGCGCCCAGCTACGGCCGGTGCCGGGCCGCCTGCCCCTAAAAAAGGTAGGAGCCGCGCGGCCCCGCTGTGCTAGAACGCCGGCCCCCGGGAATTTTCCCGGCATTTCCTTGCTCGTGGACATGTTCCACGGGCCTCAGCTCAAAAGGAAGACCGTATGACCGCAGAAGTAACCACGCCGGTATCCATCCGCGGCGGCGCCCCGGCCCTGCCGACGCGCGGCGTCGCGCAGAAGCTCAAGACCAAAGAATACGAGACGATCTACATCCTCCGCTCCGACGTCGACGCCGACGCCGCGGAGAAGGTGCAGAACCGCGTCGCCGAGGTCATCGCCCGCGAGGGTGGCCGGCTCCTCAAGGTGGAAGCGTGGGGGCGTCGCCGCCTCGCGTACCCCGTCGCCAAGAACAAGAAGGGCGTCTACGTCTACGTCAAGTTCGTCGGCAAGGGCGGCCTCGTCGCCGAGATCGAGCGCAACCTCAAGCTCTCGGACACCGTCCTCAAGTTCCAGACGGTGCTGACGAACGAGGAGATCGCCGACGCAGGCGCCATCACCGTCGATCCGGAGGAGATCAAGTGGGCCCGCCTCGAGCTTCCCCCCGAGGAAGACGAGAAGGAGTCCCGCGAGAAGGCCCTCGGCCTCATCGACCTCGGCCCCGACGCGCCTCGCGCGCCCCGCCGTGAAGAGGACGAGTTCGCCGACGAAGCCGAAGAAGAGGCGACGCCGAAGAGCACCACCGCGCCCGAGGAGACCGAGTCATGACGACCCGCAACCCCGCCATGATGGACGACGACAAGGACTTCGGCCGCACGCCGGACCTCAACGCCGACGCCCCCGGCCGCCGCCGCGGTGGCAAGAAGCGCGTCTGCAAGTACTGCGCGGACAAGACCGTGCTCATCGACTACAAAGACCCGCAGGCGCTGAAGTACTTCATCAGCGAGCGCGGCAAGGTCGTTCCCCGCCGCATCAGCGGCAACTGCGCCCGTCACCAGCGCAAGGTGACGCTCGCCATCAAGCGCGCGCGCAACATCGCGCTCTTGCCCTTCACGGTCTCGGGCTGATCGAGCTCAGGAACCAAAGGAAGAAGACATGCCCGCCACCATTCAAGTCATCCTGCAGGCCGACGTCGCCAAGCTCGGCGATTCCGGCGAGCTCGTGAAAGTCCGTCCCGGCTTCGCGCGCAACTACCTCCTGCCCCGTCAGCTCGCCGTCCCGGCGACGACCGCGCAGATCAACCGCCTGAACCACGAGAAGGCCGTCGCCGTGGCGAAGGCCGACAAGCACAAGAAGGAGATGAAGGACCTGGCCGCCAAGATCGAGGCCCTTCAGATCAAGATCGCGCGACCGGTCGGGGAGGACAACAAGTTGTTCGGCTCCGTCACTGCGAAGGACATCGAGAACGCCGTCAAGGCCGCCGGTGTCGAGATCGACCGCAAGAAGATGCACCTCGCCGATCCGATCAAGGCGCTCGGCACCTTCGAGATCCCCGTGAAGCTCCTCGCGGACGTCACGGCGAACCTCAAGGTCGAGGTCACGAAGAAGTAGGTCCGAGAAGAAGGTGGTAGAACCTTCTCTGCGTTCGTCACACGATTGAGGCCCTGACGGTCCCCTGACCGTCGGGGTCTCGTCATTTGGAGGTACGGCCTGTGGAAAAGATGCGCTTTTCCCGTTTCAAAGATGTGGAGGCGCCCCCGATCAGCGACGGGCGGGTGCCCCCTCACGATCTCGACGCCGAGGCCGCCGTCCTCTCCGCGCTCATGATCGACCCGATGGCCTTCGACAAGGTCTACGAGTTCCTGAAACCCGAGCACTTCTACTCCGAGGCCCACCGGCGCGTGTACGAGGCGGCGATCGACCTTCGCACGCGCTCGCAGCCGGTCGACATCATCCAGGTCGGCACGTGGCTCAAGGATCGTGAGCGGATCCAGCAGATCGGCGGCATGGCGTACCTGACGCAGCTGCTCGACGTCGCGCCGGCCGTCTCCAACATCGGCGCCTACGGGCAGACGATCCGCGAAAAGTACCGCATCCGGCAGCTGATCCTGACGTGCCAGCGCGTCGCCGCCGAGGGCTACGTCGACTACGGCGTCGCCCAGGAGTTCATCGACAACGCCGAGCAGACCATCTACGAAATCGCGCGGACGCCCGAGTCGTCGAGCGTCGAGAAGCTGCTCAGCGTCATGAAGCGCAGCTTCAAGCAGATCCAGGACGCGTCGAGCCGCGGCGATCGCATCACCGGCGCCCCCACCGGCTACGATCGCTACGACCGCATGACCGCCGGCCTCCACGACGGCGACCTCACGATCCTCGCCGCCCGCCCCGGCATGGGCAAGACGAGCTTCGTCCTCAACGTCGCCGTCAACGTGGCGCGCCCGCGCCGCCGCCAGCTCGCGAGCGATCCCAACGAGCAGTGGGAGGAGCCGGGCGTCGGCTGCATCGTCTTCTCGCTTGAAATGCCCCGCGAGCAGATCGCCAACCGCATGGTGTGCTGCGAGGGCAAGGTCGACGTCAGCAAGGTGCGCCAGGGCTACCTCGGGCGCGAGGACTGGAACAACCTCACGCGCGCGGCGAGCGAGCTCGGGCGGCTGCCCATCTGGATCGACGACTCGCCGGGCCTCTCCATCCTCGAGCTCCGCGGCAAGGTGCGGCGCCTGCAGGCCGAGTACGATCGGTACGACGATCAGGGCGAGAGGAAGCAGCGCATCGGCCTCGTCGTCGTCGACTACCTCCAGCTGATGCGCGGCAACGAGAGGGCGCAGTCGCGCGAGCAGGAGATCAGCGAGATATCCCGCGGGCTGAAATCGCTCGCCAAGGAGCTCAAGCTCCCGGTCATCGCGCTCTCGCAGCTCAATCGCGCCGTCGAGACGCGCTCCGACAAGAGCAAGCGGCCGATGATCTCGGATCTTCGCGAGTCGGGCGCCATCGAGCAGGACGCCGACAACATCTGCTTCATCTACCGCGACGAGTACTACAACCCCGAGAGCATCGAGAAGAACATCGCCGAGCTCATCATCGCGAAGCAGCGTAACGGTCCAACCGGGACCGCGAAGGTCCGCTTCTCCCGCGAGTACACGCGCTTCGACAACCTCGCCGACGGCGAGTTCGAGGACGAGCCCGAGTGACCGTCCTCATGCCCGAGAGCCTCGCATCTCTGACCCAGAGCCGTCGTGTGCTCATCACCGTGGGGGCAGGTGGCGTGGGCAAGACGACGAGCGCCGCGGCCCTCGCGGTCGCCGCTGCGCGCGCCGGGAGACGGGTCCTGTGCCTCACGATCGATCCGGCGCGGCGCCTCGCCGAGTCGCTGGGGATTGCAAGCATGGACACGAGCGGCCACGTCGTCGACCCCGCGATCTTCGCGGCCGCAGGCTTCCCGATGAAGGGCGCGCTCACCGCGATGATGCTCGACACGAAGCGCACGTTCGACGAGCTCGTGATCAAGTACTCGTCGACGAAGGAGAAAGCGGAGAGGCTGCTTGGAAACAAGCTCTACAAGTACGTGTCGACGTCCCTCGCCGGGACCCAGGAGTACATGGCGATGGAGAAGCTCGTCGCGGTGAAGGACGATCCGAAATACGACCTCATCATCCTCGATACGCCCCCGACGGCGAACGCGCTCGATTTCCTCGACGCCCCCGAGCGCCTCATGGGCGCGCTCGACTCTACGGCGATGAAGTGGTTCATCCAGGCGTTCGAGTCGAGCGGCAAGCTCTCGCTCAACCTCCTCGCCAGGTCGGCCGCGCTCGTCCTCCGCGGCATCGGCAAGATCACGGGCGGCGGGTTCCTCGAGGCGATGGCGGAGTTCATCACCGAGCTGAACGATCTGTTCGGAGGCTTCAAGGAGCGCGCGACGATGGTGCAGAAGGCGCTGCGTGCGCCCGACGTGTCGTTCGTGCTGGTGACGTCACCGGCGCCGATGAGCATCCAGGAGGTGCTGTTCTTCTCGGACCGCCTCGCCGAGCACAAGATGCCGCGCGGCGCGTTCGTCGTGAACCGCTTCCGCCTGCCCCCCGCGCGCGCCGTCGAGGGCGTGACCGTCGCGCAGGCGCGCGAGGCGCTGGCCAAGCGGGGGATCGCCCTCGAGGAGGAGGGGGCGGAGCGCATCGTCCGCGCCCACCAGGATCAGGTGCGCCTGGCCCAGCTCGACGCGCTGCACGTCCGCGGCCTCGCGGGGAAGGCCAAGGCGGGCGACGTCCCGATCGTGCGCGTCCCCGAGCTCGCGACCGACGTGCACGACGTGCGGCTCCTCGCCGAGGTCGGAGAGATCTTGATGACCGGCGGCGTCTGAGGACCCCCCGTTACGTGTCCTTCTTCTCGTTCGGCTTCTCGTCGCGCTTGCGCTTGGCCTTGTAGAACACGCGCACCGGCGCGCCTTCGAAGCCGAAGTGCTTGCGGAGCTGGTTGACGACGAAGCGGCGGTAGGAGAAGTGGAGCGCCTCGGGGAAATTCGTGATGGCGACGAAGGTAGGCGGTGAGGCCTCGGCTTGCGTCACGTAGTAGAGGCGCGGCGCGCGGCCGCCCTGGGTCGGCGGCGGGTGCGTGTCGAGGACCTTCTCGAAGAAGCGGTTCAGCTCGCCGGTGGTGACGCGCTTGGTGAAGGCCTTCTTGACCTGGTCGATCGTCTCGAGCAGCTCGCCGACGCCGCGGCCGGTCTTCACGCTGAGTCGCACGAACGGCACGTAGGTGGCGAAGGTGACCTTGTCGCGCGCGAGCTCCTCGGCGCGCTTCAGCTCGTCCTTGCTCATCAGGTCGGTCTTGTTCATCGCGATGATCATCGCGCGACCGCGGTCCTGGGCGAGACCCAGGATCTTGGCGTCCTGCTCGGCGACGCCTTCCTTCGCGTCGCACATGACGACGACGACCTCGGCGCGCTCCATCGCCCGGATGGCCTGCATGACGCTCATCGACTCGATGTCGTCGTCGGCCTTGGTGACCTGGCCCTTCTTGCGGATGCCGGCGGTGTCGATGAAGACGTACTTCTTCTCTCCGCGCGTGATGAGCGCGTCGATCGAGTCGCGGGTCGTGCCGGGGCGGGCGTCGACGAGCATGCGATCTTCGCCGAGGAGGCGGTTCAGGAGGCTGGATTTTCCGGCGTTCGGGCGGCCGACGACGGCGACGCGCGTGACGGTCGGATCGTTCTCCGGCTGGGCCTCCGCCGCGGGCGGGAGCGACGCCATCACGGCGGCCTCGAGATCACCGATGCCGCGGCCGTGGAGAGCGCTCACCGGGTACACGCGCTCGACGCCGAGGCGATAGAGCTCGGTCGCGTACGCGTCGCCGGCCTTGGAGTCGACCTTGTTGGCGACGAAGAAGGAGGGCTTCCCGGCCTGGCGCAGGAGCTTCACCGCCGCGCGATCGGCGCTCGTCAGATCCGTCGTGCCATCGGTCACGAAGACGATCGCGTCGGCCTCGGCGATCGCCGCGCGCACGTGGCGGGCGATCCCCGTCTTCATCGGATCGGCGTCCTCGGGATCGAAGCCGCCGGTGTCGATGAGCGTGTAGCCGCGACCGAACGCGCTCGTGTCGGCGTAGTGCCGGTCGCGCGTGACGCCGGGCTCGTCGTGGACGATGGCGAGCCGCTGCCGCGAGAGGCGGTTGAAGAGCGTGGACTTACCGACGTTGGGGCGACCGACGATCGCGACGAGCGGCAGACCGAGGAGGCCGCCCGGTTGCTTCGGCGCGAAGCGCTCGCGCTCCGTGTCGCGCTCCTCTTGCTGGTCGCTCTTCGCGGCCCGCTTGTGGCCGCCGCGCTTTCCCTTGGCCGCGCTCATCCTTCGTCTCCCGCTCCGTAGCCCATGTCCTTCAGCTGGGCGTCGCTCTCGTACCAGCGCGGGGTCACGCGCACCCAGAGCTCGAGGTGCACCTGCCGGCCGACGAGCTCTTCGATGCGCTTTCGCGCGCTGATCCCGACGGCCTTGATGACCGCGCCCTTGTCGCCGATGACGATCTTCTTGTGCCCTTCGCGGTCGACGTGGATCGTGGCCGAGATGTGGGGCACGCGGGGAGACTCGTCGAAGCGCTCGACGGTGACCGCGATGCCGTGGGGGACCTCGTCGCGGGTCTTCGCCAGGATCTGCTCCCGGACCATCTCGGACACGAAGAAGCGGACGGGGCGATCGCTGAGCTCGTCGTCCGGGAAGATCTTTTCGCCGGCCGGCAGGAGCTCCTTGGCGGCCTCGATGAGGCGCCCGACCCCGGTGTCCTGCTTGCGCGCGCTCATCGGCACGATCGCGGCGAACGCGTGGGCCTTGGCGTAGCCCTCGAGGATCGGGAAGATTTTGGTCTTGTCCTTCAGCTTGTCGGATTTGTTGAGGACGAGAATGACCGGGATATTCGCGGGGACTTGGGCCAAAATGACCCGATCGACCTCCCGCATCTCGGAGGCCGAGCCGGGGGCGAGATCGGTCATGAAGAATACGATCTCGCACTCGCGCGTTGCATCCCGAGCAAGTTGATTCATGCGCGCGCCGAGCTTCGTGCGCGCGCGGTGTACTCCAGGGGTGTCGATGAAGACGAGCTGCGAATCCTCATCGGTGAAAATGCCGCGGATCTGGTCGCGCGTCGTCTGCGGGTGCGAGCTGATGATGGCAATGCGCTCGCCCACCAGGGCGTTCAGCAGCGTGCTCTTGCCGACGTTGGGCCGCCCGAGGATGGCCACGCGCCCCACCTTGACCGTCGCCTTGGGCCGCGCGGCCTTCTTTTTACGGGTGACGGGCGGGTTCGGCATCGGAGGCGCACCTCTTTAGCACGTTGCGCAGGTGGATCGTTTGCTACTACTGTTTGACCTTCCGGACCTTGCTTTTGGGGCCTTTCATGTCGAACGACGAGAACGAAGCGAAACCGACCGAGGACCAGGCCACGCCGGAAGCGGCGCTCGCCGAGGGCGAGCTCGCCTCGATCGCGGACCCGGCCGCCACGCCCGCCGCGCCGCAGCTACCCGATCTGCTCGAGCTGCCGGCCCCGCAGGAGCCTGAGCATGGCTGGCAGCGCCACGTGCCGCTCTTCCTGGCGCTGGCGACGCCGCTCCTCTTCTTCTTCATCCTGCCGCCGCTCTACAAGAGCGGCCTGTGGGATCCGTACGAGCTGAACGTCGCCGATCTCGCGCGGCGCCTCGCGCTCAACGTCTACGACGCCAAGGAGCTCTGGCTCTCCGGCACCGACAACTCGATGCCGCACCTGAACGATCTGGGGCGGCCCGAGCTCCCGTTCGACTCGATCGCGCTCGGCTTCAAGGTCTTCGGCCTGCACGAGTGGGCCGGCCGCGCGCCGCTCGCGATCTGGGGAACCGCCGGCGTCCTCGCGACGTACGCGTTCGTGGCGCGCCTCGTCGACAAGCGCGCCGGGCTGTACGCCGCCGTGGCGCTCAGCAGCATGCCGCTCGTCTTCGTCGGCGCCCGCACGATGCTCGGCGACATCGTCACGATGAGCGCGATCGCCATGAGCTTCGGCGGCTTCACGGTCGCCGTCTTCGATCGCGACAAGGACGGCCCGACGTCGGCGCTCGCGCGCTTGCCCTGGATCGCCCTCGGCCTCGTCGGTCTCGTCACCGGCTTCGAGAGCCGAGGCGGGATCCTGGGCCTCGCCGTGCCGCTCACCGCGGTCGGCCTCGCGTGGGGCGTGTCGTGGGCGGCCGGCGATAGGCGCGTGGACGTCATAGGCGACATCGTGGGCGCCATCCTCCTCGTCGCCGGCGTCCGCGCGATGATCCAGGGCTACGGCGCGCTCGACGCGGCGAAGCCCGGCACCCTCAACATGTGGGTGGGCGCGATGATCAAGCCGCCCGCGAAGTACCCGACGTTCGACTACTTCGTCGGCCACCTCGGCCCGGCGCTCGCGCCGTGGAGCGCGTTCGCGCCGTTCGCGCTGGGGCGGCTGTTCTTGACCCCGCCGAACCGCGCCGGTCACCTCTTGCAGCGCGAGAGCTTCGTGCGCATGGCGCTCTTGTGCGGCACGGCCGTCGCGTTCGCTGCTCACGGCTGGCTCGCCGCCAAGACCGAGCTCATCGCGTTCTCGGCGCCGGCGCTCCTCGCCGCCGCCGCCGGCATCGCGATCCGCGACTACGAGCGCGGCGCGCACCCCTCGATCGCCGTCGGCGTCGGCACCGGCGTCTTCCTCGGCGTGTTTCACCACGATTTTCACGAGATCCCCGACAAGGCGTACCAGGCGTTCGCCGTCGTGGGCGCGCCGTTCCCCGAGAGCTTCAAGACGCAGGCGCTCCTCCTCTGGACGGTGGCGCTCGTCGGCTTCGCGGGCGTGGCGTTTCTCACGTGGGTCGAGCGCGACAACGCGCGCAAGCCCTTCGATCCCGGCGGCTACCTCAGGGTGCTGAACGCGCTGCGCGAGGCGTGGGACGGCCTACTGGCGCTCGCGTACTTCGCGATGGTCGCCGGCGCGTCGCTCGCCGGGCTCACGATCTGGATCGGCGTGAAGACGCACGCCAAGTGGCTCCCCAGCTTGTCGTTGCAGATCCGCGACGGCGTCCTCAACGCGTGGTGGGTCACGGCGTTCGTACCGCTCGGCATCATCCTCGGCATCTACTTCGCCTGTGACGTGTGGCTCTGGGCATTCGGCCGCGCGCAGCCGCTCACGTGGGGCTCGCTCACGCGGGGCTTCGAGCCGTTCGAGGACCTCTGGGATCGCCTCCGCAAGGGCGACGCGCCCGCCAAGCAGGAGCGCCTCGTCGCGCTCTTCGTCCTGGTCCCGCTGATGGTGCTCGCGCTCCCCGGCGGGATTGTCGGCTACCTCTGGCTCCACGGCACGCGCCCGATCATCGCCGCCGCGCTCGGCGTCCCCGCGGGCGTCGCCGCGTTCCTCCTGATGGGCTTCATCGGCGATCTGCTCCGCGGCAGCCGTGCCGCGTTCTTCCCGCTCTTCGCGGCGGTGACGGGGCTCGTCCTCTGCTTCTCGTATTACCCGGCGCTCGCCAACCAGCTCTCGCCGAAGGAAGTGTTCGAGAGCTACCAGCGCACCCACAAGGACGGCGAGCCCCTCGCGCTCTTCGGCGTCGGCGGTCGCACCTCGGCGTACTACGCCGGCGGCGAGCCGAAGACGTTCAACGACGCGACCGGCGCGTTCGCGTGGCTCACCGGCGACGGCAACGGGAGCCGTCGCTTCCTCGTGATGAAGACCGACGAGCTCGCCAAGCTGAACTCGATGTACCGCGAAAAGGCGGCGTCGACCGGACAGGCAGGGGCCCCGGGACCGCGCGAGAACCTCCCGGTGCTCGACGGACGCTCGAGCCAGATCGTCCTCGTGGCTTCGCGCCTCGCGAGCGGCGAGAAAAACCAGAACCCATTAGCCAAGGTGATCCTCGCGGCGCCGCCCAAGGTGCAGCACCGCCTCGACGTGGAGATGGAGGACAAGCTCCTGGTCATCGGGTACGACCTCACCGATCAGACCGGCCGGCTCGTCGACTCGGTGGCGCCGGGGCGCAAGTACCACTTCAAGACCTATTACAAAGTCCTCAGCCCGGTCACGACGGAGTGGGAGGCCTTCATCCACATCGACGGCTTCCACCGCCGCCACAACGGCGACCACAAACCGATGGATGGTAAGTACCCGTTCCACCTCTGGCTCAAGGACGACATCCTCCTCGACGACCACGAGTTCAACCTCGAGCCGAATTTCACCCCCGGCGCGTACACCGTTTACTTCGGCCTCTTTGTGGGCGATACGCGCCTGAAGGTGACCAAGGGGCCGAGCGACGGGGACAACCGCATCAACGGCGGACCGCTCAACGTCCAGTGAGCGTCTCCGAAGGGGCGTAGAAAGTCGCACTTCGGGCCTTGCCACGGCGCCGAAAGAGGGGGATAGGCAAATGGGAATCATGGTGACGACGAAGGACGACCCTGCGCTCGAGGCTGCGATGCTCGACGCGACGCGCTCTGCGACGACGGATTCGGATGCGCCCCTGTCGGCGGATCGGCGCAACTCGACCCGCTACGAAGTCAGCTGGTCGGTCGACTGCGCGGGGGACGACACGTTCCTCTTCGCGTCGATGGCGAACATCAGCGAGATGGGAATCTTCGTCCTGACGACGGATCCCCTCGCCATCGGGACGCCTTTGATGCTCTCGTTCTCGCCGCCGGGCCATGAGCCTTTCAAGCTCGCCGGTCGGGTCACGTGGATCAACAAGGTCCGCGCGAACGGCGACAACCCCAACCCGGGGATGGGCGTCCGCTTCGTGAACCTCACGCCCGACGATCGCGAGCGTATCGTCGAGGTGATCCGCGCCATCTGCTACCTCCGCCCCGGCAGCGAACCGAGCTGACGCGAAGGCGCGCGCCGCTGTAGCCCGCGCGCTACTTGGGAACCGGAAACCTGCGGCCGACGATCCCGAACGGGGCCACGGTTCCCTGATCGGTCCAGCCGATCGCAATCGATGGGCCGGCTCCGCCGACGGCGACCGTCGGCTCCGCCCGCGGGCGACCGTCGGCGACGCTCGCCTGAAAGTCGACGTTCTGACCGTCGACGTTGTTGAAGAGAAATCCGCTGGCTCCGCCCAGGAGGCGCGCGCGCACGTGACGCGTCTGGTTGTCGAGCCACGCGACCGCGAACGAGCCGCCGGCGGCGTTCATCCCGGCGATGCGCGGGGTGAGCTGATCGCCCTGTACGGTGGTGTTGATCGGCGCCGACTGATCGCCGGCCACCTTCGCCCTCGTCGCGGTGTACCGCTGGCCGACGATGTCCGCGCCGTTGCCCGCGGCGTGATCGCTCCATACCACCGCGAACCGCCCGTCGGAGAGCGCAGCGACCGCCGGGTGATCCTGCTGGCCCTGGGTGTTCTCGTTCACGATCGTCTCGCCGCCGACCCCCGTGCCGGTCGCGTCGATCGAGCGGAGCTTGATCTCGCCGGCCCCCTCCCAGACCGCGACCCAGCCGTCGGGCGTGGCGGCGAGTTGCACGTTCTTGTTCCCGGAGCCACTCGAGATGTCCTTCTGCGGCCCCAGCGTTCCCGGCGTGCCGGGCGCGAACGTGCGGCCGACGATCGTCTGCGCGCCCTCGTCCTGCCACGCGACGAACAAAAGGCCGTTCGGACCGGCCGCGATCGATGGCGCCGTCTGGATGCCAGGCTCACCGTCGGGGGGATTGTTGATGACGACCGGCGCGCCGAACGGCTGCTTGGCGGTGAAAGAGCTGTCCATCGAGCGCAGGTGGATGTCCGGGGTCCCGCTGGTGCCGCTGTTGTCGTCGAACACGATGAAGTACTGAGAGCCGATGACCGTCGCGGTCGGGAGCTGCTTTGCGCCAGGCTGCGGAGCCGGCGCCTTCGTCGGATCGTTCGGCAAGTAGCCGGACTGGAGAGAGCCGGAGAGCGGCGCGAAAGCGTCGCTCATCACACGCATCGAGATCTCGCTGGCGGACGTCGGCAGGGCGTTGGGGGTTTTGTCGCCGAAGAACGCGAGCAGCCTGCCGCCGTCGCCCGACTGCGCCGGCCACAGGAAGTACGGCGCCGACTTCTCGCCAGGCGAGCCGTTGGTCGAGAGCGACTGCTCCGTCGTGTGGCACTTCGAGTCGCACGTGGGGTCGGGCGGCTCGCATTGCTCGGTGGCCTCGAGGATGCCGTTGCCGCACACCGCGGGGGCGACGTAGCGGACCATCACGATCTTGAGCGGCTGCGCGTCCTGGTCGACGACGGCCTTCGTGCACCCGTCGGCGAGATCGGCATTGGTCGGCGCGGAGGCTTGGGCCTGGAAGAGGCGCGCGGCCGGGCTCTTGGCGATCGTGAGCTGCCCGCAGAACTTGCCGCCGGACGGGCAGGGGCTCCCGCCGACGGTCGTGCCGAGGTCGGCCTGCGCGAAGGGCTTGCCGGCCGCGGTGAGCTTGCCGGTCGTCGCGTCGCAGTCGAGGCCGGAGGCGACGTCGTACACGCTGAGGGTCACCTTGGCGACGTTGTCGAGCAGCCCGCGCGGGAACACCACGCTGGGCGCGAGGACGATCGTGACGGGCTCGTGCCCCGCGCTGCACGCGCCGAGGCCGCCGAGGACGAGGAGCAGTCGAGGGAGACCGGGGACGCGCATTTCCGTGGCTGCTTATACCACGGCGCTAGCCGCCTCCTCGACGAAGCCACGGGAGTCGAAAGCGGGAGCTGCCGCCGGCCGTCGGCGCCGGCAGGATCTCGACGCCGAGCAGGTCGAGGGCTTCCACGAGCGCGTTTCGCGGTTTCTCCGGACCGCTTACCCGCGCGCGTCGCACCTTGGCGCGCACGGCCTTGACCGCCACCCGCGCCGCCCATTCGCCGAGCGCGTCGTCGTCGTCGTCGGGCGGACCGGCGACGAACGCCATCGTGTCCTTGTCGACGGGGACCGCGCACCTCGGGAAATCCCAAGCACGCATCGCGTCCGCCCGCGCCTTGTCGATCCGCGCGGCCGCGTACCCCTCCGCGAGCGCCGCGCGCGCCGAGACAAGCCACTCGCCGCGAACACCCGTCTCCTCGATGGCCCCGTCCATCGTCGCCGCCGCCAGCGTGGGCGTACCGCCGTGCTCGGCAAGGAGCCGCCCCAAGACGAGGCACGCGTGAAATAGATCGGCGTGCCCGTCCCCCAGTAGCCGCGTCACCACCAGCACCCGCGCCGCCGACGTCGCATCGATCGCCGCGTGGTCCTCGGGCACGAGCGCCCGCGCGTGGTCCCGCGCCGCCCACCCCGCCGCCAACGCTTCGATCCGCTCGCTCACGCGCTCAGTCTAGTCTGGTTCTGGGTGCGGGGCGTTCAATGCACGCTCGCCTGACTCTGGCGGCGAAGGAGAGGCGAACCCACCAAGCCGCGTGCTCTCTAGAAGGCCGAGTCCTTCGACGGCGCCTGCTGCTGGCTCGGCTCCGGGGCCTTGCGCGGCTGCGGCTTGGCCGTGGCCTTCGGGCTCATCGCGTCGAGCTCGCGCTGCGCGCGCGCCGCGTGGCTCGAGACGGTGAGCAGGCGCACGAGCCGGGCGCGCGCCGCCTCGAACTGCCCGAGCTGCCGGTAGCATTGCCCGCCTTCGAGGAGAGCGTCGTTGCCGTTTCCGCTCCCGGCCTGGCGGCCCGCGACCGTGTCGTAGCGCATGAGCGCCGCGCCGCAGCCCGAGCCGTCGCGGACGCTTCGCGCAGCCCAAAGCGCGGAGGCGCTGTCGCCACCCGCCGCGAGCGCGTCGAACTGGCGCGTCGCGTCGGTGAAGTTGCGCTGTGTGTACGCGGTGCGGGCGGCGGTGAACGCCGACTGATCTTCCTTCTTCGCCTCCTTCGACACGTCGCGCAGATCGCCGCCTTTCGGCACGATCGTCTGCGGGCCTGCCTGCGCAAGGGAGGGCGGGGGGGGGAAGGGTGGGGACGCTTGCGGCGGTGCAGCCTGGACAGGCGTGGCAGGGGGAGCCGTCGTCGCGGCCGGTTGGCCCTGGCCGTATCCGTTTCCATAACCGGGCGACGGGTCCGTCGAGGGCTTGGTCGCCATGCGCGGCGGTGGGCTCGCCGGTGCATTGGTGTCGCCGCCGCCCCCGCCGCCGAAACCAGGAGCAGGAGCCTGCGCCGCCGGAGGACGCGCGCGGTAGTTCGACGCGCCGCCGACCGCGCCGGCGTTGGACGGCCCGGCGCCGCGCGACGTCGCCGCGACCTTGTCCTTCGCGACGTTGTTCTTGTTCTCCCCGTCGTCCATGTCGAGCGCGCCCACGGCGCCGCTCTTGTCGGCGCGGCCCTGGCCGTTCGTCAGGCCGTCCATGAACCCCTTGGCCTCGTCGGCCGGGATCGGCGTCGCGGCGCCGACAGGTGCGGGCGCCGCCGTGGCCGTCGCCATCGCGACCGCGCTGGCGGCGGAGGAAGGCTCGGCCGCCTTCTTCGCGCCGTGCGCGGCGTTCGCCGCGGGCGTGTCGAGGGACTCTTCGCGGTTCAGCGCCGCGACGCTCGCCGCCGGCGCGCCCTGCTCGGTCACCGTCATCGGCGCCGACGCGCTCGACGGGCGCGCGTTGCGCCCGCCCTTCAAGAAGACGACGCTCGAGCCGATCATCAAGAGGAAGACGGCGGCCATCTGCGTCTGCGGGCGCATTGCCCAGCTGCCGGCCGCCGACACCACGCTCGCGAGGCGGCGCCGGAACGGCACGACCTTCTGCGCTTCGCGCGTCGCCGCCAGGATGCGATCCTCGAGCGTGCCCGGGAGCTCGAGCACCGGGACGCCGCCCGCGCTGGAGATCACGCGCCGCGTGGCGCGCAGGCCACCGTAGAGCGCCGCGCACCGAGCGCAGCCCGCGACGTGCCGCTTGGCGGCGGCGCTCGTGAGCTCGTCGAGCTCGTCGTAGAGCTCGTCGATCATCGCGGTTTCGAACTTCTCGCAGTCCATGACTACCCTAAAAACCTAACCCTTCTTCCAAGGCCTGCCACATTCCCGTACGTCGATCTCGTCTCTTGCCAGCTGCACCTGAGCCGCACGGCTTCACCTGCTGCTACCGCAGCGCTCGCGAATACTCCTCGTACTCGGCGAGCGCCTCTTGCAGCCGCTCCAGCGCGTAGCGCATGCGGCTCTTCACCGTATTCTCCGCGATGCCGGTGACCTCCGCGATCTCCTTGAACGGGAGCCCGCCGATCTCGCGGAGCAGGAACACCTCGCGCTGCTCGTCGGGGAGGGTGTCGAGCGCCTTGACGATGCGCTCCTTGAGCTCGCTCCCGGTCGCGTCGCGCTCGACGCTCGCGCGGCTGTCTGCCGTTTGCTCACCAAGCGTCGGCCCCCCTGCCTCGCCGTCGTCCGACCGTGATTCGTCGAGCGAGGCGTGGCGCCGGAGCGCGCGTTTGCGGAGCTGATCGATGCAGAGGTTCCGCGTGATCGTGTAGACCCACGTGGTGAAGCGCGCCTCGTGCTTGAAGTCGGCGGCGTTCTGAACGACCCGCACGAACGCCTCCTGCACGACGTCCTCCGCGGCCGACTGCAACCGCAGCTGCCGGAAGGCGAAGTTGTACAGCGCCCCCTGGTGCCGCCTGACCAGCGCGGTAAACGCACCCTTGTCGCCCCGCTGGTAGCGGACCATGAGGGCTTCGTCGGAGATGTCGAACCGGCTGGTCATGAGGGCCTCGTTCGGTACAAACGAGGTCGCATGCCGGCGCTGACACGGGGTAGCGCATTTTCTTGGGGATATAGACGCGCCACCTGCCCCAAAGTTCTAACGCGCGCGGGCGCGCCGATTTGCGAATGAATCTCCGCGCCTGCGCCTGGATAGGGCCGGCGGCGGGCAGCGACTCCGGGAGGTTCTTGCCGTTTCCCCATGTGGTCGAGCTCTGCAATGAGCCGCTCGGGCGAGATTTCGCAAGGCTATGCCCCTCCCTCCGGCTGCACAACCTGTTTGACGCACCTGGTCTTCCCGGGTCCGTCTCACCACCCCGGCAACTCCCGGCCAATCCATCGGTCGTGGGGCTCTGTCTTGCCCGTCTGCAAAACCCGACTTCATTTCGACGGTTGCAAGGGACGAACGCACACGTCTAGACTCGGTGCGCCAAACGGTAGCCTAAGGCGGCGCGAGCGTCCCAGGGTCGCGCCCAGCAGTTGTCTTCGAAAGGGGATCTCGAGATGCGTCACGCGAAACTCGCGGCGGTTGTGTTTGTGGCTTCACTCGCCGTCTCGTTCTCTGCTCCCGCGAACGCGCAGCAGAAGGATGCGGGAGCACCCAAGTCCGGCAAGGACGCTGGAGGGCCCACCACGGCAGCTGCCGCGTCGCCGACGGGCACTCCGGTTGCGACCGCCGGCGACGCCGGCACGCCCGCGATGCCGACTCCGGGCGCAGCGAGCCCCTCGACGCCTTCGGACAAGCCGGTGATGGACGGCCCGACGTACGCCGTTCGCCTCCGCGACCTCGAGGCGCGCGTCGACGAGCTCAAGGATCAAATCCGTCGCAGCCACACGCGCCTGGCGCTGCTGTCCGATACGATCTTGGGCGGAGGGGCCGCAGGTTCTCGCTCGGAGGTGACGTTTCAGAACGAGATGTCCAGCGCCTTCCGCCTGACCAAGGCGCTCTTCGTCATCGACGGCACGGTGCAATACAACCGCGCCGATGACAGCGGGGCGCTCGCCGATCAGAAGGAGATCCCGATCTTCAGCGGCTCGATCCCGCCGGGCGATCACACCGTGCAGGTGCTCCTCAACTTCCAGGGCAACGGCTACGGCGTCTTCACGTACCTCCGCGGGTACAAGTTCGAGGTGAAGTCCAGCCACGCGTTCACCGCGGTCGAGGGCAAGACGCTCACCCTGACGGCGACGGCGCTCGAGAAGGGCGGCGTCACGACCGCGCTCGAGCAGCGCCCCGCGATCGAGTGGCACGAGAAGGTGCAGGCGCTCGGCTCGGGCACCGGGCCCGTCGCGCCCGTCGCGCCAGGCGCGGGCGCGAGCGGCAAGGTGTCGACGACGCCGACCTCGGCGGGCGGTTCGCTCTCGGTCGGTGGCGGGGGAGACAAGAAGTGATGAAACGGTCGCTTGCCCAGCTTGGAGCGAGCGCGCTGGTCTTCTTGCTTGCCCCGCACGCGTGGGCCGGCTCCGACGACAACGCGACGCACGCCCAGCAAGAGGTCGTCACGGTCGACCGCGAAAGCGGCTCGGTGCAGGCCGCCATCCAGAAGGCGCAGAGCCAGAAGATGACGGCCGAGCAGCGCCTCGCCAACGGCGAGATGCTGTACCGCACGAAGGACTACTCGCGCGCGAGCGTCGTGTTCAGCGAGATCATGGAGGAGTACCCCGACACTCCGAACTACCCGGACGCCCTCTGGCTCCGCGGTGAGACGTACTACGCGACCAAGGAATACCTGTCGGCGCGCCGCGACTACCGCGCGCTCGTCGATCGCGGCGCCGAGTCGCGCTTCTCGCCGTATTTCGGCAAGGCGCTCGCGCGCCTCGTCGACGTCAGCCTGCGCATCGGCGACATCAAGGGACTCGACGAGGTCTTCGCGAAGCTGAACCAGGTCCCGCCGTCGCAGGTCGACGCCGGCCTCAACTACGCCAAGGGCAAGGCCTACTACGCGACCAAGGACTACGGCAACGCGATGGCGTCGCTCCAGGCCGTCCCGCCGAATACGCCGTATACGCACCAGGCCCGCTACTTCCAGGGCCTCGTGCAGATGAAGCAGGCGAAGCCGGGCGTCACGGCGATCGGCCTCGACGGCCGTCCGAAGACGTCGCCGGCCAACTACAAGACCGCGATCGAGCAGTTCAAGCTCGTTACGGATCTCGCGCCGGACACCGACGAGCACAAGCACGTCATCGATCTGTCCTGGATGGCGATCGGCCGCCTCTTCTACGAGATGGAGCAGTACCAGCAGGCGAGCGAGGCGTACGCGAAGGTCGGGCGCGAGTCGCCCGAGTTCGACACGATGCTCTACGAGCTCGCGTGGGTCTACGTCCGCCTGGGTGACGTCCAGCGCGCGGAGCGTGCGCTCGAGGTCCTCTCGATCGCCGATCCGTCGAGCCCGTACGTGGGTGACGGCTCGCTGCTGCGCGCCGATCTGCTCCTCCGCGCCGGCGCCTTCGACAAGGCGCTTACGCTCTACGAAGGAGTACGCGCGCAGTACGAGCCGATGCGCACGAAGGTCGACGCCTTCATGGATCAAAACTCCGACGTCCGCGTCTTCTACGACAAGCTGAGCCAGCAGCAGCTCGATTCGCTCGACCAGAGCGACCAGCTCCCGCCTCTGGCGATCCGCTGGGCGCGCGAGGCCGAGGACGGCCCGATGGCGTTCGCCGTCATCGACGACGTGGTCCAGTGCAAGACGCTCATCCGTCAGAGTAACCAGCTCATCGACAAGCTGACCGCCCTCACCGAGGCGAGCAACCGCGTCCGCGCGTTCCCCGAGCTCGCGGCCGGCGAGGAGAAGGCCCTCGGCCTCATCAACCGCATCTCCCGAGCGCGCACCGAAATCGCGCGGGGGCTCGACGACGAGGAGCCTTCGGACCTCGGCGGCGAGATCGCCGGCGTCCGCAACCAGCGGCGCGAGCTGATGGGCATGGTCGGCGCGCTTCCAGTGGCGTCGAAGGACTTCATCGATCGCGAGCAGCAGGGCGTCCGGCAGTGGAACGCCGTGAGCCAGGAGCTCACGCGCCGCAACCTCGAGATCGACCAGCTCCAGGCCGTCATCAACGGTCTCCGCCGCTGGCTCAAAGAGGACTCACAGCGCGGCGTCGCCCGCGACGCGTCGTCCCTCGAGCGCTTCAACAACGAGCTCGTCGAGAACGAGAGGCTCCTGAAGCAGTACCAGGCGCAGGTCGTCGAGCTCCGCCGCCAGGTCGAGTTCGGACGCTTCCAGATCGGCATCGGCGACGCGCGCTACCAGGCCGACGCCATGTCCCGCGTGCAGTTCCGCGACGTGCTCGATCGTGAAGTCCAGCTCGCGGCCGGCGGCAGCGCCGGCGGCAACGCGCAACGCTACGCGCAGCGCGTCACGGCGACGCTCGTGCAGGCGCGCAACGTGGAGGACAAGCTCGTCGCCGCGTTCGCGCAGCTCGAGCAGCAGGTCGGCGCGCGCATCGGCCAGGTGCGGGCGAAGATCGACGCCGAGCGCGTCAAAATGGTCGGCTTCCAGGCCCAGCTCGACGAGCTCGACAACGGCAAGGAAGGCGCGCGTCAGCTCGTGGGCGAGGTCGCTCGCCGCAACTTCGGCTACGTGCGCGACAAGCTCCGCGGCATCGTGCTCCGGGCCGACGTCGGCATCACCGAGCAGGCGTGGGAGGTCCGAGAAGAGGAGCTCGATCGCGTGCACAACCTTCAAGCGGAGCGCGCGCGCGAAGAGCAGCTCCTCGACGAAGAGCTGCGCGAGGTTCTCGACGACTCGGGGGATTCGTCCAAGGCGGCCACGCCGTCGGGCAAGTGAGCAAGTGATCATGAGGACGCGAAGGAACGTGGGGCTCAGAGGAATCTTCGGGGCCAGCGTCGTCGTCTTGACGGCGGCGCTGACCTTGTCGAGCGTGTCGGCCCAGCCTCGGCGTCCGGCGCCGGCGGGCGCCGCTGCTGCTGGCAAGGCCGACGCCGGGAATCGGGCGACCGGAGCGGGGCGCACGGGACGCCCCACCGCCGGCGCCACCAAGGATGCCGGCGCGCCCCCGCCGCCGGTCGGTGTTGCGAACGCCTCTGCCGACGCGGGCGTGAGCGCCGCCGGCGACGCGGCGACGTCCTACGCGACCGCCACCATGGACACCGCGGCGCCGCAAGCGAGCGCGCGGGTCATCACGCCGCCTCCGCCTCCGCCCACGCCGGCGCAGGTCGCCGCGCTGGACGCGCTTCGCACCGAGACCGACGCGTACGAGCAGGGCGCCAAGGAATACCGCGACACGGTCACGACGATCATCAAGCTCCACTACGAGGCGAAGAAGAAGGAGATCCTCTCCGGCCTCGATCACGAGATCACCGTCGAGAAGGCGGAGCTCAAGAAGGCCCGGGAGGTCGCGATCAAGCGCCTCGAGGACTTCGTCGCCAAATACAGCGGCACGAACGCGCAGCCCGAGGCGACGCCCGACGCGATGTACCGCCTTGCCGCCCTCTACGAGGAGCGCGCCCGTTCGGAGGACGCCTCCGAGCCGATCGAGATCGGGCTGAAGCCCGCGATCGTCCTCTACAAACGCGTCATCACCGAGTTCCCGCAGTACCGCGAGCTGTCCGGCATCTATTACTTCCTCGGCCACGCGTACAACGACTCCAGCCGCATCAACGAGGCGCAGCAGGTCTGGCGCTCGCTCGTCTGCCACAATAAATTCCCGTACCCGACGCCTCCCGATCCCAAGAACCCCGAGGCCGACTCCATCACGCCGCTCCCGCAGGACCACGACGAGGCCTACTGGACGACGTGGCGCGCCCAGCACAACGACGCGAAGCGCTTCAAGAAGGGCGTCGGCGCCGACACCATCTACATCGATCCGTACCCGCAGGACTGCGCGATCATCCCGCAGCCCGGCCTCCGCACCGGCGAAGAGCCGAAGTACGTGGCCGAGATCTGGTGGCAGATCGGAAACTGGGAGTTCGATCAGCTCGATTTCGGCGGCGGCGTCGCCAAGGACGAGCCCAACGCGGCCTACGACTTCAACCGCGCCGCCAGCGCCTACGTGAAGGCGATGCAGTTCAAGAAGCCGCCGCTCTACGGCGTCAGCCTCTACAAGTACTCGTGGACGCTGTTCAAGCAGCAGCGCTACGAGGCCGCGACCAAGGAGTTCGTGCACCTCCTCCTCTACACCGACGAGCAGCAGAAGCTTACCGGTGACCCGGGCGCCGACTTCCGGAGCGAGGCGTACACGTACATCGCCGGCTCGCTCACCAACGTCGACTTCAAGGGACCCGACGCCGACGAGCCGTACATCCAGCGGCCGGACATCATCGACACCGAGCCCAAGCCCGACGTCGCGGAGAAGAAGCTCCACGTCGCCATCGACCGCGTCAAAGACCCCACGATCATCCCCCAGGACAAACCCTGGACGATCGAGATCTACAAGGCGCTCGCCGACGAGTTCCGCAGCCTCAACCAGTTCGCGAACGCGGTCGAGGTCTACGACACGATCCTGAAGAAGTGGCCGATGGATCCGACGGCGCCCGACGTCCAGAGCGCCATCGCCGAGACGTACGACCAGATGAACTTCACGAAGAAGCCTGGCACGCCGGAGCACGACGCCAACGCAGGCAAGGCGCTCGAAGCGCGCACCAAGCTCGCCAACTACATCGGCAACACGCCGTGGGTCGACGCGAACAAGGACAACCCGGGCGCGCTCCACAACGCCGAGCGCCTCGTCCGCGGCGGCCTCCGTCAGGCGGCGGTGCAGCACACCAACAACGGCAAGGCCGCGCTCGTCGCGGCGAGCGCGACCGGCGACGTCGCACGCCAGATCGAGCAGCTCTCGCGCGCGCAGGCGGAGTACCGTCTGGCCGCGCTCGGCTGGCTCGGATTCCTGAAGCAGGACGAGAACGCCCCCGACGCATACGAGAGCCGCTACTGGCTCGCCGACGCGCGTCACCAGCAGGTGCGCATCTCGGTCGTCCTCCACCAGGTGGCGCCGAAGCAGTACGCCGAGCCGTCCCGCAAGGACATCGACGAGGCCAAGGCCGCGGCGATCGACGTGCGCGACTCCAACGAGGACGACAAGTTCCTCGACAACGCGGCGCTCTTTGTCGTCGACGAGTCGGACATCGACCGCGACCTCGAATACACGCGCTTCGCCGAGACGAACGGCACCCAGGGCGTCGAGAAGCGCGGCGAGCTGCGCTTCGACTCCGACGGGCCGGACAAGAAGGTCGTCGTCGACAAGGTGCCGAACGTCGTTCAGCTCTCGATCCAGGCGCGCGACGAGTACACCTCGCGCGTCCCCGAGCGCCTCGATGTCGCAAAGAACGGGATCCAGTACCAGTACTACATCGGCGAAACGTACTTCCTCTACGGCCAGTTCGAGCTGGCGCGCCAGCGCTTCGAGCCGATGTGGAAGGACCACTGCAAGAAGGACGAGTACGGCTACAAGGCCTGGGAAAAGCTCATCACGATGAGCAACGCCATGCGCGACGCCGAGCGTTCCCGTGGCCTCGCCGAGGCCGAGAAGGCGAACTCGTGCGCCGTCACCGCGGAGCAGACCGCGGGCGCCGGCACGATCATCAACCCGACGCTGCAAGAGGCCGCGTACGTCGACGCGCGCAAGAAGTTCGAGAAAGCGTGCGAGGCCCCCGTCGGCTCGCCGTGCAAAAACCCGAACGCGCCCGAGAAGAAGACCCTCTGGCGCGACGCGGCGGCCGCGTACGGCGTCGCGCTCCAGGACGCGCCGGGCCGTGACGAGGCGCCCGAAGCGGCGATGAACTCCGCCTACGCGTACAAGCAGGTCGGCGACTACAACAAGGCGATCGAGCTCTACAACAAGTTCATCAGCGAGTACGGGAGCGAAGAGCGCCTGAACAAGCTGGAGAAGGGCGACCCGAAGTCCAAGGTCGCGCCCGAGCCGAAGAAGTACGCAGAGCGCGTCAAGTACCTCTACGACGCGTACGACGCCCTCTCGACGACGTACTACTCGTTCTTCAACTACCAGCGCGCCGCCGAGTCGTACGACAAGATGGCGACGAGTCCGCGGTTCGACGAGACGAAGCGCAAGGTCGCGGCGCGTAACGCCGTCGTGCTCTTCGCGAGCATGGGCCAGCGGGACAAGATGGTGAGCGAGTACAAGACGCTCAACAGCCTGCACCCGAACCCCGAGGAGAAGGCCAACGCCGATTTTCTCGTCGCCAACTACGACTACACCCAGTGGGACCCCAAGGGCGGCGACACCGGGAGCAACCGCCAGGCGCGCACCGCGGCCGACACGGCGCTGCAGACGTTCTACATGCAGCACCGCACCAAGCCCGAGGCCTCGAAGTACGCGCTCATGGCCGCTTACCAGGTCGGTCGCATGAAGAAGACCGTCGGCGATCCCACGTTCCGAACGTGGTTCAAGACGATCATCCAGGCCTGGACGTTCATGTCGAAGAACGGCACCGCGGTGAAGGGCCCCGGCGGCGCGACGCAGCCGGAGGCGATGCAGCCGCCGTTCGTCGACTACGCCGCCGAAGCGGAGTTCACGCTCCTCGACGAAGAGATCGCCGACAAGTTCGACAAGAGCCCGAGCCGCGCGAAGTACTGCGGCAGCCTCGACGAAGTGCTCGGCAAGTTCGACAAGAACGGCGGGCGCATCAGCCAGGGCAGGTACAACGCGGACGCGCTCATCGCCGACAAGTACGACAAGGAGCTCGACCGCATCGCGCGCACGTACCCGTCCGTCGAGTGGACCCCGGCTGCCATCGCGCGCCAGGGCTCGCTCTACGACGGCCTGCGCACCGGCCTCTACAACACGACCACGGCCGGCGGTAAGGACAACTGCTTCAAGCTCTTCACCGCGCAGCAGGAAGCCGTCCTGAAGCAGATGGAGAACAGCGGCCGCGAGAACCTGCAGAACCAAGCGGACGAGATCCGTTCGCGTGCGAAGGAGGGCTGGCGGTCCAAGAAGGAGAGCGAGCTCGCGGGGACCGACACCCTCATGGTCCGTAAGTACTCGCAGTCGGTGTACCTCGGTCGCCGCTACAACGTGCGCAACACCTGGGTGAACCGCGCGATCTCGAAGCTTGCATACTACACAGATATCATCGGCGACGCCAAGATGAAGGACTACGTCACGTCGACGACCGATCCGACGGATGCGGGTAAGAAGCTCGAATACAAGGATCAGATGTATCCGCAGTCGCGGCCTGGCCTGAGCGCGACGCCTCCGCCGAGCGGCGGGGCGCTGCCGCTTCCGGTGGCGCCGTGAGAGGGGCGATCATGAAACGAGCGATCCTGGTCCTCGCAGCCGCAGCCACCCTCGGCGCTTTGCCTCTGGCGGGCGTCGGCTGCGGCGGCGACGACAAGAAGGTCGAGTACCCGAAGGCCACCGTCGACGGCGGCGCGGTCGAGCAGGGCACGGCGGTGAACACGGACACTGGGCAGCAGGTCGGCGTGACCGGCGGCCCCGACGCGCACTCGGATCTGACCGGCGCGGCGAAGGCGGCATACGACAAGGGATTCCAGGCGTGGATGCGCGGGGATCTCGCGGGCGCGAAGCAGGGCTTTCAGGAGGCCGCCTCGGCTGCGTCCACGTCGGCGGCGCCGCACTACTCGCTCGGTTGCGTCTACGACCGCATGGGCGAGTACTCGTCGGCGCAGCAGGAGTACAGGAAGGCGCTCGATCTGAAGAGCGACTACGAGCTCGCGATGGGCGGCTACGCGATGAGCCTCGCGACCACCGGCCACGCGGGCGAGGCCGACACCTTCCTCACCGACAAGCGCGCAAAGATGCCGAACTCGGCGCGCGTCGCGACGTACCTCGCCGAGGTGAAGTCGATCGCGAAGGACTCGGGCAGCGCGCAGCAGATCGCGCAGGACGCGCTCCGGCTCGATCCCGACTTCAAGGAGGCGATGGTCACGATCGCCCGCGACCACTACCGCGCGCGTCGCATGGAGCTCGCGAAGTACGCGCTCCAGGCGATCTTGGAAGGCTTCGGTGACGTCAGCCCGCCGCGCGATCCGTCGAACGCCGAGGCGCACCTGCTCCGCGGCCTCATCTACAAGGAGACGGGCTTCCGCCAGGGCGCGTTCAAGGACTTCGAGGCCGCGGTCGCCAAGCGCCCGGACATGGTCGAGGCCCTCATCCAGCTCGGCGTCATGAAGCTCGAGGCCGGAAACAGCGCGGAGGCGGTGCCGCTTCTGGAGGGCGCGACGAAGTTCGGGCCGAAGAGCGCGCTCGCCCACCTGAATCTGGGCGACGGATATCGTCTCGCCGGCCGCCCGGCGGACGCGAAGAAGGAGTTCGACCAGGCGCTGTCGATGGACTCGACGCTCGCCGTCGCGCACTACGACCTGGGTCTGCTCTACCTGTTCTCCTCGAACATCCCGAACACGACCGCGAAGGATCAGGTCGATACGGCGATCAAGGAGCTCAACACCTTCAAGTCGATGCGCGGTCCGAAGGCGCCCCCCGGCCAAGCCGACGACGTGGACGAGCTCATCAACCGCGCGAACGCGAAGAAGGCGGAGCTGAACCTGCCGGTAGCCGCGCCACCTCCGGCCGCGACCGCCACCCCAGCCGCCAGCACGCCCGCCGCGGGTGCTCCGGCCGCCGGCACGCCCGCCGCCGCCGCGAAGCCGACGACGCCGCCGGCAGGTGGAGCCAAACCTGCCGCGAGCAGCGGAATCGTGAGGGACATGCCATGAACAAGGTCGTTGGACGACTCGTCGTCGCCGCCATCGCAGCCATCTCGTTCGCCTCGGGCGATGCGTCCGCGCAGGAGAAGAAGGGCGGCGTCATCACGATCGGCGAGGTCACCATCGTCGGTCGCGTGCAGAAGCCGATCGCCTCGGTCGACGTGAGCAAAATTCAGCCAAAGCTGACACTGGCGGAGCTCAGGCAGCCGTTTCTGGATCGCATCGAGGAAGCGACGATGCACGATCCGTTTTGATTAGGCGTCCTGGGGACGCCTGGTCAGAAACGGGTTCCTTTGTCTTGTAGGGGCCGGAGGCCCCCTCATTGCTCCGCGCGGCGCGAAGCAATGAGCCTCCCCCCTTCGCCTGGGGCGAAGCGCGCTGCGCGCGCGGCGGGTGGGTGGGGCAGGGGGGAGGAAGATTGAGAGGGCGGGCTTCGAGGGGGCGCGGTGCTATCCTTGGTCGAGGAGCGGAGCACATGAGCCTGGTGAAGTACTTCGTCGGGGTGGGGGTGGTGGTGGCGACGCTGTTCGTTGGGGCGGGCGTGCGGGCCGAGGAGAGCGGGACGCGGACGACGATCAAGGTCGTGACCGTGGTTGGCAATCCGCGGCGGCCGAGCGTGACCATCGAGGTTACGAAGCAAAAGATGAATGTGCCGCTGCACGAGCTGAAGCACGCGCTCGATGAGAAGGCGCTGTCGGCGGCGGCACCGCTCTGAGAACAAGCTGGCGCCGGGTTTTCTGCTATCGCTGACGCGTGCTGCCGACCGTTGCGGCGATCGTGGTGATCTCGTGCATCTGGGCGAGCCTGAACCGGCTCCGGCGCGCGATCGCGCCGACGGCGATCGATCCGGGACCGCTGCTCGAGGCGCTGCGTGGCGACGCGGGGCGTGCACGCTACGCGGAGGTCTGCGCCTCCATCGCGGAGGATCCCGACGCCGATTGGGAGCGAGAGCTGGTGCTCGCGTTCGGCTTGCCTGGCGAGGAGCGCATCGCGCGCATCAACGAGCTCTTGCTCGACCTCGATCACCTGGCGAGCTCCGGCGCGCGTGTCCCGCGCGTCTGCGCGAGCATTGCGGCCACGACCGGCTTTCTGCTCGCGTCCTTGGCGCTCCGGCAGGGGCTGGGGGTGGCCAGCGATCTGCCCCTCGAGATCCAGGACTTCGCCATCCAGCAGGCGGTTCGAGATGGAATCGACGTCGCCGCCGTAGGGATCTGTGGGGCAGTGATCTGCGTGACCATCGGGGTGCGCGCCGCCAAGGCCGCCAAAGCCCGCCTCCTCGCCACTGACCAGCTCATCGAGCGCATGGAAGCCATCGGCCTGGCCGGAGCGCCCGATGTCGCGCCGAATGCACCACCGGCGGCCTTGCCCGAAGCCTCCCCCCCAGCGTGAAATTCCTCTTTCAGCACGGCCCCTTCCGCGTGCTACGCTCCGACTCGCGGAATTGTTGGGAACTAATGCACGCTGCGGCACTCTAAGCCGTCACACCTGAGTCCCGAGCTTTCGTACGCCGTACTTGTCCGTTTGGAGCCGCGAACATGAACCAGCCTCCGGGTTTGCAGCCGCAGCAGCAGTCAGGTCGACCTGGCCAGATGACCGCCGTCATGCGCGCCATGACGATGGCGACGGGACCCAAGGTCCTGCGCATCGGTCTGGTGCACGGGGGCCGTGTCATCGAGGAGCGCATCATCAAGCAGCGCACGACGGTGACCGTCGGCGCGAGCGAGAAGGCGATGTTCGTCGTGCCGGCCCAGTCGGTGCCGCCGCAGTTCAAGCTCTTCGAGCTCGTGGGCAGTGACTACTACCTGAACTTCGTCGACGGCATGACCGGGCGCGTCGCGCTCGCGACGGGCATCAGCGACATCACTGCGCTGAAGGGTCAGGCCAAGCGCGTCGGCAACGCCTACCAGATTCGCCTCACCGACGAAGCGCGCGGCAAGGTCGTCATCGGCGAGACGACGTTCCTCTTTCAGTTCGTCGCGCCGCCGCCCATCCAGCCGCGCCCGCAGCTCCCGCTCGCCGTCAAAGGGGGCATCGCCAGCCAGATCGACTGGACGCTCACGATCATCGCCGCGTTCAGCTTCATGCTCCACTTCGGCGTCATCGGCGCGATGTACTCGGACTGGATGGATCCGGTCCTCAACGAGGATATGACGATCGCCGGCCTCATCGATCTCGCGAAGAACGTCCCGCCGCCCGTGGTTGAGGACGATCAACCGAAGCCGGCCGACACGGGCACGCCCGACAAGAACGACAAGCCTACGGCGACGGCCCCCGCGAAAGCGGCGGGCGGTCCCCAGAAGGCGGGCTCGGTCAGCGACGCGAAGGCCGCCGCGCTCGCGCAGCAGGCAGAGGCGATGCAAATGCAGATGCTCGCCGCGTTCGGCGGCAACTCCGCCGTGCAGGGCGCCCTCAACCGAAGCGACATTCCCCCGGTCGATCTCTCCGGTGCGGCCGCGAGCGGCGCGGGCGTGAGCAACACCGGCGGGAACCTCAACCTCGGCTCCGGCGGCGCGCCGGTGCAAGGCGGAAGGGGCGGCTCCGGACTCGCGGGAATCGGCGGCTCGACGACGGGCGGCGCCAACACGGGCGCCGGCACCGGCCGCGACGTCGGCGGCCCGAAGGGCGACGCGCAGATCGGCGGCACGAGCGCCACGGTTCCCGTCAACAACGCCGAGCGCGTCGTCGCCGGCCTCCGCGCGAAGTTCCGGTCTTGCTACAACACCGGCCTCCAGTCGGATCCCACCATGCAGGGCTCGGTGACCATCTCGGCGAAGATTGCGCCGAACGGTGAGGTCTCGTCGGCCGACATCGCGAGCAACAACGGTCTCAGCTCGACCGTCGCAAGCTGCATCGCGCGGGCGGTTCGGAACGCGAACTTCGACGCGCCGGGCGGGACCGGCTCGACGATCAACATTCCGGTCAAGTTCCTCCAGAACAAGTAGGGCATCGCGCGGCTGCGCGTCCCCCTCGCAACCCACGCCGGTTTCTCGGTCGCCCGGGGCGCCACGAGAACCGGCGTGAATGCTTTTGTCCGCCCCGGCAACGTACCGGACGGCGCGATCCGCGCGCACGCTTACATCGCTCGTTCCATGAACCGTTCGACATGCTGGCGCATCCGACTTCTTGGAGGACAGCCTCCGCCGCCCTCCGGGGACGCCTCGAGCGCTCGCCAGAGCCTCTCTGGATAGGTCGCACGACCCCGGCACACGCCGACCCTACAGAATTGCTGAGAAATTTGCCGGTCTTCGATCATTGACACGTCCCGTCACGCTCGATAGAGTCCCTAGGCTCGGAAGGGAGATGCAATGCGTCTTCGCCAGAACTTGAAGCACTTTAGGTGGGTGATCACGGCAGCCTTGTTGGCCTATGCCGCCTCTCCGGCCGGCGCACAGCCGGCGGGCACGGGTGCGCCCGCAGGCGCGACGGCAGCCGTGCCAGGAGGAGGCGCAGGCGGGGGAACCGACGCGCAGGTCGGCTTTCAGCGCAAGACGCAGCTGAGCCCGCAGGAGCAGGTGGTCGAATCGGACCGCTCGATCCAGCGCATGGAGCAGGCTGCCGCGGGGGTCCGCAAGCAACTCCAGGGCGCGCGCGAAGCCCGCGACGTCGTCAAGACCCTTTGCCTCAATGACAAGCTCTCGCAGATCGACGTCGCCACCCGCTCGGCGCGCGACCGCAAGTCGTCGCTCCAGGCGGCCGCGACGCGCAACGACGCGGAGCTCAGCAACCACGAGTTCACCATTCTCACGGTGCTCCGGCAACGCGCCGAGCAGCTGACGGCCGAGGCCAACCAGTGCATCGGCGAGGAAGCCGCGTTCATCGGCGACACCAAGGTCACCACCACGGTGGACCCGTCGCTCCCGGCCTCCGACGACACGAACTTCCCCTCCACGGACCCCACGCTCATCAGTGGTCCGCCGCAGTGCACGAGCTGCGAACGCTGAGGACCACGACGGGCTGACTAAACGGGCAACCGGCGCGCGGGCGAAGAAGCTGTATCCCCGAGCTGCCACCATGGCGGGGCGGACCCGTCTACCAGGACGTAGCGCGCGCACATTGGCGGACATGAGATGAATCGCAGACTTGGCATAATCGGGGGAGCGTTGCGGGTGGGTCTTCCGCTCGCGGGGCTGATGTTTGCGTCTGTGCTCGGGGCACGGAGCGCGAATGCGCAAGAGTGGCTGAAGGATCGGCGGTTCGCCGAAGGGCCGGGCTACCGCGCGGGGGACTTGGAGCTGCATCCGGGCCTCGGCGGCGAGATAGGGTACGACTCGAACTGGTTCCTTCGCTCGGACAAGACGGGCGCAGGCATCGTCAACGGCGCGCCGGCCGTGCCCGTCGCGGACGGCGGTGTGTTCCGGATCACGCCCTCCCTCTCCGTATCGACGCTCGGCCCGCAGCGGAACACCGGACCCGCCGGCGCCCCTCCCTCCGTCTCGTTCCGCGGAGGCATCGCGGCGACGTACCGCGAGTTCATCGGAGTGCAAGAGCTCCGCGATCAGCGCAACCTCTCCGGTCACGCCGACGCCCGCCTCGACATTCTTCCGACGCGACCCTGGAGCTTCAGTGTCCACGGCCTCTACGACCGCACCATCCAGCCGACGGTCCTCGGTAACCCCGATCTGTCGTTCAACCGCGACACGCTCGCCGTAGGCGGCGACGTCATCGCGACGCCGAACAGCGGCACCCTCGACTGGCGCCTCGGCTACCAGGTTCAGGGGGCACTCTTCGAGAGCTCCAATGGGACGCCGTTCAACAACGTCACGCACTCGATCCTCACGAAGGGGCGCTGGAAGTTCCGGCCGCGCACCGCGTTCCTCTACGACGCCAGCCTCAGCTTCCTCGGGTACTCGCAGTCCAATCGCGCGGTAAACGCGCTGCACGACTCGACGCCGACCCGCGCGAGGCTCGGTATGTCCGGCCTCATCACGCCTCGCGTCGCGTTCCTCGGCATGGCCGGTTGGGGCGCGAGCTTCTACCGCCCCGGCGGCGACGCGCGCGTGTCGCAATACGACAGCATCATCGGCCAGGCGGAGTTCAAATTCTTCCCGACCGCCAACGCTCCCGGTGGGGACGTGAGCGACGCGTCCCTCACGCTGTCGTCGATCGCGCTCGGGTACATCCGCGACTACCAGAACAGCTACTTCAGCGATTTCTACGGAAGCGATCGCGGCTACGCGAAGGTCGCGTACTTCTTCGCCGGTCGCGCCCTCATCTCGCTCGAGGGCGGGGTCGGCGCCGTGGAATACCCGGACGTCTACATCAACCCCGGCGGCGCGACGCCTGGCGGCACCGGAGGGCTCGTCCACTCGAAGTTCACCGACGTCCGCCTCGACGGGACCCTGTTCACCGAGTACCGCATTCTCGAATCGCTCGGCCTGAACGCGACGTTCAACTACATGCAGAACGTCAGCAGCACGCAGCTCCCCGTGCAAATCAGCGCGACGCAGACGGGCGTCTACGACATGAGCTGGAAGCGCTTCCAGGCTAGCCTCGGCGTGCGCTGGTTCCTCTAGCTGGGGAACGCCACGCCACCAAGCAAGCCAGACGGAAGCTCAATGCTCGCCCGCGCCGTACGTCTTCTCTCGCTGCTTGCGGTCGTCGTCCTCGTGACCATCGGGTGCCGAGGGTCGCGACCGCCGGCGCCGACGAACCTTCCCGCCGCCACACCGAGCACGACGGTCGGGCCCGGTGACGTGTTCGAGGTGTACGTCGTCGGCGAGACGAACTTGCCGAAGGAGTACCGCGTCCAGCCCGATGGAACGATCGATTTTCCGTACGTCGACCGCCTCGCCGTGAGCGGCCTCGAGCCGCAGGACATCGTGAGCCTGCTGAAGGCAAAGCTCGTCGAGAAGAAGATCCTGAGCGCGCCGCAGGTGTCGCTCGTCGTCAAGCAGTACAACTCGAAGAAGATCAGCGTCATCGGCCAGGTCGCCAAGCCGGGCAGCATCGCGTGGACCGAGGGGATGAAGCTCGTCGACGCGATCGGGCTGTCGGGGTGGTTCACCAACATCGCCGACAGCAACCACATCATCCTCACGCGCCACGTCTCGAAAGAGAAGACGGTCACCGTCACCGTCAGCGTCGACGCCATCACCGACGGCGCGCAGGCCGACATCCCGCTCCAGGCGGGGGACACGATCAAGGTCGAGGCGCGCGTCTTTTAGGGCGGCAGCGACCCACCGGTAGAGCAGGCGTCGAACGCGGAGGCGGACGCGCGCCACCAAGACGGCGTGCGAGTCTCCTTCCGGGTCCTGGGTGTCCTGCTGCCGCTTGTCGTCGTCGGCTGCCGCGGCGCGCGACCCGGTCCGCCTACCAACCTCCCCCCGGCGGGCGCGAGCACGACGCTGGGGCCTGGGGACGTCTTCGACGTGTTCGTCGTGGGCGAACCGAACCTGCCGAAGGAGTTCCGGGTCCAGCCCGACGGGAGCATCGATTTTCCCTACGTCGAGCGCGTGCAAGTGAGCGGGCTCGAGCCGCACGACGTCGTGCAGGTGCTCAAGGCGAAGCTCGTGGAGAACCGTATTCTGACGAGCCCGCAGCTCTCCCTCGTCGTGAAGCAGTACAACTCCAAGAAGATCAGCGTCATCGGCCAGGTCGCCAAGCCGGGCAGCCTGCCGTGGACCGAGGGGATGCGCCTGGTCGACGCGCTGGGGCAGTCGGGGTGGTTCACCAACATCGCCGACAGCGATCACGTCGTCCTGACGCGGCGCAGCGGGGCGAGCTCGGTCACCGCGAAGATCAGCGTGGACGCCATCACCGACGGCGCGCAGGGGGACATCCCGCTCCAGGCAGGCGACACCATCAAGGTCGACTCCCGGGTGTTTTAGAGCGGAAGTCGTTTGACCGGAACGGGCAAGCGACTGGAGCGACCCACTAGCGGGCGGGGCCGGAGAGCCCCAAAAACACGTCGGTTTGGTGGGGCTGGCGCCCAAAAAACACGTCGGTTTGGTGGGGCTGGCGCCCCCTCGTCGCTCCGCGCAGCGCGAAGCGCCGATCTCCCCGCATCGCCCTTCGGCGAAGTCGTGCGTTGCACGACGGCCACCTGTAAGGTCCATATTCGTGCCCCGGATCTTGTTCATTCATACCGGCGGGACCGTGATGATGCGGCCGAGCGACGGCGGGCGCGCGTTGTCGCCGGATGTATACGGGCGCGATTTGCTCGGTGAGCTGCCGACGCTGGGGCGCGTCGCCGAGATCGAGACGCGCATCCTCTTCAACCTGGACTCGGGGGACATGCAACCCGGCGACTGGGTCGCGCTCGCCCGTGAGGTGCATCGCGCGCTCGCGGAGGACGCGCACGACGGGATCGTGGTCGTCCACGGGACGGACACGATGGCGTACACGGCGAGCGCGCTCGCGCTGATGCTGGGGCCGCTGCCGAAGCCGGTCGTCCTCACCGGCGCCCAGCGGCCGCTGCTCGAGGCGCGGACCGACGCGCGCGAGAACCTCGTCGACGCCGCGCTCATCGCGACCTTGCCGGTGCCCGAGGTGTCCATCGCCTTCTCGTCGCGGGCGCTGCGCGGGGCGCGCGCAACCAAGCGCGACGCGTGGGCGTTCGACGCGTTCGAGTCGCCGAACGCCGCGCCGCTCGTCGAGCTCGGCATCTCGATCGAGGTCGCCCCGCACGTACGCGCCGCGGCGCCGCTCGCGCCGTTCGACGATCGCCTCGAGCCGCGGGTCCTCGCCATCCGCGTCTTTCCCGGCCTCGATCCGGCGCTCATTCGCGGCGCCGTGCGGATCGGGGTGAAGGGCCTCGTCCTCGAGGCGTACGGGACAGGGAACCTGCCGCACCTGACGGGCTCACTCATCGGGGCGCTCGCCGAGGCGCGCGAGAAGGGTGTGCCCGTCCTGGTCGTTTCGCAGTGCCCACACGGCTTCGTCGAGATGTCCCGCTACGAAGGGGGCGCGGCTGCGGAGGCGGCGGGAGCCATCTCCGGCGGCGACATGACGGTGGAGGCCGCGCTGGCCAAGCTCATGATCGGCCTGGGTCGCTTCGGAGATCCGGCCGCGCTGCGTGCGTATCTGCTGGGCGACGCGATCGGCGAGCGGACCGGATGACCGCACGCTCGCTCCTCGACGCGGTGGGCGGAACGCCGCTCGTCCGGCTTACGCGGCTGGCGCCGAACGTCGCCGCGAAGCTCGAGCTGAAGAACCCCGGGGGTAGCATCAAGGATCGCCCGGCGCTCGCGATGGTGCGCGCGGCGGAGGCGAGCGGCGCACTTCGCGCCGGCAGCACGATCGTGGAGGCTACGAGCGGCAACACGGGTATCGCGCTCGCGATGATCGCGGCCGTGCGCGGGTACGCGTGCACGCTGGTCATGCCCGAGGACATGAGCCTCGAGCGCCGCCAGGTGATGCGCGCGTACGGCGCCGAGATCCTGCTCACCCCCGCCGCGCTCGGCATGGCGGGCGCCGTGGAGAGGGCGGAGGCGCTGCTCGCCGAGACGGAGGGCGCCTTCATGCCGCGGCAGTTCGAGAACCCGGCGAACCCTGCTGCGCACGAGGCCACGACGGCGCGCGAGATCCTGGACGACGCGGGCGACGACCTCGCGGCCTTCGTCGCCGGCGTCGGGACCGGCGGCACGATCACCGGCGTCGGTCGCGCGCTGAAACGGGCGCGGCCTGCAGTGCGCATCGTCGCCGTCGAGCCGGCGAGCAGCCCTGTGCTGAGCGGCGGCAAGCCGGGGCTGCACCGGATCCAGGGCATCGGCGCGGGCTTCGTACCGAAGAACCTCGATCGAAGCGTCGTGGACGAGATCGTCACGGTCACCGACGCGGCCGCCGAGAAGATGGCGCGAAGGTGCGCGCGCGAGGAGGGAATCCTCGTGGGCCCGTCGTCGGGGGCGAACCTCCACGTCGCGTGCGAGCTCGCCGGCCGCCTGCCGGGGCTCGTGGTGACGATCGCGTGCGACGGCGGCGAGCGGTACTTTGCAGGCCGCTGAGCCGCCCGCGTGTTTCGCGGCTACTTCCCCTCGAACTTCGGCTCGCGCTTCTGCGACCACGCCATGATTCCCTCGATGACGTCGTTCGTTTTCAGGAGCTTCAGCTGCCCCTCGCGCTCGCGGCGCAGCGCGTCCTCGAGATCGCCCCAGCTCGCGTAGAGCGCGCTCTTGATCGCCGCGTAGGCGAGCGGCGGGCCCGCTTCGAGCTCGCGTGCCACCTCCATCGCCGCGGCTCGCACCTCGGTCGGGGCGACGACCTTGACGACGAGACCGAGCGACGCGAGCTCCGGGGCCTCGAGCTTCTGCGCCAGCAGGATCATCTGCATCGCGCGCGCGGTGCCGACGAGGCGGGGGAGCCAGAAGGTGCCTCCGCCGTCGGGCATGAGCCCGATCTTGACGAACTTCTCCTGCACGTACGCCGTCGTGCTCGCGACGCGCAAGTCGCAGGCGAGGGCGAGGTCGGCGCCGAATCCGACCGCCGCCCCCTCGAGCATCGCCACCGTGGGCTTGGGGCAGCGGACGACCGCGCGGATCAGCGCGTGGTACTCGTCCATGTACTGGTCGAGCTTCTCCATCATCTCCGGATCGTCGGCGAGGTTACGGCGCAGATCGGCGCCCGCGCAGAAGTGGCCGCCGGAGCCGGTCAGGATGACGCAGCGGATCTCCGGATCGTTCGCGGCCTCGAGCAGCGCCGCGGTGAGCCCCCGGATGACGCCGCGGGTGAGGGCGTTGCGCGCCTCGGGGCGGTTCAGCGACACGATCCGGGTTCGCGCGCTGTCTTCGATCAGGACTTCGCTCATGGCACGGTCACGCTCTTCGCAGGTCTTCGGGGGCCTTGTGGTAGAAATCAGAGGCCAGGTACGCCCGCACCGCGCGCGTCACCAGGATCTTCACGACGGCGCCGAGGGGCACCGCGAGCAGGACCCCTAGGAACCCGAACAGGCTGGCCGCCGCCATCATCGTGACGAGCACCTCCAGCGGCGCGAGGCCGACGCTGCGCCCGACGATGCGCGGGGTGATCACCATGCCATCGAGCGCCTGAACGCTCCCCATGACCAGGATCACGCCCAGCACCGGGCCGGGCCCGTGCCAATCGAGGAGCGACATCGAGAGCGCGAGGAGCAGCCCGATGGAGAAGCCGATGTAGGGGACGAAGGCGAGCATGCCGGTGAGGATCCCTATGGGGACCGCGAGCCGGATGTCGACGAGGCGCAGGCCGGTCGCGTACAGCGCCGCCAGGACGATGTTCGCCGTGAGCTGCCCGCGGACGTAGCCGCCGAGCGTCCGGTGGATCTGCTTGGCGACGTCCGCGACCGGCGGGTGCCAGCGGCGCGGGACGAGCTCGCCGACCCGGCTCACGATGCGATCGAAGTCGATGAGCAGATAGAGCGCGAAGACGGGGACGATGAGCGCGCTCAGGATGAGGGCGACGTAGCTGAGCGTGCCGAACAGGGCGGACGACGCCGCCGCAGCCATGTTCGGGAACTGCCCCTGCAAGCGCGCGACGAGCTCGCGCCCCAGCTCGTTCATGGTGTGCGGGAGGCGAACGTGGAACTGCTGCCACATCCACGGATCGATCCGCGACTCGAAGCGCTTGAACTGCTCGGGGAAGTCCGTCGCCGCGACGCGCAGCTCGTCCAGAAGGAGCGGGATGCCGAAGATGACGAGGACGAGCAGGAGGCTGAAGATGCCGACCATCACCAGGATGGCGCCGAGCGGACGCGGGACCTTCACCACCTCGAGGCGATCGACGAACGGATCGAGCGCGTACGCGAGGAGGAACGCGAGGAACAGGGGGACGAGGACGCCGCGGAGCAGGTACGCGAGGCCGATCGCAAGGGCGACGCCGAGGAACATCATCACGCGCCGGAACGTCAGCGTGGTCTGCGGCGGCTGGGGCGGCCTCGGCGCCTCCGGCGGGGTCGGGTGGAGCTGGACGACGTCGGTCATTGGCTCACTTCTCACTGTACCCGAACGTGCTACACGCAGGGCACATGACGGACGAGAAACTGCCGAGGTTCGACGAGGACACCCCGCGGCCGGTGCCGCCGCTCACGGACCAGGACGGTACGACGATCACCCGCCTCGTCGGAGTCATGCGGCGCCTCCTCGCCCCGGACGGCTGCCCGTGGGACCGCGAACAGAGCTTCGAGACGCTGCGAAAGTACACCCTCGAGGAGGCGTGTGAGGTCATCGACGCGATCGAGACGAACGATCGCGCGGCGCACGCCGAGGAGCTCGGCGATCTCCTGCTCCAGATCGTCTTCCAGGCCGAGCTGGCACGCGCCGAGGGATCGTTCGCGCTCGACGACGTCGTGAGCGGCATCGTCGAGAAGCTGGTGCGCAGGCACCCGCACGTGTTCGGGCACCTCGACGTGAAGACCGCCGACGAGGTTCTTCGCAACTGGGAGAAGATCAAGGCGGCAGAGAAGAAGGGTCGGGGAATTCTCGGCGGCGTGCCGCGCAGCCTGCCGGCGTTGACGCGCGCCCAGCGCATCGGCGAGAAGGTGTCGCGCGTGGGCTTCGACTGGGACGACCCGTCGGGCTCGCGCGCCAAGGTCGACGAGGAGATGGGGGAGCTGCTCCACGCCATGGACGCGTTGGCCAAGACGCCGGACGCGGAGCAGAAGGCACACAAGGCCCACGTAGAGGAGGAGCTCGGCGACGTGCTCTTCGCGCTCGTCAACCTGGCGCGCCACCTCGACGTCGACGCCGAAGGCGCGCTACGGCGCACGATCGACAAGTTCACCAGACGCTTCGCGCACGTCGAGAAGCGCGTCCACGAGAAACACGCAGGCTGGGGCGACCCGACCGAGCCGGGCCACACGACGATCCCGCTCGCGGTCCTGGACGGCTACTGGGAAGAGGCGAAGAAGGCGGAGCGAGCCGCTCCAGAATCCCCGACGGGGAGCGGCTGAGAGGGTGTCCACGAATTGACGACGACGACGCGGCCTTTCCGACGCCCTCTGAGCCGTCGGAGCGCAGGCCACGCGCCTCTGCTAAGCTCCGCGCCGATGAAACGCTGCCCCCTCGCGCTGGCCAGCGCTGCGCTGGCCGTCACCCTCGGCTGCGCGGCGGTGCCCACCCCGAAGCTCCCGCCGCCCACGAGCGCCCGTCCCGACGAGGCCCCCGTCGCGGCGGTCAGGGAGGAGAGGCCGGGCGGCGCCGCGTTCGAGCCGGAGCTCTATCGGACGGCCATCGCGCAGAGTCTCGAGGCCTACTTCGTCGCGCGGCCGACCAACGCGTCCCGCGTCGGAGAGCACCGCTTCGACTCGCAGTGGCCGGACGTCACCGAGGCGGGTGCCGCGCGGGTGGTGGAGGATTTCCGTGCTCGGGCGCAGGGGCTCCGTGTCATCTCCGCGGCGGCGCCGGAGATGGCGAACGTCACGGACGCGGAGACCGACCGGCCGCGCCTGGACGCGCTCCTCCTCGCCGACGCGCTCGAGGCCGACGCGTTCGAGGCGAAGGTGATCCGGCCCATCGAGCGCGATCCGTCGTGGATCCTGAACGTCGTAGGCCTCGGCGTCGCGTCGCTCATGTCGCACCCGTACGCGCCGGCGCACGATCGCTTGAACGCCCTCGACGAACGGCTCGCGCAGGTCCCGACGCTGCTGAAGACCGCGCGCGAGCGCATCAAGACGCCCGTGCGAGCCGGCGTCGAGAACATGCTCATCGGCGCGGGCGCTCTGGCCCGATCGCTGCGCGACGGCTACGCCAGCGTCGACGCGAAGGATCTCGCCGGCGACGTGGCGCTGAAGGCGCGCCTCAAGAAGAGCGCCGATCTGGCCGCAGCGGCGCTCGAGGCGTACTCCGCCGACGTCGCGAGGGCGTTCGCCCCCGCGTCCTTGCAGAATGCAGGCGTCGGCGTCGAGGCTTGGTCGACGCTCGCCCGCCTGCGCGACGGGGTGGGGGAGTCACCCGCGGACGTGCGCAAGATGGGCGAGGCCGAGATCGCGCGCCTGACCGCGGAGCTCGACAAGGTGCTCGCCGATTCGGGCAAGCCCGGCGAGACCCGCGCGAAGCTCGTCGTTCGCATGCAGGAGGACACCCCGAAGGCCGACAAGGTGCTCGAGGACTACCGCACGGCGAACAAGGGCGTGGAGGAGTGGCTGCGCGGGCACAAGTTCGTGACCGTGCCGTGGGACCGGGCCCGGCTCACGATCGTCCAGACGCCGCCGCACAAGCGCGGGACCTCGTTCGCGAGCCTGAACGCGGCGGGGCCCCTCGACGCGGTCAGCGACGCGCAGTTCGAGGTGAACACCCCCGACCCGTCGATGCCGGCAGAGCGTCGCGCGGGGCTCCTCCACTTCCACGCCCATGGCGCCCTCGAGAACGTGAGCATCCACGAGGCCATCCCCGGGCACTACCTCCAGTACCTTCACATCCGGGACGTCGGCTCGAAGGTGCGCAAGGTGTTCTGGAGCTCGGTGACGGGCGAGGGGTGGGCGCATTACTGCGAGCAAGCGGTCCTCGACGAGGGTTACACGACGCCTGATCCGGTGCGAATGCGCGTGTTCTACCTGCGCTCCGCGCTCCAGCGGGCCGCGCGTGTGGTGATCGACGTAGGGCTCCACGACGGGAGCATGACGTTCGAGCAGGCGGTGAAGTACCTCGAGGACAACGCGCTCCAGTCCACCGAGGCGGCCAAGATCGAGGCGCGTCGCGGCGTGACCTGGCCGGCGAACATGTTCTCGTACACCTACGGCAAGCTCGCGATCCTGAAGCTGCGCGAGCGGGTGAAGGCGAAGGAGAAGGAGCGGTTCGACCTCGTGCGCTTTCACGATCGGCTGCTCTCGCTCGGATCCATCCCGATGAAGTACATCGGCCCCGCCGCGTTCGCGGGCGAGTGAAGCAGGCCGTGGCACCCCCCCCCTACGGCAAGACCGACGTTGGACCGCTTGGGCGCTTGCCCGAGGAGTGGGCGCAGGCCGTCCTGCCGCTGGGCGGGCGCTCGTTCCACGGCAAGTCCGTCTTCAAGTGGCTCCACAACCGCGGGATCACCGATCCCGAGCAGATGACGGATCTGCCGAAGGCCCTGCGCACGAAGCTCGCGGAGGCGGGCGTCGGCCCGGTGCTCGAGATCGTGCAGGAGCGGCGCGCGCAGGACGATACGCGCAAGCTCCTCGTGCGCATGAAGGACGGCGCGACGGTCGAGACGGTGCTCATCCCCAGCGTCACCGGCGGGCGCAGCGATCTTCCGAGCCCCGTAGAAGAGGACGCCGACGCCGCCGCGGCCGTGGACGACGAGGATGAGGCGCCGGAGTCGCCCGAAAAAGACGGCCCGATCCGGGTCACGCAGTGCATCTCGACGCAGGTCGGCTGCGCGATGGGCTGCGTCTTCTGCGCGAGCGGCGTCGCGGGGCTGAAGCGGCAGATGACGTCGGAGGAGATCGTCGCCCAGGTCCTCCTCGGCAAGTCGCGTCTGGACGCGCGCGAGCAGCTCCGCAACGTGGTTTTCATGGGCATGGGCGAGCCGCTCCACAACTACGACGCCACCGCGCGCGTGTTGCGGCTGCTCACCCACGCCGAGGGCATCGGCCTGTCGTCGCGGCGCATCACCGTCTCGACCAGCGGCCTCGTGCCCGAGATCGCGCGCCTGGGCGAGGACTTCGCCGGGCAGGTGGGCCTTGCGATCTCGCTGCACGCCGCCGACGACGAGACGCGCACGCGCCTCATGCCGATCAACAAGAAGTACCCCCTGGCCAAGCTGATGGACGCTCTGCGTGCGTATCCGCTGCCTCGCCGTCGCCGCATCACGATCGAGTACACGCTGGTCGCAGGCAAGAACGACGCGCCGGAGGAGGCGAAGAAGCTCGTCAAGCTTCTCCGCGGGCTGCAGGTGAAGATCAACCTCATCCCGATGAATCCGATCGAGGCGTCGACGCTGGGTCCGCCCGATCTCGCCGGGGTGCTCGCGTTCCAGCGCATCCTCTGCGACGCCGGCTACTCGTGCTTCATCCGGCGCCGCCGTGGGGACGAGGTGAGCGCCGCGTGCGGGCAGCTCGCCATCCTCGGGGCGAAGCCGAAGGTGCGCGTCGACCGGAGTTGATATGCTCCGGCCGGTGAAGCGGCCGGGAGCGATGAGCGTCGTGCTGCCCGTCGGCGTCCTCGTGCTGATCAGCGCGCACGCAGGCGCCGAGGAGCCCCCCGTCCTCGCGACCAAGCCAGGTTACGCGCAGCTCTTCGCGACGACGTTCGTGGGGGACGGTCTGCGCTTCAACAATCCCTACCGCCTGGCGACGCCGCTCGGTTCGAGCGCAGAGAGCGTGTCGCGCACGTCCGCGTATGCCGACGTGGGGTTGGCGGCGACACTCGGCGCGCCCTCGGGTCTGCAGCACGGGCTCGCGCTCCGGATGTCGTTGGCCGTGGAGGGGGTCCGCCAGGCGGTCCTCACGCCGTCGTACCTCGCATGGCACAGGTGGACCCGGTGGGCCGTGTACGGGCGCGCGGGGTTGCCGATCGTCCTCTCGCCGGCCGCGACGTGGGGCTTCGAGACGGGCGGCGGCGGCGTGTTCTTTCCGCGGGCAGGCCTCGGCGTCGCCGCGGAGATCGTGGGCGATCTCTTCTACGGCGCCGGCACGCGCGAGGTCGCAACGCCGGCATACCCGGTGCTCTCCGCGCAGCTCGGCGTGATCGTCGCCTACGAGGTGCTCCCGTGATCCCGCGCCGCACGCTCGTCGTCGGCGCGGCGCTGTTCCTGGTGTTCGGCACCGGCCCCACCGTCGGCGACGTCGGCGGCTGCGGGCGCACGGCAACGGAGCTCGACGAGGCGGCGTTCGGTCACGGCCGCAAGGTGGTGGATTGCCGGAGGTGCACCGCGTGCGGGCTGGCCACCGCGCGCTGCGCACGCGCGTGCGATGGGAAAGCCCCGGCCGACTCCGTCTTTCCGACGACGTGCCGCCCGCTCCGGCACGACGGCGAGGTGTGCCTCGACGCGCTCCTCGCGGCGTCGTGCGGCGACTACGCAACCTACGTCGACGACGGCGCCCCGGTCGTCCCCAGCGAGTGCGAGTTCTGCCGCGAGGGCTCGCCGTGATCCGTGCGCGTGCGCGGGGGGGGCGCGGGGCGCTCGCATGGGCAGGCCTTCTCGCGGCCACGGCGCAGCTCGGTTGCGCGATGGGGCGGCAGCTCGTCGCGGACGACGCCGACTTCCGCGACTACCGCGCGTTCCGCGTCGCCGTGGCGGAAGGGCTTCGCCTGGCGCGCGCGGCGCAGTACCTCGAGGCTCACCCCGACGGCGAATGGGCGACTGAGGTGAAGCTGGTCTTCGAGGCGGAAGAGCCCGCGTTCTTCGAGGCGTCGCAGGCCTCACGCGACAAGGCGCGCGAGTACCTCGTCGACTTGCCGAACGGCCCCCATGCCGCCGCTGCGATGGCGCTCCTCGTCGAGTACTCGATGAAAGTGGAAGACCTCGCGACGGCGCACTTGCTCCGCGACGCGCGGCGCACCGAGGCGAAGCTCGAGGGGGCGGCCTCGCGCCGCAGGGCGCTCGGGGAGGCGATCCTCGCAGCGACGGGGGCGCTCCTCGCCGACGGCGTGTATGGCGCACGTATCGAGGACACGCCGCCCGCGCTACGGCGGGTGCTGGGCGGCGAGGCGCCGGTGACGTGGGGGACGGTGCCTTCCCGGCGCGAGGCGGACTACTTCTTCGTGGTCCCGTCGCCGGAGGGGCGCCAGTCGCGCGTCGCCACCGTCGCGGTCCGCGCGCTCGCGGACGCCGGGGGCGTCGTCGAGGGAAGGATCGAGGGGCCCGATCTGTTCGTGCGGTGGGACGAGGCCGACCTCGTCCGTCCCCTCGATGCCTCCTCCCCGAACCACCGCTCCGAAGCCGCCCTCCACGCGCAGGAGCTCCTGGCCGGCGCGCTCGAGGCCCGCCTGCCCGAGGCGCGGTGCACCCAGCCGCGCGCGGACGGCGAGCTCCTTCATCGCGCGTGCGATGGCTGGACGGCCATCGTCCACTGGGGCAACGCCGCAGGCCAGCCCGACGTCGTGGCGATCCGCGGCCCAAGGCCCGAAAAAGTGCGCTAGAAGGAGGGCCCTTCGATGATCCCGTACATCCACGTCCCCGACCTGAAGATCCTGGGCCTGACGCTCCACCCGTTCGGGCTCCTGGTCGCCACCGGGGTCATCATCGGCACCGCGCTGGCGACGCGCCGCGCGCGCACCCGCGGGTACGATCTCGACAAGCTCAACTCGTTTATCACCTGGATGCTCGTCGCCGGCTTCATCGGCGGCCACGTCCTCGACGAGATTTTCTACCACCCCGAGGAGATCCTGAAGCGCCCCTACTCGCTGCTGATGCTCTGGGAGGGGCTCAGCTCGTTCGGCGGCTTCACGGGCGCCTTGATCGGCATCGTCCTGTGGAAGTACTTCGGAACGCGCACCGTGAAGGTGGGGCCCGTCAACCTCTCGTGGCCCTACAAGCGCAAGGAGGTGCAGCCGATCCTGCCGTTCGCGGACCTCATCCTCTCCGTGTTCCCGGTCGCATGGGTCTTCGGCCGCAGCGGCTGCACCGTCGTGCACGATCACCCCGGCGCGTACGCGCCCGCCGACGCGATCTTCGCGGTGGCGTACGGGCGCGGACCGAGCACGCACTACGGACCGATCGAGCTCATCATGGGCAACCGCCCGCAATACGATCTCGGCCTCCTCGAGCTCATGTTCACCGTCGTGCTTGCCACGCTGCTGGCGTTCACCTGGCGACGCAAGCTTGCCACCGGCACGTACGTCATCGTCACGGCGGTCACCTACGCCCCCGTTCGGTTCGCGATGGATTTTCTCCGCGTGCGCGACATCGACGGCGCCGATCCGCGCTACGCCAGCCTCACGCCCGCACAGTGGGAGTGCACGGCGCTCTTCCTCTTCGGCCTCTACATGCTCTTCCACGTGCGCCGCATCATCAAGAGCGGCGACGACCCCGCGCGCTTCGTCCTCGCCCCGCCCCCCGATCCCGCCGAGCCCACCCCCGACGCCGCCTCCGCGTAGCCCCGGTCCGCCGCGTCAGCGTAGCCCCGGTCCTACCCAATCTGCGCCCTGCGGCGCGTGCTGGAGGAGGACCGCGCGGACGTCGGCGGGGATGGGGAGCTTGGTGAGGGTGGTGAGATCGCTCACCACGCACACGTGCTTGACGGTTGCTGCGAGCAAGCCGTCCCTGGCGCGCGTGATCGTGTAGAGGAGCGTGCACGACGTCGTACCGATCTGAGGGACGGTGACGTCGATGCGCGCGACGTCGCCGTAGGTGAGGGGAGCCGTGAAGTCGGCGTCTACGTGGACGGCGGGGAGGCCGATCTTGCGCTCCCGGATCAGCCGGACGTAGCCCCCATCGAGGGCCTCGAACAGCGCCTCCATCGCCTCGTGGCAGTACCCCAAGAACCGCGGGAAAAAGAGGATCTGGGCGGCGTCGACGTCCTCGAACCGGACCGGGCGTTCGTAGCGGAGCACACCACGTCTCCTACCGAACAATGGCGCCGCATGCGAGCCCGGCACGTCGTGGCACACCGCACCCCCCCCAAATCCGCGCGATTTCGCGCTCCCAGGTCGGGCACGTCGCTTGCTCTACAGTGCCGCCAAATGCGCCGTGTCCTCCTGCCCGCTGCCGGTTACGCCCTCGCCGCCCTCGCCGCTGCCTGCGGGGGCCACACGTCCTCCTCTACCAGCTCCGCCAACGCCAGCGGCGCACCGCCGGTCGCTCCGGCGTCCGTCTCGTGCACGAGCTTCGCGTCCCCGTCGGCGACGGCGGCTACGCGCAGATCGCTCTTCGTGACCCTCGCGAGCAGCGCCTGGTCGTATCAGTACTGCGGTGGTCGGGACTGCACCTCGCTGACGCTCGACGCTGGAGGCACCTACTCGCTCGAAGTGCCCCCCGGCTACTCGGGGACCGGTACGACGGGCGCCCGCGTGGACAGCGGTCACTGGAACTTCGCCGCGATCGACGACAACAGCGGCGTCGTCTGCCTCGATGGCGCGGTCGCCGGCGCCACGCACCTGGGCGGGCAGGAGAACCTGCCTAGCGTGCTTCACTTCACGTTCACGTCGACCACGAAGGAGTACCTGCAGATCGGCCCGTACACGTTCTCCAGGACGCCCGGCACGACCCCGTCGGTCTCGCCGACCGACAACCTGCCGAACGTGGCCGTCTCCCCCGGCTTCGCCGCGCTCGTGGGGGCCAACTGGAAGAAGACGAACGCCTTCGACGTCGCCATCACCCCCGAGTCGGTGGTCTTCGACCAGAGCGGGGGATTCGCCGCCACGTACGGTGGCGGCGCTTGCCCGCGGCGTGGGTTCGTCTCCTTCGATCGCGACACCCTCCTTCCCCAGGACGCCAGCCGGAGCGCGTGCCCGTCCGGGTACGGACCGGGCTTTCAGGCCGCCATGGTGCCCGGCTTCTTCGACGATCTCGTCGTCCTCGGGCAGGGCACCTACCGTCGGAGCGACGCCGCGAGCGGCAAGCCCAACGCGTTCGTCTTCGACCCCTACGGCCACTCGGTGCGCGTGTATGGCACCTACGACGGCGCCCTCAAGGCCGGCGCGGCGACCACGATCGCGCTCACCTTGGAGAACACCGACGCGACCCTCACGCGCACGCTGAACAGTTTCTCGGCGACCCTTCAACCGGCGACGGTGAGCCAGTTCGGTCAGGCTCAAACGAACGGCAAGGTGACCCCTCTCGCGACGGTGGACCTCGGCGGCGTCACGCTGGCGCCCGGCGAAAAGAAGTTCGCGAGCATCACGGTCACCCCGCCCGCCGCGGGCGACACCTTCGCCTTCGCGATGCGCCTCTCGTTCACCGACGAGGTGAAGAAGTACGACGGCGCCCACACGTTCTTGACCGCGATCAATCCCTGACGAGCGGCGCGCTCCTCGGCGCGAGCGGGCAGACTACCTCGCGAGCTGCTCTTTCAGCGGGTCCCTCCACTCGGGGACCATGTTGTCGTCGGTGATGACGCGCGCGCCTGTGAAGCGCGCGAGCATGCTGTCCTTCGTCTCGAGCCCCTCGCGCGACGGCGGCTGCTCCTCGAGCGAATCGACGAGCTCGAGCAGCTCGTCCATCCGCCCGCGATCGTACTCCTGCGTGAGGTCGAGCGCCGGCTCACCGTGGATGCGGATGCCCAGGAGCAGCTCCCGCCACTTGTCGCGCAAGAGCGCCAGTGGCTGATCGCTCACCGCCATGCAGTTGTAGATGCGCATCCCGTACGGAAAGACGGTGAGCCCCGTCTTCATCGCGTCCTCGGAGTGGGTCGTGTTGTAAAAAAAGACCCCGCCGGGCTCCAGGTGCTGCCGCACGAGGCTCATGTACTCGACCGACAGAAGATTGGTTGCGTGCCCGCGCCAGTGCCACGTGGTGTTCATGACGGCGAGGTCGAACTTGCGGTCGGGGTGGCGCTGGATCCAGCGGCGTCCGTCGTCGATGACGATCTCGACGCGCGGATCGTCCAGGAGCCACGAGACCTCGGGGCGCTCGCGAATGAGCTTCAGGTAGCCAGGGTTGATCTCGATGATCGTCAGGTGCTTGATCGTCGGCAAGCTCACGACGACCTGCGCCCACGAGCCCGACGCGAGGCCGACCATGAGCGCCTCGTGGTACTCCGGCCGCATCGCGCCGAGCGCGTAGGTCCGGAAGATGCCGTTGCGGTCGTAACGGACGCCGGCGTTGAAGATGCCGTCGTACGCGCCGCCGCCGAACACCTCGCCGCTGCCTGTGACGGTGATGACGCCGCTCTTGTTCTCGACGATCTCGGCGAAGCGGAAACCAAGGGAGAGCTCCGTCTTGTATTGCAGCTTCTCCCAGACGCGGTCGAACGCGCGAGGGCTCGACGCCCACGTGCCGGCGCCGGCGGCGACCAGCGCCATCCACGCGCCGGCTCCGCGGAGGCCACGCGCCTTGCCGGCGACGAGCAGCCCGGCGACCAGCAAGAAGCCCGTCATCGCGATGGCGAGCGACACCTTCTCGAGGGGCCACACGTCGAGCAGCACGTACCCGACGACGAGGCTCCCGCACGCGGAGCCGACGATATTTGCAAGATACACGTAGGAGAGCCGCGCGCCGGCGCGCTCGTCGGGGGCGATGCCGAAGTGGGCGACGAGAGGGAGCGCGGCGCCCAGGAGCATCGCCGACAGGCCGACCGGGGCGAGGGCCACCGTCCACGACGTCTTGGTGGCGATCCAGGAGAGGAACGGGATGACCGAGAACGACAGGAGCTGCGCGAAGAAGACGAAGCCCGCCAGCGCGCGGAGCTGCGCCGGATCGAACGTCGCCCGCTTGTTCTTGCAGTACGCGCGGCTCGCGAGCGATCCGAAGGCGATGCCGAGGAGGTAGAAGCCGAGGAGCAGCCCGAACGTCATGGGCGAGCCCTTGTTGACGAACGAGAAGACGCGGTACCAGAGGATCTCGTACGCGAGCGAGATCAGCCCCGCGAGCGCGGCGATGGCGGAGGCGAGCGCGAGGCTCATGTGGCACCTTGCTCGGTGCGGTCGGCGTGCGCTGCGGGCGAGGCGGCAGGGGCAGCGGAAGCCGCGTCGCTCGCGGGGGGCTCGCTCGCGATGGACGCGCGGGCGTCGGCCGACTTCTTGCGCGCGGCGTAGACGTAGATGGCCGCGGCGATGGAGAAGTTGATCGCGGCGGCGAGGCGTACCGTGCCCGCCTGCCCGAGGCTCCCCATCACGAAGGTGGCGGCGGCGAGCGACGCGAGCGCCGAGCCCAGCGTGTTCACGAAGTAGAGCATCCCGACGCTGCGGCCGACGTTGCCCGAGGCGCGGACCTCGTGCGCCACGAGGAGGGGCAGGGTGCCGCCCATGAGCATCGTCGGGACGAGGACGAGCCCGAAGGTGACCGCCGCCGTCGCCGTCGCGGAAAAATCGAGAGTGGCCGCGCCCACCGCGCGGAACAGGCCGAGCGAGAAGATGCCGAAGGTGCCTATTCCCGCCTCGACCAGGGAGAACATGAGCAGCACCGGGCGTCGCGAATCCTTCGACAGGGCGCCGCCGGCCAGGCTCCCGAGGCCAAGCCCGAGCATGAAGGCGGTCACGACCATGGTGACCGACTCGATGTTGATGCCGTAGATGGCGAAGAGCGCCCTCTGCCAGACGAGCTGGTAGAGGAGCGCCGCGAACCCCGAGAGGAAGAAGACCAGCCAGATCACGGCGGGGAGCCTACTCGACCTTCGGCAGCGTGTGGCGTTTCGGTGACGTCGCGACGCTAAATCAGCCCGGTATTCGTCACTCCAGATCGTCCGCCAGGCTGGACACCACCTGGGGCGCGAGGTCGACGCTGGCCTGGTAGGCGGGGTGGTCGACCGCGAGCGCGATCTTCACGTCCTTGGTCCGGACGCGGTCGGCGAGGGCCTTTCCGAGCGGGAACTTCAGGTAAAGGACGGCCGAGAGGTGGTCCTCGTGGATGCGCTCGGGATCCCACGTCGCCGGGACGCGGTCGCCTGCGACCACGAGGTGCACGTGCTTCTCCATGCCCAGCGCTTTCGACAGGAAGGTGTCCCGCTCGTCCTTGTCGTCGATCTCGATCATGATCGTCACGCTGAGCTCGTCGTCGCCGGGGACGAGCTCGTTGTACGTCGCGATCTCGTGCAGGACGGCGCTCTTCTTGGTGATGCGCTCTGTCCGCAGCATCTCCTGGACCTGGTAGAGCGCGGTATCGTGGTTCTCGAAGACGCAGCTGGCGCGGTCGCCGAGGCGGACCCGGCGCAGCTTCTTCTCCTCGATGATGCGCGCGCGGAAACGCTCGCGAACCCCTTCGTACTCGCCGAGGCCGAGGATCTCGGTGGTGTCGACTCGCTTCATGTTGACTGCTCCGCCGCTCGTCACTCCACCGCGACACCCACGCCGTACGCGCGGGCGAGCGTTTCGATCGGGTGGAGGGGTTTGTTGCCCATTTCCTTCAGGATGCGCTGGCCGGCGAGCTGGCAGTCGGTCACGACGATCTCCGGCTCCGCAGCGTCGATGCCGCGCACGAGCTTCTGCGCGTACTTGCGGCCCGCCTCGTAATACTCGGCCTTCATGCCCCAGGTGCCGTCGACCGCCGAGCACTGCTCGATGACGGCGACTTCGGTGTCGGGCAAGAGCGACAGGACGCGCGCCCCCGGGATGCCCATCTTCTGCGCGCGGAGGTGGCAGGGCGCGTGGTAGGCGACCTTGCCGAGCCCCTCCTTGAAATCGAGGGAGAGCTTCTTCTCCTTGCGGAGAGAGTCCAAAAATTCCATCAGATCCATCGTGTGGGCGGCCACCCTCTCGGTGTCGGCCCCGGGGAGCAGATCGCGGTATTCCTTCTTGATGACGTAGGAGCACGTCGGCTGGGGGACGACGATCTTGCGCCCCGCGTCGACCTCCGCGAGAAGCACCGCCACGTTGGCCTTGGCCTTGGCCCGCGCAGCGTCGACGTCACCGCCGTCGAGGTTGGGGATGCCGCAGCAGACTTGCCCCTGCGGGCGGACGACGGCGAAGCCGTTCTTCTCTAGGACGCGCACCGCGTTGGCGCCGACCGAGGGGAAGTTGAAGTCGCAGGTGCACGTCGAGAACATCGCGACGGTGCCGGCGCTGCCTGTGCCTTCCAGCGGCTCGTGGTGGTTCAGCCATTTCTCGAACGTCGTAGCCGCGAAGGGGGGAAGCGCGAACTCCGACGAGACCCCCAGCACCTTCTCGTTGATCTTGCGCGTCAGCCGGTTCGCGTTCACGAGGTTCATGATCGGCGAGAACATGCCGGACGCGAGCGCGCCGAGCTTGCCGGGTTCGCCGAGGACGGTGTCGGTCAGCGTCACGCCGTTTCGCTTCGCGCGGTTCACCTTCTCGCGGGTGAGCAGGCGCGGCACGTCGAGCATCCACTCGTGGCCTTCGTCGGGCGTGTACGGGCACTTGATGTAGCAGAGCTTGCACTGCCAGCAGTTGTCCGTGACGCTGGCGAAGTCCTTGTCGTCGAGCCGCTCGGCGCCGGTGGCCCCGTTGTCGATGTCGCGATCGACGCGCGCGAACATGTCGGGGAACGAGGGGCAGTAGTTCACGCACATCCGGCAGCCGTGGCACACCTCGAAGACGCGCCGGAGTTCGCCCTCGAGATCCTTCGCGTCGAAGTAGCGAGGATCGGTGGGGCCGGTCGCGGGCGGGTGTTCGGGCTTGGGGTCGATCTTGGACATGGGCGTCGGAGTCGGAGTCGGAGTCGGCGTCGGCGTCGGCGTCGGAGTCGGAGTCGGAGTCGGAGTCGGAATCGGAATCGGAGGGCAGGGGTGCTGCCCTCCGACGGTCCGGGGCGCGAATTAGTTCTTGAGCAACTCGAGCATCTTCGTGAAGCGACCCGCGTGGCTCTTCTCCGCCTTCGCGAGGGTCTCGAACCACTCTGCGATGTCGTCGAAGCCTTCCTCGCGCGCGGTCTTCGACATGCTCGGGTACATCGACTCGTACTCGTGCGTCTCGCCCTTGATCGAGGCCTGAAGGTTCTTCTCCGTGTTGCCGATCGGCAAGCCCGTCGCCGGGTCACCGACCTGCTTCAGGAAGTCGAGGTGGCCGTGCGCGTGGCCGGTCTCACCGTCCGCCGTCTCCTTGAAGTTGCCGGCGATCTCCGGGAAGCCCTCGACGTCGGCGACCTTTGCGAAATACAGGTAGCGGCGGTTCGCCTGCGACTCGCCTGCGAACGCGTCCTTCAGGTTTTGGTGCGTCTTCGAACCGTTCAATGACTTGGCCATGGCTGTCTCTCCTTGTTCACACACTTCAAGCTCGTCACGAGATGTCTCCGTGCGGCGCTGCGTCGTTGTCGTTGTCGGCGCACGCGGCGCAGAGGCCGCGGTAGATTCGTTCGACGGCGCGCACGCGAAAGCCCGGCGCCGCGCGGCCGAGCTGCTTGACCGCGGCGGGCGAGGGGGCGAGCGACGGGGCGGGGACGTCGCCGATTTCGCCGCACGACTCGCAGACGGCGTGGTGGTGCGGCTCGGTGTTCGGATCGAAGCGCGCTGCCTGACCGAGGCGCAGCGTGCCGCTCAGGCCGGCAGCGGCGAGCGCGTCGAGGGTGTTGTAGACCGTCGCGAAGCTCATCTGCGGGAACTCCTGGCGAAGCCGGTCGTAGAGCTCCTGCGCCGTCGGGTGCGACACGTCACTGGCGAACTGCCGGACGATGGCCTCGCGCTGCGCCGTGAGCTTGAGCCCGGCGCGCTTCAGGTCATCGAGCATTTCTTTCGCCCGCGCGTCGAAGTGGAGCGTCGTGGTCGGCCGCTTTCCCATCGCGGAGGGAACGTAAGTAGAATCATTCTAAATTGCAAGCCTCTCGGCTACCCCTTCGTGACGAGACGGGGTCCTCTGCTCCGCGCGGTGCGCTCGTCATCTCGCAGCAACGCATCCTGACCGCGCGCATCGGAATTGTGCGCGCAGGGGATGCATCGGCGGCAATCGATGCGGCGCCTCGAATCGTCGGAGGCTGCTCCCTACGGTTCGGCTCGCGGAGAAACCCATGTTCTCGTCACTCGTCAAGAATACCCAGTGGGGGCCGATGATGAGCCTCCTGTCCCCTGCATTCTTCGATGTCATTCCGGCGCGAATGCTCATCCGCGAGGTCCGTGGACTCTCCGCGCGCTACCTGAGCCCCGCCACGTTCGCCTCGGCCTGCGAGGAGCGGTCGCGCCTGCTCGAGGGCGCTCGGCTGCCCTTCACGATCGTCACGTCGCTCCCGGGCCGGCGCGACGTCGCCGACGAGGCGGAGCGCGGCAGCGACCTCCTCGCCCTCTACTTCCATCAGGTGCTCGGCGAAGGACCCGCGCTGCTCGACCTACGGCGTCGCGCCTTCGAGCGGGTCGACGGGCGGTGGCTCTGGCGGCCCGAACCCGCCCTCGCGGACTGGGATCCGAATTTTCGTGCAGCGTGCAGGGATCTCTACCGCGGATTCTACCTGGACGACGCCGTGCGTTTCTCGGCCGGGGCCCGTGCGCTCGGGCTCGGCGAGGCCGAGGCTGAGCTCCGCGCGCAGTTCGGCGACACGCGCCATGTGTCTTTCTCGCTTCGCGATTTCCAGAAGCGGTTTCACCAGGTCTTCGAGCGTTGCAAGGCGACGAGCTCGAAGCTCAATCCTGGCTTCCTGACGCTCGGGCTCGCGTTGGCCACGCTCTACGAGCACCTCGAAACGGTGGGGGCGCCGCTCGACGTCCGTGCGGCCTTCGACCGCGTCCATCGGGGCACGTCGCAGGCACCGGGCTGAATCGCTCCCATCTTTTCCCGCGTCCTCCCGGAGATCCTCCATGTTCAAGAAAACCGACTTCTCCATCTTCATCGCCGCCTTCGGTTCGTTCCTCTACTCGGTCGCGCTGTGGTTCGGCTTCCTGGGCGCGCCGAACAAGGAGGCGGGCTTGTTCGTCGCCATCTGGGTCCCCTCGATCCTCTCCCTCGGCTGCTTCGCGAAGCTCTCGATGCGAGGCAAGTCCAATGGTTGACGCGGACGTCTTCTGGGCCGGGACGTTCATGGCCGGGTGGGTGGTCGTGTTCTTCGTGGGGACGGTCGTCGAGTGGCGGCGGGCGACGCGGCGAACCGAATAGGGCGGCGGCGTTAGTGGCCTGCGATCACGCCCGGATGAAGCCGTTGCTGCTAGCGCGCGGCATCCCTCTGGCGGGTAGCCTTCACCGCCGTCAGGATGCCGAAGCCGAGCAATACCAGCGCGCCTACGACGATCCAGTGGAGAGGTGCTTGCAGGAGGACGGCGCCGTAGATTAGTCCGCCAACCACGAGCACGATCCCGGCGAGGTAGATTCCAAAGGACATGGCAAAGCACTTCCGTTGCACGAACGGATCCAGGTGCGGCGCACGGAAAGTCGTGGAATTTAGCGGTACGTCGCCGTGATGCGCCGGCGGCGGATGAGGCGTCGTGGCGCGCGACGCAGGAACGCCACGCTGCCTAGCCCTTCTTGCGACCGCCGAGGACCGCGAGCTTGAAGTAGGACAGCTGGCTCCTTGCGGCCTGGGTCACCAGATCGAGCGTGCTCTTTTCTCGCGAGCCTGCGCGGCCTGCGAGCTCGCCTGCCTCGTAGAGCTCGCGCGTCCGGGCGCGCTGGAGCTTGCCGCTCGACGTCTTCGGCAGCGCGCCCGGCACGACGGCGACGACGTCGTCGAGGGTCAGCCCCATGCCCTCCTGCACGGCCTTGCGAACGGCCTGGCATAGAGCCTGCGCGTTCTCGAGGTTCTGCGCGTCCTGCGCCTCGAACGCGACGACGACGCGCTCTCGGTCGCGCTCGGTGTTGTCGCTCGCGCCGAAGGCGATGACGTTGCCCTTGCGGACGCCGGGGACCTTGCCGGCCTCCCACTCCATGTCCTGCGGGTAGTAGTTGCGGCCGTTGACGATGACGACCTCCTTCGACCGCCCGCAGATGTAGAGATGTCCGTCGTGGAGGAAGCCGAGATCGCCCGTCTTGAGGAACGGGCCGGCGAAGGCGTCGCGCGTGCGCTCGGCGTCCTCCCAGTACCCCTTCATCACGCTGGGACCTGAGATCCGGATCTCGCCGACCTTGCCCTCCGCGAGCGGCGCCACGCTCGACACGTCGTCCGGATCGAAGATGCGGATCGCGTGGTCGGGGAACTCGCGGCCGCACGAGACGAGGCGAACCGCGTGCTCGACGCCGTCGGCCACAGGCGTCGCCTCGCCGCTCCCGTAGAGCGCGTCGCCGTCGACGGCGAGGGTCTTCATGCCCTCGCCGAGCTCGGTGAAGGCGACGGCGAGCGACGACTCCGCCATGCCGTACGACGGCAGGAGCGCCTCCTTCCGGAAACCGACCTGCGCGAAGGCATCGGCGAACGCCTCGAGCGTCTCCGGACGGATCGGCTCGGCGCCGCATCCGGCGACACGCCAGGACGACAGATCGAGCCCCGCGAGCTCCTTCTCGCGGATGCGCTTCACGCACAGCGCGTACGCGAAGTTCGGGCCGTACGAGACCGTCCCCTTGTGGCGCGACATCGCCTGCAGCCAGCTCACGGGTCGCTTCAAGAAGAGGAGCGGCGGGAGGAACACGCACGGCACCGTGCGGAAGATGGGGGCAAGCACGAAGCCGATGAGCCCCATGTCGTGGTAGAGCGGCAGCCAGGAGACGCCGGTGTCCTCGGGTCCCATGCGCAGCCCGTCTTGCATGATGCACTTGACGTTGCTCGCCAGGTTCTCGTGCGTCAGAAGGACGCCCTTGGGGCGCGACGTCGAGCCGCTCGTGAACTGGAGGAAGGCGACGTCCGCGAGGCCGATCTTCTCGGGACGCAGCGCCTCCATGGACTCGCGGATCCCCTCGACCGCGACGACCTGCTCGAGCGCCGGACATGCCGCCTGCACGGTGCCAAGCATGCGCTTGATCTTCGCGCTGGTGACGAGCGCGCGCGCGCCGCTCTTGGCGACGATGTGCCGGGTGTTGTCGAGGTACGCCTGCAGCTGCCCGAGGCCGATGGGCGGGTAGATGGGGACGGGGATGATCCCGGCGCGGATCGCCCCGAAGAAGCAGAGGACGAAATCCTCGTTCGTCGGCAGGACGAGGGCGACGCGGTCCCCTTTTTTGAGCCCCAGCGCCTGGAGAGCCCCGCCGTACCGCGCGCTCGCCCGCTCGATGGCTGTGAAGGAGAACGACGCCTCGCTCGTGCCCGCGCCTTGCGTCGTGCCGGGGACGCCCTCCTCGGGAATGAACCGGAACCCGCGGGTGGGGTCGACCTTGGCGGCTTCCTCGACGGCCTGGGCGAGCGTGATCAGCGCGGACATCTGAAGCCCGGTCTAGCAGAGCCGTGCGCTTCGACAAAACCCCATCGCCGGGACACGACTTCGGGCAGAAATGATGTAAAGAACAGGGCCACCGATGACACCTTTTTCAAGGCGTTCCGCCTGGAGCAGGCTCTTGCTCGGCGGCCTCGCGGCGCTCGCGGTTCTCTTCGTCACGCAATCGGCGCACGCCTACGCGTGGATGATTCGTCACGACTACACGGCGTGCACGCAGTGCCACGCCGATCCGTCGGGTGGAGGCCTGCTCACGCTGTACGGCCGCGCGCAGGGGGAGCTCCTCTTGCGCACGCAGTACACCAAGCGCGCGGAGGACGAGGAGCCGGGCAAGGTAGCCAACTTCCTCTTCGGCGCGTTCGAGCTCCCGGAGTCGGTCCTGCTCGGCGCGGACATGCGCAGCCTGGCCCTTGCCCAGCGGACGAGCACGAGCACCTTCAAGAGCGTGCGCTACCGCGCCTTCGATGGGAAGAAGCTCCCGCTGCTGATGCAGGCGGATCTGGAAGGCCAGGTCACGGTCGATCGCTTCCGCGCCAACGCGAGCGTGGGCTACGCCTACGACGGTGCGCTGGGGGCGTCGCTCAGCCGTGGTCAGGATCAGTCGGGGCGTGCCGTGTCGCGCGTGCATTGGCTCGGCGTGGATCTGGGCGAGGACAAGCAGTTCCTCGTGCGCGCGGGTCGCATGAACCTGCCCTTCGGCTTGCGGCACATCGAGCACACGATGTTCGTCCGTGCGGCGACCCGGACGGACACGAACGCGGCGCAGGACCACGGCGTGGCGCTCGCCTACAACGGCGCCGGCATGCGCGGCGAGGTGATGGGCATCCTCGGCAACTTCCAGCTTCGGCCCGACGCCTACCGAGAACGCGGCTACTCCGGATATTTCGAATACGTGCCGCTCGAGAAGCTCGCCGTCGGGGTGAGCAGCCTCATCGTCCACGCCGACGCTGGGCTCTCGCAGCCGGTCCCCGCTGCGCCGGTCTGGCGTCATGCCCACGGCCTCTTCGGGCGGTACTCTCCGATGAAGCAGCTGGTTCTCCTGCTCGAGAGCGATCTCCTCGTCGTCTCGCAGCCGGCGACCGCGGAGGGGTCGCACCGCACGCAGCTCGGGAGCGCGAACCTCTTGCAGGTGGACGTCGAGCCGATCCAGGGGGTGCACGTCATCGTCGCCGGTGAGCTCTACGACCAGGAGCTCGCACGCTCACGCGCGACCTGGCAGGGATGGGCAGGCGCCCAGTGGTTCTTCGCGCCGCACGCCGACGTTCGGATCGATGCCCTCTACGCCGCGTCCCCGTTCTCGACCGCGGAGAGCGCCGGCACGACGACCTTCCTCGCCCAGTTTCACGTGTACCTGTGAGGCCAACGATGAAGCCTGCCAAACCCGGTTTCACGCGCAGTCCTGCGCTGCGCCTCGTCACGCTCGCCGCGCTCGTCGCGTCGGCGGTGTTGCTCGCGCCCCGCCTTGCCGTCGCCTCGCCGATCTTCCCCGTGGAGGTGCAGTCGCACCTCGGCTCGAAGTCCCTGCCCGCGTGCACGTTGTGCCACAGCACGCTGTCGGGAGGCATCGGCACGGCGATCACGCCGTTCGGCAAGACGGTCAAGGGAAGCGGTGCCAGCGCCGCGAACCTCGGCTCGCTCGACGGCGCGCTCGACGCGATGAAGAACAAGCACACCGACGGCGACGGCGACTGCGTGGGCGACATCGACGAGCTCGTCGCTGGCACCGACCCGAACAGCGGCGCCGACAACCCTGGCGCGTGCGACGGCGGGTCTGCCGTCCCGCCGACGGGGGGCGGCGCGACGGCGCCGGACCCGCAGTACGGATGTGCCGCCGGTGCGGGAGCCCCGGTTGGTCCAACGTCCTTTGCCGCTGCTGCTGTCCTTGGCGCCTGGGCCTGGCTCCGCCGGGCGCGCCGTCGCAAGACCTGATACCGTCGCGGACTCCATGGCTGGCCCCAAGGTCCGCGTCATCCTGAACCCGACTGCGGCGGCGGGCAGCGCCCTCGGGAAGGTCGGGGACATCGAGGCCGCGCTGCGGCGCTACGATCTGGTGCACGAGATCGTGCTGACGCGCACGCGCGGACACGCCACAGAGCTAACGCGCGCGGCCGCGGCGGACGGCGTCGAAATCGTCGCGATCGCCGGCGGCGACGGCACGGTCAACGAGGTGATGCAGGCCTACGTCACGCCCGAGGGAACGCCGATCGCGGGGCCCGATCTCGCCCTCATCCCCTGCGGCGCCGGCGGCGACTTCAAGCGCACCCTGGGCATGAGCAGCGCGCTCGACGAGGCGGTCGCCCGGATCCGCCACGGCGCCCGCAAGCCGGTCGACCTCGGCATCCTCCGCTACGTCGCGCATGGGGGCGGCGACGCGGTGCGGGCCTTCGTGAACATGGCGAGCTTCGGGCTCACCGGCCAGGTCGTCGCTCTCGCGAACGAGACGCCGAAGTGGCTCGGCGGCCGCGCGTCGTTCTTCGCGGGCACGCTCCGCGCGATGGCCGAATACAAGAACGCCAGCGTCCGCCTGAAGGTCGACGGCGCGGCGTGGCACGAGGGGCCGGTCGCCACGGTCGCGATCGCCAACGGGCGCTATTTCGGCGGCGGACTGATGATCGCTCCGCACGCCGATCCGGCGGACGGGCGCTTCGAGGTCGTCATGCTCGGCGATCTGTCGCGCCGGGAGCTCCTCGGCCTCACCGCCAAGATCTACCGCGGCGCCCACCTCGCGGCCGATGGCGTCCGCGTCGCCAGCGGCGTCTCGGTGGAGGCGGAGGCGGTGCATCCGTGGGCGACCGTCCTCGTCGACGTGGACGGCGAGCAGCCGGGCAAGCTGCCTCTCCGCGCGACGCTCGCGAAGGGTGCGCTCACGTTTCGCGCGTGATCCGCCCGAATCACCCGTAAATCTGGGCCTCGCGCCGCCTTTGACAAACCGCGCAAGGGTGCGAGATGATTCCTCCCCATGCCGCTCATCGAGACCGAAGAGGCCGCGCGTCGCCTCGCCCGCGCCATCGCGAGTGATCTGTCCCTCTACAACGAAGAGAAGATCGTCAACGGGGTGACCAACGACAACCTCTTCGACACGCTCTCCGAGGAGATCGAAGAGGGCCGCGCGCTCTACAAGCGCCGTGTATCGCCGGAGCTCTACCCGAAGAACTACTACGATCGGGCGCTCGTCGACATCCTCGTCAAGGCCAAGGGACACATCAAGAGCAAGCTCTGGTAGGTGGCGCCGCCTGCGCCGCTCGTCGTCGTGGTGCCCCGCGAGGCCGCGGGGCAGAGGCTCGACCGGTTCCTCGCCACCGCGCTCGCCGCGGCGGGCACGAATAGTTCGGCGCCGACGCGCTCGGAGCTGCAGCGGTGGATCGAGCAGGGCCGCGTGACCGTGAACGGCGCGCGGCAGCAACCCTCGGACAAGGTGCGGGCGGAAGCGCAGATCGTCGTCGTCCCGGCGGCGCCCGCGAAGACCGCCGCCCAGGCCGAGGAGGGCGTCGTCTTCGCGGTGCTGTACCAGGACGAAGCGATCATCGTCGTCGACAAGCCCCCGGGGCTCGTCGTCCATCCGGCGAAGGGTCACGCGACCGGCACGCTGGTGAACGGCCTGCTCGGGATGGGAATCTTCAAGAGCGAGGACGCGGTCGGTGACGATCGGCCGGGGATCGTGCATCGCCTCGACAAGGGGACGAGCGGCGTCATGGTCGTCGCGAAGACGCCGGCGGCGCGCGAGCGGCTGAAGGAGCAGTTCGCGGCTCACTCGATCGAGCGCGCGTACGAGGCGATCTGCGTGGGCGCGGTGGCGGCGCGCACGATCGCCACGCTGCACGGTCGGCACCCCACCGATCGCGTGAAGTTCTCGTCGAAGGTGCTGCGCGGCAAGCGCGCGGTCACCCACGTGGAGGTGTTGGCGGTGCTCGCCGGCGGCCTCGCGACGCACGTGCGATGCACGCTCGAGACCGGGCGCACGCACCAGATCCGCGTTCACCTCGCCGAGGCGGGGACGCCCATCCTCGGCGACCCGCTCTACGGCAAGCCCCCCAAGAGCCCGCTCCTGCGCGAGACCGCGGCGGCGCTAGGGCACCAGGCCCTGCACGCGCGCGTCCTCGGCTTCGTTCACCCGGTCACGGGCCTCCCGGTGCGCTTCGAGTCGCCGCCGCCGCCGGAGTTTGGCCTGGCGCTGGCGGCTCTGCGGCGAGCAGGCCGGGATGCCGACGCTTGAGGACGGACAGCGCGACGAAGCCGACGAGCACCGCGAACCATAGCGTCGCGAAGCGGACGAGGATCATCGCCGCCGTGCTCGCGGTCTCCGGCACCTTGCCGAGGTTCATGAGCTGCTCTTGAAGGGCGCCCTCGGTGACGCCGAGGCCGCCCGGCACGGGCACGAGCGCGCCGGCGAGGGTGCTGGTCGCGTAGAAGAACATGCAGAGCGCCACGCTCGTCGATTGCGCGAAGCCCTGGAGGATGACCCACAGGCTCAGGCACTCGAGCGACCAAGCGACGATCGACAGGAGGGTCGGCCAGACCAGGTTTGCCGGCCGCAGCATCATCGCGAGGCTGTCGTACGAGGCGTGGAGCTTGGGGCCTATCTTCCCGAGCTTGCCCGGAAGCTTCTCGACCATGCCGATGATCGCCATCGACAGGCTGCGCGACGCGATGACGACGACGAGCGAGGTCACTAGGAAAGCGCCGATACCCGCCCAGAGGAGCCCCCCCGAGAATCCGAGCGAGCCGACTACGATGAGGACGATGATGCCGATGAGATCGGTCACGCGCTCGGCGATGACGATCGGCGCCGTCTTGGCGATGGGGACCGCGTACGTCTCGTGGAGGACGAGCGACTTGAAGACCTCGCCGACCTTGCCCGGTGTGACCGTGAGGACGAAGCCGGAGAGGAACGTGAGGAAGCTGTCCATCTTGGGGATGCCGCGGATGGACAGGCGCGCGAGGTAAAACTCCCACTTGAGGAAGCGCAGCACGTAGTTGCCGAACGCGAGCGCGCAGGCCGCGGCGAACGACCACCAGCTGAACGTCCGGAGCACACCCTCCATCTTGTCGATGCCGCGGTACACGGCGAACGCGCCGTACAGCGCGACGCCGAGGAGCATCACGACGAGCACACGCCTCAGGTTCTGCTTCACGGTCTCGGTCTCCTCCGGAGTAGGCCCGCGCGCCGGGCCGCGTAGAGAGCGGCGAGGACCACGATCGCCGCGATGGCCACGAAGAAAGCCCACCGCGGGGCCTCCCAGACGCCGCGCGCCAGGCCCGGCTCTGGCCGCCGCGTCGAGGTCTCCGCCGCGTGCGGCGCCGACGCGGTCGGGGCGGCGGGCGCGGCCAGCGCGGCGTCACTGCCAGCAGGCGCGGCGAGGAAGAAGCGGACAGCCTCGGTCACGCGCGTCGTGTAGCACATCCGCAGAGGGGGTGGCGACGCTGGGGAAACGAGCGGCAGGCCTTTGACACGGCTGCCATCGCCGTGAAAACCTCCGTGCCCTGACTACGTCCACGACTCCCCAGGCCGGGCGCGAGCCCAAGAACGACGTCGAGCTCCTCGCGCTCGCCCACGGCGCGAGCAAGACGCTGCACGACGCCATCGGTGCGCGCGTCATCGGCCAGGCGCAGGTCATCGAGCTGATGCTCGTCGCGCTTCTCTCGCGGGGCCACGCGCTGCTCGTCGGCGTGCCCGGCCTCGCCAAGACGCTGCTCGTCGCCTCGCTCGCCGAAGCGCTCGATCTGTCGTTCGGCCGCGTGCAGTTCACGCCCGATCTCCTTCCCGCCGACATCACCGGCACCGACGTCCTCCAGGAAGAGGATGACGGACAGGGTGGCGTGCGCCGTCGCGTGCGCTTCCAGGCGGGCCCGATCTTCCACAACCTGGTCCTCGCCGACGAGATCAACCGCACGCCGCCGAAGACGCAGGCGGCGCTCCTCCAGGCGATGCAGGAGCGGCGCGTCACCGTCGGCACGACGACGCACGCGCTCCCCGATCCGTTCCAGGTGTTCGCGACCCGCAACCCCATCGAGCAGGAGGGGACCTACCCCTTGCCCGAGGCGCAGCTCGATCGCTTCCTCCTCGAGATCCACATCGACTACCCGAGCGAGCTCGAGGAGCGCGAGATCGCCCGCAAGACGACGAGCGCCGATCTGGGCACCGTGCCGCGCGTCCTCTCCGCCGCCGACGTGCGCGCGCTGCAGAGCCTGGTGCCGCGCATCCCCGTCACCGAGCCGGCCGTGGCGCTCGCCGTCGCGCTCGGCCGCGCGACGCGTCCGGACAGGCCGGGCGAGAGCAACGGCAGCTCGCGCGCGCCCAAGGAGGTCCGCGAGTTCGTCCGCTTCGGCGCCGGGCCGCGCGGCTCACAAGCGCTCGTCCTCGCCGCCAAGGCGCGCGCCGCGCTCCTCGGGCAAGCGGCCGCCGACGTCGAGGACGTGCGCGCGATGGTCACGCCCGTCCTCCGCCACCGCCTCGTCCTCAGCTACCGCGCCGAGGCGGAGGGCGTCCGCGACGTCGACGTCTTGGCAGCCGTGGTGGCGTCCTGCGCGTGATTTCGCTGGAATCCGCACGCCCGCGGGGCGACAATTCCTAGCACGATGGCCGAGAAGGGTTCCGCCGCCGAAAAGGCGGAAAAGCCAGTCGCGCCGATCATCGCGGAGAAAGAGCGCCCCTCCAAGCCGGGGGCCAACACCAAGATCCCGGCCGCACCTGCGAGCGTGCCCCCGCCGGCGCTCGACGACCTCGTCCAGACGGGCGAGCGCCCGTCGCTGCCCCCGCTCCCCGCGGCGGGCCCGTGGCGCAGCTACAAGGAGCTCGTGAGCAGCCTGGCGGCGCGCATCGTCGAGGGGCAGAAGCCGCTCCGCGTGCTGCAATCGATCCGGTGGGACAACTCCGTCGAGGAGCAGTTCGTCAAATCGCGCTACCGCGAGCTCCCGAAGGTGGACGCCGCCTGGTACGCGAGCATCGACCTCGGCTTCGACCCGCGCGCGAAGACCGAGGAGTTCGAGGGGATCGCCAAGGACATCGACGCGATGCTCGGCGAGGAAGACGCGATCGGCGCGATCATGACCGAGACCGCGCTGCAGTACCGCGACGTCGTCCGCATGCTCGCCGCGCGCGGGACGCCGCACTTCTACGCCTATTCGCGAAAATTGTACGGCTCGCCCAAGGACAAGTTCCCCGACGGGAAGCACACGGTGCGCGATCTGGGGCACGTGCTCTACGAGATCCTCACCAAGATCGACGACAAGAGTCTCGGCCCGCCCGACGCGCGCGACATCTCCGCGGAGGACGCCGCTCGGGAGCTCAATACCCGCTTCGCGCTCTACTTCGGCGACAACGCGGTGCGCGTGACGGCCGACGATACGATCATCAGCGACGCGGCGGCCGGAAGCGACTACGTCAAGGTCCGGACCGGCGCGCTCTTCTCGGCGCGCGACATCGACATCCTCGAGGCCCACGAGGGGTGGGTGCACGTGGCGACGTCGATCAACGGCCAGCAGCAGGCCGTCGCCAAGTGGCTGGCGAAGGGGCCGCCTCGCACGACCGCCGTCCAGGAAGGGCTCGCCGCTCTGCTCGAGATCTTCACCTTCCGCACCCATCCGCGTCGCGCACGGCGCCTCAACGATCGCGTCCTCGCCGTCGACAAGGCGGAGGACGGCGCGAGCTTCCTCCAGGTGTTCGACTGGTTCCGGACCGAGGGGTACGACGAAGAAGAGTGCTTCCACAACACCCGGCGCATCTTTCGCGGCGGCGTGATGGAGGGAGGCGCGCCGTTCACGAAGGACGCTTGCTACTGCAAGGGGATCGTCCTCAACTACGCCTTCATCCGCAGTGCCATCGAGCACAACCACCCCGAGCTGATCCCGTTTCTGTTCGTCGGCAAGGTCGCGCACGAGGACGTTCCTGTCCTCGCGCGCCGCGTCGCCGACGGCGTCGTGCGCCCGCCCCAGTACCTGCCCCCCTTCTTCCGGGATCTGAACGGCCTCGCCATCTGGATGGCCTACTCGACCTTCTTCACCCGGCTGGGCGGGGAGGCGATCAGCGATTATTACGCCAAGCTCTTCGCGCGGGCCGGGTAGTCGCGTTACTCTGCCCGGAAGTCACCCCTTACCGCTCTAGGCACGCAGGCACGCCACCCATGATCACGATCCTACGAGGCCCGCGCGCGGCGCTCGCCCGGTACGGGGTACCGAGCGATCTGACCATGCGCTGGGACGTCCCGCCCGATGCGCCGGCGTGGGCCGGCATGCGCGCGGTCACGGGGCAGCTCCGCGCCGCGCTCGGCGATCAGGCCGTGCAGGAGGCGCTGACCACCGGCGACCTGGCCGCGCCCGCGGTCGGTGTGAGCCTCGCGCTCAAGGCGATCGAGCCGCAGCTCTCGGCCGCGCAGAAGCGCGCGCGCGAAGCGATCACCGGGTCCACGCTGGTCGCGCTGCCGGCCGCCCACCCGCGCGCCACGCCGGTCGTGCGGGCGTGGGCCGAGATGTTCGGCAGGCTCACGGCCGGCCGCTGCGCGCTCATCATCGTCCCCGAGCTCGAGCGCATCGATCTCACGACGCTCCGCGCGGCGCGGGCGCTCCTCCGCCGCGCGACGCAATCAGGGAGCCTCTCGCTCCTCATCGGCCACGACACGCTCGTCGCGCCGGCGGGGCCGTTCGAGTCGTGGCTCCGCAAGCTGAAGCTGCGCGAAGCCGCGCTGCTCGAGGCGCTGCCGGGCACACACGTCGAGCGCATCGATCTACGCAGCGAGCCACTCATGGCGCGTCGCGGTGTCGGCTTCGACGAGCGCGATCCTCGCAACATCGACACGATGCGCGCAGCGTTCAGCGCGTATGCCTTCGACACCGCGCTGCGGCTCGCCCTCGAGCTGTCACCGAAGCTCGAGGGGCACGATCTCCGCGAGGCGCACGCGCTCGCGGCGCTCAGCGCGATGAACCTCGACCCTCACGGTCGCGGGGACGACTTCGGCGTCGGCATGATGGAAGCGGGCTTTCTGGGCGCCCTCGAGGGGGAGACCGATCCGAAGAAGCGCGCGCACTGGTCCTACCAGCTCAGCGTCGTCTTCGCGCGCGCGCGCGGCGAGGTCTCCTCCGCGCTCAAGTACGCAGACCTCGCGGTCAAGGAAGCAGAGGGGGCCAAGGCCGGCTACCTCGAGGCGTGGGCACGCCTAGGCCGCGCGCAGGCAAAGATCTTCGCGCAGCGCCCGGACGAAGCGAGCGCGGACCTGGAAGCGGCGCTCGTTCGCCTCGACGATCCCTCGGCCCTCCGGGAGACCCCGCAGCGGGATCTCGAGACCGCGCGCGCGGTCGTCGCCAACGAGCGCGCGCGCGTCGCGGCGCTGCTCGGGCGCCGCGAGGATCTGCGTCACTACCGCCGGATCGCGGAGGCGCATGCCGTCGCCCTCAGCCCCGAAGATCGCCCGGGCTACGACTGGCTTGCGCCCGTCGACGACGAGCTCATGCCTACCGCCACGCGCGTCTACCACTCCGCCGAGCTCGCGCGCGCACAGGCGGGCCTCGAGCCGGAGGACGAGTGCGCGGCGGCGCGTGCCCTCGCGGGCGCCGAGATGTGCCTCGGCGACGCCAAGGCCGCCAAGGAGCACCTCCGCGTGGCGACCCGCATCAGCGTCCTCTTGAAGCGCAGCCCCGACGAAATCTTCGCCTTGCAGCTCGCCTCCATCGTGGCGGCGGTGCGCGCCGGCGCCGCCGACGACGCCGAGCAGGAGCTGTCGATCATTCGCGGCGATCCGCGCTGCGAAGGGGACGCCGCCCAGGCCGAGGCGCTGGCGATGCTGGCCCTCGTCTCCGCGGGGAAGAAGGACACGGCCCTCGTCCTCGAACGTTCGAAGCAAGCCGTGGTGCAGGCCGAGCGCAGCAGCTCGTCGACGGCGGTGGTGCGCGTGAAGAAGGCCGTGGCCGACGCGCTCCTCTCCATCGGCAAGATCGCCGAGGCGAAGAAGATGGCAGAAGATGCCCGCGCCGCGCTGGGTGACGCCGCGCCCGACGACGCGTTCGGCGTGCTCGTCACCCGCCTCGTCGCTGGCGCCGACGATGACGCAGGGGTCGTCGACGCCATCGGCCACGCGTCGGCGTCGCTGCCCGAGATGAGCGCGTGGTGGGAGCTGCCTCGGCTCCTCCCGTTCGTGAAGAAGGCGCTGCAGCGCGGCGCCAAGCTGGACGCGACGGCGCTCGCCGCTGTGCTCGTGGCCGCCGCCCAGCGCCCCGACTGCGCCGAGCTCGTCGCCGAGATCCGCGCGCTCAACGCAGGCTGAGCGGGGGAGTCGCTGGCCTGACGGGGCGCGGCAGGGGGGGACGTGCGATCCGCCCTCCGCGGTGGCCCAAAGCGTCGAATTTAGGCCAACTATGCGTAATCAAACAACACTTACATCGGCACACAGTATGCGTTCGGTGTGTTTGTGATGCGCGCGCCCGCCCTCCTTTTTCTCGTGACGCTCGGGGCCTGCGGCGGCGCCGCGGTCGACGCGCCACCGCAGGACGACGAGGCCGCGACCGCCGAAGCGGCGGCCCATCCCGGCTGGCTCGCGGGCGCCAAGAAGCGCCGCGCCGAAGCGCTGACGAGCCTCTTCGAGAACGGCACGCTCGTGGTCCAGTACGACTACATCGAAGCGCTGGGCGACGGCCGCGGCTACACGGCGGGCCGCGCCGGCTTCACGAGCGCCACCGGCGACATGCTCGCCGTGGTCAAGGCGTACACGAAGGTGGCGCCCCATTCAGCGCTCGCGCGCTTCCTCCCCCGCCTCGAGGTGCTCGCCAAGCACGAAGACGGATCCATCGCGGGCCTCGACGGCCTGCCTGACGCCTGGCGCGCTGCGGCAGCGGACCCACGCTTCGGCTCGGTTCAAGACGCGGAAGTGGACCACACCTACTTCGCGCCCGCGATGAAGCACGGTGACGCGGTCGGCGCGATGCTGCCGCTGTCGCGCGCGGTCCTCTACGACACGATCATCCAGCACGGTGACGGCGACGATCCCGACGGCCTGCCCGCGCTGCTCGCGGCCGCGCGCGCTCTCGCGAAGGGAACGCCGGCCACGGGCGTCGACGAGAAGACGTGGCTGGCGGCGCTCCTGAAGGTGCGCCGCGCCGACCTCGCCCACGCGTCGGATCCGAGCACGCGCGCGGTCTGGGCGGAGTCGGTGGGTCGGGTCGACGTGCTCTCCGAGATCGCGAAGGCCGGCAAGTACGCCCTCACGGGCCCAATCCACATCGCCTCGAAGGACTGGAACGCGACCGTTCCCTGACGGCGTGCCTCCTTCTGGATCTGGGTCGCTCAGCGCCCGTGGAAAATGGGCTTTCGCTTCGTCGTGAAGGCGGCGAGGCCCTCCTTGGCGTCGCTCGACGCGAACAGCTCGGCCTGGAGCTCGCGCTCGAGGGCGAGGCCCTGCTCGAGCGGCATCTCGCCGGCGGCCTGCGTCGCGCGCTTGATGCGGCCCACGGCGGCGGCCGCGCGATGCGGCGGCGTGAACTCGTGCGCGTAGTCGATGACCTTGCGCATGAAGCCGTCGTGCGTCCCTTCCGTGAAGATCTTGTTCACGAGGCCGATGTCGTGCGCGCGCTCGACGCTGACCGTCTGCCCCTCGACCATCATCTCCATCGCCAGACCCTTCCCGACGAGCCGCGTGAGGCGCTGCGTGCCGCCGGTGCCGGGGAGTACGCCGAGGGTCACCTCGGGGAGGCCCAGGTGGTAGGTGCCTGCGCGCGCGACGCGGAGATCGCAGGCGAGCGCGACCTCGAGCCCGCCGCCGACGCAGTGGCCGTTGATGGCGGCGATGCACAGCTTTGGCGTGGCCTCGAAGCGCAGCAGCGTCTCGTTGGCGTGGAGGCAGAAGTAGTATTTGAAGGTGCTGTCCGCTTCCTTCAGCATGTTGATGTTCGCGCCGGCGCAGAAATACTTGTCGCCGTGACCGCTCACGATGATGACGTGGACGTCGTTGTCGAAGCGCGCCTCGAGGATGCACGCGTCGAGCTCCTTGAACATCTCGTACGTGTACGCGTTGACGGGAGGGTCGTTCAGCGTGAGGAGGGCGACCCCCTTCTCCGTGGAGTAGTTGACGAGCGTTCCCATGGCGTTTTTCCCTCGAAAGCTCGGCGCGCGCCGCGTGGAGTGTGTGTGCGAGCTATACCTATAGACTCGCGCGTTTGGAATGGCATAGCCGCCGTTCCGACCTAGACTTGAAGAGATGGGGCTTGCGCGTCTCGCGGGTTCGATTCTGGCGGTCGCGCCGTGGCTCCTCGCCCTGGTGGGTGCCCTGCTGCTCAGCCAAGAGCTCTCCCCTCCGAAGGCAGGATCGATCGCTACCCCGCCGGCGGCGGACAGCCCGAAGCCGGAGCCGCGCCACAAGGAACAGATCGTCTTCCAGCCGTGGGAGCATGTCGCGACCTGAACGGGCCTCGAGAGAGGTGCACGCGCGTAGGGCCCGCGATCTGTGCTACTCCACCGACCCTTAGATGGACCTTAGGAGCGAGATCAAAGCGCTCATCGTCTCCGAGCTGAACCTCGCGGGGCTTGATCCGAGCTCGATTGGCGACGATGCGCCCCTCTTCGGCGAGGGAGGCCTGGGCCTCGATTCGCTCGATGCGCTCGAGCTCGCGATGAGCCTCGAGGAGCGCTTCGGGGTCCGGGTGCCGGAGGGGGAGGAGGCGCGGTCGGTGTTCCGCTCGGTCGCCGCTCTCGCCGACTTCGTCGAGCACGCGCGGGGGGCTCGGACGGTCGGGAAGTGACCGCGCGCATCGTCGTGACGGGGATGGGGCTCGTGACCGCGCTCGGCACGAGCGTCGGAGAGACGTGGGAGCGCCTCGTCCGAGGCGAGCGCGGGCTGGCGGAGGTGACGCTCTTCGACACCGAGGGCTACCGCTCGCGCGTGGGAGGGCAGGTGCGCGGGGCCCTCGCGGAGGACGGGGTCGGCGAGCCGTCGTGGTCGCGGACTACCGCGATGGCGCTCACCGCCGCGCGCGAGGCCGCGCGTGACGCAGGGCTCGACCTGAACGCCCGGCGCGCGCGACCCGGGCGAGAGATGCGGGCGGGGCTCGTCGTCGGCGGGACCGTGGGCGGCATGTTCGAGACGGAGGATCTTCTCGCGCGCTTCCACGCGGAGCCCGGCGCGCGCGAGGTGCTGTCGCGGATGCTCTCGCACCCGCTCACCGCCACCGGCGATCGCCTGGAGCGCGAGCTCGGCCCCTTCGCGCGTGTCCGCACGCTGTCGTCGGCGTGCTCGGGAGGCGCGAACGCGCTCATCGTCGGCGCCACGTGGCTTGCGCTCGGGCTCGTCGACCTCGTGCTCGCGGGGGCGAGCGACGCTCTCTGCCGTCTCACTTGGAGCGGATTCAACGCGCTGGGTGCGCTCGATCCCGAACCGTGTCGTCCGTTCGATGCGCGCCGGCGCGGGCTGTCGCTCGGCGAGGGGGCGGGCTTCGTCGTCCTCGAGAACGACGAGCACGCGCGCGCCCGCGGCGCGTTGCCGATCGCCGACCTCGCGGGCTGGGCGATGGGCAGCGAGGCCTACCACGTCACCAACCCGGAGCCGACCGGGGCCGTCCCCGCCCGCCTCCTCGACGAAGCGCTCGCCCGCGCGGGGCTCCGTGCGGCCGACGTGGGCTACGTGAACGCGCACGGGACGGGGACGCCGCTGAACGATCCGATGGAGGCGCGGGCCCTCCGGGCGGCGCTCGGTGACGGTCTTCCGGGCGTCCTCGTCTCCAGCAGCAAGGGGCAGCTCGGGCACACGCTCGGCGCGGCGGGCGCGATCGAGGCGATCGTCGCGTCGCTCGCGATCGCGCGCGGGATCGTGCCGCCGACTGGCGGGCTCGAGACGCCGGACGCCGAGTGCGCCCTTCGCCATGTGCTCGGGCGCGGTGAGCCGCACGAGGTGCGCGTGGCGGTGTCGAGCTCGTTCGGGTTCGGCGGCATGGACGCGGTGCTCGTCCTCACCGCTCCCGGCCACGCGCCGCCGCCCCGCGAGACGAACGCGCGGGCGGTCGTCGTGACGGGGAGCGCGCGCCTCGGCGCCACGCTGCCCGCTGCGCGCATGCCGGAGCTGCCGGACGGTGAGCTCGATCTGGCGCGAGCGCGGCGCCTCAGCCGCGCGTCGCGCGTGGCCACAGCGCTCGCGGCGCGCGCCCTCCGAACCGCGAGCCGCGCGCCGGCACTGCCGCGCGCGCGCACCGGCGTGGTGCTGGGGAGCGCGTTCGGTAGCGTCGACGGGTCGAGCGCCTTCATGCATCGCCTCTTCCAGAAGGGGCCGCGCCTGGTGAGCCCAGCGGAGTTTCCCAACCTGGTGCCGAGCGCGACGGTCGGGCACGCATCGATTTACCTCGAGCAGCGAGGCCCCGCGCTCGCGGTGGCGGACCTCGCGGCGAGCGGCGAGGCGGCGATCGCGCAGGGGCTCGAGCTCGTGCAGGCGGGCCTGGCCGACCAGATCGTCGCCGGGGCGGTCGAAGAGGCGAGCGACATCGTCGAGCGCGTGCTCGTCGCGCTGTTCGCCGGCGGCGGGGCGACGGCGGCGCGCAGCGAAGGTGCGGGCGTGCTCGTCCTCGAGGACGAAGAGACCGCGCGCGCCTGCGGCACGACCATCCTCGCCCGCGTCGCCGCGCACGCGACCGCCCGCGGCGAAAGCGTCACCGTGCCGGCGCCCCGCGATCCGTCGCGTGCGCGCGTGGTCGCGGCGTACGTGGACGCGCGTCTCGCGGCTGCTCTCCTCGGGACCGGGTGGGAGGGGGTGCCGCGCGTGGCCGTCGGACCCGCGGCCGGCGATCACGAGGCGCTCGGCGCGATCTCCGCGTGCGTCGGGGTGGAGCTCGTCGCCGGCGGCCAGGTCGACGATGTCCTCGTCCTGTGCGCCGACGCCCAGCGAGCGTACGCTCTGGTCCTGGTTCGACCGTGAAACGCGCGCTTCTCACCGTTACCGCAGTCGCCGCCCTCGGAGCTACCGCGTGCGCGTCGCCTCGCCCCGCGCGCCCCCTCTCGCAGGCGGAGTGGTCGCGCGCGCGCGAGCGTCTCGCGTGGCTGCGCGGGACGGAGAGCCCTCGCCCCTACGCCGTCCAGCTCCGCGTCGCCATGCGCGAGCCGTGGACCGGACGGGCGATCGAGTCGCGCGGGGCGCTCGCCGTCCAGCCGCACCTCGCCGCGCGCCTCGTCCTCCTGGGGCCCGGCGGCGGCACCGCGCTCGACATGTGGCTCACGCGAGATCGGTGGAGCTTCAACGTGCCGGCGGCCGACTTCAAGCGAAAGGGCGGCACCGATCCCGCCGCCGCCCACGGGCTGCCCATCGGGTTCTTCCGCTGGTGGTTTCTCCAGCCGCTCGAGGGGCGCCTCCTCACCGCGTCCACGGCAGGCGGCGGCCGCACGTTCGTGCTGCGCGCGGGGGAGGGGACGATCACGCTGAAGGAGTCCCGCGAGCGCGGAAAGGAGCGCGTCGTGGCACGCCGTCGGGAGGACGGCGAGCAAGAGGGGCTCGAGTGGCTCGGGCGCGGCTTGACGCCTCACGCCGGCGACCGCGCGAAGTACGTGCAAGATGCAACGGGTCTGGAGGTCGAGGTTCTCGTGGAGGCGGTGTCGCCGGAGGAGCCGGATCCGGCGGCGTTCCTGGACCCCGACGATCCCGGTGTCGCACTGTGACGAGCGCGGGTGCGGCGGTGGTGGCGTGGGGGGCCGTCTCGGCGCGCGGTGAGGGAAACGACGCGGCGAGCGCGGGAACGATCGGTGTGGCCGCCACCAGCGTGATCACGCGCGATCCCGAGCTTGCGGCCGCCGGCCTCGCGCGCCCATTTGCGGCGCGCGCGCGCGTCGATGCGACGAGAGACGCTGGCGAGGCGGGGATCGAGGCGGCGGCCGAGGACCGAGCGACGCGGCTCCTCCTGCGGGCGCTCGACGGTTGCATGCGGGCGCTCGACGCCGAGGTCCCTGGCTGGCGGCGCCTCCGTGTCGGCCTCGCGATGGGAACGTCGAGTGGCGGAATGCGCACCGCCGAGCGGCTCTTCGCCGGGGGCCACGCCGATCCGGAGGCAGCCACGTACTACGGTCCGCTCGCCGCCGCGCTCGCACGCGCGGGCCTCACGGTCTCGCCGTCCGCGCTCGTGCTCGGCGCGTGCGCCTCGAGCACGCTCGCGATCGGGCTCGGGCTCCGGTGGCTCGAGGCCGGCGCGTGCGATCTCGTCCTGGCGGGAGGCTTCGACGCGGTGAGCGTCTTCGTCGCCGCCGGTTTCGAGGCCCTCCGCGCTACCACCGCCCGGCCGCCGCCGCGCCCGTTCCGCGCCGGGCGGGACGGCCTCGCGCTCGGCGAAGGAGCCGCAGTTCTCGCGCTCACGTCGCCCGCCGGCCTCGGTCGCGCGCGCGGGTACGTGGTCGGATTCGGCGCCTCGTGCGACGCGACGCATGTGACCGCGCCCGATCGCACCGGCGCCGGCCTCGCCCGCGCGGCGCGCGCTGCCCTCGCCGACGCCCAGCTCGATGCTTCCGCAATCGAGCTCGTCAGCCCACACGGGACGGCCACGCCGTACAACGACGCCGCCGAGGCGCGCGCGCTCGCGTCCGTGCTCGGCCCGGTGGCCGCGGCGCACGTGCCGATCGCGCCGCTCAAGGCGGAGCTCGGACACACGCTCGGCGCTGCCGGTGCGCTGGAGTCGCTCGCGGCGATCGACGCCCTCTCGCGCGGTGTGATCCCTGCGGCGGCCGGGGAAGGGGAGCTCGACGCCGGCGCCCCCGCGCGCCTCCTGGCCGTCGCCGCCGCTGCGCCGCTCGCCGTGGCGCTCAAGCTGTCCAGTGCGTTCGGCGGCGCCAACGCGGCGCTCCTGCTCACGCGTGCGCCCCCCGCCCGGGAATCTCGGGCAGTTCGCCCCGTCTTCGTGACGCGCGCGGTGCGCGCCGAATCGCCAGACCCCGAGCTGGCCAGGCGCTTCGCACCCGCGATGCTCGCGCGCGCCGACGCGCTGGTTCGGCTCGCGCTCACCGCCATCGCTTCTCTGGAGGCGCGCGTCGGCTCGCTCGCCGGCGCCGGCATCGTCGCCGGTCACGCCCTGGCGACGCTCGAGACGAACGCGCTGTTCGACGCGAACATCCGCGCCCACGGGGCACGCGCGGCCGAGCCGCGGCGCTTCCCGTACACCTCGCCGAACGCCGTGTGCGGCGAGTGCGCGGTCGCCTTCGGCCTCACCGGGCCTGCCTTCGCGACGGGGGGTGGTCCGCACGGTGCGCTCGAGGCGCTGGCGGCAGCGTGCACCCTCGTCGCCGCGGGTGACGCCGAGCGCATCGTCGTCGTCGCGCTCGACGACATCGGCCCCGCGGCGGCGCGCATGGGCGTCGCGGCGCAAGGGCTGGCCACCGGCGCCGTAGCGACGCTCGTGACCGCCGACCCGCGGGGCGCCTTCGCCCGGGTGGAGAGCGCGTCGAGCACCCTCGGTCCTGCTTCTCCGTCCCTCCGAGCGGACCCGGCCGTGGCGTCCCCCCTCGGCCACGCCGCGCTTGCGCCCCTGGCCGACGCAGCGATCCGTTTGCCAATTTGTCTTTCCGCCGCCTCGCGCGGAACGTTTGCAGAAGTCCGGCTGATCGGTGTTAATGCCTGAAGGAATGTGGCGCCAGGCGCCCAGGTTGAGCTCATTGCCATGATGCGAACTCTCATCGCCAGGACCTTCGTTACCCTCGCTGCCGTCGCCAGCCTCGCGCTCGGCGCAGGCGGCTGCTCGCCGTCGCTCATCCCGAACACGGACGTCGAGGACAACTCGCAGAACCGCAAGGTCATCACATACTGCGAGACGTACCGCCACGCCGTGGAGGAGAAGAACGTCGGGCAGCTCCTCAAGCTCGCCAGCCCGCGCTACCACGAGGACGGCGGCAACACGAACGCCGAGGACGATCTCGACTACGAGGGCCTCAAGGGCTACCTGACCGACCAGTTCATGAAGACCAACCAGATCCGCTACGAGATCCGGTACCGCAAGGTGACGTTCACCGAGACGAACCACGTCTTCATCGATTACACGTACGCGTCGAGCTACAAGATCCCCGGCGTGAAGACCGACGAGTGGAAGCACACCGTCGCCGACAACCGGCTCGATCTCGTCCCCGATGGCGATACGTACAAGATCGTCGCGGGGATGTAAGCGAGGATGAGCGCGAAGGGCGAGGGTCCGCCGCTCGTCGTCGCGCACGTGTCCGATCTCCACACCTCGACGTTCGGCGACACGTTCCACGATCGCGCGCGCATCGTGCGCCGCAGCGCGCGGCCCGCCGAGACGAGCCCCACCAAGTACGAAGTGTACTGGGAGGAGGCCGGCTGGCGCGTCTTGCACGAGCGCGGGGCGCGGCGGGCCAAGCTCGCGATCGTCGATCCCGAGGGGTACCTGCACCCGATCCCGGGCCCGCGAGAGGCGGGCGGCGCGCCCGATCCGGTGGAGCGCGCCGCGGCCAAGGCGTGCCGGCTCGAGGCCCGTCGCGCGTCGACGCTGGCCCGTGGGGCCCCGAGCGACGGCGCCCTCGGTACCCTCCTCGAAAGCACGCCGAAGAACTCCAACGTTCGACTGCTCCGCGCGGCCCGCGCCGTCGAGGCCGGCGGGGCCGACGTGGTGCTCATCACCGGCGACATCACCGACGACGGCGACGGCTACGAGCTCGTGGAGAGCGCGTTCGCGAAGTACCGCGACAAGGGGCGGCTGTTTGCGGTCCCCGGCAACCACGATCTCTACCTCTTCCCGCTCGCCGGCAGCGGCCGCCCCCGCCCGTCGGCCGACGCCAAGCGTGCACGCTGGCGCGACTTCGCCGCGCGTATCGGGCTGTCTCTCGACAAGACGGGCGCTTGGCATTCCGAGCTGCCGGAGGGGGATGCCATCCTCGTCGGGCTCGACTCGTGCGCGCGGGTGCAGCGCCGCTTCTTTCGGCACAACGGCGCCGTTGGACCCGAGCAGCTCGAGTACCTGCGCGCGCTCGCGAAGACGCCGGCGTGGACCCGAGCGCGGCACCGCTTGGTCGCGCTCCACCACCACGTCGTGCCGCTGCCGCACGGCGTCGGCAAGAAGCCCCCCAGCGAGATCGGCATGCGCCTCGACGACGCGAGCGCGGTGGCCGAGGTCTTCGACGAGGTCGGCGCCACGCTGGTCCTCCACGGGCACCGCCACGTGAGCGAGCAGCGCCAGCCGGCCGGCTCGAATTTCACGATCCTCGCGTCGCCGTCGCTCACGCTCGGCTGCCGCAGCGGTGACGGCCCGTCCTACTGGCGTGTCGAGCTCGGCGAGCGGGCGCACGCGCAGCGCGTGAAGGTGCCGATGGACGCCGTCGAGCAGGAAGAGGATCCGAGCGACGCGCCCCCCGAGGCCGAGCCGGACGAGACGTAGCGAGGGAGTCCGCTACCTACTGCGTCGCGGTGTCGGCGGCTGCGGCGGCGTCGGTCGCGGCCGCGGCGTCGGCGTCGGCCCCCGCGTCGGGCGTCACGGTCGCCGGCGGCGTCAGCCACGCGCAGGCCGGCGCCTTCTCCCAGGGCTTGATGACGATGTCGCAGTCGCCCGTGTTGATCGCGTCGACGCACGCCTTGGTCGCCACCGCGCCAGGATCGGCGTTGGTCGCGAGGCCGTGCAAGCAGGCATCGTGGTAGTAGCGAATGCACGCATCTACGTCGGTCGTCGGGCTGTTGCGGTGCACGGGCCGGCCGAGATCGATTCCGGAGCACTTCGGCGCCTGCCGGCAGCGCGCTTCTTCGACCTGGCGACAGGTGTCGATCCCGATCGCGTCGGTCCCACACGCGGCCACGACGACAGCCGCCGAGGCCACGCCGGCGAAGAGGCCGATTCCCATCCACTTTCGGAGCATCGAGCACGACCCCTACTACGGAGCTCGGGCGTCTAGCCAATCTTTGACTGTCGACTTGACAGTAGTGGTGTCTTGAATCATGTTGAAGGTGTGAGCGACGCCGATTCCTACAAGCTCGATGAGCTGGCGCACGCGGGCGGGACGTCCCCGCGCACCGTGCGTTACTACGTGCAGCGCGGCCTGCTTCCTGGGCCGGCCTTCCGCGGGAAGGACACCGCATACACGCGCGAGCACCTCGTTCGCCTGCGCGCGATCCGGAGGCTGCAGGAGCGCTTCCTGCCACTCGACGCCATCCAGGTCGAGCTGGAGCGCCTCGACCCCGCCGAGCTGGAGCGCCTCGCGGACGGCAAGCTGGTCACGCTCGCCACGCCGGACCCCAGCCTGCCGCTGCCGCCGCCGTCCGTAGCGCCGCCGTCGGCGACGTGGACCCGGTGGACGCGACGGGAGCTCGCGCCTGGCCTCGAGCTGACGCTGGCGGAGGACGCGGCCCCCGAGGCGCGCGCGCTCGCCGAAGAGATTCGCATTTTCACCGAGTCGTTGATTCGCCAGAGAGGAGCCAAGCGATGACGAGCAGCACGAGCAGCAGCGGACTAGGGTGTCTCAGGACGGTCGAGGGTGTCGAGATCCCGCTCCGCGGGGTGAGCGTGAAGGCGGAGGTCCTCGCCGGCCACGCGCACGCGCGTGTGCGTCAGACGTACCGGAACGCGGAGGCGCGCCCCATCGAGGCCGTCTACACCTTCCCGCTGCCCACCGACGCGACGCTCACGGCGTTCACGATGACCTGCGGCGGCCGCACCTCCGAAGGCGTGGTGAAGGAGCGCGAGGAGGCGTTCGCCGCCTACGACGACGCGCTCAACGCCGGTCACGGCGCCGCGCTGCTCGACCAGGAGCGCCCCAACGTCTTCACCGCCAGCGTCGGTAACCTGTTGCCGGGCGAGGAGACGGTCATCGAGATCGCCTTCGTTCAAAAGGTGCAGGTCGACGAGGGCATGATCCGCTGGACGATCCCGACGCTCGTGGCGCCGCGTTACGTTCCCGGCGCGCCGACCGGCGACCGCACCGCGCACGGTACGACGGACCCCACCGATCGCGTGCCCGATGCCGATCGCATTTCGCCACCCGTCGGCGACGCGAAGTACGGCATGGACCTCGATCTCGTCTTCGACGTCGGCGATGCCGTGAAGGTGGAGAGCCCCTCTCACCCCGTCGTCGTGACGCGCGAGGGGAGCGTTACACGCGTGACGTTCGCGTCGCGCACCGTGGCCCTCGATCGCGACGTGGTCGTGACGGCGCGCGGCCTCGGCGCGGAGCCCTTCGCCGCGTGCCTGTCGCACAAGGCCGCCGGAAGGCCCGAGGAGCCGGGCGTCGTAGCCCTCACCGTCATCCCGGATCTGCTCGCGCTCGGCCACAAGAACGAGCGGCAGGAAGTCGTGTTCGTCGTCGACGTGAGCGGTTCGATGGAGGGCGCGTCGATCGAGCAGGCACGGGCGGCGCTCATGCTTTGCACCCGTCAGCTCCGCGAGGGCGACCGCTTCAACGTGCTCGCCTTCAACGACTCGCTCAGCCCTTTCCAGCCCGGGCTGGTTCCGTTCACGCAGGCGACGCTCGCGCAGGTCGACGCGTGGATCGGCCGGCTGCAGGCGAACGGCGGCACGGAGATGCTCTTCCCGCTCCTCGAGGCGACACGTCAGTCGCCGGCGGGCGTCATCGTCCTGCTCACCGACGGGCAGGTCGGCAACGAGGAGGAGATCCTCTCTGCGGTCCTTCGAGAGCGCGGGGCCGCGCGCTTCTACGCCTTCGGCATCGGCACCAACGTGAGCGACGCGCTCTTGCGTGGCCTCGCCAGGAAGACGGGCGGCGCCGTCGAGATGATCCACCCCGGCGAGCGCATCGACGACAAGGTGATCGCGCAGTTTGCGCGCGCCACCGCCGCGCGCGTGACCGACGTGACGCTCTCGTTCGAGGGGCTCGACGTCGGCGAGATCGCGCCGGCGGAGCTTCCGCCGCTGGTCGACGGCGAGCCGTGGACGGTGTTCGGCCGCTACGAACAGGCGGGCCGCGGCCGCGCCGTCGTGCGGGGAAAGCTGCGCGGAGAGCCCTTCGCGCTCGACGTACCCACCGAGCTCGGGAGCGAGCCCCGTCCCGCGCTGGCGCAGCTCTGGGCGAAGGAGAGGATCCGCGATCTGGAAGGCGCGGACACGTCCGGCCGGCGCGCCGCGGCGAACAAGAGCCGTATCGTGAAGCTCGCGGTGGAGCACCAGATCGCCAGCTCGTTCACGTCGTTCGTCGTCGTGGAGAAGCGCACCGGCGACCGGCGCGCGAGCGGCGTGCCCGAGACGCGCGTGGTGCCGGTGCATGCGCCGGCAGATTGGGCGATGTTCGCGAAGGCGAGGAGCGACGCGGCGAGGACTCGCCGCTCGTCGATGCCCGCGAGGGCTATTCTGGCGCAAATGTCGCCGAGGCCGGCGGCGGGTAGCGTCGCGTCGCCGTCACCGACCGGAGCGCCTGCCAGGCCGGCGGCGGCGATGCCGGCTCCCCCGGCGTCGATCTCCCTCCGCGCGCCGACGGTCCCGGCGATGCCGAGCCGGTCGTCGCCCGCGACGGGCGGGGCTCTGCATGATCAGGGGCCCGAGACCGAGGAGGCCGACTACGCGGCGAGGTCGGTCATGCACCTCGAGCGGCCGAAGGCGGAGTCCGTTCGCGACGCGCCGAAAGACCCGGTGGTCGCGCTGCTCTCGCGGCAGCTGGCGTCGGGCATGTGGGACGATCCGCAGGCCACGGAGTCGCCGGACGTCCGCCTGGTTCGCGCGACGGCGCGCGCGCTGGTCGAGCTCTGGAGGCAGGGCATCACCACGACGCACGCGGTGTACGGCGCCCAGGTGAAGAAGGCCGTCGAGGCGCTCGTCGATCGGGCGGTCGCGGTCGCGGCGACCGAGCCGCGTGTGGCCGAGCTCGCCCTGGCCATCGCGTGGCTCACTGCGGCCGGGCCTCGCACGCGCGGCGCCATCGAGCGGCTCGTCCTGGGCAACGCCGCCCTCGGCGGTCTGTCGGGCCGCCTCGACGAAGCGGCGCTCCGCGCGGACCTCGATCGCTTGGCCACGGCGTAGCGCGGCAGCTGGTGTAGAGTCCCCGCCGTGATCGCCGCGATGGTGCTCTCTGCGGGGCTCGGGACGCGCATGCGTCCGCTCAGCGACTGGCGCGCCAAGGCGCTCGCGCCGGTCGGAGATCGGCCGGCGCTCGCGCACGTCGTGGACGCGCTCGCCGGCGCGGGAATCACGCGCGTCGTCGCCAACGCCCATCACCGGGCCGCCGACGTGCGCGCGTTCGCGGCGCGCGACGGGCGCTTCGTCGTGAGCGAGGAGGCCGAGCTCCTCGGGACGGCGGGCGGAGTCCAGCAGGCGCGGCCGCTGCTCGGCGACGGCGATGTCCTGGTCTGGAACGGCGACATCCTCGCCGCCGTCGACGCCGGTGCCCTCATCCGCGCGCACCGCGCGGGCGGAGGTGGAAGTGGGAGTGGAAGGGATGGCACGCTCCTCGTCCGCACTGGCGCCGCCGGCAGCGGGAACGTGGGGCTCGCGGCGGATGGGCGCGTCGTCAGGCTGCGACGCGAGACCGTCCTGCCCGGCGAGGTGCGCGGGGGCGAATTTCTCGGCGTGCACGTGGTCGGCCGCGCGCTCGTGGCCGGTCTCCCGGAGCGCGGCTGCCTGGTCGGCGACGTCTACCTCCCCGCGATGCGCGCCGGCGCGCGGCTCTTTGCGTTCCCGTTCGACGGGCCGTTCTGGGACATCGGCACGATCGGCACCTACGTCGAGGCCAACCTCGCGTGGCTCGCCGCGCGCGGGGTGGACGCATGGGTTGCCGACGGGGCACGCGTCGATCCCGACGTGGAGCTCGCGGGCGTGCTCGTCCACGCCGGCGCGCGGGTCACCGGGCGGGGCCGCCTCGCGCGCGCGATCGTGTGGGAGGACGCCACGTGCGAAGCGCCGGCCGAGGGCGTCGTCGTCGCGAAGGAAGGGCGCGCGGAGATGGTCCGCGATTCAGCTGAAGCCAGCGCCTCGCGCCTCGAGCCGACCTGATGCCCTACCGAAAGGACGCCCCTCGCTCAACCGACCTCGAGACAGCGGCGATCCACGATCTGCTCGCCCGCATGAAGCGACTCCGCCGTCGCGCCGCGCTGCCGACCCTCATCGCGGCCGCGTGTCTGGCGTGGCTCGGGGCCACTGCCCACGCGCTCGGATACTGGCCGGTGTTCGGCAGGCTCCAGGACGGCAGCTACTTCGTGGGCACGGCGTCGCTCCTGATCGTCGCGAGCCTGTGCGGGCTGCCAGTCGCGCTACCCGGGGCCGTGCTCTACGTCGTGCTGCGAGGTCGCCTGCGGACCGCGTGGCGCGAGGAGTACCGCCGCATGAGCGTCGCCGACGAATGGACCGACCGCGACGAATGGCTCGAACGCACGTCACGCCGTTTCCAGTGACCGCGGCGGACCGCTTGCGCCCCCGCTGCCCGTGATGTCGGTGATAGAGTGGCCGCCCCGTAACTGAACGTTCACACAAAAGGAGCTCACCATGGCCGTTGCTCGCGTCACGAAGATCACCGCGTCGTCCAAGAAGGGTTGGGAGGACGCCGCCAACCAGGGCCTCAAGCGCGCCGCGGCGACCGTCCGCGGCATCACCGGGCTCGAGGTCGTCAGCCAGAAGGCGAAGGTCGAGGGCGGCAAGATCACCGAGTACAGGCTCACCATGGAGCTGACGTTCCTCCTCGAGTAGTCCGGAGAGCGCTGCACACACGACGACCTCGGCCCTTCGGGACCGGGCGCCCAGTCCGTGCTAGGCATGCCCCATGAACCGGCGGCTTCTGGGCATGCTTGGCGCGGCGTTTCTCGCGGTCGTCGCCTGTGGCAGCAAGCGGACAGGCTTCGACGCGACGGACGGCGGCGACCCCACGCTGAGCGGGGACGGCGGGCCGGCGATCGCCCTCTGCAAGGACGGTAAGATCTGCGTCGGCAACGAGATCCACGCGTGCGACGCGTCGGGCAACGCCGGCGCCAAGGTCGGCGAGTGCACCGGCAAGGGCGAGGTGTGCATCGGCGGCACGTGCCAGAAGGGCTGCGCCGCGACGACCGTGATCACGTCGAACGTGGGTTGCGAGTTCTGGGCCGTGGACCTGGACAACAACAACGACGGGTTCAACGACGCCGCGGGCGCGCCGTGGGGTCTCGTCATCTCGAACGCGGGCGATGCGACCACCGACGTCGTGATCGAGCAGAACGACGCCGCGCCGGGCGCGCCGCCCGCGCTGAAGCTGGTCAAGCGGGTCACGGTCGCGCCGGGCGCCCTCGTCGTGCTGGAGATGCCGACCCGCGAGGTCGACGGCAGCCTCCAGGGGAAGAACGAGGGACCGGGGACGATGCTCTCGTCGCGCGCGCTCCGCGTGACGTCGACGCAGCCGGTCGTCGTGTACCAGTTCAACCCGCTCCGGTCGCAGTACTCCAACGACGCGTCGCTCCTGCTCCCGTCGCCGAGCCTCGGCCAGACCTACCGCGCGCTGTCGTGGCCCTCGGGCAAGCCCATCTCGATCCTGGGCTCGCCCATCGATCGCGGCTACGTGACGGTGCTCGGCACGCAGGCGAACACGCAGGTCAGCGTGACCGTGTCGCAAGCCATCCTCGCGGGCGGCGGCATTCCGGCGACGCCCAAGGGTGGCACGGTGCAGGTCACGCTCGGCCCCTTCGACGTGCTCAACCTGGAGACCGACGGAATGCCTGGCGATCTCACCGGCTCCGTCATCACGTCGAGCGCGCCGGTCGCGGTCTTCGTGGGCACCGAGCTCTCGGGTGGCGTCACCGATCCTACCCCGCCGCCCCGGTCGACGAACCCGGGCTCGTGCTGCCTCGACCACCTCGACGAGCAGCTTCTCCCGGTCGAGTCGTACGGCAAGAAGTTCGTCATCCCCCGGAGTCCGCCGCGCGGCACGTCGTTCATCGAGCCGGACTACATTCGCTTCCTGGGCGTGGCCGCGACGGCCGACGTGAAGACGAACCTTCCGTCGCCGAACGACCACTTCGCCCTCGCGCCCGGGCAGGTGAAGGACATCCTCGTCACCAAGGACTTCACGGTCGACGCCACGCAGCCGGTCGCCATCGGCCAGGTGCTCGTGAGCCAGGACTACACCGACGACGGCACTGGCGATCCGTCGCTCACGGTGCTCCCCGCGGTCGATCAATTCCGGCAGGACTACCTGTTCCTCGTGCCCCCCACGTGGCTGAAGAACTACGTCGTCATCGCGATGCCCGAGGGGACCGCGGTGATGATCGACGGCGCCGCGATCGGCGCGAGCTGCACGAGCGCAGTCAGCGGCGTCCTCGACGGGACCAACTACGTGTCCCGACGCTGCCCCCTCACCGAGGGCGCCCACACCATGACCGGCGACAAGCCGTTCGGCATCGTGGCCTACGGGTACGGCAGGGCCGGCTCGTACGCGTTCGTCGGCGGCTCGAACGTGAAGAAGATCTACGTGCCGCCGCCCATCAAGTAGAACTGCTCGACCGTCGCGTTTCCGCCGACAATCGCCACCGCCCCGGTCGGGAGGCGGATCGCGCGCGCGCCGCGCCGCGGAATTCGCAGCGGGATCTCCTTCACCGTCGCGCCGTCCCACGTGAACGCGCAGCTCGGGCCGTCCTCGGCGACGACGAGCGCGGTCTTCGCGTCGAGGGCGAGCACGTCGAGGTGCTTGGCGGCGCAGGGGAGGGTTGCCGCCACCGGGGCGGCCGCGGGATCGGGATGGGCGAGATCGACCGCGAGGAACCAGCCGCTGGTGCCGCTTGCCCACGCGAAGAGCACGTGGTCTGCGTCGAGCGCGGCCCCCGCGGCGCCGCGCACGTCGCGCGGCGGGAGGGACGTGACGGTACTCGTCGACGCGCCGGGCGCGAAGATCTCGATCGCCGGCGCCTTCGCGTCGCCGCCGAACACGACGAGCCCGCGTCCCGCGACGTAGGCAGCCCCTGCGGCCGTGCGGGCGGCGGCGAGCCCGAGGAAGCCGAGGGACCCGCTCACGTTCAGGCTCAAGATCTTCGCCGACGCCGTGGTCGCGCGCGTCGGGCCGACGATGTACGCCGTGCCGTCGGGGCCCATCACCGTGGCGCCACCCACCACGTCGGAGAACGACGAGCCGGCGGGGGCGGTGAGGGTCCCCGTGGAGTCGTCGGCGAGGTTCAGGTAGCTCGCCCCGCCGTCGTCGATGGCGACGGCGTACGTGGACGCGACGGCGAACGACGTGGGGGTGCGGGTGAACGCCGGGGACGCGCCGATCGCCTTGTACCCGAGGAGATCGTAGAGGACGGTGCTCCGGGCCTGCGCGGCGTCGGTGCCGCCGGTGATCATCAGGTACTGGCCCGACGCGACGCCGAGCTGCGGCGCCTCGCGCGCATCCGGCAGCGCGCCGGGCATGCGCGCCATCTCGCCGGTCCGCTGCACGAAGACCTGCAGCGTGCCGCCAGCGAGCGAGGCGAAGGAGACCGGGAGAGTCGCTCCCCAGACGCGAGGCGTGCCGGCGCCGTCCTTGCCGGTGATCCGGACGCTCCCGTTCAGGTCCGCCGAGATCTTGCCGAGGTCGCCGCCCGTCGCGGGGAGAGCCACGGTCGCGAGCGTCGTCGGGCCGCCGTCGAGACCGAGCGCGTCGACGACGAGGCTGACCGGGGCCGGGGCGCGGGTGAGCGCGTCGGCCTCGCCGCCCAGCGTGATCGCGATCGTGGCGTCCTGGGTGCTCGAGCACGCCGCGCCGACGAGGGTGGCGAGGACCATCGAGCCGGGGAGGAGACGCACGCCCCGGGTGTAGCAAACGCCGGCGGCCAGGTGTAGGAAACCCGCGTGACCGTTCGAGAGATCTCGGCAGAACCCGACGTGCTCGCGCTCGCGCAGCGTGTTGCGGACCGCCCCGGGCTCGCCGTCCTGGTGAGCGATCGGCGCGGCGCGCTGCGCGACGGCGACGCGCGCTTCGGGTTCGTCGCGTGCGATCCGGTCGAGGAGAGTGACGCGTGGGTGCCGGACGCAGGGCGCGTCCAGCACGGCTGGGCTGGGCTGCCGGCGGCGCCCAGATGGCTCGGCGCGATCCCCTACGAGGCGGGCCGCGGGCTCGAGCGCGCAGGCTGGCGGCCGGCCGAGACGCGTCCGGCTCCGCCGATGACCACGCCGCGCTGGCGTCGCTACGAGGCGATCGCGCGGGTGGACACCTGGACGGGCACCGTCGCCATCGAGGCGGACGGTGACGCCGCCGCCGAACGCCTGACCCGCCTCCTCGCGCGCCCCGCCGTGCGCGGCGGTGCGGTGGAGCTGCGCGTCGACGCGCCGAGCGAGTCGCCTGAGCTCGCGCTCGCGCACGTCGCGCGCGTGCGCGAGATCCTGCGCCTCATCGGCGAGGGGGACGTCTACCAGGTGAACCTCGCCCGCTGTGTCGGGATGCGCGCCGCGGGGCGACCGCTGGACCTCTTCACCGCGCTGTTCAAAGGTGCGCCGGCACCCTACGGCTTCTTCGCGGATTTCGGCGATCTCTCCGTCTGTGGAACGAGCCCCGAGCTCGCGCTCGAGGTGCGCGGCGATCGCCTGCGCACGAGCCCCATCAAGGGCACGCGGCCCCGTGGGATCGACGAGGCGACCGATGGAACGCTCGAGCGGGAGCTCGAGCTAGACGCCAAGGAGCGCGCCGAGCTCACGATGGCGATCGACCTGCATCGCAACGATCTCGGCAAGGTCGCCGCCGTGGGGTCGGTGCGGCTCCTCGGCGCGCCGCGCGTCCGGGCGGGCGCGACGGTGTGGAGCCGCGTCGCGGAGATCGTCGCCCGCCGCGCGCCGGGAGCCTCGCTCGACACGATCGCGCGCGCGATGCTCCCGTGCGGCAGCGTCACCGGCGCTCCGAAGATCCGCGCGATGGAAATCATCGCGAGTTTGGAGCCTTTCCGTCGTGGTCTCTACACCGGAACCTATGGCTACGTCGGCCGCGACGGCGCCCTCGTCCTCGCGATGGCGATCCGCACGCTCGAGGTTTCGGCGGATGGCGCAGCGCGCTACTGCACCGGCGGCGGCATCGTCGAAGGAAGCGATCCCTGGCGCGAGCTGGAGGAGACGCGCTGGAAGGCGACGCAGCTCGACGGGCTCTTGAAAAGCGCACCGAAACTTGGCCGAGGAGGGGAGGTAGGCGTAGCGCTCGGTGGGTAGGAGCCAGTGGATGATGGACCAAGGCGCAGTCCGGAACCTCGAGCAGATCCAGGAAAACGACGAACAGCCGCGCACCCCGCGCATCGTGAGCGTGGCGCTCGTGGTGCTCTGCGGCGCGTGCGTGACGTTCGGAGCGCTCGCGTTGAAGGGGCGCTCCGCGGCGCCGCAAACGGCCAAGGTCGACCCGCTCGGCGATCTCGTCGCTGCACACAAGGGAGCCGTCGCTGGCGCTGCCGCGAAGGCGACCGATCTGCAGCCGAAGGACGTGACGTTTCCGGCGATGCTGAGCGACGACCAGTCGCCCACGACCGCCCTCGCCGCGGTCAAGGGCGGCCAGAAGCCGACGCCCGTGGCGCCCGGCGCCGCTCCGCAGATCGCGCCGAGCGTCGCCGCGGCCATGCCGCCGTCGACGCCCGACACCGTGTCGCTCACGCAAGTGATCATGCCGCCGCCGCCCACCGATCGGCTCCCCGTCGTGCCGCTTCCGGCGCAGAACGTCCTGGAAGCGTCGCCGATCGTGACGCGTCCGCGCGACACGCTCACGCGCGCGGCGACCGATCAAGGCCAGATCACCACCGCCGCCGCGCCGTCCGTGCCGTCGGGTCACGAGGGCGGCTACCAGCTGCAGGTGAGCTCGTTCCGCACGCAGGCCGAGGCGAACCAGTTCGCCGATCAGCTCCGCGCGCGCAGCCACAAGGCGTACGTCGTCGAAGCGCACGTCGCCGGTCGCGGCACCTGGTACCGCGTGCGCGTCGGGCCGTTCACTTCGAAGCAAGCCGCGGCCGCGTACCGCTCGTCGTTCGAGACGCGCGAGCACGTCGTGCCGTTCATCGTCCTCCCGCAGGGCCAGACGCAAGAGCACTGACGAGGTCGAGTCGCCGCGCCGCGTTCGCGGTGTGCGCGCGCTCACTCTGATCGCCCTGTCACGGGTGGTGCGCGTCGCACCTTCGCGCACGTCGAGCAAACCGAGGCGATCGAGCGTCAAGGGGCTGGCGCATGAGTTCGTTCGGTGGCGACGCATGCGTTATTTGCGACGTGCTGCATCATTCGTTCGCCTCCGCTCGCGCATGCGCGAACGATGTGGCAAATATTAACCAATGCTCGATTCGATCCGGCACGTCCTTCCGTGGTGGGCCGTCGCACTCGTACTCGCCGCTGCCGCACCTTGGCTCGTCCGCGCGTTCGCGGACTCCATGGAGCGCCGCGTTCGTCATCGAGCCGTCAGAATCGTGTCGCGGGCGGCCGCGCGCCGTCGCCGCCCTTGAACCCACCGCACTTGAACCTGCCGCGCGCAGCCTTACGGTATGAACAGTGCAGCAGGTCTCTCGCGGGCGATCCTCGCCTGCGACGCACATGCGAGAAGGTACGAGCAACCTTCGCGCAAAAGTAGCTCGGGGCCACTCCGCGTACGTACTCTCCAGGAGAGCGAGAAGGACCACAGATGGCACGTCTATTCGGGCTGATTGGCAACCGGGCTGACCTCGCGGGTCGCGTGCTCGCATCCGAGGCGGAGTCGCTCCGTGTTCGGGGGCGCCCGGGCGCTCAGCTCGGCTGGGGCGTCGGCTTCTACCAGGGCGGCGAGGTTCTCATGCGCCGCCGTCCAATCGACGGTGACGAGATCGACGTGGCGAAGATCGCGACCGACGTGCGCGCCGATGTGCTCATCGGTCACGTGCGCGCTGCCACGGTCGGCACGCTGCGCACCGAGAACACCCACCCCTTCCGTTACCGGCAGTGGCTCTTCGCGCAGACCGGCACGGTGTCGCAGTTCGACGCCGTGCGCGAGCGCCTGGTGCTGAGCGTCCCCGAATTCTTGCGCGGCGGCATCCGCGGCGAGACCGACAGCGAGATCTTCTTCCACGTGTTCCTGTCGTTCTTGCACGACGCCGGTCGCTTGAACGACATCACCGTCGAGCCACCGGTCATCTGCGAAGCCTTGCGCTCTTCGCTCTCCGTGGTCGATGGGATGAGCGCCGAGGTCGGCGGTGAGCCGAGCGCGGTGAACATCCTCGTGACGAACGGCGACACCATCATCGGGCTGCACCGCGGGCGGCCCATGGGGTACCGGCTCTTCAGCGGAAAGGGCGACGCCGAGCAGATCATCGGCGAGGACGTGGCCCTCCGACGCAAGACGCCGGAGCTGTCGCAGATGCATTTCGTCCTCGTCGCCAGCGACTTCGACACCGAATCGCCCAGCGGCTCGATCCGCGTGGAACAGCAGCCGTCGCGGTGGAAGAACGTGGGCGATCGTGCGATCGTGACGCTGGCACGTGGGACCGATCCGCAAATCGAAGCCATCTAGACGGGTGGCGCTCGTTGCCGCGCTCGGCGGCCTCGTCGGCTGCCCCGCGCCTGCACCGTTGGTGCAAGCGCCAGTCGACGTGCCCCCTGCGCAGCGCCACCCCGACGGCGTCCTCATCGAGCCGCCCGCGCCGATCCCGGTCGCGGCCGATCGCGCCGAGGCGCGCGGCGTCGTCGCGCTGCGTGAGCCGCTGCCCGACGAAGCGGTCCAGTCGCTCGTCACGCAGTACCTGCGCGCTTGGACCAGCGAGAGCATCGACACGCTGGAGCAGCTCCTCACGCCCGACGCGGTCTCGCTCGACGCGGCGCACCAGACGCGCGTGCAGCTGCGTGAGGCGTGGCGGACCCGCATGCAGAACCTCGACTACAAGAAGCTCGCCGGGGTGCAAGTGGCGCGTATCGATCGCATCGAGCGCCTGGAGTTCGCCGATCTCGGCGCGCCCGGCGCCCCGTCGCGTCCGCCGGAGATGCACCCCGGGGACGTTCTCGCGCGCGTTCCCATCGTGAGCGCGCGCGTCGGGTCCGAGCAGCTCTTCCCTGATCTCCTCGTGCTGCTGCTCAGGCGCGAGAATGGGCGCTACCGGATCGCCGGCGTGGGCGAGGCGGGCCCGTAACGCCTCGGGAGCTCCTGGCGGCGCCGGCTCTTCCATGATCTGATACTTTGGGTCGAGCGCCCGCTTCTCGTTCCGAGTCGCACGGAGGTACCCCCATTGCCCCGAAGCACTGATCGCCGGAGTCACCCGCGTCTCGCCTCGTTCGTACGAATTCAATGGTACGTCGCCGGCAAGGGGGACACGCAGACAGATCGCCTGCGCGACGTGAGCGACACCGGGGCCCTCGTGATGACCGAGGCGGTCGCCAGGACGGGCGACGAGATCCGCTTCGATCTGCTCGACGACACCGGGGACAAGATCGCCGCGGGGCTCGCGCTCGTCGTCCGCGTGGACGCCATCGCGGGCAGGATGGGGATCCAGTTTCTCGCCGTGGGGATCGATGCGTCCGTCGTGGCGTCGCTCAAGGCCTCCGACCCGGCGAGGCCGCCGCCGCTCCCCGGCAAGGTGGGTGGGCCGCCGCCGCTCCCCGGGGAGCACATCCTCGCCGCGCGCGCCGCGGCCGAAGCGCTCCCGGCGCCCGAGGAGGACGAAGCGGAGCCGCAGATCGAGCCGCTCAACGCGGTCACCGCGAAGCTCATCATCGGAATCGATCTGGGCACCACGAACACCTGCGCGTCTTACGTCGTCGACGGGCGGCCTCAGATCATCCCGGGCCGAACGGGGACCAACACGATCCCGTCGATGATTACCTTCGATCCGGACGGCAAGTGGCACGTGGGCCAGCGCGCGGCCGATCGTCAGATCCTCTACCCCCTTCGCACCGTCTACGGCTCCAAACGCCTGGTCGGACGCACCTACCGTGACGAGGTGGCCGCCGAGCTGCAGAAGCATTTCGCGTACCCGCTGGCCAAGGCCGAGGGACAACGCTTCGGCGTGCGGATCGACGATCGCGTCATCAGCATGGACGCGATCGCGGCGCGTGTGCTCGAGGAGGTCCGGGACACCGCCGAGGCGTTCCTCAAGACGAAGGTGGAGGCGGCCGTCATCACCGTACCCGCCTACTTCTCGGAGGTGCAGCGCGAGGCCGTCCGGCGCGCGGCGAAGGACGCCAACCTGACCGTGCACCGCATCGTGAACGAGCCGACGGCGGCTGCAGTGGCGTACGGCCACAAGCAGAAGGGAAAGAAGACCCGGGTGGCGGTGTGGGACTTCGGCGGCGGGACGTTCGATTTTTCGATCGTGAACCTGGGCGAGGACGAGCTCGAGGTCCTGGCGACGGGAGGCGACAACTTCGTCGGCGGCGCGGACTTCGACGATCTGCTCGCGTCCCACATCCTCGCGGAGTTCCAGCGGGAGGCCGGCCTCGACGTCGATCCCGATCCGCAGCAGATCGCCAGGCTCCGCGCGGGGGCGGAGCTCGCCAAGCGCGCGCTGTCGGTCCAGACGGAATACGTGGTCGAGCTCCCCGAGTTCACACGCGAGCCGCGCCGCGCGCTCTCGGTGGAGGTGACGCGCCAGCAGTTCGATCAGATGACGCGGCCGCTCATCGACCGAACCCTGACGATCGCCCGGGAGGTGATGCAGGGGATCGGCCTGTCGCCCGAGACCGACGTGGACGACGTGCTCCTCGTCGGCGGAACGACGCGCATCCCGGCGGTCCAGAAAGCGGTGGGCGATCTCTTCAAACGGCGCCCCAGCAAACGGATCAACCCCGACGAAGCGGTCGCGCTCGGCGCCGCGCTCCTCGCCGCCGAGATCGGCTCGGGCGCCGGTCCGACGCTCCTCGACATCCTGCCCATGAGCGTCGGGTACGGCGCGGCCGGGCTGCGCTTCGTGCCCATCGTCGAGAAGAACAGCCGGCTCCCCGCCGAACGCGTCGTCACCCTCGACGCCGACATCCTCGGTAGCGTCAGCCTGCCGATCTTTCAGGGCGAATCGTCGGACGCGAGCCGCAACGAGTACCTCTGCTCGGCCGTCGTCGAGGACACGTCGCTGTGGGAGAAGGGGCGGGTCACGGTTCGGATCAGCTTCGACGACCACTGCGTGATGGCCATCGAAGCGCGAAACGCGCGCACGGGTCGCGCGCTCCCGCTGCGGCTGGATCGCACCAAGCCGGTCGAAGAGATCCTGAGGGAGCTCGGCAAGTACGACGGGCCTCAGATGGAGCCAACGTGGCAGCTGCCGTCGTCGAAGCTCGGCCGGGTGCTCGGCAAGCTCTTCGGCCTCTTCCGGAAGTGACCGACGTTCGCTCTACCCCTGCCGGTAATCCTCGAGGTTGATTCCGTACTTCTTCAACCACCGATGCACCTGCATCCGCTCCTTCCCCAGCTCGCGCCCCACCGCCGCCACGTTCCCACGATGCCGCACGAGCATCTCGCGTAGCTCGGTCTCGTTGGGCGCCGGGCGCCGCGGCGCCGGGAGGGGAGCGGCGAAGGCCATGGGCTCGGGCGGGAGCATGCTGGGCCCCGACACGCGGCTCCTCTGCCCATAGGTCTTCATGTGCTCGGCGATGGCGTCCGGCAGCTGCTGGGTGTCGAGCGGCGCATTCTCGGTCAGCGCCACGCCCCGCTTGATGCAGCTCTCGAGCTCTCGCACGTTGTACGGCCAGTCGTAGTGCAGGAGCGCGACGAGGAACGAGAACGTGAAGCCGAGCTGGGGGCTCCCGTAGCGTACGCAGAACGAGCGCGCGAGCTGGTAGATGTCCTCCTTGCGCTCTCGGAGCGGCGGCAGGCGCACGACGTGCTCGTTGAGGCGCGCGAAGAGATCGCCGCGGAACTTCCCTTCCTTTACGTACTGGTGGAGGTCGCGGTGCGTCGCGCAGATGACGCGGATGTCGACCTTCTCCGGCGTCGTCGCGCCGAGCGGGAAGACCTCGCGCGCCTGCAGCACGCGCAGGAGCTTCGCTTGGGCCTCGAGCGGCATGTCGCCGATCTCGTCGAGGAAGAGCGATCCGCCGTCGGCGAGCTTGATGAGTCCCGGCTTGTCGCGGTCGGCGCCGCTGAAGGCGCCGCGGCGGAAGCCGAACAGCTCGCTCTCGAGCAGGTTCGGCGGGATGGCGGCGCAGTTGATCGCTTGGAACGAGCCGCGCCTGCCCGACACGCGGTGAAGCCCCTTGGCGGCGATCTCCTTGCCGGTGCCCGTCTCGCCGAGGATGACGCACGACAGCTCCGTCGGGGAGATGCGCTCGAGATCCGCGGCGATCGCGTCCATGTTCGCGCCGCCAACGAGCTCCTCGAGGGCGCGCGATCTCCGGGCCCCCGCCACGAAGCCGTCGATGCGGTACGGGACGTAGCGCTCCGCTCCGGTCTCGATGAATTTGAAGATCGCGTCGCCGATCCGGATCTCGTGCCCGTGTACGAGATCGATCTCGGTCACGAACTGCCCGTCGACCATCGTGCCGTTGCGGCTCCCCAGATCGGTCAGGACCCAGCGCCCTTGCGTGTAGGCGATGCGCGCGTGCTGACGGCTCACGGCCTGCTCGGGCACGCAGACGGGGTTGGTCGGTTCGCGGCCGATGATCAGCTCAGGCGCGGCGAAGACGTAGGCCGTCTGGAAATTCTCGAAGTTGGGTGCGTAGAGGAGGACGAGGCCAGGCTTCGATGGGGCCTGGGGGCTGCCCATCGACGCTTCACGGGGCTTGTCCTCGGCCCCTGTGTACGAGGAGGAGACCCCCGTCCGATGCTTCGTCATCTGGTGCGAAGCTTACACCATGCCCATGCTATCGGTCACTTGAGGCAGGTGGTACTGTGTCCTACACGGGCTGACCGCGGGCGGGGCCGGCCACTACGGGTAGAGCGACGGGGCGACGCCGACGCGCGCGCAGACCGCGTCCAGCGCGCGATCGGCGGCGGCGCGCAGCTCGTCCAGCGTCCCGGTGTTCTCGATGACCAGGTCGGCGAGCTTCACCTTCTGCTCGAGCGGCATCTGCGCGCGGATGCGCGCGCGGGCCTCGTCGGGGGTGGCGTGGTCACGCGCGGCGGCCCGGGCGACCTGGACCTCCTCCGGCGCGCTCACCACGACGAGCGGGCGGAACGCGTCGGCCACGCCGTTCTCGACCAGGAGCGCGGCCTCGTAGCAGGCGAGGGGCTCGCCCTTCTGGCGGAGCTCCTCGGCGCGCACGAGCGTCAGCGCGGTGATGCGCGGGTGCAGGATGGCATTGAGCTGCTTGCGCTTGGTGTCGTCCCCGAAGACGATCGCCGCGACGGCCTTGCGATCGAGGCCGCCGTCCGGCAGGAGCACCCCGTCGCCGAACGCCTGCACGACCTCGGCCAGACCCGGTGTCCCCGCCGCGACCACGTCGCGCGCGAGGGTGTCGGCGTCGATGACCGGGAGCCCGCGCTCGCGGAACCTCGCGCCGACCGCGCTCTTGCCCGACGCGATGCCGCCGGTGAGGCCGAAGAGGTGCACGGCGCGAGCATACACAGGCGGTCCGGAGCGTGGTACTCCCGCCGGATGCAACGCACCGTCGCTGTCACCGTCGCCGTCGTCACGCTGACCTTCGCCGCGGCCGCCGCACCGCTCGCGTGCAAGGAGCTCAAGATCGAGGACCCCACCTACCACAAAGACAAGGTCTACGAGGACGACGAGACCCTGCGCCAGGACGCCGCGTACACACGGGCGTTCAACGATACCAAGTGCCCACGGCCGCAGACGACGTTGACGCGGCGGCCCGACGTTGCCGCAGACATCTACGACGTGCAGGCGTGCGGCACGGCGCTCCGTCTCAAGTGCGTGAGCGAGTCGGTCGCGACGCGGAGCAACCGCACCGGCGAGCACAAGGCGCAGATGGTCTACACCTGCACGCCCTACACCGGGCCCGCCGGCGCCGCGCCTCCCGCAAGCGCGCCGGGCGCCCCCGTCCCACCCGCTGCGTCCGGGCGGTAGTCGCAGCGTTTGCGCGATGGGGCACGGGAGATGCTTGGTAGCGGGTGGAGGCCGGCCAATGAGCGAACCCCACGTCATCCGCTGCTACGAGTACGTCACCCACCCATACGAGGAGGTCCGTGGCGTGTTGTGCCGCGATCCGCTTGGGTTTTTCCAGCGCGCGACCACCGAAGCGGCCACCCGCGCCAAGGGCCTCGTGACGAGCCTGCGCGTCCGCGTCGGGAGCGTCGACCTCGGCACGGACGCGGTCGTCGTCGTGCGTTCGGTCGTAGAGGAGCCGAACGCGCCAGGGATTCACGTGCCCCGCACACGACTTGCGATTGAGTGGCGCGCCGCGCAGGCGTCGGCCTTCTTCCCGACGATGGAGGCGGAGCTGTCCGTGTACCCGCTGTCGAAGGACGAGACGCAGATCGACTTTCACGGCCGCTACGAGCCGCCCGGAGGCCTGCTAGGCGACGCGGTCGACGCGCTCGTAGGCCACCGGATCGCCGAGGCGTCCGTGCACCGGTTCGTCGAGGATGTCGCCGCGCGCCTCCGTCAGGAGCTTCTGCTGCCGCGCAAAGTCAGCGCGACCGCGTAAGGCTTGCGCGGGTCGAACCGGGAATCAGTGTTTGCACCAACCGGCGGGGAGCGCAGGCTGTCCGCCGTTCGTGCCGCCCTGGAGCGCCACGTGGTCGATGAACTGGTGGTTGGCGTAGTTGTACTGGTACGGCGCCGGTGACACGTTGGTGGTCGAGTCGACGCACATCGAGCCGTCGCGCGTCGGATCGGCGTGGTGCGGCGGGACGGTGGCAACGTCGCACGACGTGATGCCCGCCGCTCCCACGTGGGTGCGGACGGTGGCCACCGTCCACCAGTCGCCCGAGGTCTCGTTGCCGGAGTTGCGGAGCACCGGGAAATTCTGACCGGTCACCGGGTTGTAGCCGGCAGAGAGCACCCGTTCGCCGTTGCAGTAGACGTTCACGTGGTTGCGGGACGCGGTTCCGCCACCGTAGTGGTTCACGCCAACGACGAACGCGTCGCCGTCCTTCGGGTTGTCGAGGTTGATGTTCTCGGGACCGCAGAAGAGGCCGCTCGTCGGATCGGTCTCCGAGGGGGTGCAGCTGACGTTGTCCTTGTCGAGGCGCGGGTTCGAGCATTTCTGCTTGCCCGTCACCAAACGACGTGACGACCAGCCGAAGCACGCCGCGTCGGGGGAGTCGGCGTAGCCCCACTCCGGCCCGGTGGCGCTCGAGTCCCGGCAGCCCGAAATGCCGTTGTACCAGCAGTCCTGGTACGTGTTGCCGCTCTTGCAGACCGTGTCCCAGCCCTGCTTGCCGCTGGTGCAGCTCGCGCCTTGCAACCGCGCGAGGTGGAGATCGATGTCGTCGTCGTTGACCGCGTCCCAGCACAGCTCGGCGCGGACGCCCGGCGCGCGAACCTGGACCTTCTGCGTGCACACGTAGTGTTGCCCCTTGAGGTCCCACTCGCCTTGCACCACGTAGTCGCCGCTCAGGCCAAACGCCGGGTAGATCATCCCGCCCGCAGCGCCGCTGCCGTAGTTGGCGGCCTGCAGCGCGATGAGCGGCTGTCCGGCGGTGGCCACGTAGCGCGGCGGGTTCTGCGTGTTGTCGAGCTTCACTGGCGTGCGCACGCCCTTGCGCGCGTTCGCGGTGGTCGACACCTTCGTGTTGTAGAGCGCATACGTCGGGTTCGGCAGGACGTTGTCGCAGTCGCCGCCGATGATCGTCCACGTCCAGCCCGTCCCGAGCGGGCGGTTCGCCGGATCGGTGATCCACTGCGTGCCGTCGAGGAGCGGCAGGTTGGCCGTGTCCGGGTAGGGCGGGTAGGTCACCGCCGCCGTCGGGCACTGGACCGCGCCGGTCTTGCACTGGCAGTCCTGGACGTCGCTGTTCTCCTGCAACCCGTCGCAGTTGAAGTCGCCGATCGCGCACACGTCGTGGCGATACGGAGGCTGCGCCCCGCGGCACGTGCCGCTCCACTTCGGGAACTCGTTGCCGGCGCAGTCGAGCGAGCCCTTGGCGTTCGTCGCGCACCAGCCGACGGCGGCCTTGGTCCCCGGATCGATCTGCGCCGCCGGCACGAGGTAACAGTCCTTCGTCGCGCCGGAGCCGGGGCAGGTGCAGCCCTCGTCGACGAGGCCGTCGCAGTCGTCGTCGTAGCCGTTGCCGTTCGCGCCGTTCAGGAGCGAGGCGGACACCCCGAGGGAGGTGAGCGCCGTGTCGGTGGCGGTATCGCACTCGTCTGCAGTCACCGCCGTGCACTTCTGCGGGAAGGGCGGGGGACCGGCCTCGCCCGGGACGCAGCCGTCGGCCGCGACGTCGGGGTTCGCGTCGCTGAACAGCGACCCGTCTCCTTTGCCACCACCGCCGCCGCCGTCGAAGTCGCCGAGCGTCGCGTCGGGCTGATCGCCGGGGCCGCCGCCCGCCCCGTCCACCTGTCCGTCCACCGCGTCGCCGGCGTCACCGTCGAAGAAGCCGGAGCCCTTGCTCGCGGACGAGCACGCGAGGACGAACGAGAGCGCCGCTACGATCGCGGCGGCGAGGCAGGTGAGACGAACGGCGCGAGTCATGAACCCCCCAAACCGACTTTGAGAGTGAAACGAGAGCAGAAGAGACACTTTCGCGAAACGAAGACGGCGCGGAGACGCCGCGGCCGCCTTAAGCGCCGAGGGCCCCTCGCGGAGCCCTCAACGAGATGGAGGCGTCAGCCGATCACTCGGCCGCCGCGTCCTTCGGCGGAACGGCAGAGTCCTTCCCGGCGTCGTCGGGCGGGGTGCCGCCGTCGGCGCACTTGTCGGCGGCCGGGGTACCGAGGTCGGCGACGGTCGACGGCGGGGAGATCTCCTTCGCCGTGAAGCCGATGCCGATCGAGATTCCGGTGCACGGCGTGCCGGCCTTGTTCGTCCCGTCGCTCAGGATGTCGGACGCCTGCTCGATCTGCTGCGCGATGCTGTCGAACGCGCTGCCCGAGCAGAGCGAGTCGGAGATGCGGCCGGCGACCGAACGGAGGCCGTCGATGAGCTCCTTGGTGTCGATGACGCCGGCGATGGTCCCGTTGGCCGCCGTGGCGCCCGCGTGATCGAACGCGACCGTCGCCTTGTGGATGGTGAGGTCGAGGGCGACGCCGCCGAATCCGAGGCTCAGCTTCACGTCGCTGCCGACGCCGTTGACCCACGTGCCGTTGACGATGAAGGCGTCGCTGAACTTCACCTTCGAACCGCTCGCGATCGACTTGCCGTCAGCGAGGAGCTCGGGGCGAACGGGCCACTTGTCGGCCACGGTGAACGTCGGGTTGTCGAGCTTGCCGCCCGCGTACAGCTGGCCGGTGAGGCCCGTGTTCGTCTGCTTCGGGTCGTCGGTCAAACCGATCGTGTCGATCATGATCGTGAAGCCGCCCTTCGCGATCGAGTCCGAGAGCTGCTTCGAGATGTCGTGGCTGAAGGTCTGGATGATCGGGACGATGCGGCTGCCAAACGCGTTGTCGATGCCGTTGTCGCCGTCGACCTGCGCTTCTTTGCCGGCGCCGGCGGCGGGCGTACACACGTCGGTCGACGTCTTGCTGCTCTCCTTGCCGTCGACGTTGTAGCCAAACTTCTTCCACGCGGTGGTGCTCGGGTTGCCCGCGCGATCGGTGTCGCCGAGCAAGAGCGCGTTGAGCGCGTAGTTGTGCTCCGTCGTGGAGGTCGTCGCCGGGGCGGCGGGCTTGGCGGGCGGTGCGCCGACCGAGCCGGTCGCCGTCGTACCGCTGCTGCTCGAGCACGCCGAGACTCCGAGGTACCCGACCGCGACCAAACCCAGGCCAACCAGCGTAACCGTGCGTGAAAGCTTCATCGTCTCTGCCTCCTACGAAACCCAAGAAAAATCAGCTGAACGACGGATCCCACGTCGCCCGCTGGAACCTGCCGCGTTCGAGTGACACGCGACAATTGCGCAGCGCATGGTAGGCGCGGGCGCGTTTGCTCGCAAGCGAAGACGCGGCGACAGGCGCCGATACTTTCCCATCCCCGGCGTTTTTAAGGGCGACGGAGCACTCGACCTGGTGCGTCAATCACTGCGTCAAGATGGCGGTATGATCGCCCGCAGGGAGCTTCACGAAGGCCGAGGTCCCCTCGTAGAGAACTCCCTGCGTCGCCGCGTCGAGCGCGGCGCGCGAGGGGAGCAGCGGGGTGACCGTCCCATCGAGAGTGGCGGCTGCCGGCGCCCCGGCGACGCCCACGAGCTCGACGAGCATGCCGCTGGCCAGCTCGGCGCCGCCCTTCACGTGAAGCCACTGCTCACGACCGGACGCGCGCGTCTCGACGAGCGCGCCGTCGAAAAGCGTGAAGCTTCCGTCGGCCCCCGCGCCGACGCGCGGGTAGAGCACGCCCGGTGACGTCGCGTACGAGTCGACGGTGTCGGGGGTCGTCGTCGGGGACATCGTGTCGATCGTCGCACGCAGGAGCGGCACGATCCCGCCGCGGCGCAAGTACAGCGGCAGCGTGCCGAGCGGCGCGTCGACCGTCTCCGTCACGCCGCCCTTGTGCACGGCGCCCGTCCACCAATCGAGCCACTCGCCGGGCGGGAAGACGACGCTGCGCGAGCGCACACCGCGGGCCACGACCGGCGCGACGAGCAGATCGTCGCCGAACAGGTACTCGTCGTTGGGGTGCACGCCGAGCGCGGGGTAGGCGAGGCCCAGCGCGCGCATGATCGGGCGCCCCGTCGTGGCGAGCGCCTGCGCGTGCGTCCACGCGTACGGGAAGAGGCGCAGGTGCAGCCGGGTGTACGTGCGGTAGGCGTCCACGAGCTCCTGGTCGAAGCCCGTCTTCGGATCGGCCTCCCACGCGACGGTGCTCGCCGAGTTGCCCATTTGCATCACGGTCGACAGCGCCGTCTGCTCGAACCAGCGCATGAAGAGCTCTTTGTCGGGCGGCGCGTGACGGTAGCCGCCCGTGTCGGCGCCGTAGAACGGAAAGCCGCTCGGCCCGAGCGACAGGCCGGCGACGAGCGACGCGGGCAGGCCGCCGACCGCGACGTAGCTCTCGACGACGTCGCCGTGCTTCGCGAAGGAGGAGTCGAGATCGCCCGGCCACACGATGCAGCCGTTCTTTCCCTCGCCCCACGTGCCCGCGCGGCACAAGAGGAAGCCGCCGTCCCTGGGCAGCGTCTCGGCGTACACCCGGTGGTAAAGGACGCGGTAGAGCGCGTGCATCGTCCGCTCGTCGCTGCCGTCGGCGAAGCGCCAGACGTTGCGCCCGGTGCCGACGGTGGGGGCGATGTCCTCGGCGTAGTCGAGCTTGAAGCCCTCGAAGCCCATGTCCGTGTAGCGGTGAACGAGCTTCTGCCACCACGCGTACGCCGCGGGGCTCGTGAAATCGACGGGCCTCCCCCATTTGTTGAGCGGCAGGCTCGACGTCGGCGGAAAGTAGTGGCCGGCCTCGGCCTCCTTGCGGAGCGCGGCGGTGCTCGGATCCTTCTCGTCGACGTAGGGCGTGTGCCAGAGCGCCATGCGAAAACCGAGGGCCTGCACCTTCGCGACCATGGCGGCGGCGTCGGTGAACTTCTTGGGATCGAAGTCGAACGACTCGACGCCCTTGGAGTACGGGTGATCGATCCAGATGCCGGTGTGAGGCAGATCGAGATCGCGCATCGTCTTGGCGTCCGATTCGACCTGGGCCTGATCGCGGTTCTCGTCGCGCCAGAGCCAGGGGCCGAGCGCCCAGCGTGCGGGAAGCCCGGGCGCGCCCGTCACATCGTAGAAGTGCTTGGTGACGTCGAGCGGCTGCTCGGCGGAGAAGAGGTGGAAGACGAGGCCTTGCGCCGAGGCCGCGCCGGTACCGAACGTCGCCTCGACGAGATCGGGCTCCTTCGACGCGACGTCGAAGAGTCCGGTCGCGCGGGTCGCGACGAAGAGGCCCCAGCCTTGTGTGCCGACGAGCAGCGGGACGGGGACGTGCGCCTCGTTGTAGCCGCTCTCGGTGCGGCCGCCGTCGGGCTCGAGCTGCATCGCGCGGACGTGGCCGCGCTGGTTCACGTCGTCGAAGCTCTCGCCGAGCCCGTAGAAGCCCTCGGTCGCCGTCGCGCGCGCCCGGAGCTTGAAGAGCGCAACGGGCGGCCCCTCCGCCGCCGGCGTCAGCGTGAGCGTGAAGCGGCCGGGGGCGGCGCTCTCGACCTTCAACGTCGCGTGCTTGCCCTCGTCGTACGTGAGGTCGGCGGTGAAGCTCGCGGCGTCCTTCGCGAGGACGTGCGCGTCCGCGAGCGCGAGCCAGCGGAGCCCGTCGGGGCTCGACGGCGGCGTGCCTTCGGGGAACGGATCGTAGTTCGTTCCGTCCTCTACCGCCGCGACGACGCCGAGCGACAGGCCATCGGCGGGGAAGGTGAGCAGCGTCTTGGCGCCCCGCCCGAAGACGAGCGAACGGGTGTCGCCGTGCAGCACGACGCCGGCGGCCCCGTCGAAGAGCGTGGCCGTCTCCGGCGCTCGCTTCGCCGTGCTCGAGCAGGCGCCCGTGCTGGTGAGGAACGCCAGCACCCACGGAAAAATCGGCGACCGCATGGCGGCGCAGCCTACTACGGGTTGGTGGTAACCTGCCGCAGATGGAGGACTCGATCGGGACCCAGCTGCGCGCCGCTGCGCAGGCCCGGCTCGGGGCCGTCCTCCGCGGCAAGTGGCGGCTCGATCAGATCCTCGGCGTCGGGGGAATGGCCACGGTGTATCTGGCGTCGCATCGCAACGGATCGCGCGCGGCGATCAAGATGCTGCACCCGGCGTTGAACGTGGACGCGCAAACGCTCCAGCGCTTCTTGCGTGAGGGGTACGCGGCCAACAAGGTGGATCACCCCGGCGCCGTCCGCGTCCTCGACGACGACACGAGCGAGGACGGCTCCGCGTTCCTCGTGATGGAGCTGCTCGAAGGAGCCTCGCTCGATCAGCTCGTGCGCGATCGCCCCATGCCGCTCGGCGAGGCGCTCCGCGTGACCCGCCTCGCGCTCGAGGTGCTCATGAGCGCGCACGCCAACGGGATCGTCCACCGCGACATCAAGCCGGAGAACATCTTCGTCACCAAGGACGGCGCGGTGAAGATCCTCGATTTCGGCATCGCGCGCCTCCGCGAGCACGCCGCCGGGGGCACGACCGGCGGGACGCTCGGCGGCATGGTGCTGGGGACGCCGGCGTTCATGCCGCCCGAGCAGGCGCGCGGTCGCTGGGAGGAGGTCGACGGCCAGAGCGACGTCTGGTCGATCGGCGCGACGCTCCTCACGCTCCTGTCGGCGCGGCGCCTCCGCGACGCGGAGACGGTGAACGAGGAGCTGCTCCTCGCGATGAGCGAGGCGCTCCCGCCCGCCGCCTCGCTGCTCCCCGGGATACCCCCGAGCGTCGCGCAACTCATCGATCGGGCCGTCGCGTTCGACAAGTCGCGCCGCTGGGCGAACGCGCGCACGATGCTCGACGCGGTGCGCGCGGCCGAGGCGATGCTCGCGACGCGCGAGATGGACACGGTGCTGTCGGCGGGTGGGCTCGTGCCGCCGCTGCCCGTCGTCGTCACGCCGCAGCCGCTCGCTGCGCCGCGCGCGTCCTCGTCGCCGCCCCTGCGCGCGTCGTCGCCGCCCCTGCGCGCGTCGTCGTCGCCGCCCGCGTTGACGCCGCTGTCGCTGGCGACGCGACCCTACTCGTCACCTCCCGCGGCGGTCTCGGCCGCGACCGCCGGGCAGCCGAACCCGACGCGGGCGATCCTCTTGGTGGCCGTGGGGGCCCTCGTCGTCGGGCTGGTCGCCGCGGCACTCGTGCACAGCGCCGCGGTCAAGCGCGACGCCGCCGGACCGCAGCCCACGGTCACGCTCCCGCCGCCGCCGGCGACCGACGTGGCACCTTCGCCGGCACCCTCGCCGAGTGCGCTCCCTGTCCCTTCGGCGATCTCGGGGCCCGCGCCGCCGGCTTCCCAAGCCCCCCCCGCCAGCCCCGCCAGCGCGTCCGCGACACCGCGCCCCGCCCCCTCCGCGACCGTACGGCCGCGCTCCCAGGCTGTCGATCCGCTGGATCAAGGGCGGTACTGACGCCGAGGCGTGACTTTCGACACATGACGCCCTGGCGGGACGTTCTAGCCTGAAATTTCAGCGACCCCTCGATCGACTCCCCGGAACCCCCGTCCTCATGCTCCCCCTCGCGTTCCTTGCGGCGGTCACCGCGGCCGCCGCCCCGCACCTGACGGCTACCCGCGTCGCCGACCCGCCGACGGTCGACGGGCGTCTCGACGACGCCGCGTGGAAGGGTGCGCCGGCCGCGGGGGGCTTCACCCAGAAGCTGCCCGCGGACGGCGCTCCTCCATCGGAGATCACGACCGTGCGCGTCGTCTACGACGAGGACGCCGTCTACGTGGGCGTCACGTGCACGCAGACCCGCGCGCCGATCGTGGAGCGCCTCACCCGCCGCGACCGGCAGGTGGAGTCCGACTGGGTGTCGATCAACCTCGACACGCGCGGCGACGGCAAGAGCGCGCTCGAGTTTCTCGTCAACGCGTCGGGCGTGCTCGTGGACGGCGCGCGCTCGAACGACGTCGACTACTCGTCGGACTGGGACGACAACTGGGAGGCGAAGACCCACGTAGAGGCTGGCGGCTGGACCGCGGAGATCCGCATCCCGCTGCGCATCCTGCGGTTCGCGAAGCACGACGTGCAGTCGTGGGGCCTGCAGGCGCGGAGGTACATCTCCGCCAAGCAGGAGCTCGACGAGTGGGCCTACATTCCGCGAAGCGTGGCGGCCGAGGTCTCACGCTACGGGAGGCTCGACGGCCTGCGCGATCTCAAGCCCCGCACCGCGTTCGAGCTGCGGCCGTTCGCGCTCCTGCGCCTGCGGAGCCGCGACGCGACGTCCGACACGACGGGCCACGGCGTCGATCTCATGCCGTCGGGCGGCCTCGACCTGAAGTGGCACCCGTCGCAGGATCTGACCCTCGACGCGACGGTGAACCCCGACTTCGCCTCGGTCGAGGCTGACCAGGTCGTGCTGAACCTTTCGACGTTCGAGATCTACAAGCCGGAGAAGCGCCCGTTCTTCCTCGAGGGCTCCGATCTCGTCGCGCCGCGGACGAACTTCCAGCTCGTCTACACCAAACGCATCGGCCGGGCGCCCGATCTCCCGCAGCTCCGCTCGTCGGCGCAGTACACCGAGCAGCTCGTCGATCTGCCGGAGCCCGGCACGATCTACGGCGCGACGAAGCTCACCGGGCGTCTCTCCGAGAAGATCTCGGTGGGCACGCTGTCCGCCCTCGTCGGCGAGAACACGGTGAAGGTGCAGCCGAGCGCCGGGCAGCGCATGAAGCGCGTCGTCGAGCCGCTCACCGCCTACAACGTCCTGCGCCTCAAGCACGACGTCGGCGACAACGGTCACGTCGGTCTCCTCATGACGGGCGTGACGCGCGCGGAGGACACGTCGGCGTACGTCCCGAGTCTGGATAAGCCGGGCCGCTTCGTCTGCCCGAACCGCTCCTCAACGATGAGCTTCGGTCAGCGCTGCTTCCACGACGCGTACTCGGTCGCCCTCGACGCGCGCCTCCGGCAAGGCGACTGGGTCACCACCGGCCAGCTCGTCACCACCGCGATCGAGCGCGGACCGACGCGCACCAACGTCGACGGGACGGTCATCGGCGCCGGCGACGTCGCCCCCGCCGCCGAGTTCTACGTCGGCAAAGAGGGGGGCAAGCACGTCACCACGTGGACATGGTTCGGCACGATCGCGCGCAAGGTCGACTTCAACGATCTCGGCTTCATGTGGCGGCAGAACGCCCGCTACGCCGGCGGCGGCGTGGACTACAAGACGACCGATCCGTGGTGGATCTCCCTCGAGACGCACCACGGCTTCGAGGCGCAGGTCGCCGACAACCTCTCCGGACTGAACCTCGGCCGGAACGCGGGCGCGTGGAGCCGCTGGAAGTTCTCGAACTTCTGGGAGGGGCGCGCTTTTGCCGGGGTGAACTCGCGCAAGTACGACGATCGCGAGGTCGGCGACGGCACGGCGCTCGAGCGCGACGCCGCGCTGGCCGTCTCCGGGCGGGTCATCTCCGACCCCCGCGCGAAGGTGACGCTGAGCCTCGGCGGCACGTACCGCGCGATCGCCGGCAGCGCGTACCAGGTGGACTCCGACGCCACGCTCGCGTGGCGCGTGCTCCCGCAGCTCGACGTGGAGCTCTCTCCGCAGGCTTCGGTGGCCAAGGGCGAGCCCCGCTACGCCGCCGACGGCGCGGTCTCCGGCGTGCACCTCTACGCGCCGCTCGATGCGAGGAACGTGAGCGCCACGATGCGTGCAACCTACACCTTCGCGCCGCGCCTCTCGCTGCAGACCTACGCGCAGGCGTTCCTCGCGAGTGGCCACTACGGGGCGCTGTCCGCGGCGCCCGTGTCGGGCCTCGGCACCGTCGTGCGCACGAGCGATCTGCGGCCGTCGACCGAGGCGGCCTCGTCGAACCCCGACTTCCAGCAGGGCGCTGTGAACGTGAACGCGTCGGTCCGCTGGGAGTACCGCCTCGGCTCGGTCCTCTCGCTCGTCTACGCGCGCACGACGTACCCGAAGGTCGTGCTCGGCGACCAGGAGAATGGGTCGCTGGATTTCCGGTCGATCGGGCGGGCGCCGTCGGTGGATCTCTTCTACCTCAAGCTCTCGTATTTCTGGGGTTAGCCCCGGTTCGGTCGCGACGCCCCGCGCACCTCGCGGGGAGCCGCGACGGACGGTGGTGTGACCGATCCGTGCACTCCCGCGAGATCTCAGCCTTCTCGTGCGGGCATGTGGTGTGCAGATGTAGGTCCCAATGAACCCTTCCTGGCTTCGTGCGTCGCTCGCTGTCGGCCTCGGGATCGCCTTGGGCGCGATCGCCGGAGAGGCCCGCGCCGCGGACACCGTCACGAAGATCGCCGATGGCGTCACGATGACGCGGCGGACGACCGCGACGCCGTGGATCATCCACCTCCTCAAGGCCGACCTCACGACGCCGGGCGTGCACCTCGGCGCGACGACGTCGGCGCAGCGCCAGAGGACGACCTCGAGCTTCGCGAAGCTCGTTGGCGCGGCGGCAGCGACGAACGCCGACTTCTTCTCGTACAGCACCTACGGTGTCGTCGGCCTCGCTGCCGGCGGCGGCGCCGCGTGGGCCGACACCAAGGACTCCGCGCTCTCGGCGAACCTCGCCTTCGACGATCACGGGCGCGTCGACTTCCACGACGCCTCCCAGGTCCTGAAGTTCGATCCTGCGTGGATGCGCGGCGTCGTCTCCGGCCACCCGCAGGTCGTGAACGCGGGCGCAGCGATCACCGCGAACCCCGGCAACCAGGCTGCGTGCACGTCGCGCAACCCACGTACGAGCGTCGGCCTTTCGCAGGACGGCAAGACGCTCTTCTTGATGGTCGTCGACGGACGCTCGAGCGCCAGCGTCGGCATGACGTGCGTAGAGGTCGCGGCGACGATGAAGGGCTTCGGCGCCTACGACGCGATCAACCTCGACGGCGGCGGTTCGACGACGATGTACCTCCGCGGCACCGGCATCGTGAACACGCCGTCGGACGGCAGCGAGCGCACCGTGGGCAACCACCTCGGCATCTTCGCGCCGCGCCTCGGCTCGGTCGGCTCGGTCGGCGGCGTCGTCCACGACGGCGCGGACGCCAACGTGCTCATGAAGGGCGCGAGCGTCATGATCGCCGGCGGCGGCACCGACGTCACCGACGCCACCGGCGCGTACTCCCTCGACACGCTCCCCGGGACCTTCGCCGTCACCGCGAAGCGCCCGGGGTACTCGCCCAAGGTCGTCAAGGTCACGGTGCCGACCGGCGGCGACGTGAAGCTCGACATCGCCATGACCAAGGACCCCAACGCCGACTTCGACGGCGACGGCGTTCCCGATTCGAAGGACAACTGTCCCGAGATCAAGAACCCCGATCAGTCCGATCGGGATCACGACGGGCTCGGCGACGCGTGCGACATGGACGACGACGGCGACGGCGTCGCCGACGAGGACGACAACTGCCCGACCGTCCCGAACCCCGATCAGGCCGACACGAACAACGACGGCGTCGGCGACGCGTGCGAGCTGGGCGACGGCGGGGCAGGGGCAGGAGGCGAAGGAGGCGTGCTGCCGGCCGGTGATCCGAACGGCAACGGCGCGGGCCCTGGCGCCGATCCCACGTCGGCCGGCGACGGCGGCAGCTCACCTCACGCCGGCTGCGGCGTCGCGCGCACCCGAGCCGGCGACGCAGGATTCCCACTCGGTCTGGCGCTCGCAGTCATGGCTGCAGCCCGCACACTCCGCCGACGCACGCGGGCGGCGGAAGCGCCCGGCAGCTAGGGCACGGCACCGCGCCGAGCGCGAAGCAGTTGATCGCGGCCAGCTCGGCGTCGAGCTTCCGCAGGCCTTCCTCTTTCCCGCGCGACACGTACGCGCCGCAGGTCCCGAGGGTACCGCAGCTCGAACGCACCTCCACGCAGTCGGCCGCGCTCGCGCAGGCCCGGTTGCCCTGGAGGTAGCGATCGACGCGCTGGGCAAGGGGGGCGCATTTGCCCTTGTTCTTGGGGTTGGCGGGAGGGGGTTCGGCGCTCGGGGTCGGAGTCGGGGTCGGGGTCGGGGTCGGAGTCGGAGTCGGGGTCGGGGTCGGGGTCGGGGTCGGGGTCGGGGTCGGGGTCGGAGTCGGAGTCGGGGTCGGGGTCGGGGTCGACGTCGCGGTCGGCGCTGACGCGGGATCGGAGCTCCCCCTCGCGCAGGCGACGAGCGGTGGAACGATCACGGCTATCGCCAAAACCAGAAGAGGACCCCTACGCATCCCCGAACTGTACCCCAACATTCCCCAGCTTCTCCACACCCCGCCTTCGCCGGGCTCCCTCCGCCGCTCCCTCCGCGCCCCCCTTCGTGCTAGCGAAGGAGCCGAGCATGGCCGCCGAGTTCGCGCACCTTCACGTCCACACGCAGTACTCGATGCTCGACGGCGCCGTGAAGGTGAAAGACCTCGTCAAGAAGGTCTCCGCCCGCGGCATGAAGACGGTCGCGATCACCGACCACGGCAACATGTTCGGCGCGATCTCCTTCTACAAGGCCGCGAAGGAACAGAGCGTGCAGGCGGTGCTCGGCTGCGAGCTCGAGGTCGCGTTCGGCGCGGGCGCTGGCGCGCGCGGTGGGCACTCGGCGCACCTGCCCGTGCTCGCGGCGACGAACGAGGGGTACAAGAACCTCGTCTGGCTCGTCTCGCGCGGCCACGTCGCGCCCGATCCGGCGGGCCACGCCGGCCTGCCGTGCGTCTCGTTCGAGGACGTCGCCCAGCGCTGCAAGGGCCTCGTCGCGATGACGGGCTGCATGGGCGGCGTGGTCGGGCAGGCGATCCTCGAGCAGGGACCCGAGGCCGGCCGCACCGTGCTTACGCGCATGAAGGAGACGTTCGAGCCCGGCAACCTCTACGTCGAGCTGCAAGATCACGGGTTGCCCGAGCAGCCCGTGCTCAACGGCATCCTCGTCGATCTCGCCCGGAGCCTCGATTTACCGCTCGTCGCGACCAACGACGTCCACTACGGCAGCAAGGACGACGCCGAGGCTCACCTCTATCTCTCGTGCATCAAGTCGGGCCGCTCGTACGCCGAGGCGAAGGAGCGCCACCACGGCTCGAGTGAGATGTACCTGAAGACGCCCGACGAGATGGCGCAGCAGTTCTCGTCCTGGCCCAAGGCGATCACCGCGACGCTCGAGATCGCCGAGAAGTGCAAGGCGCTGAAGCTCAAGCTCGGCGAGCCGATGCTCCCGAGCTTCACGGTGCCGGCCGGCTACGACGAGAGCAGCTACTTCCGCCACATCGCGAAGGAAGGGCTGAGGGTCCGCTTCGAGGAGTTCGCCGTCGTCGGCAAGAAGGTCGACGCCGCCGCCTACGAGAAGCGCCTGGAGATGGAGCTCGACGTCATCTGCAAGATGAAGTTCCCGGGCTACTTCCTCATCGTCTGGGACTTCATCCGGTACGCCAAAGAGAACGACATTCCCGTCGGCCCCGGCCGCGGCTCCGGCGCCGGCTCGATCGTCGCGTACGCGATGCGCATCACCGATCTGGATCCGCTCCCGTACAACCTCCTCTTCGAGCGCTTCCTGAACCCGGAGCGCGTGAGCATGCCGGACTTCGACGTCGACTTCTGCATGGACCGCCGCGATCGCGTGATCGCGTACGTGCAGCAGAAGTACGGCGAGACGAGCGTGGGACAGATCGCCACCTTCGCCGAGCTGAAGGCCAAGAGCGTCATCAAGGACGTCGCGCGCTGCATCGGCATCACGCCGCTCGAGGCCCAGCAGATCGCGAACCTCATTCCTCGCAAAAACCCCGCGGAGACGTACACGATCGCCGAGAGCCTGGAGCTCGAGCCCAAGCTCAAGGCGCGCGCCGAGACCGAGCCGCAGGTGAAGGAGCTCGTCACCCAGGCGATGAAGCTCGAGGGCCTGACGCGCCACGCCGGCAAGCACGCCGCCGGCATCGTCATCAGCGAGGGGCCGCTCTGGGATCACGTCCCCGTCTTCAAGGACGACAAGAGCGACGCCTACGTCACGCAGTACTACAAGGACGACGTCGAGCAGGCCGGCCTCGTCAAGTTCGACTTCCTCGGGCTGAAGACGCTGACGGTTCTGGACATCGCGCAGCGCCTCATCAACGCCCGCCCCGACCTGAAGCGGGAGGGCCGCACCTTCGATCTCACCAAGATCCCGCTCGACGACAAGGCGACCTACCAGCTCCTCGGCAGCGGCGAGACGAAGGGCGTCTTCCAGCTCGAGTCGTCGGGCATGCAGCAGCTCTTCAAGGACCTGCGCGCCGACTGCTTCGAGGACATCGTCGCCGCCGTCGCGCTCTACCGCCCGGGGCCGCTCGGCTCCGGCATGGTGACCGACTTCGTCAACTGCAAGAACGGCCGCCAGCCGATCAAGAAGATGCACCCGAAGGTGGACCACATCCTCGTGCCGACCTACGGGGTCGTCGTCTACCAGGAGCAGGTCATGCAGGTGGCGCAGGCGCTCGCCGGCTACTCGCTCGGCGGCGCAGATTTGCTCCGCCGGGCCATGGGCAAGAAGAAGCCCGAGGAGATGGCCAAGCAGAAGAGCATCTTCCTCGAAGGGTCGCTCGCGAACGGCGTGGAGCAGAAGGACGCCGAGGACATCTTCGCGCTGCTCGAGTTCTTCGCGGGCTACGGGTTCAACAAATCGCACTCCGCGGCGTACGCGCTCATCACCTACCAGACGGCCTACCTGAAGGCGCACTACCCCGTGGAGCTGCTCTGCGGGATCATGACGAGCGACCGCGAGAAGATCGACAAGGTCGTACGCACGATCGCCGACGCGCGCGCGATGAAGGTCACCGTGCTCCCGCCCGACGTGAACGAGAGCGACACCGACTTCAAGGTCGTCTACACGCACCCAGCCGGTGACAGGAAGCTGAAGCGCAGCGAACGCGTGCAAGACACGCTCGGCCCGCAGGTTCGCTTCGGTCTCGGCGCCGTGCGCGGGCTCGGCGGGGCCGCGCTGGAGACCCTCTTCGAGGCGCGCGCAGCGGGCGGCCCCTTCGCGGATCTGTTCGACTTCGCGAGCCGCGTCGACGCCAAGAAGATCAACAAGGCGGTGCTCGAGGCGCTCGTGCAGTGCGGCGCCTTCGACGCGACGCTCACCGCGCGGGGGATCTCGCGGGCGCGCGCGTTCGCGTCGATCGACGTCGCGCTCGAGCGCTCGCGCGCGGCGAGCCGTGACCGCGAAGCCGGGCAGACCAACCTGTTCGGCCTCTTCGACGCGGCGCCGCCGAAGGCCTCGGGCGAGGGCCCCGGCCTGTCCATCGGCGACTACCAGGCGTGCGCGCCGTGGGATCGCCGCGAGATGCTCGTGCGCGAGCGGCAGTCGCTCGGCTTTTACGTCTCGGGCCACCCGCTCGAGCGCTACCTCCGCGGCGACTCCGCGCTGGGGCGCTTCGAGGCGAAGCCCACCTCCGAGGTCGCGGGCATGAGCGACTGGGCCGTCGTCCGCCTGTGCGGCATGGTCGAGGGCTACCGCGAGAAGATGTTCAAGGACGGCGGCGGCAAGATAGCCTTCTTCGAGCTCGAGGACCTCACCGGTCGCGTCACGGTGAAGGTGCGCGGCAATCAGATCGAGTCGTACGCGCACGTGCTCACGAGCGGCGATCCGGTCCTCGTCACCGGCAAGGTGAGCTTCCCGCGCCGCGACGAGGACGCCGAGCCCGACGTCGACGAAGGCCCGCGCGAGCCGACGGTGTTCCTGAACGAGGCGGTGCCGCTCATCGACGCCGTGAAGGCCGATACGCGGGGAATCGCCATCCGCCTCCGCACCGACAAGACGAGCGAGGCCCACCTGCGCCAGATGGCGAACCTCTTCGCGGCGTCGAACGGCGAGTGCCCGGTCTCCATCATCTTCGCCCTCCCCGACGGCGCCGAAGCAGTGCTCGCGGTGAAGGGGCAGCGCGTCGAGGTCGGCGATCCGCTCCTCGGCGGCCTCGAGCGGATCTTCGGCGCGCAGGTCGCCGAGCTCAGGTAGCGCGTCGCGCGGCAGCCGCGGTCAGTTGTCGAGGACCGGCAGCGGATTGGACGGGGTCGGGAAGAGGCCGCGTGCTCCTTGCTTGCGCGCGCTAACGGCCGCCTTCAAGACGAGCAATCCCTTGGCGTCCTCGAGCTGTGCCGTCGCCGCCCCGTAGCGGGTGGTCAGCTCGGCGAAGTAGGCGGCCCGGACGGTCGCGAGCGTGCCCTCGTCCTTGGTGGTGTCGATGAGCGTCGCCATGTAGTCCGACTGCGCGGCCGTCAGCGTGAACGCCTTCGCCTTCAGCTTGGCGGTCAGGAGCGCCCGGATGGCGGCGTCGACGTCGGCGGGCTTGTCCTTGCTGAACGTCGTGCCCTTCAGGAGCTCGGCGTGGAGATCGCAGCGCGCCTTCGAGAAGACGTCGCGCGTCTCGTCGACGAGGCGGACGGCGAGGGCGGTGCGCGGCGTGATGAAGCCACGCTTCATCATGAACTTCTCGACGCGCTTGTCGTGCTCGGCGCGCATCGGGAGCTGGAACGGAAAGACCTGCCCGGCGATGGCGGCCGCCGGCTGCAGACCCGACCCCGCGGCCAGATCGGCGTCGACGAAGAGCTCCATGGGAACGGTGTCCGACGACGATGCGTAGTTGAGCTCGGTCTCGCAGAACGTCGACTTGAGCAGGAGGGGAATTCCTCCGGGCGTCGAGCCCTCCAGCGTCATCACGCCGAAGCCGGTGGTGGGCGTGCTGCCGTTGATCCAGAGACGGATCGACGCGCGCATCGTCTGCTCGAGATCGTTGGCGAAGCTCGAGCGCCGTGAGTCGCCAATGGGAGCGGCCTCGCTCACGAGCGAGAGAGTCTCGCCCGCGAGCTTCCCCTTGGGGAGCGTCTTGAGCACGCTGACCCAGTTGGTCCAGGGGCGGCTCATCTCGTTCATGATGGGCCCGCCGTTCACGTGGCAGGAGAAGCACGGGTTGGTCTGGGCCTGCGAGGGCTTGGGCTTGCTGCCCGCCGTCTGCTCGAACTTCACCACCGTCGCCGTGCCCGGGCTGCGCATGACGCGGATGATCGTGCCGGGCTTGCCCGGGCCGTTCGGCTTGAAGACGTAGAAGTTGTAGGTGCCCGTCGTGTTGTCGAGCGCCATGACCTCGAGCGGCGAGAAGAGCATCGGATCGCCGCCCGCGGCGTGCTCGGCGCGTGGCGAGCTGATGAGCGCCGCGAAGAGCTCGAACGACGCCTTGATCGAGTCGGGGTTCGACCGGTCGCCGGTGTTGCAGCCGCTCACGACGGCGCGCGGGAGGAGCCCGTCGGTGTGCGTCTGGGTTCCGTCGGCGCGGCTGCTCGACTCCTCGACGACGAAGATCTCCTTGCTGTCGGTGCGCGCGCACTCGCGGCCCACCTTGAAGAGCTTCTCGTACTCCTGGAAGGTGCCGGGAATGAGCTCGGGATGATCCCGGAGCATCGCGCCGACGCGATCGTCGCCGTAGAGGGTCTTCTTCTCTTTGACGTCCTCTTCGTCGCCGGTCGCGGCGCCGTCGGGGGACGCGCTGCAGGCCAGAAGTCCGCCCGCCAGCAAGCTGGCCAAGAGCAGGCCGCTCAGGGCTTTCTTGGGGGACATCTCACTTCCCTGGGGCCCAGCCGTTGTTGTAGAGCGAGCAGAAGGGCCCTTCCTGCGAGCCCGACTTCTGAATCGCGCGGATAGGCGCCTGCATCACGATGTCGTTGGCGAAGCGGTCGTGGCAGAACTGCTCGAGATCGTTCGCCCACGCGGGGTTCGTGTCCAGATCGTCGATCTCGGCCGACGACGCCTCGCAGATGACGAGCTGCCCGTAGTCTTTGCCCGCCACCTTCGCGTAGCGGCAACCCGCGGGGATGCTGCGGTTGGTCCACCCGGTGAAGGTGAATCCCTCGACCGCGTCGGGGAGCGGCGCATAGTCGACCTTGCACTCGTTCGTGCCGCGCGAGACGCGCGTGCAGATCATCGGATCCGAGTTGCGCCAGGTGACGCCCTTGGCGGCGGCGGTGCGAAGGCACGCGACGATGTCGTGCTGCGCGTCGTAGTTGGCGTCGCCCGGCACCGCGACCTTCGCGCCCAGGGCGGCGACCTTCTTCCAGGCCGTCTCCGACGTGAGGCTCCTGCCGCGGCAAGCCGACTGCAGCGAGGCCTTCTTCTTGGCGTCGGTCTCGTGCTCCCATGCCTCGTGGCACGCGGCCTGGCGCGCCTCGTCGGCGGGGGCCTTGTTCGCGTTCGCCTCGCAGTCGTGGATGAGCGCGGTGGCCGCGCCGCGGCTGTTGAAGCCGACCTTCATGACGGTGAGGCTGGGGTCCGCAGCGACGCCGAGGTTCGCCGGATCCGCCATCGCGTCACCGAGCGTCTTGGCGTACTTCTGGGTCTCCGCCGGCGAGGGCTTCACGTCCGCGTACACCGAGGTGAATACGCACTCGAGCTTGCCGCCCGGCTTGAGATCCTTGGTCTTCGTGACCAGCTTGCCTGCCGCCGAGGCGTGGTACTCGCAGTACTCCTGTCCGAGATCGGGTCCGGTCACGCCAGGCACGTCGCCGCAGCCCCAGCGCAGGAGCCCGTCCTTCATGTCGGCGTCGCGGATCGCCGCGTGGCGCTTGAAGACGTTCTCGCAGACGCCGGCCTGGTCGAAGAGGGTCTTGGCCGACGCGGGGACGATGTCCTGCTCGTCGCCGGTCTCGGACGCGCCGCCCGCGGACGAGCAGCCGATCATCGCGAGCGCCAGGGCCGTGAGCGAGCCGACGAGGAGGTGCGAGGTCTTCATGGCAGTTTTATCCGGGAAGGGTTTTGGAGCCGCGGGGTCCGACGCCCGCCTGCTCGCCCTTCCCACTGCACGGTGAATGCCAATGTAGGC
>JANYHK010000066.1 GCA_025359105.1 Myxococcales bacterium | reverse complement strand
CGAAGCACGGTCAGCGTCGTCAGTCCGCTTGAAGTACCGGATCCGCGCGGCTGCGGGACCTCGGCGGCAGGCTGGTATCGCGAGAACTCGATCGACCCCCACCACCAGCGCCGAGCCCAGCGCCGCGATGCCGCCGACGACACCGAGCTCGCGCGCGCCTCCTGGCGGTGACGCCCGATAGAGAGCCGCCAGGCGATCCAAGAGGCCTACGTGCTGCAGCCCCACGACGACGAGGAACACGCCCCATAGAAAGACGAGGATGTCGGCGGATGCGTGGCCCAGCACCTTCCGCGGTGGCGCGACCCGATAGCGCCACGCCAGGAGCAAGCATCCGAGCGCGCCGCACACCGAGAGGATCCAGATCGGTCCACCGAGCGCTGCCATGACCGGACGCCACCGCTTCGTTCTTGGGTAGACTGGCCTTTCTCGCGACCCCCCGCCTCGCTCAGCAAGCGTAAAGGCCGCGCTCCTGTGGCACGCGGACACCGACCGTGCCTCCTCGAAGTTACTCGCGTGTAACAAGTGGCGGGGTGGACCGGCAGCGCGTCAGGGCACGTTGGGTCCGTCCTCTTGAATCTCTCTCAGAAGGCGGGTAGCCCCGCGAGCAGCTCGTACGAGCGCTTGCGCGCGTCGTGGTCGAACACGCTCGTCACCGTCATCACCTCGTCGGCCTGCGTGAGCGCGACGAAGCGCTCGAGGCCGGCGCGGACCGTCTCGGCCGAGCCCACGAACGCGTGGATGAGCATCGACGACGCGGCGACCTTCTCCGTCGGCGTCCAGTACGCGTCGATGTCGTCGATCGGCGGTTTTTGTAGCCCGCGCGTGCCCCGATGCAGATCGGTGAACGCCTGCTGCAGCGTCGTGAAGAGGCGGCGCCCTTCGTCGTCGGACCCGGCGACGATGACGTTCGCGCCCACCATGACGTACGGGCGTTCGAGCTGCTCGGACGGCTGAAATCTCTCGCGGTAAACGCGCACCGCATCTTCCAGCGCCGCGGGCGCGAAGTGCGACGCGAACGCGAAGGGCAGGCCCAGGTGCGCGGCGAGCTGCGCGCCGAAGAGGCTCGAGCCGAGGATCCAGAGCGGCACCCGCAGGCCGCCACCCGGCACCGCCTGGATGCGCTGCCCCTCGCGCACCGGCGCGAGGAAGGCGCGGAGCTCTTGGACGTCCTCGGGGAACTCATCGGAGGCGCGCGGATCGCGGCGCATCGCGCGGAGGGTGAGCTGGTCGGTGCCCGGCGCACGCCCGAGCCCGAGGTCGATGCGGCCTGGGTAGAGCGATTCGAGCGTCCCGAACTGCTCGGCGATCTGCAAGGGCGAATGGTTCGGCAGCATGATGCCGCCGGCGCCGACGCGGATGCGCGTCGTGCCCCCGGCGAGGTAGCCGATGACCACCGACGTCGCCGCGCTGGCGATGCCTGCCATGTTGTGGTGCTCGGCCACCCAGTAGCGGCGAAATCCCAGCCGCTCGGCGTGCTGCGCGAGATCCAGGCTGCGGTGCAACGCGTCGCGCGGCGTCGAGCCCTGCACGACGGGGACGAGATCCAGGATCGACAACGGCACCATGGGTACGACTCTAAGCTCAGATGGTCGAGGCGACGCCGCCGTTGCGGTCGTGGCCACGCGGCCGCGCTGCTCGTCGAGCACCAATGGCGCGCGCGTATCCGGGCGGCGCGACTACACTGTGTCGATTGAGATCCGCCAGTATCGTTCGCCCATGCCGCACGATCCCCTGGAAGGCATCGACGCGATCCACTGGGACGAGCTCCGGCGCGCCTACGGAGGCGCAGAGGACGTCCCCGATCGGTTGCGCGGCTTTCTCGGGACCGTCGACGCAGCCGACGATGCGCGCGACCTGGTGATGAGCGCGCTGTGGCACCAGGGGAGCGTGTTCTCCGCAAGCGCAGCCGCGGTGCCGTTTCTCGCCAAGCTCCTGGCGGCCTCGGGTGTGCGCGGCCGCGGGGCGCTGGCCGCGGGCCTCGTGCTCATCGCCGTCGGGGCGCGTCGCGCCGGGAACGCGGACGTGCTCGCGGCGCTCGCGGGAAGCTCGGCGGATCTCGGGTACCTGCTCCGCCCGGCACAGCGGCCTCGAGCTTCATGCGTCGCGGCCACTCCTCGCGCTCTACGCCATGAAGCGGATCCCACCCCGCCCGCAACGGGTCCGAAATCCTCGGGGTGCTCGCGTTCCCGGCGTTTCTCCACGTGATCGCGCGCTTGCACGCGGAGCGCCAGCGTCTGCTGGGAGAGATGAACTCGACCTAGGTGGCGCCCGGGATGCACATTGGGATCGGGGAGCGGTAGCCCGGCGCACTCGGCAAAATGTCTCCTCTTTTGCGCCGTCGCGCTGGTCGCGCGGGCGCGCTGGGCCGCGTTCGCCCAGACCGTCATAGCCGCCATCGTCGTCGCGATTTCGGGCGTCTGGCTCGCGTTCTCGCTCGATCACGGCAAGTTGGTCTCGTGGAACGAGCCGTGGACTCCCGCAACGGCCTTCCTCGCCGTGCTCGTGGCGGTCGTCGCCATTCGATCGACGCGGAGCGCGCGCGCGGCCTGACGCGCCGTGTGCGCTCGCGTGACCTGCGCGCCGTCCGACGAGCCTGGTCGACTCACTCGTCGAACACGAACGACGCGCGGATCTTGATCGGCGGTGGCGACGAAAGGAAGCGCCACGCCTTCACGGCGCCGACGAGGCAGTCCTCCAACGCCTGCGCGTTGGCGGCCATCTCCTTTCGCTTCTTCTGGCTGCCTGCGGCGGCGCCACCGCCAACACAGGCGGTGCGTCGGACGCGGCGTCCGCGGATTCCGCGCGCGGCGCGGATGCGGGCGGGGCTGACTCGGAGCCAGGCCGCGCGGCCGATTCGGGGCCAGACGGCGCGCTGGGCGCCGAGGCCTCGGCGTCGGACGCGGCGGCGTGCCCCGTGCAGAAGCCGCAGCGCCTGCACTGCTACGATGATGGTCATGCGCCACCTCCTCCTCGTCGCCGTCGCCTCGAGTCTCCTCGCCTCCGCGACGGGCTGCGCGTCGGTCCCGCCGTGGGATCGCGAGAAGCTCGCGCACCCGACGATGGCCACGCAAGATCTCAGCGCCGGTCTCGACAGTCACGTTCGCGCCGTCTCGGAGGGGGCGACAGGCGGCCTCACGGGCAGCGGCGGCGGCTGCGGCTGCAACTGAGCTGCGAGGCGAGATGGGCTCCCGTTCTCGGGGAGCACCGAGAGCTATGCCTCGCGGCCCGAGCGAAGCGGAGGTCGAGGCCCTCGATGCGCTCCGGGCGGAGCTCGAAGCCAACGGTGTCGCACCGACCGCTGCGCCCCCGCATCCAGCGAGGATCCCCATGACGGCAGATATCGCGAGTCCCTTGCCGATGTTCATGGGTCTCCTTCTCCGATCGCGCTCAGGTTCTTCACGGCCTCGCCATCGCGCCTGGCGCGGTCCCCAGGGACGCGGTCACACCGACCGATGGCACGCGGGTCGGCCACTCGTCCTTGACGGCAGCGGGGCGCGGCTCCGGCAGGGCCGGCATGCGCACCGGAGCCGGTCGCTGCGAGGACCGCCGGGCGAGGCGGGGCGGAGGAGCAACGGGATCGGAGGGCGGGAGCGGGGCAGGCGAGACGATCCCGTGCCCCTCCTCGATCGCCAGCGATCGCCCGGCCGCCGCGGCGAGCCCGAGGCTCGCGTCCTCATGCATCAAGAGGGAGATCCCACCGGTCGTGGCAAGGCAGGCGAGCAGAGCGAGAGTGAGGCTTCGGACCGCGTGGCGCATGGAGCACTCACCTTCCAAAGCCCGTGCCAGGCGCGAGATTCAGGCCGCGCGGGCAAGAACGACGTGCGCTCGCCTTCCCTACGTCGCCGCCGCACGTGCAGTCCGCGCATCCCGCCGCCGCGCACGCGCCGCACGTGGTGACGACGCCGCGCCGAAGCGCCTCGCGCGCCCGAAACACGCGTCGCATGGCACTGTAGAACCCCTCTCCTACAGCGCCTCGACGTGCGCATGCGGGAAGCGCCGTGTGAGTGGGTACGGGATGAAGGTGAGCTGCTCGCCGGCGGCCACGCGCTGCTGCGTCGTTCGCCAGAACGCGGCGGTGAAGAGGGTGGGGTGCTCCTCGAGGAAGATCGCCTTCCACCGCGGCACAGGGAACAGGAACTGGGGGAGCTCCTCGGGGAAGATGTCGTTCGGACCGATGGAGAACCACGGTTCCACCGCGTATTCGTCCTCGTCGTGGACGGCGCGCGGCACCTCGCGGAAGTTGCATTCGGTGAGCAGCGCGAGCTCGTCGTAGTCGTAGAAGACGACCCGGCCGAAGCCGGTGACTCCGAAGTTCTTCAGGAGCAGATCGCCGGGGAAGACGTTGGCGAACGCGAGCTCGCGGATGCAGTTGCCGTACTCGCGGAGGCCGTGGCGGAGGGCCTCCTCGCCGTCACCGCCCTCGGCCCGCCTCAGGTAGAGATCGAGCGGGGTCATGCGCCGCTCGATGTACATGTGCTTGATCACCACGTGGTCACCGGTGCGTTCGAGCATCGACGCCGCCTTGGCCTCCAGCTCGTCGAGCAAGTGCGGCGCGAACCGGGCCAACGGAAAGGCGACCTCGGAGAACTCCAGCGTGTCGGCGAGCCGGCCCACGCGGTCGTGGTTCTTCACCCGCCGATACTGGGCCATCACCGTCTTGCGGTCGCTGTCCTTCGGCGCATCGAAGCTGTCGCGGATGACCTTGAAGACGTACGGAAAGGACGGCAGCGTGAAGACAACCATCACCATTCCCGGCACTCCCGGCGCGGCCACGAAGTCGTCGGATGAATGCCGCAGGTGGTCGACCATGTCTCGGTAAAAGAGGGTCTTTCCTTGCTTCTGCAGGCCGAGCGCGGTGTACAGCTCCGCGGTCGGCTTGTCCGGGAAGATCCACTTCAGGAAGCCGACGAACGCCGCCGGCACCTCCATGTCGACCATGAAGTACGCCCGCGCGAGCGAGAAGATCCCGCCCAGCTCGACGCGATGCATGAGCAGCGCGTCCAGGTAGAGCTCGCGGCGGGCGTTGTGGCGAATCGGGACTGCGAAAGGCGTTCGCTCGTGCCCGTTGACGATCAGGCCAATCAGGTACGCCGCCTGGTTGCGGTAGAAGAGCGACGTCAGCACCTGGACCTGCACGTTCTTGTGCAGCTCGAGATGCCGCGGCAAGAACGTCCTGATCGCGCGGATCACCGCGGCGGTGTCGCGGCGGAGGTCCTCCCACGAATTGGCGAGCTGGAGATCCATCACCATCTGACGAATCATCGGCCGTAGGCCTTGCGTGGCCGGGTAGTAGCAAGTCCAGGTCTTCTGGATCGACTCGATGTGCTCGGTCGAGATGACCGACCGCCAGAACATGTTCTGGCTCTTGTAGTAGGCGCGGTCGAGCACCCTGGTCGCCACGGAGTTGAAGTAGGTCTGCGCCAGCTCGGGCTGCTGGTGATTCACGAGCTGGGTGATGTACGCGAGCTTGACCGCCGGCCAGAGCGCGTCGTTCACGGCGGCGGGAAAGCGCTCCTTTACCTGCCGCACGCCCTCCTCGACCCGCCGGTCGTACATCGCGATCCGCTCGACGCTGGCGTGCTGCACCGCGGTCCAATCGCCGCGCTCGAACCGCTGCTTGGCCTGGGCGCTGACGGTGCGGAAGAGGCGGTAGTGCTTGTCGAACCCCTCCAGGATGGTGCGGGCGACGCCGTGCGCGTCGTCGGGAGCTCGGATCGAGGACGGCGCCACGACCCGAGTATAGGGTAGCGAGGCGCCGGGCGCCGAACCGGCGGACGGAGAGGATGCCGGGCGAGGCGGCGCGCGGTAAGCTTCGGAGCATGCCGCCCTCGTCACATGCGCTCGCTTCGCTCGTGGTCGCAGCGTGACCGCACGGCTCGAGGCCGTCCATCCGGTCCTGATGTCGAGCGACGTCACGGCCTCGGTGGCGTTTTACGAGCGCCTCGGCTTCCGGCTAGCGTTCCGGGATCGGGTGGACGAGCCCAGGTACGCCGGGGTCGAACGGGACGGCGTGGCCTTGCATCTGCAATGGCACGACAAGGCGCACTGGGCGTGCGAGCACGATCGGCCGACGTACCGCTTCGTGGTCGCCGATGTGGATGGGTTGTACGCCGTGTTCCGACAGGTAGGGGCCGTTGCGGCGCCCGAGCCCGCGCGCAGTCCGTGGTCGAGCCCCGCCGACACTCCGTGGGGGACGCGTGAGTTTCACGTGCGCGACCCGGACGGCAACGGCCTGCAGTTCTATCGGTCCGTGGAATAGTCCGCCCGCCCGTCGGTGTTTTTTTTGGCCGGGCGACACCGGGCCGAGATCTCGGCGTATTCCCGCTCTGGGGGGCACACGCTGGGCTGGACGGCCCGCGCGCCCCCGAAAAAGAGAACGAATGTCGCGAGTAGCTCTTCACAAACCGCATTTGGCGACCACCACCGGTCGTGGCGGACGTGCATGTACGAGCGAAAGGCCTGGGGGGGATGAACGCACGACAGCTAGTGGAGGTGAGCGGGGTGCGCCGCGTCCTCGTGGACACGCCGCCGCCCGCGGCCGTCGCGTCCGACGCGAGGCCCCTCGATGACGCCGACGCCGCGATGGACCGCTACGCCAACGGCGAGGATGCTAAGTTCGAGGTGGTCTACGACGCCCTCGCGCCCCGCCTGCTCGCGTTCTTGCGCCGTCAGGTGCGCGACGAGCGGTGCGCCGAGGATCTCCTCCAGCAGACCTTCCTGCAGCTCGTCACCGGGCGCGCGAGCTTCATGTCGGGCGCGCGGGTCCTGCCGTGGGCGTTCGCGATCGCGAGGCGCCTCGTGATCGACGCGAGCCGCAAGGGGCGGCGGCAGGTGCCCATCGCGCGCGACGCGGATCTCGAGGCCTCGCCCGCCCCGTCGCCGTCGCCGTGGGCCGACCAGATCTTCCAGGCGCGCGAGGTGGCTGCCCGCGTCCACGCCGAGCTCGCGCGCATGCCCGAGTCGCAGCGCGTCGCGTTCGAGCTCGTGCGGCTCGACGGGCTCCCGCTGGCGGACGCCGCGGAGCTGCTCGAGACGACGCCGAACGCCGTCAAGGTGCGGGTCTTCCGCGCCTCTGAGGCGCTCCGCGACGTGCTCAATCTCGAGGAGGCGCCGTGAACGGTTCGTCGCAGCTCAGGGCCCGCATCCTCGTCGCCGCCGCGCGTGAGGCGTCGCCGGCGCGGCCGACGGCGCGCATGCATCTGGCCGCGGTCGTCGTGATCGCCGCGCTCGTCGATCTCGCGTTCTTCCGCTTTTACATGGGCGGGGTGCATTTGGGCGACGCGCCGCACGGCGTATCGGATCGGCCGCTCGCCTTCGTCTGTGGAACCGTCCTCGGCTGGTCGGCCATTGCCGCCGCAGCCACGTGGTTCGCGTTCACGCGTCCGTCGATGCTCGGTCGGCGACCCGCTTGGCTGGCACTCGTGTGCGTGCTCACGCCGCCGGTGCTCTTCGGGTGGATGCTCCTCTGGAACGCGCAGTACCCGGAGACGATCGTCTGGGTGGCCACGCGTCCAGGGCTCAAGTGCCTCTCCTACACGCTGATCATGGCGGGGTGGCCGCTCGTCGCGCTCGCGTACGTCGGTCGCGAGCGCAACCCGCAGGCTCCCGCGGCCGCAGGCGCGGCGCGCGGCATGGCGCTCGGGGGGCTGGCGGGTGCGCTCGTGGATCTGTGGTGCCCGATCACAGGACCGACGCACGTTCTGATCGGACACATCGGACCACTCCTCGTGCTGATGGTGCTCGGAGCCCTCGCGGGGCACGTGCTGACCGGCGTCCGCGTGCGCGACGGTGCCGCGGGCCCGCGTCGGTCGTCGTAAGGGCGTCTCTCCGGGGTACGCGACGTCAGAATGACAGGTCGCTGGGACCGGGCGGCCCGCTCGCTCCCTTGCGCGCGGGACGCGAGCGACGAGGTTGCGCCCGTGGTCTGCGCTTTCCGCTCGATTTGCCGCTTGGCACGCCGCGTGAAGTAGCGGATCGCAGAGGTTCAACGTGAAGAAGCTCCTCTGTCTCGTGCTCGCGGCCTTGCCCGCGTGCGGCAACGTCTACCACCCCGAGTACCACCCGCAGACCTCGGTTCGGTACAACCAGACCCTCTCCTACCCAGTGTCGGTGCACGGTGCCGGAGCCCAACCGGTCGTCATCGCGCCGCCCAGAGCGCAGGCGATGCCACCTCCGATGGTGCCGAACCCGGCGCCGCCGATTCCAGAGATGGCACCGCCCGAGATGGAGTGGTGACGATGCGCCCGCTGTGCGCCGTGCTTCTCGTGGTGTCGGCGTCGTTCTCGGCGGCGTGCGGCAACGAGTACCACCCCGAGTTTCACCCGCAGTCGTCGTACGCGTACTCGCAGAACCTCTCGTACCCCGTCACGGTGTTCCAGACCACGGGCCACATGGCGGGCTCGGAGGCGCCCGCACCCGCGCCTGCGCGCGCCGGAAACGACCCGTCGCGCGTGCTCATCCTGCAGTCGACGCACCTCGACAGGCCGGCGCAGGTCGTGGGGGTCGTCGACGCCCACGAGGAGATGGGCAAGCACGACGGCGCTCTTCGGACGCTCCAGACCAAAGCTGCGCAGCTGGGCGCCGACGCCGTCGTAGGCGTCGAGTTTCATCACGGCGAATCCCAGGGCGAGCCCACACACCTGTCGGGCCTCGCCGTGAAATTCCTGCCCGCGGTGCCTTATCCCGTCGACTGAACAAGAGGAGACTCCCCATGCGACGAATTCTCGTCTCGGTGCTCGCGTGCTCGATGGTCATGATGATGGTGGGGTGCGAGCGGCCGAACCGGCCGGCCCTCGCGGGCGGCGAGGAGCACGCCGCGCAGGCCGGCGGCGAGGACCACGACGAGGACGAGGCCGTCCCCGACGATCCGGTCACCGTCGCCAAGGCCGCCACCGTGAAGGTCATGCAGACGGGCGACATCGGCTGCCCGGTCGAGGCGCTCGGCCCCGTCGACGTCCACAAGAAGATGGAGAGCACCGATCAGGCTCTCGAATCACTCAAGCGCCGCGCGGCGAAGCTCGGCGCGGACGCGATCATTCACGTCGAGTTCGAGCACGGGGAGGGGGGCAAAGAGCCCACGCACCTCGCGGGGATGGCGGTGAGGTGCAACGATCTGCTCAAGGGCCGCGCCTACGACGTCATCAGCAAGCTCGAGGTCAAGGGCGACATGGGCGGCGAGGAGCGCGCGTTCCAGGCGCTGCTCGCGAAGGCGCGATCGGCGCACGCGGACCTCCTCATCGAGATCCAGTTCGAGCACGGGGAAGGCGGCGAGGGGCAGCCGACGACGCTCAGCGGCAAGGCGATCAAGTTCCGACGGTAGCGACCGGAGCCGCGGAGCATGATCGTGCTCCACGACTCAGAGCGGATGCACGTAGGCGCTCGTCCAGTTCTCGTCGAAGTACTTGCGGAGCCGGAGGGGAAGGGCGCCGCCCTCGGCGATCACGCCGACGTTGCGGCTCTTCGTGAAGTAGTCGCCCTCCCAGTTGCTCGTGCCGACCCACGCCCGCGCGGCCGAGGCCTCGCTGTCGACGACCAGGTACTTCGCGTGGGCGACGCGCGCGAACGGGATGTCACCGCCCGAGAAGGGCGGGATGACGATGAAGCGCACCTCGACGTTCGGGAGGCCCGCCAGATCCTCGGCGGCGCGTCGCGCGTCGCTGCCGGGCTTGCTCGCCCACTCCGAGAGCAAGATGCGCACGCGGACGCCGCGCGCCGCCGCCCGACGCAGCGCGAGATCGAGCGTCGTGAACGCGCTGCCGTCGCGCTCCTTCGTCTTGTAGGTGAGGACCTGGAGATCGATCGCGCGCGCCGCGGCGTCGAGCATCGCCACGAGGCGGGGCAGGTCCCACGACGCCTCGTCGGGCAGCCACCCCTTGGGGCTCGCCACGAGGGTGAGGCGCTCGCCCGTCGTGGCGCGCAGGTTCACGGCGGAGGCGTGCCGGTGGACGCGCGCGTCGTTCGGGGCGCCGGCCGCGAGCTCCCAGTCGGTGTCGAGGACGTCGAGAAGCGCGCCGGCGAGCTCCTTCGAGCGGACGCGGACGCCCATCTCCTGGATGTGCACGAGCGCGCGCCAGTCGAAGTTCTGGCTCCCCACGAACGACTCGACGCCGTCGACGACGAAGTACTTCGCGTGGAGGACGCCGCCCGCGCGCTTGGCGACGTCGAGCTTACGGACGGCGACGTTGGCGCGCTCGAGGCGCGCGAGGGTCTCGGGGTACTTGGCGCCGAACACCGCGTCGGCCAGGAACCGCACGCGCACGCCTCGCTTCGTCGCGCGCTCGACGGCCTCGAGGACCGGCCCCAGCGGATCGGTCGCGGCGAACTTGCCGTCGGCCTCGCTCGCGTAGAACTCGGCGAAATCGAGCGTCGCGGTCGCGTGATCGATCATGACGCGCCACACGTCGGGTGCGTTCCGGACGTCGGCGCGATCGAGCGTGGTCTCGGCGGGCACAGACTCGACGAGCTCGATCTGCGCGTCGCTATCCGGCGATGAGGTGGCGACCTGCGGGCGCGCGGCGCCGGCGGGGTGGCAGGCCCCGTGGGCGGCGAGGAGGCCAACGGCCGCCAGCGAGAGACCACGGCGTCGCGGGCGCATGCGCGCACTCTACACCGGCGCGCAAAGAGCTGGGCCAACGTGGGCCACGGTGGCATGGGGATCGCTGCCAGAGGCCGTGATTTCAAGCCCTTTCGCGGAGTCGAAGGGCTGGCACCGTATGTGCTCAAGGTTGGGCATGAGCTCGCGCCCGCATCCTCTGGTTCGTAGTCGGCTCGCGCCTATGACGCGCTTCGCCCTGGTCCTCACGTCGCTTCTCGGCGCCGTCCACTGCGGGGGCGGGACCACGACGCCGATCTCGACGACGACGGGAGACGGCGGCGTTCCGCCTGGTCCGCCCCCGAGCAACCTACCGACGCCGAAGGAGCACCGCGTGACCGCCGCCGCCTGCCCGACCGCGCGCCCGCCGGGGGTGAATTCCGACGCCGGCGCGCCTGACTCGGGCGTCCCCAGCGGGCAATGCCTGCGCGACTCGGATTGCACCCAAGGCAACAACGGCCGCTGCGAGCCGGCGAGCGGCCGCATGATCGGGAACATGTGCACCTACGACGCCTGCGTTACCGACGTCGACTGCGGCGACGGCAAGGTCTGCGCGTGCGGCACCCCCTTAGGGACCGTGCCCGGCGGAACCCCCATGCGGACGGGGAACCGTTGCCTGCCCGGCAACTGCCGCGTCGACGCCGATTGCGGCACGGGAAGCTTCTGCTCGCCGTCGCTCGACGCGACCTGCGGCCCCTATTTTGGAGTGACGGGCTACTACTGCCACACCGCGGGCGACACGTGCACGAGCGACGATCAGTGCAAAGGGATCGGTCCCGGCTACTGCGCCTTTCAGCCTACCGTCGGCAAGTGGGCGTGCGGCACGTCGGTCTGCGCGGGGTGAGCATGAAGCCGCGCGTCCTCGGGCTCCTCCTTGCATCGCTCGCGGCGCTCGCGTCGGCGTGCGGAGGGCCGGACTCTGCCCCGTCGACCAAGCCTGATCCGTACCTCGTCGACGCCAGCTACCGGCGCGCGACCCTCGTGGCGTCGCTCGTGAACCCCGACAACGGTTACTCGCGCTTGCGCCTCTCGTCGTACGAGAGCGGCGGCGCAGGTGACTGGGCGCTCCTTCCCGAGTGGAACCCGCGCACACAGGTCGTGGTCGCCCACGAGCTCGATGCGCCCGCCGGGGCGCGGGCAGACACGCCGTTCGGTCCCGACGCGCGCGCGCTCGCGATCTCCGAGGACGCGCGGCGGGGTGACGAGGCGGCGCTGGTCGCGCTTGGCGAGGACGCGTTCTTCCGCTACCCGCTGCAGCTCGCACCCATGGCAGAGACGGCCGCCGCGTCGCGTGAGGCGTTCGCGCGGTACGGTTTCTGGACGGACGACGCGCGTGGCGCCGGCGGCCTCGTGCGTGTGGAGCTGCCCGCGGGCGGCCGCGTGCTCGCGTACAGCTGCGCGACGTGCCATGCGACCTCGCGCGACGGCGCGCTCGCCGTCGGGCTGGGCAACGAGCGGATCGAGCTCGGTCAGCTCGCCTTCGACGCGGCCACGCGCGCAGGGCAGTCGCCGGCGGCCATGGAGCGCTGGCTCGCGTGGGGGCCGGGTCGCAACGACGTCACGACGCTCGACGGCCGCGAGCCGGTGAAGATCGCCGATCTGCGCCCCGCGCGGTGGCTCACGCACTTGCACGCCGACGCGTCGGTCGCGCAGAAGGATCGCGCGGCGCTCGCGGTCCGGATCGAGACGTTGATCATCACAGCGCACGGCGCGCGGACAAGGCCGCCACGCGAGGTCGCCCTCGGCCTCGCCGCGTACGTCTGGTCGCTCGCGGACACGCTCCCCGCGGAGCGACCGCGCGACGCCCTGCAGACGCGCGGCGCAGCGGTCTTCGATGCGACGTGCGCGCGGTGCCATGCGCCGCCGGCCCTCACCGGCCCCCCGGTCGCCCTCGACGTGGTCGGCACCGATCCGGCGATAGGCCGCTCCGCGGACCGCGGTACGGGCATGTACCGCGTGCCGTCCTTGCACGGTGTTTCCACGCGCCGCGCGCTCCTGCACGACGCGTCGCTGCCGAGCCTGGACGCCATGTTCGATCCGGCGCGCCTCCGCCCGGACTTCGCGCGCGGTCGGCACGGCGCAGGCGCAGTCACCGGCCACGTCTTCGGCCTCGCGCTGGACGGCGACGAGCGCGCCGCGCTGCTGGCTTACCTGGCGACGCTCTGACGAAGAGCGTCCGTGCGGCAGAGCGTCCGCTCCGCAGAGGGCGCCGGATACGTGCCTTGATACGCGGCACCGCGCCGTTTCTTCCTTTGACCGCATTCGCGTGTTCACCGCATGAAACACGTTGCGCGCGCCCCGGAGCGTCCTCAGTATGCGCGCCCATGAGAACGGTGGCTCTTCTTCTTGGCTTCGGTGCGAGTGTGTTTCTCACGGCGTGTAGTGGCGCGAACAGCGATCTCTTTGGACCGAGCTCCGGCGCAGATGCAGGCGTCGACGGCACCGGCGGTCCCGGGCAGCCACCGACGGGCGGCGGCGGTGGTGGCGGTGGTGGTGGTGGCGGCGGCGGCGGCGGTGGCGGCGGTGGTGGTGGCGGCGGCGGCGGTGAGGACGCGGGGGCGTGCACCGATCTCAAGTGCAGGCGCCCATCGTGCTCCGGCGGCGCGACGACGACGATCTCCGGCACGGTCTGGGACCCGGCCGGCAAGAACCCGCTCTACGGCGCGCTCGTCTATGTCCCGAACGGGAAGCCCGCGCCGATCACGCACGGCGCGTCGTGCGACAGGTGCTCCGCCAAGCTCACCGGCTCTCCCATCTCGACGGCCCTGAGCGACGCGACCGGCGCGTTCGTATTGAAGGACGTTCCCGCCGGCGCCAACGTTCCGCTCGTCCTCCAGATCGGCAAGTGGCGTCGCCAGATCGTCGTCCCGTTCGTGGCTCCGTGCACCGACACACGGCTCACGGACGCGAACAAGACGCGCCTCCCCGCCAATCAGAGCGAGGGAGACATGCCGCTCATCGCCCTCACCGGCGGCTGCGATCCGGTGCACTCGTTCCTGACGACGAAGCTCGGCGTCTCGGCGTCGGAGCTGACCGACGAGAACGGCAAGGGCGCCGTCCGTGTCTTCGCCGGCTCGGGCAACCAGAACGCCGGCGTGCCCACGGCGACCGACGCGTATGCCCTCTGGGGCTCGCTGCCGAAGATGATGCAGTACGACATGATCGTCAACGAGTGCGAGTGCGACCACTACCCGCGCGACACGAAGGGCCCCGCCTACGCGAACATGGCGGCGTACCTCGACGCCGGCGGTCGCGTCTTCAGCTCGCACTACCAGCTCAACTTCTTCGGCGGCGAGGCGGGGCACAGCGATCCGGAGCTCTTGAGCGTCGCGGACTGGTCGCTCTGGGGCGGCACCTCGACGGCGAACCCCAACACGGTCGACACGACCTTCCCCAAGGGCAAGGCCCTCGCCGACTGGATGCAGAACCTCCCGAAGTCGAGCGGATGGGGCGCCGGCATCAAGACGACGCCGTACGGCCAGCTCGCGGCGTCCCTGAATGGCGACATCAAGGCTGCCAAGCCCGGCATCTCGCAAGCGTGGATCTTGAGCGGGGCGTCGGTGGGCTTCATGTCGATGAACTTCCCGGTCGCGTCCAAGCCGGCCGAGCGCTGCGGGCGCGCGGCGCTGACCGATCTGCACGTCGGCAATGGCACCAGCGCGAGCGTCATGATCGAGCAAGAGGCAGCGCTCGAGTTCATGCTCTTCGACCTCGCCTCCTGCGTGCAAGACGACGCCGTCACGCCGGTGCCGCCGGCGCCCTGAGCCTGGCGCCGAAAAGCGCAGGGACCCCCGCGGGACGGGCAGGGGAGGTGAACCTGCCGGGGTCCAGGTGGAGCTCTCCGCGTTCCGCGCCGAACGCGAGGCCACGCGGGATTTCCCCCGGTACAGCGAGGCACGCGGCGTGCTTAGATTGTCAGTGATGCGGCTCCTGGCACCCGCGCTCCTCCTTGGGTTGACCCTCGCGCCCTCCGCACACGCGGAGGAACGCCTGGAGGAGCCTGCCGCCCCCGTGCGCGCCGCGCCGCCCGTACCGCGCACCTTCTTGTTCCTCGACGAGCCGCGCGTCCCCGCGCCCCTCCAGGTGACGACGCTCTCGCGGATCACCGCCGCGAGCGGCGGCGAGGGATTCACGCGCCCCTTCGCCGCGACCACGGCTGCGCCCGGCATCGCGACCGAGCTCGGCGGCGAGCTGGGCGTTCTCCCCGGCGTGTCGCTGGCGGCTACGGGCGTCCTCGGCGAAGCGTCGAGCGGTGCCGCAGGCGCGCGCGCCGGAGCGGTCGGGGTGCTCGCGGGCGCACGGGTGTCGCTCCTGCCGGCCGCGTGGTCCACCCACGCCGTGGTGAGCGGCGGCTACCTCCGCGAGCTCTCCTCGTCGAGCGGCGCGTGGGGGCGCGTCGCGGCGTCGCAGGACATCGGCCGCCTGCGCCTCGCCTCGATGGCCCACGCGGAGCACGTGTTCGCTGCAAGGCGCGACGGCGTCGATCTCATGCTCTCGGCCGGTGCGAACGTACGCCTCGTCGACACGCTTCGCCTCGGCGCAGAGTACGTCGCGCAGGACATCGAGGGCGCGTTCGACGCCGCAGAGGTGGAGGGGATGCGTCACTTCGCGTGCGGCACCGTGAGCGTCGCCCTGCTCGGGGAGCGCTTGACGCTGGGCGCCGGGCCCGCGCTCGGCCTCTCGCCCAACGCGCCGCGCGTGCTCGGGCGCGCCCAGGTCGGCTGGAGCTTCTAGCGGCCCCGACGAATCCGGAAGTCCGCGTCGCGACCCTCACGACGAGGTCTCGACGTTCGGGCGTAGGCGCCCGAGCGCGAAGCTGACACCCATCCAGACCACGCACGCGGGCACCGACACCGCCAGGACCATGGGCCCGAGCGCGGCCGCGCCGCCGAACACCGCGGCCCCGAGCGCGTCGCCGGTGCGATAGACGAACGTGTCGATGAACGCCTTGGCCTTGTACTTGTCTTCGCGCCGCACGACCGTGAAGAGAGTCTCGCGGGCCGGCTTCGCGACGCCGTAGTCACAGGCGCGTCGCGCCACCTGGAAGACGACGACGGCGAGGAGCGTCGGGTGAACGCCGAGGACCACGCAGCCCGCGAGCGTCAACGCAGGGAGGACGACGAGCACCGCCCCCACGCCGAGCGCACGGAGAAGCGGCCCCACGACAACGGCCTGGAGGACCAAGCTCCCGAGATTCACGGCGAGGTCCATCTTCGCAAAGAGCTCGGTACGCAGGGCCGTCGTGGGCAGCGCTGCTTTCACGATGCGAGCCTGCTCGAAGTACACGAACGTAGAGGTGAACGAGAAGAGGAGCATGTAGCCGACGAGGGCGACGAGGTAGGGGCTCGTGGCCGCTTGGCGCAGCCACGCGACGACGCCGCCGCGTCCAAGCTCGGGATCGCGCCTGGCTCTCTCCTCTTCGGGGCCGTCGAAGATCGACGACAGGCGGCTCACGCATTGCGCGGTGAGCTCCAGGAGCACGGCGGCCACGACGAGGAACGCGGCCGCGCCGATGCGCGAGGCCAGTACCGCCGTGAGCGCCGAGCCTGCCATTGCCCCCAGCGTTCCGCCGGCGCCGATGAGGCCGAAGAGGCGAACCCCCTGCTCGCGACGGAATACGTCGGCCATGAACGACCAGAAGATCGAGACGGAGAACAGGTTGAATACGCTCGTCCAGACGAAGAATACCCGTGCGGCGTCGGGCCCGGCGTGCGGCGCGCGGAGCAGCCACGCGAAGGCGAGGAGCTGGAGCGCAAAGAAGCGGTTCGCGATGGGAATGAACCGTCGCCGCGACCACCGGGACACGATCGCCGTGAAGAGCGGCGTCGCCAGCAGCGTGACGGCCAGCGTGACGAGGAAGAGCTTCGGCAGCTCGGCGACCTTGCCGGCGATCCCCATCGCGTCGCGTACCGGGCGGAGCATGTAGTACGAGGCGAGGAGGCAGAAGAAGTAGAGGAACGACCAGGCCACCGCGGCGCGCTCCGTCGCCCGGACGGGCGCGATCTCGGCGAAGCGCACCCGTCAGCCCGACGTCGGGTGACGCGCGCGCCAGGCCGCGAGCACCTCGGCCTCTCGCTCGCGGGAGATGCCCGCGCGCAGCTTGTTACGACGCTCCGCGGGCAGCGTCGCGAACCACGTCATCGTGTCCTTCACCGTCGCCTCGAGGGGACGGAAGGTGAGGCCCCGCGCGATGGCCTTCCTGCACGAGACGCGCGAGACGCCTGCGTCGTCCGATGTCGGATCGACCCACACGGGCATGTCGGACCAGGCCTCGACCTTGTGCTCGGCGAGGAACTTCGCTTCGATCCACTCGAGGCGCGCGTGCCCGCCCAGCGCGGCGTTCGTGCGCGTCAAGAGCTCGCCAACCCCGAGGGTCTCCTTGGGTCCGACCACGTTGTAGATGCCGAGGTGGCGCTCCTCGGCGGCCACGATCGTCCACGCCGCGAGGTCCCGCACGTCGACGAGTTGCACCGAATCGGCGGGCGCGCCGGGGGCGATGGTGTCGCCGCCCGCCGCCAGGCGCACGGGCCAGTACGTGAAGCGATCGGTCCCGTCGCCAGGGCCCACGATGAGGCCGGGGCGAACGACCGTCACCTTGCCGGGCATCGCCGCCTCGGCCGCGCGCTCGCACGCGGCCTTGAGCGGCCCGTACGTGAGCTCGTCGACCTTCTCGACCGCGGGATCCTTCAAGGTGCCCACTCTGCCGGACTCGTCGACGCCCGTGGCCGGGGGCTTGTCGTACACGGAGATCGACGAGATGAAGACGTACTGGCCGGAGGCCGCGAGGAGCTCCGCGGTCGCCTTCACCTTCCGCGGAACGAAGCCCGACGTGTCGATGACGACGTCCCACGCGCGCCCGCGCAGCGCGTCGAGCGTCCCGTCGTCGCGGTCGCCGTGGAGCTTCTCGACGTCCGGGAACAGGCCTGGGTTGGTCTTGCCGCGGTTGAAGAGCGTGAGCGTGTGTCCCCGGGCTCGCGCCGCCTCGACGAGCTCAGGCCCGAGGAACTTGGTCCCGCCGAGGATGAGGATCTTGAGCGGCCTCTTGACGGCAGCCGGCGCGCCGCCGGACGTCGCCGTCTTCGGCGGCGCGGCCTCCTGCCCCGCGCAGGCGTACAGGCCGGCGGCGATGCCGGCCGCAGTGGCTGTTTGAACGAGAAATTCACGGCGTCGGACGCGCATCCGCGAAAGAACACCGCAGCGCGACGAAAGTTCGAAGTTCTCTTCGCTCAGGCGCAGCCGGCAGGGCCGCAGCTCCAAACGCGGGTGTCGCTGCGGTAACTGCAGACGAAGCCGGACGTCCCGCAGTCGGTGTCGTCCGTGCAGGTGTCCGCGGGCGTGTGGCAGTAGTAGCCGACGAAGATGCGGCAGCCGTCGACCGTGGGCGAGCAGAAGTTGCCCGCGCCGCAATCGGCATCGACGCGGCAGTTGCCCGCGTAGCACGTGTTGGCGATCGTGTTGCAGACGCAGGCCTTGCCGGGCGCGCACGCCGCGTCGGTGGTGCACTCATCGTACAAGCAGCGCGTGCCCCCGGCCTCGATCGGCGGTGACGTCGGAAAGAAGATGCAACGACCTCGGGGCTGCGCGGTGCAGTCGGCGTGCGCGCGGCACTCGTACTTCGCGCCGGGCCCGGCGCCGGCGTCGGGAATGATGGGCTCCGGCGGCACGGGAGCGGGGCTACACGTGACGCTGCCCGTGCGGTGATCGCGTGGGGCGCGCGCGTCGTGGGCGCCGCCGTCGCTGAGGGGCGCGTCGGTCGCGGCATCCCCGCCGCCGCCGTTCGACGTCGGGCCTTGGGCCACGCCTCCGCAGGCCACGATGGCCGCCGCGGCGACACCGAGGGAAATGAGGCGCCTCATGCCAACGAGACTAGCAGGGGCTGGCGGAGGGTGCGGCCTGCGTCAGCGGCCGACGCCGAGATCCGGATCGGCGGCGGGGTACCAGCGGCTGGCGATGCGAACGGCGTTCGTCGCCGCGCCGAGGCGGAGGTTGTCCCCGACGACGGTGAGGCACACGCTGCGGCCGGACGGGTCGCGCTCGTCCGCTCGGAGGCGTCCGACGAGCGCGCGATCGCGATCGTGCACGCACGAGACCGCGCTGAGGCCGTCGCCGGAGGCCCCGGGGAAGAAGCGCACGAACGGAGCCTCCTTGGCGTCGCCGAGGACTGCGGAGATCGCCTCGAGCGGCGCCTTCTCGGCCAGGGTCAGCCACACGTTCTCGTAGTGCCCCACCGCCACCGGCACACGGCAGCACTGCGCGGAGACGGCGAAGCCGGGCAGGCGCAAGATTTTGCGGCTCTCGAAGACGAGCTTGCGCTCCTCCGACGAGAAGCCGCTCACGTCGGTGCTTCCGTTGTGCGGCACCGTGTTGCCCGCGTAGCGCGCCTCGTCGAAGCAGAGGCCGAGGCGATCGGGCGCCGCGTAGCCCTCCCGCGAGTCGGCGAGGAACTGGTCGAGCGTGGCCACGCCGGCGCCGCTCACCGCCTGGTAGGTGGCGACCGTCGCGGACGCGAGGCCGAATTTGCGCCGTAGGGGCTCCAGCGCGAGGGTGAGCGGGATCGTCGTGCAGTTGGGGTTCGCGACGAGGTGCACGGCCTCACCGACGAGATCGTCGTTCACGCCGGCTGCCACGAGCGGCACGTTCGGATCCGCGCGGTACGTGTTGCTCTTGTCGACGACGCGGTAACCGAGCTCGAGGAGGCGAGGGACGTAGCGCTTGCTTTGATCGTCGTCGAGCGCCACGAAGGCCAGATCGCCACGCGCCGCCCCCGATTCCTCGAGCCGGGCCGCCGCGAGGACGGGGTGGTCCTTGCCGGCGACCGTCATGGACTGATCGCGGCTGGCGTAGAGCACGAGCGATGCGTCGGGCCACGCGCGAAGCACGAGATCGATGGTCTCGCGCCCGACGAGGCCGGTGGCGCCGAGGATTCCAATGCGAAGACGAGCCATGACCGCCAGGATAGCCCACCGGGTTTCCCTTCGGCGAATCCGAAGCTCAGTCCCCGACGGTGAGCGCGCGCCGCGGCGGCGGCGTCGCCAGGATCTGCCGGAGCGCCGCGATCCGCGGATCGCTCGGGTACGCCGCAGCGAACTCGTCCACGTGGTGCTGCGCCTCCATCGTGGCGCCCTGGGCGTAGGTGAGGACGGCGAGGTTGTAGCGCGCGTCGGACAGCGTCGGGTCGAGCTTGAGCGCGCGGAGGTATCCTTCCCGCGCGTCGCGGTACTGGTTCTTCTTCTGCGCGACGAGCGCGGCGTCGTACGTCGCCTGCACGTTGTCGGGCTCGGCCGCCAGGATTGCCTGGAACTCCGCCGACGCGAGATCGAGATCGCCGGCGTTGAAGAGGAGAAGGCCGTAGAGCAGCCGTGCGGGAGTGCCCCGCCCGAGATCGACGGCGCGCTTCGCATCGGCGCGCGCCGTGGAAGGGCCTCCCTTGAGGTAGGCGCCCCACGCGCGCGCATAGACGGCGTGAGGCTCGTCGCGGTTCTGCCCGAGCGCGAGCTCCGCCTCGCGGAGGCCCGCCTCGAGCTCGCGCGTCCCGATGAGCGCCTCGGCCGTGAGGGCCATGCGCCGCCCCGAGCGCTCGCAGGTCACCGTCGCATCGAGCGCCTCGCGGGCGTCGTAGTAGCGGCCCAGATCGAGCGCCTGATCGGCGGCCCCTTCGGCGCACGTGCAGCTCTTCGGGCGAAGGCGCCGACACGTTGCGAACGTCTCGAACGCCGCCCGCGTATTTCCTTGGCTGCGCTCGCGGACGGCCACCGCGCGGGCTGCGTTCTCATCGCCCGGGTTGTTGGCGAGCGCTTGGCTCCACATGGCGTCGCGCGACGAGAGCGCGGGATACGCGAGCGCGAAGCTGGCGGCTCCCATCGCGAGGCCCGCGGTGGTGAGGCCGATCGCGACGCGCCGCGCCGCCAGGGTGGACACGGAGCGCGTGAGGCGGGCGGCGAGCGGACCCCCGAGCACGGCGGCGATGGCCGTCCACACGAGCGGGGTCGTGATCCATGCACCGCGAAGGAGAGGGCCTCGGTCCCCCGAAAAGTAGGCGGCTGCGATGGGAACGGCGAGCAGCGCGAGCGCGCAAAGGAGCGCGGTGCGCGGTGACCTCGACCCGAGCCTTCGAACGGCGAGCGAGACGCCCAGCGCAACTCCGACCAGGATCGCGAGGCGGACCGCGGCGACGAGAGGGGTCCTCGCGCCGATCGCCTCAGGTGGCACGGAGTACGGGCTGAACCCTGCAGCGAGGGCCAACACGGCACGCCAGCCGGCGTCGCTCAGGGCATAGAGAAACACGACGACGCGGCGGGTTCGTCAGTGGCAGTCGACGGCCACCGAGCAGTAGGCGCCACCGTTCGCGGCGGCTAGCGAGAGAAGGCATCCGAACTGGTAGACCGTGTTCGGCGTCACCGTGGCCACCGCCGTATATGCGCACGATGTGAACGCACCGGGAGACGTCGGGAAGTAGCAGCCGAAGCTGAAGTTCGTGTCCGCGCCGCCTGGGATCTTGAACGCCGGGAACGTTTCGTTCGTCCCAGGGATGTTGGCGCCTTGCACATAGCCATGCACGGCGATCTCGCAGCTTTTCGCGGGCCCAACATTGAACTGCAGCGGGTAGTTGTAGGTTTGCCCCGCGATCGCGGCGAACGGGCCGGCCTGTCCGTACAGCATGGGTCCCACCGGCCCCGGAATACCCTGCGGGCCTGCGGGCCCCGGCGCGCCTGCCGGCCCTGCTGGCCCCAGCGGTCCCGCGGGTCCCGCCGGCCCTGCCGCGCCGGCGGTGCCCGGCGGTCCTGCCGGCCCTGCCGGTCCTGCCGGTCCCGCAGGTCCCTGCGCACCCGCGGGCCCTGCCGGCCCTTGCGGACCCACGAGCCCGGTCGGCGAGCCGACCCACTTGCCGGTCTTGTCGATGACGACCGCGCCGCCGACCGACACTGTCTTCGGGGTGATGTCGCCGATCGCGTTGTCGGTCACGAGCGCGTACGCCGTGCTCAGCATCGGCTGGCGCGGGGTCATCTCCGGATCGGCGCCGACCTGGAGGCCGAGGTATTTCGGCGTGCCGTCGAAGAGCCCTGTCGGAAACGGCGTCACCGCGCCGAGCTCCGCGGAGAAGAACCCCGCGTCCGGGGTGATCGACTGCGTCTCCGTCCACGCCGCGGTGCCGGCGGCCGGCGCAGCGTAGATGCTGAACTTCATCGTCACGGCGGTGGTGACGGGGTTGTTGTTCTTGTCGAGGAGGCGCCCTTGCTCCGTCAGGAGCTGCGGCACGGCGGCGTGCCCCACGCTCGACCAGCCCAACCCGATGAAGAGTGCCAACCCACCGATCGCTCTCGTAGACATGCTCTTCTCCTGCGACTACTGCGTCGCGCCGATGACGCCGCTCTGAAGTTTGTACGAGGTCGAGGTCGCCGTGACCTGCCCACCCGGGGACTCTCCGACCGCTGCCCAGACCTTGTAATTCGTGCTCTTGGCCGTGACGCCGCCGCCCGTCAGCGACTGGCCAGGCTTTCCCGGCGGGCCGAGGGGGATCGCCGAGTCGACGCCCGCGTCGAAGCCGGAGTCGATGTCCACCGGCGCATCGACGCCGCCATCGACCGGCGGCGGTGGGGGAGGGGTGACGTTCGTGTCGGCGCCGGAGTCGGCGGTGGGCTCCACGCCGCCGTCGCCGACCTGCGCCGCGGAGAAGTCACCGAGCACGCCCGTGCATCCCGTCGCGACGAGCAACGCCGCGAAGGAGAGAGCAGGCCACAGCCTCGTTTCGAATCGCATCAACAAGCCCCTTCATTCGACAAGTATCACCCTCGATGCAACATCGAAAGAGCGATCGCTTCAGTGCATGCGATGCACAATGGGCGCCACTTCGGCATGCGCACCTACCGAGGGCGCGGGGGGGTTGCGAGGGCGCTCGCGAAGGGGCTCGTAGTCGTTGGCCCGCACGTGTGTCGATGCGATACTCCTCAGTCTCTAGAGGAGGCCTCGAATGCGTCTGTCCCGCCTGACCCGCTTCTCGCGATCGTGTGTCGCGCTCTCGTTCGCGACGTTCTTGTGCGCTTCTTCCGCGAACGCGCAGAACGAAGCGAACCGCGCGCAAGCGCGCGAGCTCGGCGAGAAGGGCGCCCAGGCGCTCGACAAGAAGGACTTCAAAGGCGCCGAGACGCTCTTCACGCAGGCCGACCAGCTGTACCACGCGCCGACGCTGCTCCTTGGCCTCGCGCGCGCGCAGGCGCAGCTCGGCAAGTACATCGAGTCGTGGGAGAGCTACCACCGCATCATCCTCGAGGGCGCGCCCCCCGGCGCGAACCCGACGTTGCTGCGCGCGATCGACGACGCGAAGACGGAGATCGACAGCGTCGCCAGCAAGCGCTCGAAGGTGACGCTGACGGTCACTGGCGCCGACAGTCCGAAGGTCACGCTCGACGGCGCGGCCCTCCCGGGCGCAGCGCTCGGTCTCGAACGCCCGGTGAATCCGGGCAAGCACGCCGTTCACGCCGAGGCGCCCGGCATGAAGGCCGGCGATGGAACGTTCACGGTCGATCCCGGCAAGGCGACGACGTTCACCCTCGCGCTCGAGCGCGAGGCGAGCGCTGCCGTGGTGCCCGTGACCCCGCCTCCCGCGGGCGACACGGGCGCGCCTCCTCCGACGACCGGCAACCCGCCGCCTCCCGGCGCCGACGTGTCCACGAGCGACGGCTCGCTGAACCGTACGCTTGGCTTCGTCGGGCTCGGCGTCGGCGGCGCGGGTCTCCTCGTGGGCGTCATCACCGGCGTCATCGCGATGGGCAAGCACAGCGATCTGTCGAAGAGCACCTGCGCGACCAAGCCGTGCAGCTCGAGCGACGCGAGCACCTTCAACTCCGACCTCGACGGCTACCACTCGATGGGGACGATCTCGACGATCGGCTTCGTCGTCGGCGGCGTCGCGGCGGCCGCGGGCGTCGTGCTCCTCCTGACGGCGCCCAAGAAGCAGGCGTCGGCGTTCATCTCGCCCTCGATCGGCCTCGGCACGGTCGGCGCCGTTGGACGCTTCTGACGCGACGCCAACTTCCGATACCGGCGGTGGGGTCCGGGCCGTCCTTTGGCCTCCAGTCTCCCTGAGCAGAACCGTTCTGCGCTAGGGGGGCAGGATCTCCAGAAATGCACCCCGGGCTCCTCTTGACCGCCAGCGCGATGAGCGTCGCGCTGGTGGTGACCGCGCTCCTCGTCGCCTTCGGGCGCGCACGCGGCTGGCACGACCAGCGGCGCTCTGCGCTCTTCGGAGTCGCGGCGTTCGCGTATAGCGTCTGCGAGAGCCAGCAATACTCCGCCCACCTCTCCCCGTGGCTGCACGCGGCCATGGCGGGTTGGTCGCTGTCGTCGGCGACCGTCGCACTGGCGCTCCTGATGTGGCAGACGGCGCGCGCGCGTGGGCCGAAGACGGGCCGCCTCGACCGCCTGGCCATTGGGGCGAGCCTGGGCGTCGCGGCTCTGTTCGTGGTGCCCACCGTGGGGTTTGCGCCGCGCGTGGTGGTGCGGCTCAACGGCTTCGCGGGGTACCCGAACTACGACGTCGACCCCACGCCGGTCGGCGTCGTCGGCTACGTCGCGACGATCGCGGTGCTCCTGGTGGCGCTCGGCCAGGCCTTGCGCGGGTCGAAGGCGAGCACGACGGCGCGCGCCCACACCGTCGCGCTCGGCTTCGTGCTCGCCGGCGGCCTCAACGACATGCTCGTCACCGCCGGATTGTTCGCGGCGCCGTTCCTGACGAGCATAGGCTTCGTGTGCGCGCTCGCCACGATCGCCGTCGATCTCACGCGCCGCTTCATCGGCTCGGCCGCCGCGCTCGATGCACTCTCGCGTGAGCTGGAGAGGCGCGTCGAGGAGCGGACGAGTGAGCTCGCCTCCGCCCACGCCAAGCTAGAGCGCGCGGAGAAGCTCGCCGCGGTCGGCCAGCTCGCGGCGGGCGTCGCGCACGAGGTGAACAATCCCTTGGCGGTAGTCCTCGCCAACCTCGAGATCCTCCGCGAGACCACGGGGCTCGACGCCGACGCGGTCGAGAGCGTCGACCACGGGCTCGCGGCGGCCCAGCGCATCGCGCGCATCGTCCAGCAGCTCCACAACGCCGGCCAAGCCGCGGTCAGGAGCGACGCGGTGGACGCGCGGGTCGACGTCGTCGCCGCCGTGCGGTGCGCAGTGGACACGGTGCGGGTCTCGCAGGGCCCGTCGGTGACGATCGAGGTCGAGGCACCGGAGCCCACGTTCGCGATGGGCGAGCGGACGATGCTCGAGCAGGTGCTCACGAACCTCCTCGTCAATGCGGTGCACGCCGTGGTCGAGGCCGGCGGTCGCGGGCCCGTGCGCGTGCGCCTCTCTCGGGACCTTGGCAAGGTCCGCCTCGCCGTCGAAGACGAAGGTGTCGGCATGACCGACGCGACGAAGAAGCGACTCTTCGAGCCCTTCTTCACGACGAAGCCCGTGGGCAAGGGGACCGGCCTCGGCCTCGCCGTGTCGGCGGGGCTCGTCGCAACGATGCGCGGCAGCATCGATCTGCGCAGTGAGCCCGGGCAAGGGACCAAGATCGTCGTGACGCTCGACGAAGCGCCACCGCCCGTCGCGCCGCCCCAAGCCGAGGCGATGCCGGCACCGCTCCCGCGTCGACGCGTCCTCCTCGTCGACGACGATCTCACGGTCGCCCGCGTGCTCGAGCGTGCACTGTCGCGTGTCTACGACGTGCGCGTGGCGTCCAGCGTCGGCGCGGCGCTCGAGGCGGTCGCGAGCGCACCGTTCGACGCCGTACTCTGCGACGTCATGATGCCAGACGGCGGCGCCGAGGCTTTCCAGGCGGCCCTCTTCGCGCTCGGCTCGTCGCTCGAGCGGCGCATGCTCTTCGTGACTGGAGGAGCGCGCACACCTAGTGCGCGCCGCTTCGTCGAGCGGGAGCGCGACCGCGTCCTCTTCAAGCCGTTTCCCCCGGCCGAGCTCGTCGCCGCCGTCGAGCGCGCGTTCGCGGGCGGGTGACGCGTCGCCCACGCGGGTGATCGCCTCCCGCGCGCCGTCGTGCGCGTGGTAGGAACGCCGCATGCGAACCTCGCAAGCTGGAGTCGTCGTGCTCGTTGGCCTCCTCGGCGCTTGCGCGCCGGCCGCCGTCGCGCCGCCGGCGGTGACGGCCAGGCCCGCGACCACGGCCGCGCCCGCGACCCCGGCAAAGCCCATCGATCTGGCCGCCGTCGCCGCTGCGACCGGGGGCAAGCCCGAGGCGCAAGGGACGGTCGCGAAGGTCTCGTTTCCGCGCGCCGACACGCCGGTCGCCGTCGACGGCTGGACGATGCCGCCGTTCATGGGGCTGACGTCGTGGGCCGGCTTCACCCCCGGCGAGAAGCCGGGCGTGGAGGCGATGGTCATGGGCGATCTCGTCGCGTTCGAGGACGAGGTGAACCCCATGATGAGCGCGCTGCTCGACGGCGGCGTCGAGGTGACCGCGCTCCATAACCATTTCTTCTACGACAAACCTCGCGTCTTCTTCATGCACATCGGCGGCGAGGGCACGATCGAGCGCCTCGGCAAGGGCGTCCGCGCGGCGCTCGACGCCCAGCGCGCGCTCCGGCAGAAGGTCCCGGTCCCGCGCGATCGCACGGACGCTCCCGCCCCCGCGTCGCCGAGCAGGATCGACGCGGCCAAGCTCGACGCCGTCTTCGGCATCGCTGGAGCGGCGAAGGACGGCATGTACAAGGCGACCATGGGCCGCAAGGCGACCGCGTCGTGCGGCTGCGCGGTCGGCAAGGCGATGGGTGTGAACACCTGGGCGGCATTCGCGGGCAGCGACGACGCCGCCGTCGTCGACGGGGACTTCGCGGTGTCGGAGGCGGAGCTCCAGCCCGTGCTCAAGTCGCTGCGCGGCGCGGGCATCGACGTCGTGGCCATCCATCACCACATGACGGGCGAGACGCCGCGCATCCTCTTTCTCCACTACTGGGGCCGCGGTCCCGCCGAAGGGCTCGCGAAGGCCGTGAAGAGGACGCTCGACCTCACCGCCTGGGACGGCGCCGCGGCGCGCTGAGCCCATGTTCCCCTTCGCGCTCCCGCCGCTCCAGGTGACGGCATCGCCGGCCGTGCCCCACCTCGTCGCCACGCGCGTGTCGGAGGCGCCGAAGCTCGACGGCGCGCTCGACGACGAAGCGTGGAAGAAGGCGCCCGCGACGTCGGCCTTCACCCAGAAGTTCCCCGACGAAGGCCAGGCGCCGAGCGAGCGGACGACCGTGCGGGTGGTCTACGACGACGAGGCCGTCTACGTCGCATTCGATTGCGAGCAGGTGAAATCGAAGATCGTCCCGCGCCTCACGCGCCGGGGGCGCCTCGTGGAGAGCGACTGGGTCTCCATCGCGCTCGGCACGCGCGGCGACGGCAAGAGCGCGTACGAGTTCATCGTGAACGCGTCGGGCGTCCTCGTCGACACGCTCCGCTTCAACGACACGCAGACCGCCGAGAACTGGGACGAGAACTGGGACGCCCGCGCGCAGGTGACCGAGCGCGGCTGGACGGCGGAGCTCAAGATCCCGCTCCACATCCTGCGCTTCCCCGACGTCTCGGCGCAGTCGTGGGTGATGCAAGCCAAGCGCCGCGTCTCCGAGCGGCAGGAGACCGACGAGTGGAGCTTCATCCCGCGCTCGGCGGGCGGCGAGGTCTCGCGCTACGGCCGTCTCGACGGCCTCACCGGGCTCACCGCGAAGACGCCGCTCGAGGTGCGCCCGTTCGTGGTCGGGCGAATCGAGCGCCGCGATCCGGCGTCGTCGCAGCTCGCGCACGGCACCGATCTGAGCGCGAGCGCCGGCCTCGATCTGAAGTGGCACCCGACCTACGATCTCGCGCTCGACGCGACGGTCAACCCCGACTTCGCCCAGGTCGAGGCCGATCAGCTCGTCCTGAACCTGACGAACTTCGAGACCTATTACCCGGAGAAGCGGCCCTTCTTCCTGGAGGGGGTCGACGTCTTCTCCACGCCCATCCAGCTCCTCTATACGCGCCGCATCGGCCGCGCCCCCGACGCGCCGCAGCTCCGCGCCGATCCGGCGTTCGGCGAGCAGCTGGTCGATGTCCCCACCGCGCCGACGATCTACGGCGCGAGCAAGCTCACCGGCCGCGTCGCCGACGGGTGGACGATAGGGACGCTCCAGGCCCTCACGGGCAAGAACGACGTGCAGGTCCAGCTGGGCGACGGCTCCCGGGTCACGCGCTCGGTCGAGCCGCTCGCGGCGTTCAACGTCCTTCGCCTCAAGCGCGATCTTGGCGAGCGCGCGTTCCTCGGGATCATGGGCACCGCCGTCGACTACGCCGAGCCCACCGGCGGTTACGCGCGCCTGCCTGGTGGCCTGCAGCTGTGCCCCAACGCCGTCGACGCGACCAGCGCCGTGCGCTCGCTCAGCCCCGCGCTCCACGCCGGCCCGAGCGGCCTCGTCCCCGCCGGCTCGCGCTGCTTCAACAACGCGTACGTCGTCGGCGTCGACGGGCAGTGGCGCTCCGACGCGGGCGACTGGCTCGTCAACGGACAGGCCGTGGCGTCCGAGCTCCAGAACGGCTCGCCGCGCCACGTCCCCGATGGCACCACGGTGAGGCCAGGGGACATCGGCACCGGCGCCGTCGGCACGGTCTCCAAGGAGGGCGGCAAGCACTGGGTCGGCCAGCTGAACGCCGAGTTCAACGATCGCAAGCTCGACGTGAACGATCTCGGCTTCGACCGCCGCGCGAACAACACCCGCTGGCGCCTCGACCTCGAGTACCGCGAGCTCGACAAGTGGTGGGTTTTCCTGGAGGCGCACGCGAAGCTCGAGTACTTCGATCGCTACAACCTCGACGGTCGCAATCTCGGCGGCGGCTACCAGCTCAACGTCTCGGGCACGCTCGACAACTACTGGAAGTTTTTCACCGAGGCGCACTACCGCACCTCGTACTTCGACGATCGCGAGGTCGGCGACGGCACGGCCCTCCAGCGTTCGGCGCTCGCGGGTTACGAGCTCGAGGTCGAGAGCGATCCGACGAAGAAGGTCAGCTTCCACGCCGAGACGCAGAGCCAGTGGGTGACCAATGGCGGGCTCGTCTTCAGCGCGACGAGCGGCGTCCTCTTGCGCGTGCTCACGCAGCTCGATCTCGAGGTGCTCCCCACGGCGGTCTACGCCTTCGGCGAGCCGCGCTTCGTCGGCCTCGGCGCCGGGCCGTCGCAGTACCTCTTCGGCAAGCTCGAGGCGAAGGCGGTCGGGGCGACGGTGCGTGCAACCTACACGTTCACGCCGCGCCTCACGCTGCAGACGTACGGCCAGCTCCTCGTCGCGAGCGGACACTACACCGGCTTCTCCTCGTTCGCGTCCCCGGGGCCCCGCTCGGCGGTGCGTGTCGGCGATCTCGTCCCATTCAGCGGCGTCTTGCCGCAGAACCCCGACTTCGAGGAGGCGGTCCTCAACATCAACGCCGTCGTGAGGTGGGAATACCGCCTCGGCTCGACGCTGTTCTTCGTCTACACGCGCGCGCAGCAGCCGAACGTGTCGCTCGGCCCGACCGACGCGGGCGGGCTGCACCTGGGCTCCGTCGGCAGGGGGCCGGCCACGGACGTCGTGCTGGTGAAGCTCGCCTACTGGTTCGGCTGAGCGGGGGCGGCGAGCGAGGGGATGGCGGAGACGACCGGGATGGCCTGCGCGGCCGGTGACGCCGCGGCAGCGCCCTCCGCGAGCCGGGTCGCGACCGGCCAGCCCCACGCCGCGCCGAAGGCGATCGAGAGGAGCCCGGCGGTCGCCATCATCGCGCAGCTCGCCTTTGCGCTGCGGGCGAGACGCGCCATCGGGATGACGGCGGCAGCGGCGAGGAGCGCCATGCCGAGCGCGGCGCCGGCCCCGTAGATGGCGATGAAAAGGAGCCCCGCGCCGCGCGACGCGAACGACGCCGTGGCGAGGGCAGCGAGCGCGCCGCTCCCGGCGAGGCCGTGGACGATGCCGACACCGAGCGGCTGCGCGCGCCTCCCGAAGCTCGTGTGCTCTTCATCGTGCGCTTGGGTCTTCGTATGCGTGTGCGTTTGACTGCGCCCGAGGATCCCTCGGGACTGGCTGCGCGCTCGCATCACGGCGCGGATACCCAGCGCCACGAGCATGAACGCGACGACGAGCTCGAGCACGTCGGCGAGCTGCGCCGGCATCTCGGCGCGGAAGAGCGCGAGGGCCCCGCCGACGACGAGGAGCGTGAGCGCGTGCCCGAGACCCCAGACGGCCGCGAACGACACGATTCGCCCTGGCGTGCGCTGGCCGGCCACGAGCGTCGTCACGGCGGTCACGTGGTCCGGCTCGAGCGCGTGCCGCACGCCTTGTGCGAGGCCGAGCAGGCAGCCGAGGAGGAGAGCGCTCATGACGCCGTACCTCCTAGCACCGGACCCCCGGTGACACCAGTGAACGGGCGGCGCGAGGCGGCCCGTACGGGCACGCGCACGCCTGGCCGATCGGCGAGCTCGCGCTCAGTGCGCCGCGGTGCCGCCGTCGCCATGCGCCGTCGCGCCGCAGTGGGCCGCCGCGGAGCAGTTGGCGTGGCCGGCCGGCGCGCCCTTGTGCGCGCTCGCACCACAGTTGGCGTTGCTCGAGCACGACGCGGCCGGGCCACCTGACGACGCCGCGCCAGCGGGGACCTCGGTGGCGTTGACGGGCGAAGCCGGCGGAGCGGCGTTGCCACAGGCGACGACCGCGGAGGTGCCGAGCGCGGCGAGGGCAGTGGTGATGGCGTGGACGGAGAGGTTCGGGCGCATGGGGCTTGAATATCGGGCCGGTTGCCTCCCGGCAAGCCATCCCCAGTCCCGCCGTGCTCAATCTTCGCCGATCTGCGGCCTGCGGCTGGGCGTAGAAAGGGAGTAGCCCATGCGCTCGCCTCGACGTGCCTCGCTGCTTGGCCTTGGCCTGACCTGCTTGCTCTGCTCGGCCCCCGCGCTCGCGCAGGGCCCCACGAGCGGAACACTGCCCGCCGGCGACACATCGGCTCCGACGCCTCCGTCGCTGAAGTCGAGCGTCGAGGCAACGTACCCGCCCGACGCCCTCCGCGATCGCGTCGAGGGGACCGTCGTCCTCGAGCTCACGGTCGACGAGGCTGGCGCCGTCAAGGACGTGCGCGTGGTCACCCCCGCCGGCCACGGATTCGACGAGGCGGCCGTCCTCGCGGTGAAGCAATTCAAGTTCGAGCCCGCGCGGCAGTCCGGCAGCCCCATCCCGGCGACGATCCAGTTCTCGTACGAGTTCCACCTCCCGACCCCGACTCCGACCCCGACTCCGAGTCCGACTCCGACTCCGACTCCGACTCCGACCCCGATTCAAGAGGGCGCGGATCAGTCCACCGTCGTCCTCGCCCTGCGCCCCCTCAGCGCGGCCTCCTCCTCCTCTGTCCGCGACCGCGAATTCCAGCTCCGCCCCATCGGCTCGGTGCAGGACATCCTCCGCGTCACCCCTGGCCTCGTGATGGTGCAGCACTCCGGCGGCGGCAAGGCGAACCAGTACTTCCTCCGCGGCTTCGACGCCGACCACGGCAGCGACCTCGCGCTCTCCATCGACGGCATCCCCATCAACATGGTGAGCCACGCCCACGGGCAAGGCTACAGCGACACGAACTTCATCATCCCCGAAGTCGTCGAGCGGGTCGAGATCACCAAGGGTCCGTACTTCGCGCACCAGGGCGACTTCGCCACCGCCGGCGCGCTGAACATGGTGTCGCGAAACAGCTTCGAGCACAGCTCCGTCGGCTTCGGCATGAGCGGCTCGCCCGGTCGCGGCGCGCCCGGCTACCGCGGCCTCCTGATCGCGAGCCCCAAGCTCGACGGCGCCCCCGGATTGAAAGCGACGTTCGCCGCCGAGGTCGGCCGCCAGAACGGTCCGTTCGACAACCCGGAGAACTGGGACAAGTACAAGCTCTTCAACAAGCTCACCTACGACCTGTCGCCGACGTCGTCGATCACCCTCGGCGAGATGAGCTACGGCGGAAACTGGCACGGCTCCGGGCAAATTCCCGCGCGCGCCGTGGAGTCGGGGCAGATCACGCGCTTCGGCTCGATCAACCCGGACGAAGGCGGCAACACCGCGCGCCACCAGGTCTCGGTGCAGTACCGCCTGCGCCCCAGCGCGCGCAGCGAGCTCAAGGCGATGGCCTACGTCGGGACCTACCGCTTCAACCTGTTCTCGAACTTCACCCTCTTCGCGCGCGATCCCGACAACGGCGACGAGATCCATCAGGTCGACCGCCGGACCTTTTACGGCGGCAAGGCGAGCTACCGGGTCGTCGAGGAGCTCGGCGGCGTGCGCTTCGACACGACGATCGGCGCCGACGCGCGGACCGACGACATCCACAACCAGCTCTTCAACACCGTCCATCGCAACGCGCTGTCGACGGTGCGTGACAACAACATCCACGAGACGCTCCTCGGCGCGTACCTCAACGAGGAAATCACGCCGGTGAAGTGGCTGCGCCTGAACGCGGGCGGCCGCGCCGACGCGATCTCGTTCGCCGTCGACAGTAACCTCGCTCCTGGCGCCGACGCCACCGCCCCGCGCGGGGGCGTCGACGGGGCGCACCAGCTCTCGCCGAAGCTCTCGGCCGTCGTCTCGCCGCTCACCGATCCCGACGCGCAGCTGGACGTCTACGTGAACTACGGCCACGGCTTCCACTCCAACGACGTGCGCGGCGTCTTCGCGAGCCCGGCCGTCACGCCGCTCACGCGCGCCGTCGGCGAGGAGCTCGGCGCCCGCACACGCCTGTGGAAAAAGCTCGATTTTGCGGCCGCCGGATGGATGCTCGATCTCGAGAACGAGACGGTGTGGAACGGCGACGACGGCACGACCGGCGTGAGCGACAAGACGCACCGCTACGGCCTCGAGCTCGAGGCGCGCTACGAGATCACCCCGTGGCTCGCCGCCGACGGCGACGTCGCGTTCACCAAATCGCGCTTCAGCACCGACGGCGAGAACGGCGGCGGCCTCGCGCTCGCCCCGAAGCAGACGTGGTCGGGGGGCCTCTCCGCGCGCCACGACGCGGGGCCCGGCGTGGCCCGCGGCGGCCTGCGCTTCTACGGCATCAGCGATCGCCCTGCGTCGGACGACGGCGCGATCGTCGCGCCCGGCTTCACCCAGTTCGATCTGCACGCCGGCTATCGCTTTCGACGCTTCGACGTCGCGCTCGACATCGAGAATCTGTTCAACGCGAAGTTCCGCTCGGCGCAGTTCGACACCGTCAGCCGGCTGCGCACCGAGCCCGCGATCGGCGGCGCCGTCCCCGGCGGCTTCTCCTGCGGCAGCGGCGGAAGGCCCGCCGCGAACCCGTCGGGCGCGCCGGCCAACGGGCGGTTCTACGGCTGCGAGGACGTCAACTTCACCCCGGCCTATCCCTTCACCGCCCGCATCATGGGCACCTTCTACCTGGACTGAGGGAATAGCCCATGAACCTCACCGGCAAGCTCCTCCTCTCCGCCCCTCTCGTGGTCGCGATCGCCGTCTCCGCGCTCGGCCTCCCCGCGTGCGACACCGAGACCCCGACGACGGCGTCGCTAAAGAACGACTACCCAGAGGTCGCCGATGGGGGCGATCCGGCGTTGCGGCGGATCGTCTACAAGGCCTGGTACGCGAGCACCCTCTTCCTCGAGCCCGTCGCGCCCGGCGAAACGTCGGTCGAGCAGCGCACAGTGCCGTCCACGGACTACGTCTACGCGCTCCTCGCCATCGGCTGGGATCCCGCCTCGGGAACGCCGCCCGGGCGTGTCGTCCCGCTGCGGTCGAAGGCGCAGCTCGCGGTGTCGCGTGGCAACCTGGGACTCATCCAGGTCTCGCCCGCCAGATTCTACGGCGACTGCACGGCAGGGACTGCCCTCTCGCAGGAGGACGCGGACTTCATCACCGAGCGGATCTTCCCCGGCGCGTTCTCGGGCCTGAAGTACGACGCGGCGACCTGCACATCGACGAGCGTCCCGGTCGACGGCGGCGGCGGAGACGCGACGCCCGAGTGACGCCTGCGCGACGAATTCCCGAATAGTGACGGGAGACCCGCGATTCCGCGGGTTTGCTTTGCGTCTCATTCGCGATCCGGTTTGCGAGGAGGCCCGGGGGAAGCTAAGGAAGGGCGCCCTCGGAGGTTCCTTAATGGCTCGCGTTTCGTCCGTTCTGCTCGCCCGGTGCTTCTTGTGCCTGCCCCTCGTCGTCGCCGCTTGCGCCGCGAAGGGTGGCGGCTTCGAGGACACCGACGGAGGAGCGAGCAGCGGGAGCAGCGGCACGAGCGGAAGCAGCGGGAGCAGCGGCGTTTTCGGCGGCGACGGCGGCACCCCGCCTCCTCCCGACGGCTCGGTCACCGTGACGACCACCATCTACGGCAACACCGACGACAGCCTCTACACGCTCGACCCGAAGACCCACGCAGTCACGCTCGTCGGGAAGTTCGCCGGCAACGGCAGCGAGAACATCACCGACATCGCCGTGAACGGAAACGGCGAGGTGTTCGCCAACTCGACGGCGTCCGTCTTCAAGGCGACCCTCCCCGCCGGCGCCGGCGCCGTGCAGCTCAGCAAGCTCGCGGCGATCGCCGGCACCGGGCAGAAGTTCTACGCCCTGACCTTCGCGCCCGCCGGCGTGCTCGGCCCGAACGAGGCGCTCGTCGGCGGCGACGGCGACGGCGAGCTCTGGTTCATCGACAGCACCAACGGCGCCATCAAGGACCTCGGCAGCTTCGGGGACGATCCGCGCACCGACAGCAAGCACAAGGGGCACATCCTCGCGCTCTCCGGCGACATCGTGTTTTACACCGACGCGAACAAGAAGCCGACGGGACTCGCCACGATCCGCTCGTGCACCAGCAAGGGCACCGGCTGCGACACGACCGACGATATCCTCGTCGGCATCGACATGGCGGCGCTCTCCGCCGCGTACACCGGCGCGCCGGCCAAGTCGCTCCTCTCCGGCTTCTACGGCGGCTCCGGCTCGAACCCGGGCAACGGCATCGGCTTCGGCGACGTGTTCGGCCTCGGCGTATGGGGTGGGGACGTCTACGGCTTCTCGCGCAACCAGACGACCACGCCGCCGACGCTCCTGGCGATCGACACGAGCACCGGCAAGGGCGCGGCGATCTCGGGCGCGTCGTTCTCGTTCACCAACGGGTGGTCGGGCGCGGGCGTGACCACGAAGGTGACGGTCACCGTTCCGCCGCCGCCGCCCATCCGCTGAGCTTCTTGAAGTGCTCGGCCGGGCTCGCGTCCCGGTACGATTCCATGCGACAAGGATGGCTCTGGAGGCGAGCACCATGAGCGACGGCGTCGAGGAGATCCGCGGCAAGAAGGTCCTCATCCGCTTCGAAGGAAGCAAATGCATTCACTCGCGCGGTTGCGTCCTCGGCCGCCCCGACGTCTTCGTGCCGAACGTCGAGGGCGAGTGGATCCGCCCCGACGCCGCCACGCCCGACGCCGTCGCGCAGCTCGCCGAGAACTGCCCGTCCGGCGCGATCGCGTACGAGCGCCTCGACGGCGGACCGAACGAGCAAGCGCCGAAGGTGAACACCGCGCGCGTCCTGGAGAACGGCCCCATCGCGCTGCGCGGCGACCTCTCCATCGCGGGCAAGCGCACGTTCCGCGCGACGCTCTGCCGCTGCGGCGCCTCGAAGAACAAGCCGTATTGCGACACGAGCCACCACGGCGCCTCGTTCGAGGCCACCGGGGAGCCGAAGACCGCCGAGAGCAAGGCGCTCCCGGCGCGCGATGGAACGCTCGAGGTCACGCCTGCCAAGAACGGCCCGCTCCTCCTCGCCGGGAACGTCGAGGTGATCTCCGGCACGGGACGGACGATCAACCGGATGCAGAAGTGCGCGCTCTGCCGCTGCGGCGGCTCGAAGAACAAACCGTTCTGCGACGGCACGCACACGAAGATCGGCTTCACCGCCGACTGATTCCGACCGAGGCAGCCTGATCCGCCGCGCCGCTCAGCGCGTGCAGCCCTGGGTGACGAGCGGCCGCAGCACCTTCGCCGGATCGGCCTGATCGGTCGCCATGCGCTCGTGTTGCCACGCGCTCAAGAGCGCGACGAGTCGCTTCACGTCGCCGCCGCACGCCGCGAGGAGCTCCGCGAGCTCTTCCTCGCCGGAGTGGTAGGTCTTGAACTGCACGAGCGACGCGTTCGTGAGCGTCCGCTTGCTGCCGAGGTCCTTCTCGAGCTGCCGCAGGATGCGGGCCTTCTCCGCGAGCTTGTCGTCGCGCGGGAGGTCCGACGCGTAGAGCGACTCGAGCGCCGCGTAGGCCGCGTGCATCTTCGTCTCGCGTTTGCGGCTGCGCTCTTCGCCCGCGAAGTACGCGACGGTCTCCTTCGCGTCCTCGCCGGCTATTTCCTTCATGAACTTCTCCGCGAGGCGATCCCCGACGAAGTTCGCGACGCTCTCGTTGAGGCGTGACTGGCCCGGGACGAAGAACGTCGCGTGCGTCGACTCGTGGAAGACCGTGTTGACCAGATCCCCGCGCGCTTCGGCGCCCTTGCCGAGCATCGTCGACAGGAGCGGATCGTCGAACCACCCCGCGGTCGAGTACGCGCCCGCGGGACGCACGTCGGCGTCCCAGCCCTTGCCGCGCAGCTCCTCGGCGGCGCGCTTGGCGTCGTCGAGGTGGAACCAGCCCAGGTAGGTGATGGTGCCGACGATCGGGAACGTCCACGTGTACGAGCGGAAGCGCAGCGGCTCGCACGCGCTCACGATCCACACCGCGGCGTCGCGATCGAGGCGCGCGTACTTCGTGTAGTTGTTGGTCGGCCGGAGCCCGTTCGCCTCGCCGTACGTCTTCACGCGCGGGATCTCGGCCAGCAGGCGGCGCGTGCGCGGGGGCAGGCGATCCTCGCGCAGCAGGCGGTCCATGTCCTGGCTGCGCGTGAGCAGATCATCCTGCCCGGCGGCGGCCTGCGCGAGGTAGTCGATCGAGGCGCAACCGCCGTTCGCCGAGGCCAGCGCGGCGCAGAGAACGAGGCCAAGGCGCACGCGCATTCCGGTCGAGACTATCCGGATCGACGTGCCCGCGGCGACGATCCAGGCTCTCCGCGCACGCTGCAATTTTCCGCTCGCGGCGTCGGACCAGGGGCACACGCGATCGCGGTGGGTCGTTTCCGATCCACGCCGCGCCGCGCGCTGCCGCCAAAACGGCGAAAAACAGCGGGAACGGAGGGGCACGTCGCGTGCTTTATGGAAAGCATGCGTCCTTCCCTCCGAATGTCGTGCGGTGTGGGTGTGCTCGCGTCGTTGCTGCTCTTCGCGTGCTCGTCGAAGCACACGACCTCGACACCGACGGAGGGACCGCTGCCCGACACGAGCGGCTCGAGTGGCTCGAGTGGCTCGAGTGGAACGAGCGGCACGACCGCGCCGTCGTCCTCGGGGACCGGCGGCGCGTGCGATCTGAAGGCGTCGGGGATCTCGTTCGGAACGGACACCTGCAGCGCCTGCATGCAACAGAGCTGCTGCGCCCCCACGGTCAAATGCGTCGTGAACAACACGAGCTGTGCGCTCCTTCAACAGTGCCTCATCGATTGCCCTGCACCCGGCTCCGGCGGCGGCGACGCCGGCGTCGCGGACGCCGCCAAAGAGGGCGGTGACGGCGGAGGAGGCGGAGGAGGCGGAGGAGGCGGAGGAGAAGGTGGCGGCGGTGGCGGCGGTGGTGGTGGCGGCGGCGGCGGGGCCGATGGCGGCGGCGGCGCGCGCGTGTGCCGCGACGCATGCATGGCGAAGTACCCCGCGGCGCAAGCCGACCAGAAGGCCTACAACGACTGCGTGACCGGCCCGTGCGGGGCGAGCTGCAAGTAGCAGCGCTCGGCTCCCTGCTCGGGAGCCCGCAGCGTGCTATGGCTCTCGCCCATGCGCGCCATGCCCAAGACCGTCGACCGGCGGATCGCCCAGGCGATCGCCTACAAGCGCATCGTGACCGGCGCCTTCGCCCTCGTGGGCGGACTGGCTATCGTCGCGGTGGTCGTCAGGCACGGAGGAACCCCGCCGGCGCTCGCGGCGCTCGCGCTCCTGATCTTCTGGGGCGGCGGCGCGTGGACGCTGCGCGACGGCCTCCGCCTCCGCCGCGCGCTAAGAAGCGACCCGGGCTAGGCCTGTCCTCATATCCCTCACGCTTCTGGCCGTAAACACGCACCTGCCCGTGCCCGAAGCCGGGCGACACTGAGCAGAGTACGGGCACGGGCACGTGCACGTTTTCGGGCAAGACGAATACGGACAGTCCCCTAATGCTGCGATTGGCAGACGAAGCAGGGGGGCGTCGCGCACTCGTCGCGCTGCACGCAGCTCCCCAGCTTCCCCGGTGAGAACTCGCATGCCTCGCCGACCTTCGCGCACGCCGCACGCGCGGAGGGGCTCGCCTTCTTCTCGTCGCCCGGCGGGCAGCCGATGAGCGCGAGCGCCGCCGTCAGAGCGAGGGTGCGGACCATCCGGTGAGCCTACACCCCTGACCCGCGCGCGCTCGACGGCGTGACGGAAATCGCGCACATTGAGCCGCCCGCCCGGACACTCCCAGCGCGCGAACGTCATGAAGCTCGTCCTCGCAGCCCCCTTCGCCCTCGTCATCGCCATCGCGCTCGCCTCCGTCGCCGGATGCGGCTCGCTGCTCGGTGCCGACTTCGATCGCGGCGCCGCGATCGGCGGCGACGCCGGCGCCGGCGCGGATGGCGGGCCCGGCGGCACCGGTGCAGACAGCGGGCCGGGCGTGCTGCCGGACGGCGCGCCGCTCCCGTGCTGCACGGAGGGTGGCTCGGCGGACGGGCCCATCGTCGGCCCCGACGGTGCCGTGCTCTCTCCGCGCGTGGTCTTGTTCGGCGGGACGGACGGCACGACGAAGTACGCCGACACATGGGAGTACGACGGCGCGGCCTGGGCCAAGCGCCTCGATCTGGGGACGGCGCCTGCCGCGCGCTACCGGCACGCGATCACGAACCTCCAAGGAAGGCTCATCCTCTACGGCGGCTACGACGGCACCTCGGCCGTCGGCGACATGTGGCAATACGACGGCGCCCGATGGTCCCCGGTCACGGCAGGCGGCGGGCCGACCCCGGACGCGCGCAGCGGGCACGCGATGGCGACCGTGGGCAACACGATCGTCCTCTTTGGCGGGTCGAGCAGCGGGACGGTCCTCGGCGACACCTGGGTGTGGGACGGAGCGACGTGGGCCCAGAAAATCGTCCCCGGTCCGCCACCGCCACGCCAAGGCGCATCGATGGCCTCGGTGCAAGGCAGCGCGGTCCTGGTCGGCGGCTACGACGGGTCGGCCCAGAAGATGAACGACGTCTGGATCTGGAACGGCGCCACGTGGACATCGGCTCCCAAGGGCCCGGCCCTCACGGCCTACGCGGGCATGGCGACGGTCGCGGGCCATGCGATCCACTTCGGAGGCGCCGATCTCGTCGCCGAGACGTGGTCATGGGACGGGAGCGGCTGGGGCCTGGCGGCGACCGATGGGCCGACCATCCTCGTCGGGCTCGCGCTCGCGCCACTCAACGGCCAGATCGTCCTCTTCGGTGGCACCAACGGCGCCCCGACGCAGGACACCTGGCACTTCGCGGGAACCGCGTGGGCGAAGAAGGCCATCCTCGGCCCCTCGTCGCGTAAGTACCACGCGATGGCCGCGTTTCCCTGACGGCAGCGGGCGTGCGCGCGGAGGTGTGCGCGCCGCTTGCCCGCTTCGCGCGCTCACACGTGAACGCGAACGGTGCCGTCCGAGACCGGCTGGTCGAGCGCCCGCCGCATCGCGTGTCGCGCGGCGTCGAAGGCGCGGATCCCGTGGTGCAGGCGAAACGGCCCCACGCGCGGCAGCCCGACGATGGCGACGGCGACGAGCCCGGGGCGGGCAGGGATCTCCATCGACATGCTGCCCGCGCGACGCCACGGCGAGCGTGAGGCGAGGTGATGGAACAGGACGCGCGTACCCGGCGGCATGCCGGCGAGGCCGGGCCGATCGGCGACGCCGCCGTCGACGAGGAATCGCCCGCCGAGGCGCACCGGATGAAACATGAAAGGCACCGCGCACGAAGCGTGGAGCGCCGGCGCGAGCGGACCGTCCTCGATCACCCGCGTCTCACGCGCGAGGACGTCGTACGTCGAGACGGCGAGGCGCGTGCGGCATGCGGCGAAATCGCGCGCACGCAGGAGGGCGTCGAGGCGTGCGCGGAAGAGCGCGCCGCGGAGCAGGCCGGCGCCCGGGCGGGGGTCCCAGAAGTCTTCGCGGCGCAGGCGCCGAAGCTCGTCCGCGAGGTGCGGCGCGTCGAGCCCGCTCGCCCACATGCCGGTGACGAGCGCGCCGGCGCTGGAGCCGGAGAGGCGTGACGGCAGGAGCCCTTCGTCCTCGAGGACGGTGAGGGCGCCGCAGTGGGCGAAGAAGCCGAAGAAGCCGCTGGACATCGCGAGCGCGAAAGGGCCCTCGCGGAGCCACTCGCCGAGGCGCGGGGTCGCCATCGGTCAGCGCGCCGAGGCCGCCGTCGCATCGGCCTTCGCGGGCGACAGCGCATAGGTGACGCCGGTGAGCTTCTCCGACGCTTCCCACAGCTCGCGCGCGAGCCCTTCGTCGTGCGAGGTCTTGCTCGATTTTCCGAGCGCCGGATAGCCGCGGATCGCCATGAGACCGCCCGGGCCGACGAACTCGCCGCCCCGAACGTCCTCCGCGGTCGCCGCGTACGCCGTCGGCAGGGCGCCCATCTCGGCGGACTGGGCGATCACGGCGTTCGAGAGCTTCATGAGGCCGCCCTGGAACGCCGAGCCGCCTGCCTTCACGCCGCCGCTCTGCAGGTTGGTCGCCGAGTAGCCGGGGTGGCACACCGTGCTGCGCAAGGGCGCGTGCGCGGCCTTCGCGCGGCGGTCGAGCTCGTAGCCAAAGAGCACATTGGCGAGCTTGCTGCGCGCGTACGCCGTCCACTCGTTGTACTTGCGTGGCTTCGGCAGGTCCTCCATCGAGAGGCTTCCCTGCATGTGGACGAGGCTGCTGACGGTCACGACGCGCGCGGCCTGCGCGGCGAGGAGCGCCGGCAAGAGCAACCCCGTCAGCGCGAAGTGCCCGAGGTGGTTCGTACCGACCTGCATCTCGAAGCCGTCCTTCGTCTCGCGGTACGGCAGCGCCATCACTCCGGCGTTGTTCACGAGCACGTCGACCACCGGCGCGCGGTCGCGGATCGCGGCGGCCGCCGCCCGCACCGACCGCAGATCGCTCAGGTCGAGCGCGACCCGGTCGACCTCTGCGCCGGCCGTGTCCGCGCAGATTCGCTCGGCGGCAGCCTTCATCTTCGCCTCGTCGCGGCACGCAAGGACCAGGCGCGCCCCCTTCCGCGCGAACATGCGCGCGGCCTCGAAGCCGATGCCGCTGTTGCCGCCGGTGACGATGAAGGTCCGGCCGCGCAGGGAGGGGATCGAGTCGACGGTGAACGCCATGGCCGCGAAGCCTTCCCCATGGCCGTGCTACCAGCAAGGGAAAAGGGCTGGGTCTTAGCGCGCTCGGACCGGGTTCGAAGTAGGATGTGCGCTTGCTCGCGCCGCGCGCCACGATCCTCCCCGCCACGATCGCGCTCCTCGCCCTCGTCGCGACGGCCTGCTCGCGCGTCCCGTCGTGCACCCGCGCCGATGCGAAGGTCGAAAAGAACGACAACAAGAACAAGAACAAGAACATGACGACGGACGCCGAGACGGCCGTCGCGGCGCCGGTCGGCACGCTCGAGCCGCTCCTGTCCTGGAAGAGCGTCGAGACGTTCCCGGTCCCCGACTGGGGCGACGTCGTCGTGTGGCCGCCGGGCGGCGCGACGTCGCCGCGGCCCATCGTCCTCGGTTGCCACGGCAACGCCGAGACGCCCGAGGCCTTCTGCGAGTCGATGCACGGCATCGTGGGCTCGCGCGCGTTCCTGGTGTGTCCGCGCGGCACGCGTCCTCCCGAGAGGAACTACCCGAACTACTGGTTCGCGAGCCCGCAAGCGCTCGCGATCGAGGTCGACGCGGATCTCGCCGTCCTCGACAAGCACTACCCGGGCTACGTCGACAAGACGGCGGTCCTCTACATCGGCTTCTCGCGCGGCGCCTTCGCCTCGGTCGGCATCCTCGCCACCGAGCCCGCGCGCTACCCGCGCGCCATCCTCATCGAGGGGGGCCAGGACGCGTGGACCCCCGATCGCATCAACATCTTCGGCGCGACCGGCGGCAAGCGGATCCTCTTCGTCTGCGGGCAGGAGGAGTGCCTCTCCACGAGCTCGCAGGTGGCGGTCAAGCTCGACAAGGTGGGCGTGCTCACGCGTACCGTCTACACGGAGGGGGCGGGTCACGTGTATACCGGAGCAGTGATGGACACCATTCGCCACGGCTTCGAGTGGGTCATCGAGGACGATCCCCGCTGGCGCGTGCGCTGAGGACGCCGTGCCGAACCGACAGTTCGACGCCGCCGCATTCTCCGCCAGCGGGCGCCCCGTGCTCATCGGCCACCGCGCCGGCGAGAACGAGACCATGGCCTGGACCGCGAAGCTTGGCCGCGTCACGCGCCTCTCGCGGGCGGCCTGGCGCGCGGCGGGCATCGCGGCGGACGGCGAGGGCGTCATCATCGTCGGCCGCGAGGGCCAGACGCTCGCGCTCGACGACGCCGGCTCGCACCTCGGTAGGGTGACCGAGCGCAACGTGACGCTCGCGCTCCGCGGCGTGACGACGCTCTCGACGGGCGTGGTCGTCGCGTTCGGTGTCTCCGGGCAGATGTACCGCCGCACGCAGAGCCGCTGGGAGCCGTGGAGCTTGCCGCCTCCGCTGCCGAAGGGGACGGGCAAGCTCGTGATCGCGCGCCTCCCGAGCATGAGCGCGATCGCGGGCGTCGCCGGCGATCCGGATGCGACGACCTGGGCCTTCGGCGTCGACGGCGCGGCCTGGTCGCGGAGCGGCAAGGGCTGGAAGCCCGGGGCGCTCCCGGTGAAGGCGGAGTGGACGTGCGCGACGTCTCGGCCTGGCGGTCAGCCCGCCGTCGCCGCGCCCGGCATCGTGCTGGTCGGCGCGGGCGCGAAGTGGCGCTCGCTCTCGCTCGGTGAGCTCGCGCCCATCGCCATCGCCGCCCTCGACGACGCGCTCTTCGTCGCCGACGGCGAGAGCGTGTGGCGGGTCGACGGCAAAGCACCGCGCCTGGTGCTCGCCGAGCCCGTCGAGGCGCTCGCCGTGGCCAAGAAGGGGCTCCTCGCCGTGACCGAGCGCTCCGTCTTCCTCAGCACCGACGGCGGCCTTTGGGTCCAGCTCGCCTGAGGCTCGGCCGGGGCTGGCCCTGCTACGGCAGCGGCGGGCCTCCGGTGCGTGACGCGACCCACGCGTCGATGAGCTGGCGGGCGATGCTGATGCGCGGCGGAATGACCGGCAGCGCGTCGAAGCGAAACCAGCGTGCGACGTCGAGCTCGACCCCGTCGGGTCGCGGCTCGCCGTCGTCGTGCTCGGCGAAGAAGCCGACCATCAGCGAGTGGGGGAACGGCCACGGCTGGCTGCCGAAGTAGCGCGCGTTCTTCACGCGCACGCCCACCTCTTCCTCCACCTCGCGGGCGAGCGTCTCCTCGAGCGATTCGCCGGGCTCGACGAAGCCGGCCAGCGTGCTCAGGAAGCTCGCCGGCGTCCGCGGGCCGCGCGCGAGGATGGCCTCGTCGCCGCGGTGGACGAGGACGATGATCGCGGGCGCCACGCGGGGGTACGCGGTGAGGGCGCAGGCAGGACACTTCTTGGCGCGCTCGCCGGGTACGGCCACAGTCGGCGTGGCGCACGCGCCGCAGAAGCGGTGGGTGCGATCCCACTCGAGGATCTGCAGCGCGCGCCCGGCCGCGTGCCAGGTCTCGCGCGGCATGCGGATGAAGAGCGCGCGCAGGCCGGCGAAGGCGTGCCCGTCCGGCGCGGTGGCGTCGCGCGTGAGGGCGATCGCGAAGCATCCGGCGCCGCCGATCGCGCCGAGGTAGTGCGCGTCGCCCTCGGCGGGCAGATCCGCCGAGGCGCTCCGCGGCGGAATCGGATCGTCGCCGTCCCGGACGAGGAGATCGCCGTTCCGGAAGACGAACCAGGTCTCCGCCATGTCCCTTCCTGCGTCGCCGGCGGCGGCGGGAGGCTCGACGCCGGGGACCAGCTTCGACGGCATTTTCGAGATCATACTCGACGTTCGATGGGGTGGACTTGCGCGTCGGTCAATGTGTGACAATGTAAGGCATGCGTCGGCTCGCCCTGACCTGCACCGCGCTCGGCGCGCTCGCGTACGCCGGCTGCTCGGCTGCGCCCGAGACCACGAGCGACGCGACCGACGAAGCGCAGACGAGCAGTCGGCCCGGCTGGTCGCCCGTCTCGCGCGGGATCGCCGCGCGCACCCTCACGGCCGACGCGGGCGGCGCCGCCGGCCGAAGCGCGCTCGTCGTGTACGGCGGCTACGGCGCGCACCCCGAGCACACCCAGGCGTGGGCCGAAGCGCTCGTCGCGGCGCGTGGCACCGATCTGGATGTCGGCGTGGTGTACGCGTCGCAAGGGCCGCGCGACGCGCTCTACCGCGCGCGCGAGATCGGCAACACCGCGCTCGCCAGGCGCCTCGCGGCCGATCCGCCGCAGACGATCTTCGTCCTCGCCCACTCGAGCGGGAGCTTCGTCGCGCACGAGCTGCTCGGCGTGATGAGCGCGGATCTGCGCGCACGGACCCGGTACTACGATCTCGACGGCGGGCAGGACGGCTTGACCCTGGCCATTGGCCGCGGGCTCGCGTCGCTCACGTTCGTGTACGCGAGCGAGCCCGACGTCGGCCTCTCGCGCAACGGCGCGTTCATGCGCGCGCTCGCGCCGCAATACCCCGGCGCGAAGTCGTTCGTCGTCGATGCGGCCGCCAGCGGGTGCGCGACGAGCAACTGCCTCCACGACACGATGATCACGAGCCGCCCCCACGATCCGCACACGTTCGACGTCGCCGAGGATTACGTCGACTTCGAAGGCCGCGTCGTCACGTCCGGCTACCTCGCGCGCTGATCACTGCGCGGGCTGGGCGCGTGCGCGCGCGAGGAGCAGGATCGTGTCGGCGAACCGTCCGGCCGCCTCGGGCGCGTAGCCCAGGAACACGCTCGGCTCGGTGAGCTCGAGCTCGAGCACCATCGGAGCGCCGTCCTCGCCGAGCACGACGTCGACGCGCGCGTAGGCGAGGTTTTTGCGCCGCATCGGTACTGCGTCGAGCGCGGCTTCGGCCACCGCGCGCTCGGCGCCCGTCGGCGCGCGGACGGAGATGCGCTCCTCTGCGAAGAGCCCCTCGACCAGGCCGGCGCCGCGCGCGAGCAGCGGGCCCTTGGTGATCGCGTGGCTGTATGCGCCTCCGAAAAAGAGGAGCGCCGTCTCGCCGCGCGCGTCGACCGACGTCTGGTAGGGCTGCACCATCGCCGTCCGGCCCGCGTCCACCAGCCGCGCGACGTGGGCGAGCGCCCGCGCGCGCTCGCCCGGCAGGTAACGCGCCGTGTCCTTGGCGCCGCCCGAGATCGACGGCTTCACCACGATCTCTCGCTCGAGGAACGTGGCCATCGTCGGCGCACCCTCCGCCCTGTCGCCGGGCGCGACGAAGTGCGTCGGCGTGACGGCGACGCCCCTCGCGGCGAGGTGCTCGAGGTACCGCTTGTCCGTGTTCCACGCGAGCACGTCCGCCCCGTTGAACAGCGGCGAGCCGACGCCGCGCGCCCACGCCACGAACGCGTCGCGCCGCGGGGCGTAGTCCCACGTCGAGCGCACGACGACCGCGTCGTAGCCGTCCCACGCGGCGCTCGGATCGTCCCACACCGGCACGTCCACCGCCGCGCCTCGCTCCACGAGCGCGGCCACGAGCGGGGGCAGATCTTCGTCCAGGGTTCGAGCTTCGGCGGCGGTGACGAGCGCGATCTTCACCGCTTTCGTCTAGCCGATCTCCTCCACGCGCGCGAGGAACGTCGCGATGCGATCGGTCAGCAAACCAGGAAACTCCGCCACGATGTAGTGGGTGGCGCGCGGCACGACGAAGAGCTCCGATCCCGGGATCATCCGGTGCATCCTCTCCGCGGTGCGCGGCGGCGTCAGGAGATCGCGGGTCCCGGTGGTGATGAGCGTCGGCACACGCACGTGCGGGAGGTACGCCGCCGCCGAATGCGCGTGGAGGTGGCGGGTCATCGTGAAGTAGCGCCCCCAGTCGACCGTGCAGAACTGCTCGAGCACCTCCTCGAAGAACTCCGGGTTCTCGGCCACGACGCCCGCGCGATGAAGCACGCGCCCCGCGCCGCGCGCGCCGAGAATCGCGCGGGACAGCGGGTTCAGGAGCGCGCCGGCGCGCGTGCCCAGCTTGAGGGCGGTGATCGCCAGCGCCTCGGCGCCGGGCAGCGGCGTCACGTTCGCCAGCGCGCGCTCGTACGGGCCGTTGATGAGGACGAGCGCGCGCACCGCGTCGGGGCGGAGATGGACCATCTCGAGCGAGAGCGGCACCGCCATGCTCCACCCCCCGAGCACGAAGCGCTCGAGCTTTTCCGCCGCGATCACCGCCTCCATGTCGCGCACGTGATCGGCGACGCGCATGGCGTCCGGATCCCTCGGAGTCCCCGAGGCGTAGAAGCCGCGCTGATCCCAGGTGACGATCGTGTAGTCGTGCTGGAAGCGCTCGAGGATGTACTTCATCGAAACGAGCGGCGCCCCCATCGCCGGCGGCATGAGCCAGACGCGCGGCCCGTTGCCGATGACGTGGTACGCGAGCTCGGTCCCGTCGGCGCTCACCGTGCGCTTGACGGTCATGGGGGCATCAATCGGCACGATTCGCTATTGTGCCACCTGTGAAGCCTCTCCTGTCCCCGATCCGCTTTCGAAATGGCGCGACCGCCAAGAACCGCGTGGCCCTCGCGCCCATGACCAACTCGCAGAGCCACGACGACGGCACGCTCGGCGACGACGAGCTGCGCTGGCTCGAGGCGCGCGCCGCCGGCGGCTTCGGCGTCGTGATTTCGTGCGCGTCCCACGTGACGCGAGACGGGCAGGGGTGGAAGGGGGAGCTCGGCACGTGGAGCGACGCCCACGTCCCCGGCCTGGCGCGCCTCGCGGCGTCGATGAAGGCAGCCGGCGCAATGCCGCTGGTGCAGCTCTTCCACGGCGGCCTCCGCGCCGACGCGAAGCTCACCGGCGAACGGCCGTGGAGCGCGAGCGAGGCCGAAGGCGGCCCGCGCGCCGCCACTGAGGACGACCTGGCCCGCGTGATCGCGGCCTTCGCCGACGGCGCAGCGCGCGCGCACGAGGCGGGCATGGCCGGGGTCGAGATCCACGGCGCGCACGGCTACCTCCTCACGCAGTTCCTGAGCGCGGTCGAAAACCGCCGAACGGATCGCTGGGGCGGCGCCCTCGAGAACCGCGCGCGCCTGGTGCGCGAGGTGACGCGTGCGGTGCGCGCGAGGGTGCCCGCGTCGTGCCTCGTCGGCGTGCGCCTATCGCCCGAGGACTGGGGCAACGCGAAGGGGCTCGACCTCGACGAGAGTCTCCAGGTCGCGCGCTGGCTCGCGGAGGACGGCGTCGATTTTCTCCATCTTTCGCTGTGGACGGCGAGCCGCCCTACCAAGAAGCGCCCCGACGCGCACCCGCTGCCGCTCTTCCGCGCGGTCGTCCCCGACGACGTCACGCTCTTCGTCGCCGGGAAGATCTGGACGCGCGAAGAGGCCGAGTCGCTCCTCGCGCTCGGCGCCGACGTGGTCGCCCTGGGCCGCTCGGCGATCGCGAACCCCGACTGGCCCCTCCGCGCCGCCGATCCGACATGGAAGCCGAAGGAGCCGCCGCTCACGCCGGAAGAGCTCGTCGCGCGCGGCCTGTCGGCCGGTTTCGTCGAGTACATGAAGGTGTGGAAGGGTTTCGTCGCCTAGGCCCCGACCCCCGACCCCGACCGCGACTCCGACTCCGACCAGGCGACGACCGAGCCCTTCGAGATGTGGCTCGACGAGCTCGCGATCGACCCCGCGCGCATCGGCTGGGTGCTCTGTAATCGCGCCGGATTTCCGGCGCCTTCGGCCGCGCGAACGATTGTCCCTTGCGCGAATAGTAAATAGCGTTTACAAAATGCGTGTGCTTCACGAATCGCCCCGATCGCCGCGCGCGCGGCGCCACGACGAGAACCTGCGTCGCATCACCGACGCCGCGATGGGGATGGTCGAGGAGGGCGGGCTCGAGGCGTTGTCGATCAACAAGCTCGCGGCCCTCGTCGACTACACGCCCGGCGCGCTCTACCGCTACTTCGACTCCAAGGACGCGCTGCTCGCGGCCCTCGTGCTCCGCGTGCTGGGCGACGTGCGCGCCCACGTCGATCGGGTGACGACAGCGCTCGGGCCCAAGGCGCCACCCCTCGCACGCGTCTTCGCGGTCGCGCAGGGCTACCGCGAGTTCGCGCGGGAGCAGCCGCATCGCTTCGGGCTCTTGGCCATGACGATGGCTCACCCGCGCGTTCTCCTCGGCGAGCCCAAGGCCGCGGGCCCCGTCGCCCTCGCGACGATCCATGCGATGCAGCCGCTCGCCGACGCCCTCGTGGACGCCGAGAACGCGGGGCAGCTCGCGCCGGGTCCGGTGGCCGAGCGCACCGTCTCCGTGTTTGCGCTCTTGCAGGGCCTGCTCCAGATGCAGAAGCAAGCCCGCTTCGCGCCGCACGTGATCGACGCCGCGCGCCTCACCGTGGTCGGGACACGCGCGCTGCTCGTGGGGTGGGGCGCCAAGCCCAGGTCCGTCGACGCGGCGATCGAGCGCGTCTCCGCCGTGAAAGGAAGCCCGTGATGGTCACCGTCGCCGTCGCCGCGCTCTCGGGGGCGTTCACCTGGACGCTGCTCGAGTACATCATCCACCGCTGGCTTGGCCACGATCGGCGCTTCCGCGGCAACCCGTTTGGCATCGAGCACGTGCGCCACCACGCCGAAGGCAACTACTTCGCGCCCACGGCGAAGAAGCTCGTCGCAGCCGCGCTCGCCGCCGCCGTCGTCCTGGTGCCCGCAGTGCTCGCGCTCGGGGCGGCGACAGGCGTGGCCTACGTGGCAGGGCTCATCGGGTTCTACGGGCTCTACGAGATCGTGCACCGGCTCGAGCACGTGCGCCCCGGCTTCGGCCCGTATGGCCGGTGGGCGCGCCGCCATCATTTCACGCACCACTTCGTCGACGCGCGCAACAACCATGGCGTGACGACGCCGATCTGGGACTTCGCATTCGGCACCTACCGCAAACCGGGGCACATCGTGGTGCCGCGGAAGCTCGCCATGCCGTGGCTCGAGGATCCGACGACCGGCGACGTGCGCGAGGGCTGGGCGGGCACCTTCGCGCTCGCACCGCGGGAGAAGGGACGAGCGAAGCCGTCATGTTCGATCTGAAAATCGTGGGCGGCACGGTCGTCGACGGCACGGGGCGCGCCGCGTTCGCGGGCGACGTCGCGATCACCGCAGGGCGCATCGTGGCGGTCGGCGACTGCCCCGGTGCGGCGCGCCGCGAGCTCGATGCGAAGGGCGCGCACGTCCTGCCCGGTTTCGTCGACGTTCACACCCACTACGACGGCCAGGTGACGTGGGACGAAGAGCTCACTCCGAGCTCGCTCCACGGCGTCACCACGTGCGTCATGGGGAGCTGCGGCGTCGGCTTCGCGCCGGTGCGCCCGGGCCGCGAGGGCGCGCTCGTCGAGCTCATGGAGGGGGTCGAGGACATCCCCGGATCGGCGCTCGCCGAGGGGATCCCGTGGGGCTGGGAGTCGTTCGCGGACTACATGGATGCGGTGGGCGCGATGCCGCACGCGATCGATTTTCTCCTCCAGGTCCCGCACGATCCGCTCCGCATGTACGTGATGGGCGAGCGCGCGGTGGCCCATGAGGCGGCGACCGACGACGAGATCGCCGAGATGCGGGCGCTCTTGCGCGGTGCGCTGGCGGCAGGCGCTGCCGGGTTCTCGACGGGGCGCACCGACAACCACCGCACGGCGCGCGGCGCGGCCACGCCGGCCTCCGAGGTCGACGCGCGCGAGCTTCGGGGACTCGGCGAGGCGTTCCGCGGCCTCGGGCACGGCGTGCTGCAGGCGGTGAGCGACTTCGACATGATCTCTGGCCCCGAGCGGTTCGATCCTGAGTTCGATCTGCTCGAGGAGATGGTCACCGCGAGCGGCGGTCGGCCTTTGTCGATCTCGACGATGCAGCGCGATCACGCGCCCGAGCAGTGGAGGCGGATCTTTGCCCGCGCCGATCGCGCGGTTCTCCGCGGCCTCGACGTGCGGTGCCAGGTCGGCGCGCGAGGCATCGGCGTCCTGCTCGGGCTCGAGGCGACGTTCCACCCCTTCATGGGGTTCCCGTCGTACAAGGACATCGCGTCGCTGCCGCTCGCCGAGCGCGTCGCGCGGATGAAGAGCCCGGAGCTCCGCGCGCGCATCCTGGCCGAGAAGAGCGACAAGGTCGCCGGCGACGGCACGCCCATCCCGCCCCTCGCCGACTTCTTCCTCGCCAACCTCGACATGCTCGCGATGCGCCTCTACCCGATGGGCGAGCGGCCGACGTACGAGCCGAAGATGGACACCTGCATCTTGGCCGAGGCTCTGCGCGCGGGGGTGCCGCTCCTCGAGCGGATCTACGACGCGCTGCTGGAGGACGGCGGCAAGGCCCTCCTCTATTTCCCGATCTACAACTACTCGGGGCTGAACCTCGACGTCGTCAAGGAGATGCTCACTCACCCGCGCGCGCTCATGGGGCTCGGCGACGCGGGCGCGCACGTCGGGACGGTGTGCGACGCGAGCATGCCGACGTTCTTGCTCACGCACTGGGCCCGCGATCGCGCGGACGGGCTCGCGCTCGAGCGCGTCGTGGCGATGCAGGCGCGCGACACCGCACGGTTCATGGGGCTCGTAGATCGAGGGACGCTCGAGCCGGGAATGCGGGCCGACGTGAACGTGGTCGATCTCGAGCGACTGTCCCTGAGGAGGCCGGTGATGCAGCGCGATCTGCCGGCGGGCGGTCGACGCCTCGTCCAGCGGGCGGACGGCTACCTCGCCACGCTCGTCCTTGGCACCCTCGTCGCCGAGCGCGGCGAGCTCACCGGCGCCCGGCCGGGGAAGCTCGTTCGCATGGGCCGCGCGTGAGGCCTCGCGCGCCCGATCATTCCTTCGAGTAGTCGTACTTGCCGCCGCGCTCGAGGGCGCGCGCGTACGCCGGCCGCGCGTGGATCCGCGCGACGAAGGCCATGAGCTTGGGCCGCGACGCGTCCAGCGCTCCGCGCGCCACCGAAGCCTCCAGGGGGAAGCTCATCATGACGTCGGCGCCGGTCATCTCCTCGCCCGCGAACCACGTCGTCTTGCCGAGCTCCGCCTCCATGTAGTCGAAGTGTGTCTTCAGCTGAGGCCCGATGAACGCCTTGGTGACCTCGTCGGCGATCCCGCGCGCGACGGGCTTCACGAAGAAGGGCACGGGGGCGGTGCGGACGCGCTCGAAGATGAGCTTCAGGAGGAGCGGCGGCATCACCGACCCCTCGGCGTAGTGGAGCCAATACGTGTAGCGGAGCCGCTCGGGGCTCCCGGCCTTCGGGATCAACCGCCCTTCGCCGTACCGCTCGATGAGGTACTCCACGATGGCGCCCGACTCCGCGAGCGTCCGATCGTCGTCGGTCACCACCGGCGACTTGCCCAGCGGGTGGATCGCGCGAAGCTCCGGCGGCGCGAGCTGCGTCTTCGGATCGCGCTCGTACTTCTTCAGCTCGTAGGGCAGGCCGAGCTCCTCCAGGAGCCACAGGACGCGCTGTGAACGAGAATTGTTGAGGTGGTGGACCGTGAGCATGAGCCTCTATTTCTTCTTGGGAGGGTCTTCGTGGACGACCACGCGCGTGCCGGGCGCGGTGTCGGTGGCATACACGCCGTGCCAGCCGGCGGGGAGGTGCGGCTCGCTCCAGAAGAAGAGCGCACGCGCGTCGGTGGGGGACATGTTCACGCAGCCGTGGCTCCGCGGGTGGCCGAACGACGAATGCCAGAACGCCGCGTGCAGCGCGTAGCTCCCCTGAAAATACATGATCCAGGGGACGTCCTCGATCGAGTAGGGCCCGTCGGCCGCGACGTCGCCGTCCATCGTCGCCGTCACGTGTTTCTCGCGGATCCGGTAGACGCCGGGCGGAGTGGGATGGTCCTTCGTCGGATCGCCGGCGTTGCGCTTCCCGCTCGAGATCAGGGTCATGAAGACCGGGCGGCGCCCTTCGTAGGCGACGAGCAGCTCGCGCGTCGTGTCGACGTCGACCCACTTTTCGTTCTCGCCGAGCGGCGCGCCGGCGTCGCCGGGGAGATCCGCCGGCGCGGCGGCGAGCATCCCGTCGGCCGTGCGGACCCAGTAGCCGTAGGTGGTCTCCTGGTAGGTCTGTCCGCCTACGCCGAGCGGCTCGCCGACGAGCGCGACCGCGGTGTTCTTCGGCAGTGGGACGGCGGAGAGGATCTTCTTCTTCTCCGGGTCGATCGCATAACGGGCGGAGTAGCCGGACGTGAGCAGGAGGCCGGTGCCGTTCGGCTCCTTCGGCGGCCCGGCGTCCGGATCGCGCGCGTCGGGCTCGGAGGAAATCCACGATCCGCGGAAGTCCGAAGGCGGTCCTTGCAGGCCCACGCGCTCGAACGGCACCGCGAAGCCGGCCGTCGTGCGCCACCAGCGCGCGTGCGCCGCCTTGAAGTCGCGATCGAGCGCGAGATAGAAGCCGCGCATCATGCGGCGCACGAGCACGCCGCGGCCGTGCAGATCGTCGAGGCTTACCGGCGGGCGCCCGCCGCCCGCGTCGCGCATGAACCAGGGGACGGACGCGTCGGGCGAGGACGCTGCAGAAGCGGTCGTGGTGGTGGCCGGCGAAGGGGACGCGGAAGGTGAGTCGCTCGTCGCCGCGGTCGTGTCGCCTTCGGGGGCGTCGTCGGGTTTGTCCGTGGCCGGGGGCGGCGGGATGAGCCACGGCTCGTACTTCTTGCGATCCTCGAGCGACAGGACGCGTCGGTAGACCGGCGTGCCGTGTCCGGTCGCGTAGCCGTACTTGTAGGGCATGGACGCGGTCAGGTTCGGCGGGCTCGGCGCCAGGCGGACGCGCGGATCTTTGAGATCGAACGTCGCGTACTTGCCGCAGACGTAGCCCCCCCGGACGAGCTCGTACCAGCCCTCACGGCACTCTTCGTTCGCGAACGGCTCGCTCAGCGCCGCGACCTTCGCGCCGTAACGCAGGTAGCCGAGGCGTGTCGAGCCGCCCTCGCGCACGCCGCCGTCGGGCGACTCGGGCCACTCCATGCGATCGACGACGGACGTGTGCATGCTCGCCGCGCCGATGAGCCCGCCGTCCCAGGTGCCGGCCTCGAGCGACGCGCGCGCCGCGGTGACAAGCTCGTCGTGGGCGTCGGCGGGACCGGGACCCTGCGCGTTGCCCGGCCCGGCGTCCTCGGCGGCGGCCTCGACGGGGGCGGCCTCGACGGGGGCGGCGCCGGTCGGCTCGTGGCACGCGCCGACGCTCGCCGCGCCTCCGAGCAGAAGGAGCAGAAGAAGAAGATTAAGAAGAAGAGGGACCAGAAGCGGACGCGCAACGGGTGGAAGTAAACGACGAGGGAGCGCGAACGCGCAGGCGGGCAGGGGGGACCGGGCCACGGCCCGATCCCATAGCAAAAGTCGCGTGCCACAGGGACGGGCGAAGGTGTGCCATCCCGCGCCAGACCCCGGCACGGCGTTCGTGGGCGGTGGCCTGTCCAGTGGGGTATCCGGCGTGATTTCAGCGACTTCCAATGGCGCCAGTGGCTGGCCCCAGGCTTGCGATAGGGCCACTCGAGGAACCCACCATGAACACCAAGACCTCCTTCACCGCGCTCTCTCTCCTGGTTGGCTTGGTCGGCTTGGCTGGCCTCGGCGGATCGCTCGGCACCCTCGCGGGCTGCTCCGGCTCCACCGCCAGCGTGAACGCGATAGACCTGACCAAGGCGACGCTGAAGCGCACCCAGACCTGCGAGGACCTCACCGTCGCCCTCCGCGACGACGCCCGCTCGAAGTTGAACCGGCGCATCGACGCCGAGATCCGCGGCATCCGTCAGGGCTGGAGCTACGGCTACGGCGGCGAGGACTCCCGGAACGCGGCCGGGGCGGCGCCTCCGCAGACTGGCGGCGCGGGCGGCACGACCGCGGCCCCGGCCCCTGCCCACTCCGAGACCGAGACGCAGGTGAAGGGGGTCGACGAGGCCGACATCGTCAAGACCGACGGCAACCACATCTACCTCCTCCACGGCGACAAGTTCATGGTCGTCAACGCGTGGCCCGCGCCCTCGCTCGGCGCGGCGACGTCGGCGACGATCGAGGGGACGCCGAGCGAGATGTTCGTCGCGAACGGCCGCGTCGTCGTCTTCTCGCGCGTCGACGGCGCGCCGATCTACGCGGCGGCGAACGTCAAGCCGCGCCCCGGCTACAGCGACGGATACTCTCCCTACGGCGGCGGCGGCGGCGTCATGATGACCGGCGGAGCGCCCGCGGGCGGCGCGATGCCGCCCTCTCCTACGGGCGGTGGCGGCGGTGGCGGCTACTACGCGAACGCGCTCACCAAGATCACGGTGCTCCAGATCTCAGACGCCGCCGTGACCACCACGCGCGAGCTGTACTTCGAAGGCGAGTACTCGACCTCGCGCCGCGTCGACGCTCGCGTCCGCGCGATCCTGAGCGGCGGCGGGCACGGCCCCACGCTCGAGTACTCGCCGGCGTACCCGGAGACGCGGACGCCGACGCCGGTAACCGGGGTCGGGGGGCAAGGCGGGTACGTGCCGCCGCCGTACACGCCGCCGACGACCGAGCAGCAGATCGCCGCGTGGGAGTCGCTCCGCGCGAAGAACCTCGCGATCATCGCGGGCACCACCTACGCCGACTGGGTCCCCGCCGCGTTCGTGAAGAGCGGCAGCCAGGTCACGGCCACCCCGACGCAGTGCGCGGACTTCTACGTGCCCACGGCCGGCACGACCGAGTCGGGCATGACGCAGATCGAGAGCATCGACCTCGACGCACCGGAGTCGCTCCCGCGTGCTACCACGATCCTCGGCGCGGTCACCACGGTCTACGGCAACACCAACGCGCTCGTGCTCGCGAGCCAGGCGTACGTCGACCCCTGGGTCCTTCGTCAGGCCTCCCCGCCCCCGATGACGAACGCCGGCGCAGCGGGCACCTCCACGCCGCCCGTGATCCCGGTGCAGACGATGAACTTCACGCACCTGCACTCGTTCGACATCGCGAGCGATCCGACGACGGCGCTCTACAACGGCTCGGGTACCGTCCCCGGCGCGGTGAAGGACCAGTTCGCGATCGACGAGCGCAACGGCGCGGTCCGCGTCGCCACCACCGAGCAGAGGAGCGGCCCGCAGCGCACCGACGGCAAGCAGAACCAGGTCAGCCACGTCTACGTGCTGCAAAATAGGCAGGGCAAGCTCGCGATCTCCGGCGACGCCGGCGAGATCGCCCCCGGCGAGCAGCTCTACGCGACGCGCTTCGTCGGCGACAAGGCGTACATCGTCACGTGGCACCTCACCGACCCGCTCTTCGTCGTCGACGTCGCCGACGCCACGGCGCCGCGCGTCCTCGGGCAGGTTCAGATCCCCGGCTTCAGCACGTACATCCACCCGCTCGACGACACGCACCTGCTCACGATCGGCCGCGAGACCGACATGACCGGTCACCAGCACGAGGGCAGCTACTGGTACGGCGTCGCCATCCAGGTCTTCGACGTGACCAACCCCCTCGCGCCCAAGCAGCAGTACAAATACGTCTACGATGGCGGCGAGTACGCGACGACCGAGGCGATGCAGGAGCACAAGGCCTTCACGTACTTCGACGACAAGAAGCTCCTCGCGTTCCCCTACGTCCACCAGGGCAACTACAGCAGCTACAAGCAGGCGAGCACGCTCGAGGTCTTCAAGGTCGGCGTCACCGAGGGCATCCAGAAGCTCGGCTCGGTCGACCACAGCTCGCTCCTCGGGACCTTGCCCAACGGCAACTACGGCTACTGCGGCGGCTACTTCGACGGCGCCGTGCGCCGCGGCGTCTTCGTCGAAAACGTCGTCTACTCGATCTCGTACGGCGGCATCATCGCGAGCGACGTCTCGCAGCTCACGAGCTCCATCGCCACGATGAAGCTCGACGCGCCGACGATGGCGACCGCCTGCCGCTGAACGCGTAGGGCGGTCGTGTTAGGGTGCGCGCCTTCTCGTGGCCCGCACCCGAAACGCGACCGTCGCCTTCATCCTCGTCGTGATCGTGCTCGACACGCTGGGGATCGGTGTCGTGATCCCCGTCTTGCCGCGCCTCATCCAGACCTTCGTAGTGGGGGACGTGGCGGAGGCCTCGCGCTACTTCGGGGTCTTCGTCTCGGCGTACGCGACGATGCAGTTCCTCTTCGCGCCGGTCGTCGGCGCGCTGAGCGACAGGCTGGGGCGTCGGCCCGTCATCCTCGTATCCATCCTCGGGGCAGCGCTCGACTACTTGCTCCTCGCGTTCGCGCCGTCGCTCTCGTGGCTCTTCGTCGGGCGTGTCGTCGCCGGGATCACGGGCGCCAGCTTCTCGGCGGCGACGGCGTACATCGCCGACATCACGCCCGCCGAGAAGCGCGCGCAGAGCTTCGGTCTCGTCGGCGCCGCCTTCGGCGTCGGCTTCATCCTCGGGCCGGCGGTGGGGGGCCTGCTCGCGACGGTGCACCTGCGCGCGCCGTTCCTGCTCGCGGCGGGGCTCAACATGCTGAACCTCGCCTACGGGTTCTTCGTCCTCCCCGAGTCGCTCGCGCCGGAGCATCGGCGGCCGTTCGATCTCGCGCGCGCCAATCCGCTAGGCGCCCTGCGTCGCATCGGACGCAGCCCGATTCTCCTCGGATTCACCGGGACCCTCCTGTGCGCCTACCTCGCGCAGCAGATCCTCCAGTCCGTGTGGGCGCTCTATACGCAAGCAGAGTTCGACTGGCGACCGCTGCAGATCGGCATCTCGCTCGCGGTGGTGGGCGTCATGACCGGCGTGGTCCAGGGGGGCCTCGTGCGCGTCTCGATGCGGCGCCTCGGGGAGCGAAAGAGCGTGCTCGCCGGGCTCCTCTTCAACGCCATGGGCTTCACCGCGTTCGGCCTCGCGACCGAGGGCTGGATGATGTACGCGCTGATCGTGCCGTTCTCGCTCGGTGGCATCGCGGGGCCGGCGATCCAGGCGCTGCTCACGCGGCAGGTGGGGCCCACCGAGCAAGGGGAGCTGCAGGGCTCGCTCTCGAGTCTACAGAGCGTGACGGCGATCGTCGGCCCCATCCTCGCGACCGGGCTGTTCTCGCGGTTCGCGCCGGCCGGGGCGGTGCCGCACGTCCCTGGGGCTCCGTTCTTCGCGGCCGCAACGCTCGTCGTCCTCGGCATGGTGCTGGCGTGGCGCCTCTTCGCGCGTCTGCCGGCGACGGCGTGATCGCTTGCTGCGGTCCTAGCGTCTCGCTGTCAGGATCTGCTCGAAGAGGGGGAGGAGCGTCTCATCGAGGCCGGACATTCGCCGTCCGATCGAGGCACGCCCGAAGACGCAGGTGTGCTTCGAAATCGGCGCGGCGCTCCGCCTCGTTCGTCGTGTGCCCCCGCTCGTGGAGCACCTCCCAGAGGGCCTCCGAGGCGCGGAACGTCGCGAGCGGATCGGCGAGGAGCGCGTCCCGCCAATGGCGTTCTTTCAGGGTCGCGAGCTCCTTCCACGGGCGAGCCAGAAATGCTCGGACGTTTTCGGTGGTTAGCCTCGATGGTGCGCTCACGACGGAAGTGTAGTCGAGGGGGAACGGGTTTGCCGCCTCAATCGTGGCGCTGCAGCGCTTCTGGGCTGCGGATTGCTCGTCTTTTCTCGACGCATGGAGCAGGCGTTGCCCGCCCGGATCGAGTAGGGTCCCGCCACCCCGGCATGCGTATCCCCGATTCACTCGCTCCCCTCTTCGACTACGGCGTCCTCGACGAGGTCGTGCGCCCTCTGATGAGCGGCAAGGAGGCGCAGGTCTTCGTCGTCGTGTCGGGCGGCGTGCCGTGCGTCGCGAAGGTCTACAAGGAGGCGCAGAACCGCACGTTCAAGCACCGCTCCGAGTACACCGAGGGGCGCAAGGTCCGCAATTCGCGCGACCAGCGCGCCATGGACAAGCGCACCAAGCACGGCCGCGCGCAGGACGAGGCCGCTTGGAAGTCGACCGAGGTCGACATGATCCGCCGGCTGCACGCGGCCGGCGTGCGCGTGCCCGAGCCACGGCACTTCGTCGACGGCGTGCTCATCATGGAGCTCATCACCGACGCGGAGGGCAACCCCGCGCCGCGCCTCGCCGACATCGCGTTCGACGCCGCGGCCGCGCAGGAGATCTACGACCGCCTCATCCGCGAGGTGGTGCGCATGCTCGCGGCCGGGATCGTCCACGGCGATCTCTCGGACTTCAACGTGCTCGTAGGGGCCGACGGACCGGTCATCATCGATTTTCCCCAGTCGGTCGACACGGCGCGCAACGCCAACGCGCGGAAGCTCCTCCTCCGCGACGTCGACAACCTGCACCGCTTCCTCGCGCAGTTCGTCCCTCACGCGCGGCGTCTGCCTTATGCCGAGGAGATGTGGGACCTCTTCCAGCAGAACGCGCTCGCGCCGGACACGCGGCTCACCGGGCGTCATCGGTCGACCCACCGCGTGGTGAACACCGATCACGTGATGGGCCTCGTTCAGGACGCCAATTACGACGAGCGCAAGCGGCGCGAGGCGCTCGGCCTGCGCGGCGGGCCTCCGGCGTCGGCGTGGACGCCGCGCCGTGATCCTGCGCCGGGTAGCGCGCCGCCGCGCCGCGGGCCTCCGCCGCAGCAGGGGCGACCCCAGCAGCCCCAGCAGCCGCCGCAAGGTGGGCACGGGCAGCACCCGAGGCCCCCGTCGCACAACGGGCCGCCACAACACCAACAGAACCGCTCGAACGTCCCGCGGCAGAACCAGAACCGATCGCAGCACGATCGCCCGCCGCAGAATCGACCCCCGAACCACGGTTCTGCGCCGAACGCAGGTGGCGGTGGCGGCGGTGGTGGTGGCGGCGGCGGCGGCGGCGGCGGTGGTGGTGGCCGCGGCGGCGGTGGCGCTCCGCCGAACCGCCCCAACGACCGGGGGCGCCGGCACGAGCCGCAGAACAAAGGACGCCGTGACGAGGGCCGGCCGATCGAAGTGATCGTCGCCCGGAGGCCTCCGCCTCGCTGATCGTCGGTCAGCCGTCGCGGTCCGCGATTTCCCGCGCGCGCGCGGGTCGGCCACGCCGCGTGCCCTTGCGCGCCGCCTGAGCCGTCGCGTGCCCGCTCCGTGCGAACGGAGTACGCTGTCGCCATGCGAGCTTCGGTCATCTGCTTCGCGCTGTCGGTGATCTCGTTCGGGTGCGGGAGCTCAGGGCCCGGCGGCTACACGGCGGCGTTCGATGGCGGCACCGACGACGCGACGGCGACCGGTGACGCGGCAAGCGTGGTCCTTCGCGTCGAGCCGCCCGATGTGTCGATCGTGGCGACCCTCGGGGGCGGCTCCACGACGGCCGCGTTCAAGGTGTTCGCCAGGGGCGCGGGCGCGCCGGCAGAGACCGACGTGACCGCAACCGCGTCGGTCACCTTGAGCGATCCCACGCTCGCGTCGGTGACGGCGCCGGGAACGGTGGGCAACGCCACGCGCGGCGGCACGTCGACGCTCTACGCCAGCGCGCAGGGGGGGACGGCGAGCGCGACGGTCCACACGAAGCTGACCGGCGAGATCGTCCCGGCTGGCTTCGACCCCGGCACGAAGGGCTCGTTCGGCACGGCGCCGATCGACCCGGCGCCGCCCAACGCGCCGAAGATCGAGTACCCGCTCGACGGCGTGATCGTCCCCAGCAACATTCCGCCGATGCAGGTCCAGTGGACGCCGGGAGGCGACAGCAAGGCCTACCGCGTGCACCTCACCGCCGCGGACGTGCTCGATGTCTACGTCTACTCGGTCACCCGCGAGGCCATCGCGGACGTCGTGCCGTGGGCGAGCATCGTCTCGAGCGTCGCCGGCAAGACGATGGCCGTCGTCGTCGAAGGCGTCGGCGCGTCGTTGCATCTGTCCCCGCCCGTGCACGTGAAGGTGGCCACCGATCGCATCGACGACTCGGCCATCTACTACTGGGAGTCGAGCAGCGGCTCGATGCACGTGCTCGACGTCGGCGCCGGGAAGAACGCCGTATTGCCGGTCACCGGGAGCGCGTTCGCGCCCGGGAGCCCGTCGCAGTGCGTCGCGTGCCACAGCGTCTCGCGCGACGGGACGCGCTTCTCGTACACGACCGGCGGCTTCGCGCTGGGCACGCTGAAGGCCGCCGCCGACAAGAAGAGCTTCGCCGCGGCGATCGAGCCGGGGACCAAGGTGCCGGCCGGCTCCAAGTGGACCTACGCGGCCTTCAATCCCAGCGAAGCGACCACGGGCGCCGCGGTTCTCGTGACGAAGGCCGACGTGACCGCTGCGCAGAACGCCGCTGGAAACGTGCGCCTCGCGCTCCTCGATCCGGACACCGGCGCGGAGCTCGGGAGCAACCTCGCGGCATGGCTCTCCGCGTTCCCCGCCGGGCTCGGGAGGGATCTCCTGCAGCCGGACTGGTCGCCGGGCGGCTTCGTCGTGTTCGCGTCCTACGACAGCGAGATGGCCAACCCCGACGGGGCGAGCCCGCTCCCGAAGGCGTACGTGAGGGATCTCGGCGACGACGCGGTCGCCTCGTCGATCGTCGAAGCGTCGATCGCCTGGGACAGCGCGAAGGGCACGTACACCTTGGGCGCGCCGAAGGTCCTCACCCCATCGAAGCTCGGCGCGTCGCTCGACGTCACGGAGACCAACGTGCTCCCTCAGATCGCGCCGGACGACTCGCTCGTCGCCTTCACGCGCTCGACCGGGTGGTGGCCGATCCGTTTGCAGAGCGACGTGATCAACGGCAGCGGGCGGATCGTCGTCGTCCGGCGCAGCGACGGCGTCACGACCGAGCTCGCCAACGCGAGCGGTCCCGCGGACAGCAACTCGACGTGGCCGCAGTGGGCGCCGACCGTCGGGAGCGAGTACCTGTGGTTGGCCTTCTCGAGCGAGCGGCCGTACGGCCACATCATGGCGCCGGGCGTCGCGCTGCCTCCGGCGTGCCTGCCGCAAGGGCGATCGCTCTGCAAGAACATGTGGATCGCCGCGGTCGACAAGCAGAAGGCGAAGAGCGGCACGCTGGACCCGAGCGCACCGCCATTCTGGCTGCCGGGACAGACCGCGCTTGCAAGCGCCGTGAGCCCGCGCTGGACCAAAGCTGTGGTCGTCGGCCCGAAGTGAGCGACGCGACTACGGAAATCGAGCGGTCGCGCGGGACGTTGCGCCTCGGAGCACGACACCGGCTCCCCGTTTGATGCATCCCATGTACGTGCACTGGTTCGTCGCGCTCACGCTGGGAGGGTGGCTCACGGTCGTGGCGGTGGCGCTGCTCGGCCGGACGCGCCCCTTCGCCGCGTTCGTCGGCGTGCTGCTCGGGATCTACTCGCTCTCTGCGGTCGCGATGATGCCCGCGTTCGCGCGCGTGCTCCCGCTGTTCACGGCGCTGCACGTCGCGGTGTACCTGAATTTCCTCGCGCTCTCACGCCCGCGGATGCGCTCGCTCCCTTACCGTGTGCTCGTGAGCTGGCCGGCGTCGTTCATGGTCGCCGGCACGCTGCTCGCGCTGCCGTGGGCCGTGCTCTCGGCGGCCGGGCTCTCGCCGTGGGTGCCGTGGCTGCCCTACGCGCTCGCGGCGGTGGGGCTCGTGCAGTCGCTGACCGCGAAGCGCGAGGAGATCGATCTGGTCGTCGGGCAATGGCAAGACGAGCACGACATCCCCGGGCCGATCCCGCATCCGCGCGGTGACGTGCGCGAGGAGCGGCCCCTGCGCATCGTGCAGATCTCCGATCCGCACCTGGGTCCGTTCATGAGCGTGGCGCGGCTGCGCCGGATCGCCCAGCGCGCCGTGGACGCGAAGCCGGACCTGGTGCTCTTGACCGGCGATTTTCTCACGATGGAATCGCAGAGCGATCCGGACTTGCTCCTCCGCGCGCTCGAGCCGCTCCAGGCGCTGCCCGGTCGCGTCTTCGCGTGCCACGGCAACCACGACCACGAGGCGCCTCACGTCGTGGCGCGCGCGATGGAACACAACGGGATCGTGCTCCTCGTCGACGACTCGCACGAGATCGAGACCGAGGCGGGGCACGTGCAGCTCGTCGGCATGGACTTCGTCTGGCGCGGGCGCGACGTGCACCTCGCGCGCGTGTGCGCCGAGCACCCGCGCAAGCCGGGGATGACCCGCGTGGTGCTGCTCCACGATCCGGGCGCCTTCAAGCACCTGCCGGCGGGGGAGGGGGATCTCGTCCTCTCCGGCCACACCCACGGCGGGCAGGTCGGCCTCGTGAGCCTCGGCCTCTCGTGGACGTTCTTGCGCCTGTTCGGGCTCAAGATCCCGGATCACGGCTTCTGGGCGCGGGGGACCGATCGCATGTGGGTCCATCGCGGGACGGGCCACTATGGCTTCCCGCTGCGCCTCGGGGTGCCCGCCGAGGAGAGCGTGCTTCGCGTGCACCGGGTGAGTCGGCCTCGGCTATCGTAGGCCCATGAGCCTCAAGCCCAGGGACCGCCTCGCGCTCCTCACCTCCGGCGGCGACGCACCCGGCATGAACGCGGCCCTCCGCGGCGCCGCGCGGGTGGGCGCCCAGCTCGGCCTCGAGATCGTCGGCGTCGAGGAAGGGTACGTCGGGCTGATGGCCGGCCGCGTCGTGCCGCTCGACGTCTACGCGCTCGACGAGGCCTCGCGACGCGGCGGAACGGTGCTCGGCACCGCGCGGAGCAAGGTCTTCCCGACGCCCGAGGGTCAGGCGGCGGCGCGGACGCAGATCGTCGCGCACAAGATCGCGGCCCTCCTCGTCATCGGCGGCAACGGTTCGCTCACCGGCGCACGCACGCTCGCCGGGGCCGCGACGCACGACGGCAACCGCCTCCTCGTCGCCGGCATCCCGGCGTCGATCGACAACGATCTCGCGTGCACCTCGATGGCCATCGGCGTCGACACGGCGATGAACACGATCGTCGAGGCCTGCGATCGCATCTTCGACACCGCGACCGCCCACCGCCGCACCTTCTTCGTCGAGGTGATGGGGCGCGACATGGGCTACCTCGCGATGACCGCCGGCATCGCGGCGGGAGCCGACTGCGTGCTCGTCCGCGAGGTCGGAAGGAGCGACGACGCGATCGTCGACCAGGTCGTCCAAACCATGACCCACGCGTACACCGGCAACACCGGCAAGCGGCGTGTCCTGGTCCTCAAGTCCGAGGGCGTGAAGATGGATCTCAACGACCTGAAGCGCCGCGTCGACGAGAAGATGCGCGCCGTCGTCCCCGACGTCGACACGCGCGTCACCGTGCTCGGACACGTCGTGCGCGGTGGCTCACCGACGGCGTTCGACCGCCTGCTCGGCGCGCGCCTCGCGAACGCCGCCGTGCGCGAGCTCATGGCGGGGAAGACGGACTTCATGGCCGGCTGGGTCGGCCCCGGCGTGACCGCGCCGGTCGTCGAGCACGATCCTTACGTGGTCGCCGCGCCACTGGATCAGGTGCTCGCCGACACGGCGCGCCTGCACGCCGGCGACTCGCCGCTCGCGCAGTGGCGCAAGCGCGTGTACAGCGAGGTCGAGTCGATCCTCGAGAAGTGAGCGGGCACCGGCGCCGCGTGAAGGGCTCGCGCGTCAGGCTTTGTGCGGGCGGTAGGCGAAGAGGAGGGCGGCGAGGAGCAGCTCGAGGAGCATCCCGCTGGCGACCTGATCGAAGCGCATCTCCCCCGACGCGATGACGAGCCCGTCGGCCGCCACGTTGAGGACGAGGATGGCGGCGTAGGCGCGTGTGAGGAGCGGATGCGCGTCGGGGTCTCGGGCGACGACGGCGGAGACGATGCCGCTCGACGCGAGCAGCCCGCCGAACATCCGGATGAGGCCCAGCATCGCCGGCGAATCGACCGACACCTTGAAGGCGCCCGCGGCAGCCACCGGACTCGCCACCGCCAGGAGCCCCACCACGAGGCCGAACACGGCGTTCAGCCACCCCACGATCACGACGATTCGCCTCATTCGGACCTCTACGCCCCACGGCGGGAACGGATCGCCGTTCGCCGCGCTTTTGTCATACCTCGGCGCGGCATGCCACCTCGGCGACCGTCTCGATCGCGATGGCGGTCAGCGCTGCCGCGTAGTCCAGATCGATGTTCGCCATCGTGTCGAGCGTGTCGTGGTAGCCGGTGCGGCTGATGTAGTAGTTTTCCATGAGGAGGACGACCGGGATGCCGAGGTCCGAGAAGACCTGCCCGTCGGTGTTGTAGAGGGCCGAGCGCGGCTCCCACTCCGCGCGGATCTCGCCCCGGAGCGCGAGATGCTGGAACTCCGGCGGGATGTCCTTGCCGTCCTTCATGCGCTTCGCGCGCCCCATTCCGCGGCGCAGCGGCTTTTCGTTCCACTTCGCCGTCGCCTGGTTCCAGCGCTCGTTGGCGAGGTGGGCGTACGCGGCCAGGCGCGCGGACGCGGGCCCCTCCCCTGGCGCGATCTGGAAGACGTCGCGATCGCGCTCCGTGTTGTGCCCGATCATGTCCAGGATGTACGCGCCCACGACGCGCACCTTCGATACGTCGAGCGGCGCGCCGTCGCGGCCGGTGAACGCGAGGCGCTCCTCCACCAGTCCTTGCGCAAGCGCGCGCGCGCCGAGAGAGTCGGCGGGGAACTCCTCGCCGGTCAGGTGCACGAGCCACACGTCGCGTGCGAGGGCGCCTGCCTTGCTCATCGCCAAGAGGACGTCTCCCGCCGAGAGGAGCGCCGTCGTCGCCGAGTGGTTGTCGTCGGCGCCGGCCGACGCTGCGCGCAGGCCGTCGCCTCCCTTGTCCTTCTCGTAGACGTCCTCCATGTACGCGGTGTCGTAGTGGTCGGCCATGATCACCGCTTCGCCGTGGTTCTTCCCGGGGATGACGAACACGACGTTGCGCTCGCGGCACTCGCCGGTCTGGTTCTTCGACCAGCCGAGGGACCATGGGTAGTCGAAGTCCGTCTCCCACGTGAACGTGTGGTCGTACGACTTGGCGAAGTCCGAAAGACCGTGCTTCTTCGCGAGGACGGCGTAGCGGCCGTGGAGGTGATCGGCGAGCTTGTCGAGATCGCGGCGCGCGTCGGGAGCGACCTTCGCGGCGGCGGCGGCTGGACCGCCGGTGCGGCCATCGTTGGAGCGGACGCCGTCGGCATTCTCCTTCTGGCGGAACTCGCCCTCGGAGAGCGACGCGATCGTGCGCCATACGTGCTCCTCGAACGTGCGCGACGCCGTGCGGTCGAACGTGCGCGGCGGCCCGACGGAGCCGTCCTCGCCGACGCACTCGAGCAATGATGCGGCCACGAGCGCGCCGCCGGCCTCGTCGGTGGCGACGTCGGCGAGCGCCTCGAGCCAGTCGTCGAGCGTGGTGTCTTTCGATGCGTGGAGGAGCGCGCGCGCGAGCGCGGGGGAGAGCTTGTCGCCGAGCATCTCCCGAAACTCGAGGAGCTTGCGGGCGTTGTGCGTCGTCGTCCATCGCTGCCGGCCGTGCTCGTGGGGAAAGAGGGAGGCCGCCTCGCGGTGGCCGCGGCGGGACAGCATGCGGGGCGTCAGGCACACGCGCGGGCCCGTGCTCGTCGGCTCGACGGGGCTCGCGGAGATGAAGCCGAGCGGCGGCGCGTCATCGAAGATCGAGATCGCGAGCGACGCGTCGCGACGGGCGACGAGGGGACGGTGCCACACCAGCTCGCGCGCACCGGCGCGCATGGCGGGGAAGACGAAACGGTACCCGTAGCGTCCACCGTCCTGGACGACGCGCGCAGCGAGCTCGATGTCGCGTCGCCCGGCGCGCGGACCGTCGAGCAAGCGGTGGTAGCTGTCCGTCCAGATCTGGACGTTGCGCGCCATCGGTTTGCCGTAGAGGCCGAGGTCCGCTTCGTCCGTCGAGAACAGCGCGACGCTCACGTGGTCCTCGTACCCCTCGCGCTCGTGCAGCGCCTGATCGCGCGGGACGCGCTCCCAGCGATGGGTGCGTGTGACACGCGAGACGATGCGATGCCCTTCGGTGTCTGCCTCCTTCTCGTCGAGCCACCCCGACTGCGGAATGCGGATCGCGTAGCCGCCCTCGCAGCGCGGGAACAGGTGGAGGAGCGGGATCTGCGTCGCGCCCGGGAGCTCCCCGGCGAGCTGCTTGTACCTGGGGTGCTCGAAGAAGACGAAGCTCGCCGGCGAGGGCAGGAGGCGGAGCGTGCGGGCGAGGTAGGCCTTGCGCACGGCGGAGGGGAGCTGGCCGAACGGGCGCAGGGCGATGAGGGTCTTGACGCCGTCGGGGGCGCCGCCGAAGAGGCGGCCGTGGAGCCACGCGGGAACCTCGTTCGGGTTGGCGAGGACGTGGACGTCGTCGACCGTGCCGGCGCCTGCCCACGCGAGCAGGCGCGCGAGGCGCCCGCGGTCGTCCTCGTCGTCCCCGAAGCTCTCCCAGAACGGCGCGGACGGGCCCTCGTTGCTCGCGCCGAGCAGCGTCCAGCGCGCGTTGCCCTTGTCGTCCTGCGTCCGCGACAGGGCGAGCGGCAGGATCAGGCAGAGCGGATCGCGCAGTCGACCTTCCTTGGCGGCGTCGGCGAGCTCGGTGGGCCAGGCGGGGTTGCCCTCGAGGAGCGTGCGCGACAGGGCGTGCGGCTCGCCGCGCGTGAGCTTCTCGAGCTCGGCGATCAGGTGCTCGGCGATCCGCGTGAGGCCCGGGGCGAGCTCCTGCACTTGCTCGTATTCGTTGACGGCGAAGTCCGCCTCGCCTTGCGCGACGTCGGGATCTCTCCACAGGCGGTAGGGCTTGATGCCGACGAACGGCGGAGGCAAAAACTCCGAGTACGCCCGGACGGGCAGGCGTCCTTTGCCGCGAAAGGCGCCTTCCGCCTCCCTCTCGAGCTGGGACCAACCGAGCGCCCTTCGCATGCGGCACACGATACTGCAGTTTCAAGTCGCCAGGATGGCGCCATGGCCGAGGGCCACGGAGCCGCCCGGACGTGAAGCTCACGGGGGGCTGAGCTCGCTGATGACGGCGAGTGGGATCGCGATGTCGCGACGCAGGAGAAGCGTTCGGATGCGTTTGGCGGCGAGCGTCGTCTCGGTGACCACGTCGGTCGCGCCGGCCGCGCCGGCGGCGTCCCGCCGCGAAGCGATGTGGTTGGCGAGCGGGTAGAGCCCGCAGGTGACGCACGTGGTGGGGTAGCCGTGACGAACCCAGCGCGACAGGTCGCTCGACAGCTGGGGACGCGTGCGGAGGTAGTCGACGACGCCGCGCCCGTCGAGGCCGCGCTCGTCGAGCTTCCGGGTGAGCCCCGGTCCGTCGCCCTCGAGCGCGAGCGCCCAGAGCCTCTGGTTGATGTCGCGCGTGTCGCGCCGGGCGAGGCGTTCGAGGTCGGCCGGATCCTTGGACGTCCACGCGCTCCGCGCGACGCTCACCGAGGAGTCGAGGCGGGAGCTCTTGAGGTCGTCGCGCGCCGTGCCCGCGCGGACGTCGAGGGCGAAATCGAAGGCGTCGAGCATTGCCGTGAACGCCAGCGCGCGCTGCTCGGCCGGGGTGCCCGCGAACCTCCAGGCTTCGTAGCCGGTGCCGAAGTCCCTGCCGTAGTCCCTTCCGTAGCCGTTGCCGTAGCCGTAGTCGTAAGGGTAGCCGTCGCCGTCGCCGCCGTCGCCGCGGGTGGCCGCGTCCTTCCGTGCCTTGGCCTCGGCTTCCAATGCGAGCGTGTGCGCCTCCTGGAACGCGGCCCGCGCCTCGTGCACGCGCGCGTGCGCTTCATCCATGGCGCCGAGGTACGAGTCGAGGCGAGCGAGGCCGAGCAAGAGCTGCCCGCGGAGCTGCTGACCGTGCACGTCGTGGCGTGCGGCGAGCGTCTTGACGAGGCTCTCGGCGAGCCCGGGCGGAACCGTGTACAGGCCACGACGCGGATCGAACACGAGGTCCTCGATGCGCTCGCTGCCCGAGAGCGTCGTCCCGTCGTAGGCGTCGGGCGGCACCTCCTCGAGGGCGACGAGGCTCGTCGCCTTGCGCCAGTCGACGAGCGGTATCGAACCCCAGTAGTTGTGCCTCCGGGCGAGCTGAAGCCGCTTCTCTCCGTGCAGGACGTCGGCCGCGAGCGCCAGGCAACCGGGAGTCTCGGGCGTCACGCCCGCGCGCTCCTCCAGGTTCACGGCGACCTCGGGGTGGTCGCCGAGCGCCTCGATCGCCAGCGCGGCGCACTCGAAGCGCTCGCGCGCGTGCGGGCTGTCCTCCCACGTCTTGCCCAGGGCGCGTAGTGCGACTGCAGCTGCGTCACGCCGGCCGCTCGCGACGTACGCTGTGGCCTCGGTCAAGGTCGGCGGGAACTTCGGGTCGCGCTTGCGCGCCGCCGCGAACCGCTCCGCGGCGCGGTCGAAGTCCGCCTGCGCGAAATACGCCCGCGCCTCGCGCAAGGGATCGCCGCACGCCTCGGAGATGCGCGCCGATGCGCTCAGATCGTGGTGCGCGAACGTGTCGTCGGCGGCATCGCCGCAGCGCCCGCGGACGAGATCGTACGCGACCGCCTGCGCGACCTTGGGCGCGTCCGCGCCGAAGCGCAGATCGATGTCCGCGCGGAGGAGGCCGAGGGCGTCGGCGCGACGAAACGGAGTCGCGGACGCTGCGATGAAGCCGCCGCGCGCGTTCGTTCGGACGCCAATCTCACCGACGGCGGCGAGCGCCGCGACCATCGCGAGGGGGATGGGCAGCGCCCGCAGCGCGGTGCGGCCCCAGGAGCGAACGAGCGGTCGCGGGCGGGAGGCCGCCGCCAGCGCGATCAGCGGCAGCTCGGGATCCTCGCGGTCGACTTCCAGCGCGAACGCCGCGCGTCCCGTGCGGTAGCTGTCGCCTTCGAGCGCCGCCGGCTCGTGCCGCAAGACGCCGCGCGCGCGCACGCGATCGCCGGCGGCGAGGGCCCGGATTGCGAACGCCTTCGGAGGCAGCGCCCCGAGCGTGCCCGCGAAATCCCACAGCAGCGCGAGGGCCTGCGCCTTGCCGACGCAGCGCTCGGTCTCACGCGAGCCCGCGAGCACTTGAACCGCGCCGTCGAGGACGACGCGCGTGCCGGCGACGTCGAGCGCAAGTCGCGCGCCGCGGGCGGTGGCGCTTCGGGCCTTGGCGTGGGCCTCGTCGCTCTGCTCGAGCCCCTGCGGCACGATGGTCACCACGGCGTCCCCTCCCTCCGGCGGTTCGGTGCCCGTGACCTCGTCGGGCAAGAGCTCGAGCGTACCTTCCAGCGTCACGCACTGGCCGGCGTCGAGAACGCGCGCCTCCGGGGAAGGCTTGCCGAGCGCTGCGCGTACACGTGCGGCCCGCGCGCGCATCGCACGGTGAACGAGGAAGGAGGCGGACACGCCTCCCAGGACCACGGAAGCCGCGACGAGCGCCTGCCACACGACGGTGCCATGCGCCACGAGGAAGGGGAGGTCAGCCATGTTCTTGGTACGCGCGGGGAGCCAGCGCCATTCTTCCGACACGCCGATGGCTTGTGCTTTGGCCAGGTGGCACACTTCCGCGATGGGTAGGCTCCCGCTGGCGTCGGCGATGTCCGCGCTTCTCTTCTTCTCCGCCGGCCCTTCGCGCGCCGAAGCCCCGTCGCCGTCGCTCCTCACGCGCCTCGCCGCGCACGCCGCCGCCTTCGAGGCGATGCGGACGCAAGCGAGCTACGCTCTCGCGGGCCGGCTCGAGGAGGTCGACGGCGACGGCAAGGCGAACGGCGGGGTCAAGGAGATGCGCGCCCGCGTCGAATCGGACGGCGCCACCATCAAGTTCGTCGTCGTCTCGTACTCGGAGGACGGCGAGGACAAGACCGACGAGGCGCGCACCAAGGCCCGCGAGCGCGCCGAGAAGAAGGCGAGGGACGCGAAGGCGGCGGACGAAGCGAAGAAGAAGGAGGTGCGGATGCCCTTCCTCGCCACCGAGCAGTCGCGGTACGTCTTCGACGTCGCGGAGCACGACAAGGCCGATCCGTCGCGCGTGCGCGTCACGTTCGTTCCGGTGACGAAGGACGAGACGACCATCGAGGGCTCCGCCTGGGTCGACGAACGCGCCGGCACCGTCCTCTCCGCCGGCTTCAAGCTGAGCCGGACGTCGATGTGGATCGACTACATGCACGTGCAGGTCGAGTTCGGCGCGGCGACGTCGCTCGGCCCTGCGGTGTCGAAGGTGTCGATGGACGGCAAGGGCGGAATCCTCTTCCTGCGCAAGCGATTCCACGCGCAGGCGACGCTCTCCGACTGGCGCATCATGCCTGGAAGCTTGCAGCCACACTGAAGGCGGGCCCGCCGGCGGCGGCGGCGTGCGGTGACGTCGATTCGCGGTATGTTGGTGAGATGCCTGCCGGCGACTCCGGTCCGTCGTTCGAGGGAGCGCCCGCGCTCGTCGCCTTCCTCGAGGAGATGGGGGCCGGCCGCATCAAGCACAGCGCGCGGACGTTCCTCGACCACCTCATTGGCACCGCGCGCCTCCTCGAGACGTGGGGCGCGAGCGCCGACGCGTGCAAGGCGGGTCTCTTCCACAGCGTGTACGGCACCGAGTACTTCAAGGGAGCCGTTCTCACGTACGACGAGCGCCCGCGCATCCGCGCGCTCCTCGGGGACGCCGCCGAGCGCCTCGCCTACGTGTTCTGCGCCTTCGATCGCGCGTCGCTCTACCGCGCCATCACGCGCGGCGCGCCGTACGCCGTCGATTTGCGCGGCGGCGGCAGCGTCGAGATCACCGGCGGCGAGCTCGCCGATCTCGCGCGCATCGTCTGGGCAAACGCCCTCGAGCAGGCGCCGCACGGGCGCGTGACCCCCGACGAGAGGGCCCGCTCGCAGCGCGCCATCGAGACGTGTGCCCCGTTCCTCTCCGAGCGCGCGCGCCGCGATCTCGCCCAGTTCTACGGTCCCACCCAGCCCTCGCCTGGAACCGCCATGCCCGCCGCAGCCACCCCGCCCGCCGCAGCCACCCCGCCCGCTTCACCCACCGCGCCCAGCTCGCCGACCCCCGGCCTCGCCGCGCTGTTCAACGTCGCCGATCCGAAGGCCCTCCTCGCGAAGCACTGGCCGAACGAGTCCTTCGTCGGCAGAGGGCCCGTGGAGCGCCTCGCCGGCCTCGTCGACTACGATCTCGACGCGCTCATCAAGATGAAGAAGCACCACACGCAGGCCTTCTTCCGCACGCTCGACGGCGTGTCGTCGTCGGTCAACGTGACGCCCGGGCAGGAGAAGCAGCTCTACGACGCCGGCTTCACGCTCTACTTTCACGGGCTCGCCTCGCCGCGCCTGTCGCAGTGGGTGGACGCGATCGACGCCGAGCTCGGCCTCGTCCGCGGCGTCACCCGCGTGAGCGCCTTCGCGTCGCGCCGCGGCTCGGGGCTCAAGGCGCACTACGACATGAACGACAACTTCGTGTGCCAGGCGCGCGGCGTGAAGCGCTGGCGCGTCGCGAAGAACACGCACGTCACAAACCCCACGGCGGGCTACACCGTCGGCGCGAAGATGCTGCCGGTGCACCAGGTCGAGGCCCCGGACGGCATGCCGACGGAGCTGCCGCAGCCGTTCGAGACGATCGAGCTCGAGCCCGGCACCGTCGTCTTCATGCCGCGCGGCATGTGGCACGACACCGAGACGCTCGAGCACGAGTCGCTGCACTTCAACATCCAGTCGGGCCTGGCGATGTGGAAGGACGCGATCGAGTACGTCCTGACGAAGACGAGCCTCCTCCACGCCGAGCAGCTCCGCGAGCCCATCATGCAGATGTTCGAGGGCGATCGCCTGCGCGAGGGCCTCGGCGACGAGATCAAAGAGCGCATCCGCGCGGCGGTCGAGCTCTTGATGGAGAGCGAGATCTCGATCCACCGCCCAGCTTTTTACAAGTACGTGATGTCGCGACGGCCGAAGAACAACTAGGGACTGTCCCTGGTTGGGTCTTGCCTATAGAACGACCGGGTGAATCGTTCGCCGCATGCCGTGACCAAGGGGCCCGCGCGGGCTCCCGGGCAGCCGGCTGCGCCGCGGGGCACCTTCGCCCATACGCCGGAGACGCTGCGGCTCGTCTGGCGGTCCTCGCCGGGGCTCACGCTCGCGCTGGCCGTGCTCACGCTCACCGCCGCGCTCTTGCCGCTCGGCGTCGCGTGGGCGGGCAAGGCCATCGTCGACGCGGTGGTCGCGCGTTCGAACGAGCTGGCGCTCCACTGGGTGCTCGTCGAGCTCGGCTTCGCGGTCGCGCTCGCGCTCTCGTCGCGCGGCCTGTCGGTCGTGCGCTCGGTGCTCGGCGCGCGCCTCGGCGTCGACGTCAACGTTCGCATTCTCGAGAAGGCGCAGACGCTCGAGCTCCGTCACTTCGAGGACTCGGAGTTCTACGACCAGCTCACGCGCGCGCGCCGCGAGGCGTCGTCGCGGCCGCTCGCGCTCGTGTCGGATCTGTTTCAGCTCATCCAGAACGTGATCACGCTCGTCGGCTACGGCGCGCTCCTCTTCCGGTTCAGCGGCTGGGTCGTCGGCGTGCTCGTGCTCGCGACTGTGCCAGCCACGATCGCCGAGATGCGCTACTCGAAGGAGACCTTCCGCCTCCGCAACTGGCGCTCCCCCGAGTCGCGCAAGCTCATCTACCTCGAGTACGTGCTCGCGAACGACGAGCACGCCAAGGAGGTGCGCCTCTTCGGCCTCGGGGACATGCTCCTCGGCCGCTACAAGACGCTCGCGGAGGGGTTCTTCCGAGAGGATCGCTCCCTCGCGATGCGCCGCGCCGCGGTGACGCAAGGCCTGTCGCTCTTCGGCACGGCGGCGTTCTACGTGTCGTACGTCCTCATGGCGACGGCGGCCGCGACACAGCGGATCAGCCTCGGGGAGATGACGCTGTACGTCGTCGCGTTCCGGTACGGGCAGCAGTCGTTCCAGGCGGTCCTCGGCGCCATCGGGAGCATTTACGAGCACGGGCTCTACATGTCGAACCTGTTTCAGTTCCTCGGCATGTCGACCGCGACCGCGACCGCGACCGCGACCGCGACCGCGACCGCGACTCCGACCGCGACTCCGACCCCCGGCCTCCTCCTCGAGAACGTCGGCTTCAAATACCCAAACTCCGACACCTGGGCCCTCCGCAACATCGATCTCGAAATCCCCGCCGGCCACAGCCTCGCCCTCGTCGGCCAGAACGGCGCCGGCAAGACGACGCTCATCAAGCTGCTCACGCGCCTCTACGAGCCCACCGAGGGGCGCATCCTCCTCGACGGCCGCGACGTCAAGGACTGGGATCGCGACAAGCTCCTCGCCCGCTTCGGCGTCGTCTTCCAGGACTTCAACCAGTACCAGCTGCGCCTCGGCGAGAACGTGGGGTTCGGCAGCATCGCGCACGCCGAGGACGTGCCGCGCATCGATCGGGCGATCGATCTCGGCGGCGCGCAGGGCCTCGTCGCCGAGCTGCCGCAGGGGCGCGAGACGCAGCTCGGGCACTGGTTCAAGGACGGCAAGGAGCTGTCGGGCGGGCAGTGGCAGAAGATCGCGCTCTCGCGCGCGTTCATGCGTGAGGAGGCGGACATCCTCGTCCTCGACGAGCCGACGGCGGCGCTCGACGCCGAGGCAGAGCACGCCGTGTTCGAGCGCTTTCGCACGCTGGCGAAGGGGCGCACGACGATCCTCATCTCGCACCGCTTCCCGACGGCGAGGATGGCCGATCGCATCGTCGTGCTCGAGCACGGGCAGGTCGTGGAGCAGGGGAGCCACGACGGTCTCGTGGCGAAGGGCGGGCGGTACGCGCAGCTCTTCGCGCTCCAGGCGGCGGGCTACCAGTAGCGCGCGGCGTACCTACCCGAGCACCGAGCCTCGTAGACCGTCGATCAAGGCGTCGACCAGTGGCGAGCTCGTGTTTCCCGTCGAGAAGACGGCCCGCATCGCCAGACGGGGCAAAGGTGGGCTCACCGTGACCTCCGCGAGGACGCCGCTCCCGAGCTCTTGCGCCACGGCGTGAGCCGGCAGGAGACCCAGGGCGGTCCCTCCCGACAAGATCCCACGCTTCACCCCCTCGACGGTGCCGCACGCCTGCGTTCGGGGAGCGGGGAATTGCGCGGCTTCGAAATGCTGGCGAAGCATTCGATGGTAGTCGCCCGCGGCATCGCTCATGTAGAAGTCGCAGCGGCGGAGCTCCTCCGGCGAAGCGCAAAGGTGGGCGAGCGCGTGCGTCGGCGAGCCGAAGATGACGAGGCGCCCTCTCGCCAGAATCGAGGCTTCGTCCCCTCCCGTCTCGTCTCCGAGCACGAGGCCGAGATCGCTCTTTCCGGCGGCGACGCTGTCGCGGATCTCGGAGCATGTTCCGGTGACGACCTCGAGGCGTGACTTGGGCCAGCGCTCGCGAAGCGCCGCCAGGTGCGACGGGAGCACGTACGCGCTCAGCGACTCTACGGCTGCCACGACGAGCGTGGCGCTGATCTCCGTGGAGACCCTCGCGAGCTCGGTGACGACCTCACCGGTGAGCGCGAGGATCCGCCGGGCGTACGGGAGCAACGCTTCGCCGGACGGCGTCAACCCCGAGCCTTTGCCCTTGCGAAAGACGGCAGTTCCGAGCGCGCGCTCGAGCGCGGTGAGGGTCTCGGAGACCGTGGACTGCGAGATCCCGAGTGATCGTGCCGCGCGGGTGTGCGCGCCCTCGTCGACGACGGCCACGAAGACGCGAAGGTGGCGCAGCTCGAGGTCTGTCTTCACCACTACTTCTTACCATCGGCACGACCGATGGCGCGCGCTTCAGAGCGGGTGCTTGGTGACCCAGTCGAGCCCGAGCTGGAAGTACGCCCCGAGATCGTCGGGCGCGCCGGTCGCCTGGTGGATGATCGTCATCGTGCGCGTGTCGACGAGCATGCTCGACGGCACGCCGACGAAGCCGAGCTGGCCGAAGAGTCGTCGCCCGCGGACGTCGGCTGCGACCGTCCAGGTCGTCGCGTGGTCGCCGACCCAGCCGTCCATCTCGGACTTCGCGGGCCCGTAGCCGCTCGTGGCGCCGGCGACGAGTACCTCGAGCATCACGACGCCCTTGGCTCGGTACAACGCGCCGAGGTTCCTCATGACCGTCGTCTGGCTCGCGCACGCAGAGCACCACGTCGCGCCGATCGAAACGAACAGGACCGTGTGGTCCTTGCCACTCGGATCGTAGAAGTCCGCCAGCGACACGTTCGCGAGGCCCGCGGAGGTGGTCGACGCCGGGTAGCCCGGGAACGCGAGGTTGGGGATGACTTGCCCCGCGTTCGGGCCGAGGTTCTTCGTCGGATAGGCAGCGCCGGCGGGGCTCGTCGGGTGGGCGGCGACGTCGGGATCGGCGAGCTCGTTCGGCGTCGATGAGCCGCTGCACGCGACAGCGAGCGCGGCGAGGGCCGCGAGGAGAAACACGAGAGGCACCGGGCGAGCACGCATGACGTAAGGAAGCTTAGCCTGCCGGCAGGTGACGGTCGAAGAAGGCCAGGATGTGCTTCCAGCCCTCCTCGCGCGCCTCGGGGTAGTCGCCCATCGCCATCGATCGAAAGAGGAACCGTCCGACGGGGTGGTCGCCGTCGGTCAGAAACGAGTGCCCGGCGTCGGGGAACGTGTGGACCTCGGGGACGACGCCGAGGGGCGCGAGGCGCCGCGTGAGCTCGGCGCCCTTGTCGCGGAAGCTCTTGTCGCGCCCGCCGTAGCAGCCGATGACGGGGCCGATGCCGCGCATCACCTCGGTCGTCGGGACCATGCCGTAGTTCGTCGAGACTGCGCCCCAGCCAGCGCCCGCAGCGAGCGCGTACATGCCGCCGAAGCAGAAGCCGATGAGGCCGATTTGCGACGGCGCGATCCGCGCTTCGTTGCTCAGCCAGATGCGCGCGTTGCGGCCTTGCTGCACGGCGGTGCCCCTGCCGCTCTTCATCGCGCGGAAGACGTCGACGAGGCACGCGACGCGGCCGCGGTGAAAGAGGTCGGGCGCGACGACGGCGAAGCCCGCCCCGGCGAGGCGCAGGACGACGCGGTCGATCTCCGGCTGACGCCCGAAGATCTCGTGAATGACGACGAGGCCGCGTTTCGCCCCCTCCGCCATGGCCGCGAACCCCGGGGTCGCGGGCGCCCCGTCGCCGGCAGGAATCGTTATCTCGCGCCCATCCATCCGCGGAGCGTACCGCGGTATCATCGCGGGCGACATGAACCTGGAAGGCCAGCGCCTCACCGGCCGCCTCGATCTGCGTTACGAGGACGTGACGCAGGACGGGCGTGTGCAGCTCGAGACGCTCCCCGTCGCGCTCGGCGCTCTCTGGAGGAACTTGATGGGCGACGCGGAGGTCCGCAAGCGCCTGCGAGAGGCCGGGATCATTCCGATCCTCACGCGCTACGAGCTCGAGGGGGCGCCGGGGCCGTTCGCGGTCGACAAGCCCGTCCAGGTGGAGGGCGGCTACGCGCTCTCGCACTCGTTGGGGGAGGACGGCAAGGTCGCGCGCGTCCTGCTCGACCTCGACGCCGAGCTTCGCGGCCCCAAGGGCCGTACGAACCTTGCGCGCCCCGAGGACGCTGGCAAACGCGCGCTCGTCGGACGTGTGAGCGCGGAGCACGTGTTCACCCGCCCGTTCGCAGCGCCCGAAGAGCGCCGCGTGGTCGCGCTGCCGATCGGCGGCGACGCGTTCGTGCCCAAGGCCGTCCGCGCGTTCCGACCGGCGCGCGCCACCATCGAGCCGCCTGCCGGCGCGCGCTCGCTCGAGCCGGAGATCCTGGACGATCCGGCCAAGCTCGTCATGGGCCTCGCGCACACCGACAGCAACCAGCACGTCAACTCGCTCGTCTACCCGCGGCTCTTCGAGGACGCGGCCCTCCGGCGCATGGAGGCGTTGGGCCTGCCCACGACGGTCCTCGCGCGCAAGCTCGACATCGCGTTTCGGCGTCCGACGTTCGCCGGCGAGACGATCAAGGTCGCGGTCCGCACGTTCGAATTCGACGCGCGTCTCGTGGTCGTCGGCGCGTTCTTCGGCCCCGAGACACGCGACATCGACCGCGCGCGCGTCTACGCGCAGATGACGTTCGAGTAGCGACAGAGTGCCTCGCGTAGCGTCGTGACCAGGCGGGACAGGCTGTCAGCATCCGGTAACGTCGATGCAACGGCTGCATCGCGGTGCAGGGGTTGCTGGCTGGGCACCACGAAGTTTGTGGAGAGGTGCTCACCCATTTGGAGGAGAGCCCAGCGGCGTACACCTTGCTAGGGGTGTGACCAAAGCGTCAGGATCGGCGGCGACTCTCTCATGGACGAGGACGACGAAGGCCCACGTGATGGTCTCGTGGTACCTGTCGCGCGCGCCCTTCGCCGTCGCGAAGCGGAGGAGCCCCTCGCGGGTGCGCGCGATCGCCTCGAGGAGCGGCAGCGTCCGCGCGTAGGTCCTTGCCGAACGGAGCTTTCCCTTCGAACGCGTTGCAGCCGCAAGGGGCCGTCGACCGGCGCCTGCGCGTGACCGGGAACAACCGAGGCGCCCCGGCTGTCTCGCTGGTTGGATGCGCCCTATGACCTCGCTCGCCGTGCTGGCTCTCGTCTGTTTCGGCGTCGCCGCGTCGCTCGTGGCGCCCCGCGTCCGAACCGAGCCGGTGCCCTGCACGCGCCTCGAGGCGGCGTCGTCGCCACGCGGGGATCCCGAGTCGCTCCCGGTCATTGCGGTTCCCGGCCACGTCAGGGATCTCGGGGGAGCGGTCCCCGGCGACTTTCGCTTCGAGCGCGAGCTCGGCGCGTTCCGCGTGCGTTACGCGATGTCGGCGGAGGAGCCGCGCTGGGGGGTGGGCCACGCGACGCTCACGGGCGCCCGGGCGTGCGACGCGCACGATCTCGGTGTGGAGGTGCCGACGCCGTCGTCCGATCTTCGCCTGCGGCAAGCGCCGGGCGATGTCTATGTCCTCACGGCAGCGGCGGCGCCGGCGAGCCTCGGACTCCCGTTTCGGGCGGTGCCTGGCGCCCATCTCGTGTGGACGGGCCTGCGGCCGGCGGCGCTCGCGACGGGCGCGCTGCTTACCCTCGCGGGCGCGCTGCTGGTCGTGTGGATCGTGAGGCGTCGCGCGACGCGACTCGCGGCGTGGGTCGAGGGCGTCGTCGGGCCCAGCGGCACGGTCGTCTCGGCGAACGGCGGCGCGGCGCTCTTCGCGCGAGGTCCGTCGCTCCCGCCGGGCACGCCCATCCTTCACGCGCCCCCGCGCTCTGCGTCGCCGTACCGGAGCGCGCGCGCCGAGGTCGACTTCGTGGCCGGAGCGCGCGCGAACCTCGACGCGTGGGAGGCGACCTGGCGAGCTCGCGGGCTCGGGTTGCTCGTCGTTTCGATGGTCGGGAGCGCGGCAGCGGCCGCTGTCGCGCTGAGCTCCTGAGCCGCGTTCGTCCTGCTACTCCTCGAGCGCATAACCGTGCGCGCGCTGCACGACCAGGCGCTATACTCGGCTAGGTGCAGCCTGTCCGGACGCGCGCCACGTACGAGGAGCTGCTCGCCCTCCCCGAGGGCGAGCGCGCCGAGCTCGTGGACGGTGCACTCGTCACCCCGCCATCTCCGCTGCCTCGCCACTCGCTCGCGCAAGGCGCGACGCGCCGCTTCATCGGTGGCCCGTTCGACGACGACGACGGTCGCGGCGGCCCTGGCGGCTGGTGGACCCTCCTCGAGGTCGACGTCCGGCTCAGCCCTCACGACGTCGTGCGCCCAGATCTCGCCGGCTGGCGTCGCGAGCGCCTCGAGGCGCCGTGGGACCAGCGCCCGATCGACGTCGTGCCCGACTGGGTGTGCGAGGTCGTCTCCCCCAGCAACGCTGCGCACGATCGGGTGACCAAGCGTCGCCTCTACGCCGCGCACGGGGTGCTCCACTACTGGATCGTCGATCCGAGCGAGCGCACCGTAGAGGCGCTGCGCCTCGACGCCGCCGGCGCGTGGATCGACGCCGGCTCGTTCGACGACACGTCGCTCGCGCGCATCCCGCCGTTCGAGGCGGTGGAGCTCGAGGTCGGTCGGCTCTTCCCGCCGGGCGGGCATGACCGTCCCGCCTACTCCTTGGCCAGCGGCACCGAGCAATAGAGGCTCGCCGACGACGGGCTGTCCGGGTACTTCGCCGCGCACGAGGCGTCGACGATCTTGATCGTCGTCGCGTCTTGCCGCACCCACTGGAAGACCTCGGTGACCGGGCTGCCCGTCGACGGGATCGACTGCGAGGCGCAGAACTCCTGGAGGCGCTTCACGTCCGTCGCGTAGAGCGTGATCTTGTCTGCGGTGACGACGGCGTTGCCGCTCTCGGTCAAGCGGTTCAATTGCACGCAGCCGGAGTTGTTGGACGCGAGACCTCGGTACCAGATCCCGGTTCCATCGGCGTTGAGGGTGAGGCGGCGGGTGTCGCCGTGGTCATTGTTCGACCACACGCCCACGAGCTCGGCGGGGACGTCGCCGGGAGGCGCCGCGCCCTGGAGCGGCTGCCCGGTGGACTTGGGGGCGCTCGACGTCACGCACGCTTCCATCGACGGCTTGCACTTGGCGAGCACGCAGGCCTCGTCGGTGCACTTCTCGGCGGCGAGGCACTGGACGAACGCCACGGCGTTGGTCTGCCCCTCCGGCGTGCCACGCGCAAGACACGCGTCGGGGCAGGCCTTGTCGGCGTCCGGGCAGTCCACGATGCATTGCAGGACCGCGACGCACGCGAGCGACCCGCTCGCCGTCGGCTGGGCGTCGGCTCCGCCGTCGGCGCCGACGCCGCCGGAGCTCCCTGTCGGTCCGGGCGCGGTCTGCGACGGTTGTTGCAAGGTGCACGCGACGACCCCGGCGCAAAGGACCGCGACGAACGCCGCATTGTTCGCGAAGGGAATGGCGAGCGAGAGGTTCGGCATGATCCCCAGGGAGGAGCAAGCAGTGTGCCCCCCCCGGCGCGGCAGGGATATCGGGCGTCTGGCCGCACGCTGAGCAGACGTCGCGCGGCCGTCTTGCGCGGATTCTGCGCAGCCGCGCGGGGAAACCAGCCAATCCTGCTAACATTTCTGGCGATGGAGGAGGCACTGCCCGCGTCGACGGTCCTCGCGCCGGGGGCGATGCTCGGCGCCTACCGTCTCGTGGGAGCACGGTCGCGCGGTGCGATGGGGTTGGTCTACGAGGCGTGCGTGGCCGGCGAGGTCGGCGAGGCGGCCGGCGCGACGGCGGGGCGTCGCGTCGCGATCAAGGTCCTGCGCCAAGGCGCGCTGCGGTTTGCGCACACCCTCACCCGCGAGCGCGACGCGCTCCTGGCGCTCTCGCACCCCAACGTGGTGCGGTATGTCGATCACGGCGAGACCTCCGACGGCGTGCCATACCTCGTCACCGAGTGGCTGGAGGGGGAGGACCTCGAAGCGCGCCTTACCCGCGGCAAGCTCGACGTCGCGGCGGCCGTAGAGCACGCGGTCGCCGTCGCGCGCGCGCTCGGTGCGGCCCACGCGCGAGGCATCGTGCACCGCGACGTCAAGCCGGCGAACATCCACCTCGGCAGGGACGGCGTGACCAAGCTCCTCGACTTCGGCGTCGCGCACGTCCGCGGGGCGCAGCACGCGGCGGTCGCCGTGGGCACCGCGCTCTACATGGCGCCGGAGCAGGTGCGCGCGACGGGCAAGGTGGACGCGCGCGCCGACGTGTACGCGCTCGGGTGCGTGCTCTTCGAGTGCCTGACCGGACGGCCGCCGTTCTCAGGGGATCGCGCGACCGTCGTCCTCGCGAAGGCGATCTTCGAGCCCGCGCCGCGCCTGTCGAGCGCGGGGCTCACCGTGTCGTCTCACCTGGAGGCGCTCATGGCGCGGCTCCTCTCCAAACGCGCCGAGGAGCGGCCGGCCACTGGCGACGAGGTGGCGTCGCTCCTCGCCGCGTGCCCGCTCACCGCGGACGCGGCCGTCGGGACGCCTTCTGCGGCCGTCGCGAACGAGATCGACGAGCAGCGCGTCCGGTGCGTGGCCCTCGTTTCGCTCCCCGCGTCCGCGGGCGACGCGATGACGCTCGCGGACGGCGAGGCCGCGCCGCTCGTCGCACACATCGGGGCGCTCGCGGTCGAGTACCGGGTCCTCGTGGACGCCCTCGTGGATGGGACGCTCCTCGTGACCTCACGCGATCTCGAGCCGGTGGACCAGGCGGCGCGGATCGCCGCGTTCGCGTCGGCGCTCACGGGCACGTTGCCGTCGGCGGCCGTCGCGCTGGCGACGGGGATGCTGGGCGGCGCGACGTCCTCGGCGGTGGAGCGGGCCGAGGGTCTCTTGCGCCGCGCGCCGCCTGGCCAGGTGCTCACGTGCCCGGCGACCACCCGCGTGCTCGAGGAAGGGACGACCGCGCTCGTCGGCCGCGAGGACCTCGTCCGCGAGCTCGCCCTGGTGACGCGGGCGCCAGCGTCCCCGCGCGCGGCGTTCGTGATCGGCGAGCCGGCGCTGGGAAAAACGTGCATCATGCACGAGGTCGCGCGTCGCGTCGCGACCGCCGGGCGAACCGTGGTCCTCGTGCGAGGCGAGCTCCATCGCGGCGACTCACCCTTCGCGCCCTTCACGGCGTGGCTGCGCGAGCTGCTCGGCCTCACCGGCGGCGAGGGCGACGCCGCCCGCGTGCGCGCGGAGGTCCTGCGGCGGAGGGGAACGGAGCACGACGCGGCGGCGCTCCTGCGCGTCGTCGCCGGCCCCGGGGCGGCGGCGATCGCGATCGGCCAATCGAACGAGCACGTCGAGCGGGTGTTGGGACCGTTCCTCGTCGACGCGCTTCGCGAGGACGACGCGGTGCTCCTCGTCGACGACGCGCAGTGGCTCGACGCGGCCAGCGTGCGCCTCCTCGGCGCGATGCTCCTCGGCTCGGGCGAGGCCCAGGTGCCTGCGCTCGTCTTCGGAAGGCCGTCCGCCGCCGCTCTCTTCCCGTCGCTCGCCGGCGCCGCCGACACGACGCGAACACTGGGTCCCCTCGGTCCGTCCGCAGCCCGCGAGCTCGCGCTCGCCACGTGCCCGGGGCTCGACGACGACCGTTTGCAGGCGCTGCTCGAGCGGGCCGAGGGGCACCCGTTCGTCGTCCGCGAGCTCGCGCGCGCGCTCCACGAAGGGCTTCAAAGCGTGCCCGAGACGGTGCTGGGCCTCGTCCAGGCGCGCCTTGCCGGACTCTCCGACGAGGCGCGGCGTGCGGCGAGGGTCGCGGCGCTCCTCGGGACGCCGTTCACACGCGTTGGCGTTGCGCGTCTGGCAGGTGAGGCGGCGGGCAGGGGGCTCGAGAGCCTCGTCGCCGCGCGCGTCGTGGTGGCGGCGGGCCCCGGACGCTTCGCGTTCGCGAGCCCGCTCCTGCGCGACGCCGCGTACGAGCTCTGCCCCGTCGAAGACCGCCCCCACGCGCACGGGCAGGCCGCTCGCTGGTTCGAGACGCAGCCCGATCCCGATCCGGCGGTCGTGGCCTGGCATGACGAGCGCGGCGACGATCCGTCACGCGCCGCGGCCTCGCACGCCGAGGCGGCACGACGCGCCCTGGCAGTGGGAGAGCTCGAGCTCGCCCTGTCCCACGCGCGTCGCGGGATCGCGTGCGGTCCTTCCGGCGATGTCCTCGGCGCACTGCGGGCGCGGGAGGCCGAAGCTCTGCTCTGGACGGGGCACTATGGGGCGGCGAACGCGCGCGCTGTGGAGGCCGCCGCGCTGCTCGCAGCAGGCTCCGTCGAGTGGATGACCGCGATGCTCACGCACGCGCAAGCGAGCGGTCGCCTCGCCGACGGAGCCGGCCTCATGGCGCTCGCCGCGCCGCTCTACGCCGCACGCCCGGTGAACCGCGCTGCGCAGGGTCGGCAGCTCCACGCGCTCGCGCAGCTCGCCTGGTGGCTCTACACCTTGGGGTATGTCGCCGAGGCGACCCCCATCTTCCACGACATTCTCGGCCGGGCGAGCGTCCTCACGCTCTCGCTGGACGAGCAGGCCGTCATCCACCGCCTGCGCGCCAACCGCGCAGAGCACGCTGGCGAGTGGAGCGTCATGATCGCCGAGCACGAGCACACCGCCGAGCTGTCGATGCGCCTCGGTGAGCGGCGCGAGGCGCTGATCGCGCACCTCAACATCGGCGGCGCGCTCACCGAGGTTGGCCTCACGGCGAGGGCCATCGGGCGCCTCGACGAGGTCGTTGCCGACGTGAGCGGGCGCGTCGAATATGCCTACATCATGGCGTACGCGCGGTATTTGCGGGGCCGCGCGCTGCGCCGCGCCCAGCGGTCCGACGAGGCGGAGGTCGAGCTCACGACCGCGCTGGCGGGCGGCGGGGACGACCTTCGGGTCCGCGCGCAAGCCCACGCGGAGCTGGCGATGCTCGCTCTCGATCGCGGCGACCTGGACGAGGCGAAGGAGCGCGCCGAGCTCGCCGTCGAGCTCGCGGCGACGGTCCCGACGAGCCTCGCGCACGCCTTCGCCCTTCGTGCCGAGGTCTGCGCGCGCGAGGAGGACGTCGTGGCCGCGCGCGTCGCCGCCGATCGCGCGCTCGCGATCACGCGCGCCGACTTCCCGATCGGCGACGATCCGTCCTACGTGTGGCGCGTGGCGCTCGACCTCGCCGCCGCGTCCGCGCGCGAAGACCTCGCCGCCCTGGCCCGGGAGGCGTTCGAGCAGCTCACCATTCGCGCCGACCGCGCGGGCGAGGGGGTGCGCTCGTCGTTTCTCGCGCTGCCCGACAACGCGTACATCATGGCCCACGCGCGCCGCGCCGGCGTGGAGGGCGCTACTTCTTCCGAGAGCGCGTGAGGCCGTACTCCGAAAGGCGCGCGACGAGCGTGCGGCGAGGCATGCCGAGGAGCTCGGCGGCCTTCGTCTGATTGCCGCCGCACCGGTCGAGCGCGTCGACGATCCGTTTGCGCTCGAGGGCGTCGAGGTCCCCCTTGAGCGAGCTGGCGTGACCGGCCGAGCGCGGCGCCCCCGCGACGCTCGCCGGTGAGGCCTCGAGCATCAGGTGCTCCGGCTTCACGACCCCGCCGAGCGCGAGCACGACCGCGCGCTCGATCACGTTGCGCAGCTCGCGCACGTTGCCCGGCCACCTTTGGGCCTCGAGGACGGCGAGCGCCTCACGCGAGAGCTCGGGGGACGGCGTCCCCATCACCTTCGCCATGCGGTCGGCGAAGAGCTGCGCCAGATCGTAGAGCTCCTCCTTTCGCTCGCGGAGCGGCGGCAGCGCCAGCGTCATGCCGTTCAAGCGGAAGTACAGGTCCTGCCGGAACACGCCCGCCTTCACTTGCGCGGCCAGATCGCGGTTGGTCGCCGCCACCACGCGCACGTCGACGGCGCGCTGCTCGACCGAGCCGATGCGGCGCACGCTCCCGCCTTCGAGCACGCGCAAGAGCTTGATCTGGACGCCCAGCGGGAGCTCGCCGACCTCGTCGAGGAAGATGGTGCCTTGATCGGCGGCCTCGAAGAGCCCCGGCTTCTGCGCCCCCGCGCCGGTGAACGCGCCCTTCTCGTGCCCGAAGAGCTCGCTCTCGGCGAGCGACTCCGAGAGCGCCGCGCAGTCGAGCACCACGAACGGCCCGCTCGCGCGCGGCGACTGCCGATGGATCGTCTGCGCGAGGACCTCCTTGCCTGACCCCGTCTCGCCGAGGAGCAGCACGTTGATAGGCCCCTGCGCGATCCGCGCAGCGAGCTCGTACACGCGCCGCGTCGCTTCGGCCTTCACGATGACGCCGGCCAGGTGCGGCCGCTCGCTGCCTGCCGGGCGCGGCTTGGCCGCATCGAGGCTCGCGCCTGCCGGCGCGTCGCGCAGGACGCACAGCGCCGAGCCGAGGTTGATCGGCTCGTTGAGGCCGAGCGCCCACCTTTGCCCGGCGTCGAGCTTCATGAGGACCAGCTCGACGGTCTCCATCGACGCCCCGCGCCCGCGTACCCGCGTGCCGTTCGCGCTGCCGACGTCCTCGAGCGTCACCGGCGATCCCATCTCGAGCACGGCGTGGTGGCGCGACACCGACGCGTCGTCGATGACGATGTCGTTGTCCGGCGCGCGCCCCACGGTCACGCGCCCCGTCGCGGGGAGCGGATAGGTCGCGACGCCATCGGCCGCGAACACCGACAGGACAGTTGTGCCCACACCTCGTAGTAGCCCCGTTGAGCAGGTTTTGCTCGATTTTGGGGCGAGTCGGGATCCGACGAATCCCACCGGCGCGGAATCGTCCGTTCTGGCTGGCTTCATTCGCGCCGGAAACATGAATCGTCAGCGGCAAAAGCAGGGATCCAGGCTGGATCCATGGCCCATCGCTCGGACCTTCTGGGGACACGCTCTCGCGGCAAAGACCGCGTATGCCCATGTCGCCTGGCTCGGCACATCTGTTGCTGATGTATCCAAGTATGAAGCGAATCGCCCTGTCCCTCCTGCTGGCTCTCGTCGCGTGTGGCGGAGCGGATCCTTCTGCTGACGACGGAGCGGCCACGAGCGAAGACGTCGCGCCGCTCCTCGCCGGCGAGCAGCTCAGCCCCACGCACATCGCGCAGCTGCTCCGCGACGCGGGCTTCCCGCACGCGGTCATTCCGAAGATGGTCTGCACCGCGAAGTACGAGTCGAGCTTCTTCACGAGGGCGACGAACACGAACCGCAACGGTTCGGTCGACTACGGTCTGTTCCAGATCAACGACAGGATCTGGCTGCACGCGTGCGGCGTCACGCGTGCGGAGCTCATGGACCCTGCGACCAACGCCGCGTGCGCGAAGCAGGTCTACGACTCGGGCGGGCTCAACTCCTGGTACGGCTACCAGAAGCACCGCGGGACCTGCAACGCGTACCAGGTGAGGTAGCGCGGCTCGTCAGCGTCGATGCTCGATGAGCGTCGCCGTCATCACGCGCTTGCCCGCCTTCTCGGTGTAGTAGAGGACCGGCGCGCCGGGAAGCTCGCGGGCGAAGCAGAAGCGTGACACCTCGTTGGTCTCGCGATCCGTCAGCGTGAAGAGCATGCACGAGAAGCGACCGGCCGGAATGTCGACGGATTCGCTCGTCACCGTGACGAGCGCGCGGGAACTCGCCGTGCGCGCGCAGCTCGGTCCACTTGACGGTCTTCGTCTTCGGCTCGCTCGGCGCCCCCGGCTCGTCGCGTGACGTGCTCGTGACGTCGGCCCCCTCCGCGTCGACGCCGACAGGAGAACCGCGAGCGCGCGCACGCGAGGTCGCTTCACGGGGCCGCTCCGTCGATTCGCGAGAACGACATGTCCATCTCCAGACGATAGCTCCCGAGGAAGGTGTGCGTCTGCGGCGTGAGCCACTCGCCGGGCGCGATGAGCGAGAACCACTCGGCGCCGTCCTCCTCGCGGTAGAGGTGGTAGACGCCGCCCATGCGCTTCTCGAAGCTGCACTTGATGCGGTGGAGCTCGGCGTCGCGCCGCGCCGCCTCGAGCAGCGTGCGCGCCTTGTCCTGCAGGTTGCGGATCTGCTCGGCGATGACCTCGAGCTTTCCGCCGGTGACGGTGGCGAGCATGGTGTCGGCGCGCTGGATCTCCGCGGCGACGTCGAGCAAATCGAAGGCCGGCGTCATCCGGCTGAGCGGGTAGGGGGCGGCGTGTGCGGGGCCCTGGTAGCGCCCCTGCACCAGCGGCGCGGGGTTCTTCGGCGCTTCGTCGTCGCTCATCGTCGCAGCAGTTTAGGTGAAAAATCCCACCGCGGCGTGGCTGACGATCGATCCGTCGTCAGGGTCGACGTTCTGCTCGTAGTGCAGCGCGCGGCCGCGGGCGCCGGCGGGGAGCGCGTGCAAGAGCGAATAAATCGGCGCGAGGCCGCACACGCGCCGCGTCTCGAGATCGGCGGCGACGTCGCCCCAGAACGCCGCCGGGCGCACGGCGGTCGCGTGGTCGAGCGACGCGCGGTCCCGCGCTTCGAGGTCGCTGCGCTCGCGCTCGTCGTAGCCGTGGGGATCGCCGAAGCGCGGGCCGGTGTGCGCGAGATCGGCGCCGGCGATGACGACGACGCGCCCGGGCCGCGCCGCCACGAGCTCGCGCACGCCGTCGAGGAAGCGCACGACC
>JANYHK010000031.1 GCA_025359105.1 Myxococcales bacterium | reverse complement strand
CGCGACGCCGACCGCGACGCCGACCGCGCCCGCGCCCGCGCCCGCGCCCGCGCCCGCGACGCCGACCGCGGCCCCGACGCTGGCCGCGACCGCGAACCCGACCGCTCCGCCGACCGCCAAGCCGACCGCGACGGCGCCGGTGACCGCTCCGGCAGTCGCAAAGCCCGCGTCTGCCCCCCTCGATCCCCGCTACCGCTTCCTTCCTCTCGGCATCTTCGCCGCCTGCTGCTTCGTAGCGACGATCGAGGTCGTCGTCGGCCTCGTCCTGCGCTGAGCGGGCGAGCACACACCGAGGAGCCTGGATGGTCCTGGCGCCTCTTCTTCTCTGATTGCTGAAAAATACATGGAGTCCGTCATGAACGAAGAGCTTGAAAACGCCATTGTGGATGCCGTCGTGGAGCAGGCTGTCACCGAGGCGATCGTCGACGCCGTCGTGGAGCAGGCCGTCGCCGAGGCGGTCGTCGAGGCCGTCATCGAAGACGCGATGAACCAGTAGCCCAGGGCACAAAATGCAGCGCGGCGCGCGTGCACCCTTTTCTTGGGTCGCCCGCGCGCCGCGTTCGTTTCTACCGGCTCACTTGCAGATGTTCGACACGCAGTCTTGCGTCGGTGCGCAGTCCGACTTCTGGGTGCACTGCGGGTGTGCCTCGCTGTACGTGCGGCAGACCTTGTCGGCGGCGCAGTACTTGATGCGAACGTCGATGGCTGCGCATTCCGCGTCGGTCGTGCAGCTGTACTTGCAGATGCCGAGCAGGCACCTCTCCGCAGGGCCGCCCGCGTCGGAGTTGCACTGCAGGTCGGCCTTGCAGTTGCCGACGGGTCGGGTGTCCGGCGCGCACGCGCCGTTGTTGCAGTAGTTGCCGGGCCCGCACTGCGCGTCCGTCGAGCAGCCGGCGACGCAGCTGCCGCCGACGCAGAACGGTGTAGGTGCGGCGCACTGCGCGTTCGACGTGCACGTCGTCCCGGTCGGGTTCGGGTTGCAGCCACCCTTGACGCACGTGTACCCCGCCGGACAGAACCCGCCGGCGCAGCTGCTCTCGCATTTGCCGTCCACGCACACCTTGTTCGGATCGCCGCAGTCGCTGTCGAACTTGCAGCCGTCGGCCGCCGGCGTGCAGACGCCGCCGACGCAGAGGTCGCCGCCGGTGCAGTCCGCGCCCGTCGTGCACGCGCACGGACCGGCCGCGCCGCCGCACGTCTGGCATTTGCCGCCTACGCACGCCTGTCCGACCGCGCAGTCGCTGCCCTTGGTGCACTGGGGTGCCGCGTCGGGCGGGGGATTGGAGTCGGTGCCGCCGTCGGTGACGGTGCCGTCCCTACCGCCGTCGGCGCTCCCGCCAGGCACGCACTTGTTGGCGACGCACTGCTCGCCGCTCTTGCACTCGGCGGCCGTCGTGCACTCCTTGGGCGTCGGCGGCACGCCGCCGGGCGCCGTGCAGAAGTTGGACGTGCACACCGTGCCCTGGGGGCAGTCGGCGCTCGAGCCGCAGGTCTGCGTGCAACCCTGGGTGGTGCAGACCTGCCCCGCGGAGCAGTTCGACGTGCCCGTGCACGCGCCGCTCCCCGGAGGCGGGACGTTGCGGCACCCGTAGGCGTCGCAGCTATAGCAACCCGCGTTGTCGCAGTAGTAGCGATCGTCTCCCGGGCCACACCCGCTCCAGACGATGCTGCCGACCACGGCAAGGGCCCCGACGACCGCTGAAAACCGGCTCCATACGCTAGCCATCCGTAGCCTCCGCCTGGGGAAGTATCCACTTCGCGTGCCATCTCGCCAACCCCTACCGTGCACGAAGAAATCGGCCTTAGATCGCCCCTCGGCCGCCACGGGGTGGGGCATCCGGTGCAGGACCGTGCGACGCCATTGCCGGGTGGGGTGTAAACGGGCGTTTACCGTCCCGGGGATCAGGGGGCCCATTCTCTCCTCCTCTTGAACCATTGGCATTTGACCCTTGGCACCGGTTTCGCTACCTCCTCCCCCATGAGCCATTCGTTCCGCCTTGCCCTTGCGCCCGTGGTTGCGCTCGCGGTTCTGCTTCTTCTGGTGTTGACGCCCTCGTCGGCCCGCGCGGCCGAGCTGAAGCTCGCCGTCGTCGACGTGCAGCGGGTGGTCATGAACTCCGAGGACGGGCTGCGCGCGCAGGCGACGTTGAAGAAGCTCTTCGACTCGCGGCAGCAGGAGCTCAACCGCAGGCAGGTCGACCTGCAGAAGCAGCGCGAAGATCTCGACAAGCAGCAGAAGGTCCTCAGCAAGGAGGCGATGCAGAAGCGGTTCGAGGAGTGGCAGAAGGTGGCCGGCGAGCTGCAGCAGGTCTTCCTCGAGTACAATAACGAGCTTCAGAAGAAGGAGAAGGAGCTGACGAGCCCGATCTTCGAGAAGGTGATGGGCGTCATCAAGCGCCTCGCCTCGACCGACGGGTTCGACGTCATCCTCGACAAGGCCACCGCCGCGTTCGTGCGGACCGACCTCGACCTGACCGATCGCTGCATCCAGCTCGTCAACGTCGGCGCCACGCCCGCACCCGGTCCGACGCCGGCCCCCGGCCCCGTGGCCCCCAGCGCCCCGAAGAAGTGAGCGTCGCGCTCGCGCGGCCGAGCGCGCTCGCCGAGCTCGTCGCCCTCCTCGGCGGCGAGCTGCTGCGGGAAAACGCGGGCCGCGCGACGATCGGACGCCTCGCCCCGATCACGGAGGCCGGAGCGGGTGATCTCGCCCCGCTGCTCTCGGCGAAATACCTCCGCGCGGCCCAGGGGGCCGCCGCGCGCGGAGCGAACGTGCTCGTGGCGGCGGAGCTCGCGGGCGACGCGCGTGTGAGGGAGCTCGCCACGTGGTGCCACCCCCATGCGGGGTGGACGCTCGCGGGCCTGCTCGATCTCTGCGCGGCCGAGGCGCCGCCGCCTGTCGTCGGCGACGGGTGTGTGCTCGGCCGCAACGTGGTCCTGGAGCCGGGCGTCGTGCTCGGCGCGCGTGTGCGAATCGGCCACAACGCGGTCATCGGGCGCCCCGGCTTCGGCTGGGCGACGGGCCCGAACGGCGAGGTCCGCGCGACGCCTCAGCGCGGCGGTGTCGTGATCGAGGACGACGCGGTCATCGGCGCCCTGTGCACGGTCGACGCGGGCACTCTCGCGCCCACGCGCATTCGCCGCGGCGCGAAGCTCGACGCGCAGTGCCACGTCGCACACAACTGCGACATCGGCGAGGGCTGCATCGTGGCCGCGCAATCGGGGTTTGCTGGCTCCGTCACTCTCGGGCGCGGCGTGCTCGTCGGCGGCCAGGTGGGCATCGCCGACCACGTCACGGTGGGGGACGGCGCGCGCCTCGCCGCAAAGAGCGGGGTCATCGGCGATGTACCGCCGGGGGCGGTCGTGGCAGGATACCCGGCAGTCCCGCGCGGTCGCTGGCTCCGGGCGCTCGCGCGCCTGTACCGGGGGCTCGAGAAGGACATGCCCGCCGCGTGAGCGCTTCATGACCAAGACCACGATCGAAATCGACCGCATCCTCACGATCCTGCCCCACCGGTGGCCGTTCGTGCTCGTCGATCGCGTGACCGAAGTGATCCCGCACGAGGTCATTCGCGGCCACAAGTGCGTCAGCATGAACGAGCCGTGGTTCCTCGGGCACTACCCGGGCCGGCCGATCATGCCGGGCGTGCTCATCCTGGAGGCGCTGGCCCAGATCGGCGGCCTCCTCGCCTACGCGAGCGAGCCCTTCGATGCGCAGACCTCGATCATGTATTTTCTCGGGATCGACAAGGCGAAGTTTCGTCGGCCGGTGACCCCCGGCGATCGACTCGATCTCGAGGTCACGGTCCTTCACCACCGCACCAACGTGTGGAAGCTGAAGGGCGAGGCCTTCGTCGAAGGCACGCTGTGCGCCCAAGGGGAGCTGCTCGCGAGCGTCGTGGATCGGAAGGATTGAGGCGATGCCCAGGATCCACCCCACCGCCATCGTCCACCCGGAGGCGGAGCTCGCGCCGGACGTCGAGATCGGCCCCTACTCCGTCGTCGGAGCGCGTGTCGTTCTCGGCCCGGAGACGCGGCTCCTGGCGCACGTCGTCGTCGAAGGGCCGACGGTGCTCGGGCGCGGCAACGTCGTCTACCCGTTCGCCGTCCTCGGGAGCGAAGCGCAGCACAAGCGCCGCGGCGAGCCTGCCGGCACCACGTGCCTCGCGATCGGCGACCACAACGAGATCCGCGAGCACGTCACCATCCACCAGAGCTCGAGGAGCGCCGAGACGCGCATCGGCTCGCACAATCTCTTGATGGCTGGCTGCCACGTCGCGCACGACGCCACCGTCGGGGACCACGTCACGATCGCGAACGCGGTGCAGCTCGCAGGCCACGCGATCGTGCGCGACCACGTGACCTTCGGGGGCCTCGCCGGCGTCGCCCAGTTCGTCCTTGTCGGTGAGAGCGCGTTCGTCGCCGCCGGGGCGATGTGCGAGGCCAACGTCCCGCCGTTCGTGATCGTCCAGGGCGATCGCGCCCGCGTGCGCGCGCTGAACAAGGTGGGCCTACGCCGCCGCGGCGTCGCGGCGGAGTCGATCCAGGCGCTCGAGCGCGCCTTCCGCGCCGTCTTCTCGGGAAGGCTCCCCCGCGCCGAGGCGCTGCAAGGGCTCGACACGACCGATCCGTTCGTCCGCGCGCTGAAGGAAGCGCTCACCCCCCGATGAGCAAGAAGCTCCTCTTCGCGATCCGCTCGTACGACTACCTCGTTCCGTCGTTCCTCGCCGCCGGCGATCTCGACCAGGGAGGCATCGAGCGCAAGACGTTCCCCGACGGCGAGCGCTACCTGCGCCTGCTCGACAGCCCGTGGGCGCGCGACGTCGTCCTCCTCGGCGGCACGCCGACCGATCTCGACTGGCTCGAGCTCTACGATCTCGCGTGCGCGATCTCTCACGCCGGGGCACGCTCGCTCTCGATCGTCATGCCGTACTTCGGCTACGCGACGATGGAGCGCGCGGTTCGTCCCGGCGAGGTCGTGACGGCGAAGAGCCGCGCGCGACTCATCTCCGCGGTGCCGGGCTGCGAGGGCGGCACGCGCGTGTTCCTCTTCGATCTCCACACGGACGGCATCGAGTACTACTTCGCCGACACGGTGACGACCCGTCATCTCTACGGCGCCTCGGTGGTGACCGAGGCGGTGAAGAGGGCGATGGGCCCTCGCCCGTTCGTCCTCGGCGCAACCGACGCCGGGCGCGCGAAGTGGGTGCAGAGCTTGGCCCGCGATCTCGGCGTGGAGCCGGCGTTCGTCTACAAGAAGCGGGACGCGGCGAGCGGTGCGCTCTCGGTCACCGGCGTGAACGCCGACGTGCGCGGGCGCGAGGTCATGATCTACGACGACATGATCCGGACGGGCTCGTCGCTGGTGCAGGCGGCGCGCTCGTACATGGACGCAGGGGCGACGAAGGTGCACGCCGTCGCCAGCCACCTGGTGCTCCCCGACAAGTCGCTCGACGCTATCCTCGCGAGCGGGGCCATCGCGAGCGTCCTCGGCACCGACTCGCATCCGGGCAGCCAGAAGGTCGCCGCCGCGAACGTCATCGGCGTCGCGCCGCTCCTCGTGGCTGCGCTCGACCGCGGCTAGGAGCAAACGACCGTCCCGGCGGGGCCGCGCCGCGCGAATGCCGCTTGCGGTCGCGAATGCGCTGATCGAGGATGCTTGCTGACATGAACGGCGGAGCGTCTCTCATCGTCTTATTGCTCGCGGCAGGCGCTGCATGCGACAACAAGTCGAGCGGCCCCGCCGGTTCGTCGGCTCCGCCCGCGACGGCTCCGCCCGCGACGGCTCCGCCCGCGACCGCGACCGCGACCACGACCGCGACCGCGACCACGACCACGACCACGACCGCGACCGCGACCACGACCGATCCCTTCGACGCGATCCTCGACGGCGGCAACGCTATCGTCCGGGACGACGAGGAGCTCACCATCGACGGCGCGAAGGAGACGTGGCGCCTGGAGTGGGTGAGGCCGCCGGTGCCCAACTGCATCGGCTCGGGTTGGGAGACGTGTCCTTGCGCCGGGTTCGCCTTCGGCGAGAAGGGTGACATGGACCTCGTGCGGCCCGCCCACGGCGGGCAGCCCGAAGAGCGCCTTCGCCTGGACCGGTTCTTCGAGGGCAGCGATACGAAGATGGCGCGCTGGCCCGTCACCAAGGCCGACTCGGCGAAGAACCCCGAGCCGATGGACATCGTGATGCGGCCGGTGTCGAGCGTCATCAAGTTCGCGGACTACGATCACGACGGCCGCGCCACCGAGCTCCAGCTCCAGGTAGGGGCCGGCCCCTGCGGTCACACCCCGACCATCCTGGTCGGTATCTCCAAGTCCAGCGGCAAGCTCCACGCGTTCACGAGCGTGGAGAAGCCCAACGAGCCGCTGGTGCTCGAGCGCGCCGCAGACTGGGGAGCGCTCGCGAAGAAGTCGTCGGTGGACCTCGTCCAGACCGCGTGCGGCGATCACGGCGCGACCGAGTCCACGACGCTCCACGTCGTCGCGGACGGCCAGCTGCACGTCCGCACGGAGACGAAGAAGTGCCCGTGACCTGACGTTTTTTGCCAAGGGGGGAGGAATCGCTCATGGGAATCGAAAGCCTCGGTCACGTCGACGTGAAGAGTGGTCTCTTGTGCGTGCTCGACTTCGGGATGGCCGGCGCGTTCTCCGGAAGTGCGGCGGGCGCGCAGAGCGCGCGCCAGGCCGCGCAGGGAGGCGCTTACGGGTTTACGCACGACGACGTCCCGGTGATCGTCGTCCCGCACCTGCCGCCTGGGCGCTACCCCGTGAGCTCGGTACGGATCGACGAGGGGCCGTTCAAGGGCATGCGGCAGGCGGTGATGGTCGACTTCGTGCCGAACCCGCAGGCCGCGCGCACCATCGAGCTCGGTAAGGTCCTCGTGGACAACGCGCGCATCGGCCTGTTCGACGCGGACGCTCTGGGCGCCTGGAACGAAGAGCACTCGGCCGACGGCCTGGCCGACATCGTCTTCTGGGGCCTTCACGAGAACGAGGTCGCCGCGCGCTTCAACGCGCCGCGCGTCGGCGACGACGGCTTCGGCTTCCAGAACCTCCCCGTGGCGCACGCCGAGGCCATCGCCCGTGATCTCGACGTCGTGAAGTCGGGCGGACAGTTCCGCTTCGCGTGGGATTTCCGCCCTCACACGCACCCCTTCTACTTGCTCAGGCAGATCCGCAAGACCGAGGCCGAGGCGGGTGTGCTGGACGTGGGCGGCTTCGCGGTGTGCGGGTTCATGACGACGTGGGGCGACGGCGAGTTCCCGGTGCTGATCGATCTCGACGCGCAGAATCGCCCGGTGCGCTGCGGGCTCTTCTTCGCGACGAACGAGGCGATGCAGAACATGCGGGAAGTGAACGGCTGAAGGCCGACGGCGACTACGGTGATGCGGCGGCTGCGATCTGAAAGACGTTCCCCTCGGGATCGAGCCCGTCGCACGAGCCCCATCGGTTCGGTTCGTCCATCACGGCTCCCCTCGCCACGAGATGCGCCACGGCGGCGTTGAGGTCGGGGACCTCGAAGATCAGCTTGATGGGCTTGTCCTCGCGGCGCGCCGGCGGGCTCGTGACGACGATGTCCTTGGCGATCTCCGCAGGGATCGCGTGCAGGCCCAGCAAGGTGCCCCCGGCGTCGAGCTCGACCCAACCCGGGCTGTCCGTGACGACGCGGAGCCCGAGGCCGTCGCGGTAGAACGCGGTCATCCTCGCCATGTCTTTTGCGTAGATCATCGCGCAGCGTAGCTTCGTCATGCGCTTCCTTCTCGTCGTTGTCTTCGTCGTCGGCGTCGTCGTAGCGCAGCAGCGACGAACACGACGAGCGCGCCGCTCCCGGCTGCGCTCCCATCGGCGGCGCGGGCTCCACATCCGCAGCCCGACGAGGCGCTGCCCGGCGCAGCGCCGTTGCCACCGTCGACGCCGCCGTCGCCCGACGGGAACCCGCCGCTGCTCGAGCCGCCGGGGGCGGGGATGGGAATGCCGCTGTCGGTGTTGGGCGGCGGCGGCCCCGCGTCGGGCACCGGCGGCGGATCGTAGGCGCCGTAGGAGGGGCCGGTCGTCGTGCTCTCGAACGCGCCGATGTCGCGCACCGAGTCGCGCACGCGGTAGCGCCGCGCGAGCGTCTCGTCCTTGAAGTACTCGAGGGAGGGGCGCGTCCTGGGAATGCCGCTGGCCTTCCCGATGGCGGCGCTTGCGGGTCCCAGCGTGAATTCTTTCTGCGCGGCGTTCTTGAAGCCGGGATCGGTGCCGAAGACTGTGTCGACGAGCGGCCCGACCACGGCGCCCGTCGGCAGCCAGTTGCTCCCGCCCACGACGATGCCGCTGGCGTCATCGACGAGCGACGCGCGGGTCGTCCCGAAGACGATGTTGTTCGAGATCTCCGCCTGCATCGGCGTCTTGTCCGCGTTCGCGAGGTGGACGAACGCGCTATTTTTCCCGGCGCCGACGAACGTGTTGTTGACGACGCGGAGATCGAACGCCGTCCCCGCGGTCTTGGTGTCGTTGAAGACGGCGAGGACCTGGCCGGTGTTGTCGGGCTGCGCCGCCTGCACGAAGACGTTGCCGCGCACGACCATCGACTGGAGCAGCCCCACGGGGTCGTCGCTCGTCATCAGGTCGCCCTCGTAGCTCTTCGCGCGCGCGAACCAGTTCTCCTCGAGCAGCGCGTTCGTCGCGCGTACGTGAAAATTCTCGGCCTGCACGCTGTCGTGCACGTACGAGTAGCGGAGCGTGAAGACGCCGCCGTAGATGTAGAGGTTGTGCGTCGGCGCGGTGGCCGTGACGTCGCCGTTCTGGGCCAGTTCGCTGAACTCCACCACCGCCGTGCTGTTCGGGTCGCCGCCGGTGAGGCCGTTGTCGTTGCCGTGGAAGTACGCGTCGCGAATCGTGACGTCGGCGCCGTTGAAGTAGCGGATGCCGGCGGAGTTCTTGTCGACGTTGTGGCAGCCGGTGAAGACGATTCCCTGGATGACGTAGCCGGTGCCGCCGTCGACCTGCCAGCAGCCGCGGCCGCGATCGCCGGTGGTGGAGCTCCCCGGCGCGTTCTCGACGAGCGTGGCCGAGAGATCCCAGACCGGCTTGTTCTTGGGATCGGCCGCGCGGATGACGATGGGCGAGGCAGCGGTGCCCAGCTGGGTCAGGTGCACGCGGAACGCATAGGTGCCGGGCGCGACGACGACCTCGTCGCCGGGCTTGGCCGCCTCGAGCTTGGTGAAGGAGTCGCCGGGCCCGAACGGGATCTGCGCCGCGCGGGCCGTCGCGGGCGCGAGCACCAGCGCGAAGCCCCCGAACAGCAGGCAAGCGACCGCGGCGGGCGCAGCGACGCGCGGCGCGTTCATGACTTCTCGATGAGATCGTCGAAGGCGCGGTCGAACTCGTCGTCCCCCACAGCGGCCTGCCTCTGGGCCGGCGGCGACTTGGACACCGTCGAGAGTCGCCGCACGCGCTCCTGCACGTCGCGGTAGTTCGGTTCGCGGCGCATGACCTTCTGGAAGTAGCTGAGCGCCTCGCGGTTCATCTTCTTGAGCTCGTAGGCGACGCCGATCTCGAAGCAGAGCATCGTCTCCTGCTCGGGGGTCTTCACCTGCGCGTGGAGGCCGCGCATGAACGCGTCGATCGCCTCGTTGACGTTGCCGCGATCCACCTGGATCGTGCCGATCATCGATCGGCAGACGCACTCTCGCTTGGGATCGCGCGCGGCGGTCTCGAACTCGCGGACGGCGTCGTCGGTGAGCCCCATCTCCTTGTACGCGACGCCGAGATCGTAGTGCGACTGGCCGTCGTCGAGGCTGATCTGCTTGGCGACGCCTTCCTTGAACTTCGCGAAGACCTCCTCTACGTCGATCTGCTTGTCGGCCTGGGCGAACGCCGGGACCTGTGACTCCTCCACCGCGTCGAGCGACGCGGCGATGTCGAAGCTGCGGTCCACGCCGGTCTTGCTGTCCTCTTCGAGCGGGCGCTCGCGGGTGCCGCTGCCGCGTTTGGCGCTCTGCTCCTGCTGATCGAGCTCCGCCAGCTTCTCCTTGAGGAGTCGGTTGTTGGGGTGGAGCTGGAGCTGGTCGTTGATCGTGTTGCGCGCGTCCTCGTAGAGGCCGCGCGACGCGAAGAAATCGGCCTCCTCGAGCGACTCCTCGAGATCGGCGCCGCCCGCCGGCTTGGCCGGCTCGTCGTAAGGAGGCACCTCGTCCGTCCCGGGGCCCGCCTCGTTGGTGGCGGCGGCGTAGGCATCGTGCTGCGCGTCGGTCTCGCCGGCGGTGTCGGGAGGGGCGACGAGGTCGAACGGCTGCGAGGCGTCGGGCTCGGGCGAGTCGAGCGGGAACGACGGGAGCGGCTCGGGCTCGGCGTTGAAGTCTTCCCCCGCGCCGCGCGCGCGCGCCGCCTGCATCTGCGGCGACATGATGACGCGCGGGTCGCTGTACTCGTTGGAGACGTCCTCCGGCCCCATCTCCTCGAGATCGTAGGAGGGGAGCGGCGCCTCGGTCGTGGCGGCGCCGCCGGGGTACGAGTTGTAGCGCTGCGCCTCCTGGCCGGTGTCGTTCTCGTACTCGGGCTCGGCGGGCGCGCTCTCGTCGACGTACTCGTAGCCGAGCTCGCGCAGCATGTCGACCGCGCGGCGGTTGCCGGGATCGACGGTGAGCACGTCCTGCAGCATGCGGGCGGCGCCCTCGCCGTCGAGCGAGTCGATGAACAGCGACGCCATGGCCAGCATCTCGACGACGGCGTCCTGCGGGCGCCCCGACTCGAGGTAGACGTCGCGGAGGGCCTCGCGCACGTCGAGCGAGCGCGGCTCCAGATCCAGCCCTTGCTTCAGCGTCGCGATCGCCTTCGCGTACAGGCGCACGCGACGGAACGAGCCCGCGTCCGCGAGGACCTGCGCGAGCTGCTCGCTCATGTCCGCGGCGATCTGCGGCGCGTCCTGCTCGACGACCTCGAGGAGCGCCTCCGACGCCGCCGGTGCGCGGTACGCGCCTTGGCTATCCCCCCGCCCGCGCCCCCGCCCGCGCGCTGCCTCGGGCGGAACACTCTGGAGGTACTGCTGCGCGTCGTGATCGATCCCGCTTCCCTCGTGGATCAGATCCTGGGTGTCGACGGGCTCGTACGAGGTCTCCTCGACTCTATGCTGGTGCTGCTGGTGCTGCTGGTGCTGCTGGTGCTGCTGGTGCTGCTGGTGCTGCTGGTGCTGCTGGTGCTGGTGCTGCTGAGCATGCCCGACGTGCGGCGGCGCCATCGGAGGGGCCTGCGGTGCGTTGCGGCCCCAAACCTGCTGCGGCGGCTGCGGTGGGGAGTACGGCGATCCGAGCGCCTGCGGCGGCGGCGGTGGCGGCGGCGGCGGCGCGTCGCCGAGCAGCCCGGCGGCCATCGCCATCTTGCGCACGCCGTCGTCGCTCGGGACGAGGCGGAGCAGCTGCTGGAGCAGCGGGACGAGCACGTCCGCCTTGTTGGCGTCGCGCGCGATCCGGCACATCTCCTTTTGCACCTCGATCGCCTTGGCAGCCTGACCGATCACGTTGAACGCGCGGGCGAGCAGCGAGAGCGTGTCGAGATCGCGAGGGTTGGCCTGGAAGCAGAGCTGGAGCTTCGACAGCGCCTGCATCCCGTCGGCCTGCTGGCCGCGCGAGAGGTAGAGCTCGGCGGCGATGCGCGCCTGCGCGAGATCCGCCTTGTGGTGGAGCAGGCGCTCCAGGACCTTGAGCGCGTCGTCGCGGCGACCGAGCTTGAGCAGCTGCGACGCGGCGATCGCGAACTCGGCGACGGCGGCGTCCACGTTCTGGATGCGCGAGAGCGCCTCGGCGAGGCGCAGGTGGGGTAGGGGGTTGGTCGGATCGAGCTCGACGATCTTCCCGAAGACGTCGATCGCTTCGCCGTCGCGCTGCTGCCGTTGCAGGCGCGTGGCCACTTCGTCGAGCGCGGCGAGCGCGTCGCTCGTGAGCCCCAGCTGCTGGTACAGCTCGGCGAGCTTCGGCGTGATGTGCGCGTACTGCGACTCGAGCTGCGGGACGTGCTTGGCGATGATCTCGCGGATCTGCTTGTAGACCGCGATCGCCTTGAGCGCGAAGCCCTGGGACGCGTACTGCTTGCCGACCTCTTCGTAGGTCGCCACCGCGTCGGCGTACCTCTCCTGCTTCGACTCGAGGTCGCCGATCTTCAGCCGCGTCCGAGCATCGTTCGGATCGGCCTGGATGATCTTTCGGAGCTCGAGAACCGCCTTGTCGTACTTCTTCTTCTCGACGAACTTCTGGGCGGCATCGAGCACCTTTTCGCGGTCAATCGCCACGGAGAGGGACTCCAGGAAACAGGTGAGGGGGCTGTCTCACGCGAAGAAAAGTCCACGGGCGGATCGCGCGGGCGCGATCCGCGAACGCGAGGCGCTCGGGCGATGGAAAAAGGCGCTGGGCAAGACGCACGTCAGAAGGTGGCTCGACCCAAAGAATAGCGCTGTTTCTGACGGCTTGCATACTTACCGGGCGGCTGACGGGGCGGTGCTCTGCCGTTGGCGACGGACGGTTCCGCTGCGGCGCGAATCGAGTCGGGCGATGTAGGCACGAACGGCGTCCCGTTTCGGCGGTCGACGCGCCGGGCAAAGGCGCCTACGTTCTCTGGCCACGGACATGGCCACGCACTCCGAGCTTTACCAAGCCCCCTTCGCTGCCGGCGGCACCAACGCCATCGACGCCCAAATTGCTGAGCGTCTCCTGGCGGTTGCGCTCTCCAAGGGCGGCGACTACGCGGACCTCTTCTTCGAGTACCGCGCCGGCGGAGGCCTGGTGTTCGACGAGGGAATCCTGAAGAGCGCGTCGCGCTCCGTCTCGATGGGCGTCGGGGTGCGCGTCCAGAAGGGCGACGCCACGGGCTACGCCTACGTCGAGCAACTCGATTGGGACGCGATGAAGCACGCCGCCGAAACCGCCGGCCAGATCGCCTCCGGCGGCGGCGCCAAGCGCCCCATCCCGATGAACCCGGTCGCGATCCCCAAGCGCTACGATCTCGATCAGGTCACGCTCGACGTGCCCGGCATGGAGAAGCGCCGCATCCTCGAGCGCGCGGCCGCCGCTGCCCACGCGGTCGACCCGCGGGTCGTGAAGGTGGAGACGAGCCTCGCCGAAGAGATCCGCGAAATTCTCATCTTCACGAGCGACGGCAAGCAGGCGCGCGACACCCAGCCGCTCGTCCGCTTCGGCATCCGCGTCATCGCGGAGGAGAACGGCAAGCGGCAGGAAGGCTCCAGCGGCGGCGGAGGTCGAACGACGATGGGCTACTTCGAGGGCAAGAGCCCGGAGTGGCACGCCAAGCAGGCCGCCGACCAGGCGATCCGCATGCTCGGCGCGCAGGAGGCGCCCGCGGGGACGATGGAAGTCGTGCTCGCCCCGGGCGACAGCGGCATCCTCCTTCACGAAGCGGTCGGGCACGGCCTCGAGGCCGACTTCAACCGCAAGGGCACGAGCAACTACTCCGGGCAGATCGGTCAGATGGTCGCGAGCGAGCTCTGCACCGTCATCGACGACGCGACCATCCTCCAGTCGCGCGGGTCCATCAACGTCGACGACGAAGGCAACGAGCCCAAGTCGAGCGTCCTCATCGAGAACGGCAAGCTCGTTGGCTACATGCACGACCGCCACAGCGCGGCGTTCTTCAAGCTCGCCCCCAGCGGCAACGGCCGCCGGGAGAGCTTCGCCTCCGCGCCGATGCCGCGCATGACGAACACGCTCCTCATGGCCGGCAAGCACGATCCGGCGGAAATTCTCAAGACCGTCAAGCGGGGCGTCTACGCCAAGCGCTTCGGCGGCGGGCAGGTCGACATCTCGAACGGCGACTTCGTCTTCTCGCTGACGGAGAGCTACCTCGTCGAGGACGGCAAAATCACCGCGCCGCTGAAGGGCGTCAACCTGATCGGCAACGGACCGGACGTGCTGCGCAAGGTCACGATGCTCGGCAACGACGTCGAGACGTCCGACGGCATCTGGACCTGCGGCAAGGACGGCCAGAGCGTCCCGGTCGGCGTCGGCTGCCCGACGATCAAGATCAGCGCGATCACCGTCGGCGGCACGAAGGTCGGCTGACTGGCGGCCAGTCGCCGCTAGAACTTACCGCTGAGGCCTGCGCCGCCGAGGCCGGGGCCGAGGATGGGAACGAAGGACATCTCCATCGGCTCGCGCCCGGGTGCCGGCTTGGGGTCGGGCTTCTTGGTGCGGTCTTCGAAGCGCGCGGCCGGCATCGAGAGGATCGGCTGGTCGAAGAGGTAGAGCACCGCGCCCGTCACGACGACGGCGCCGCCGATCGAGAAGGCCGCGATCGCCGCCTTCGACCAGTCGTCGCGGCGGCTCCGCGCGCTGTCGTAGGCGTCGGCGTCGCTCGGTGGGATCGTCCCCGCGTCACGGCGATCCTGGATCTTCTGCGCGTGGCCCTGGTTGACGAGGGCCGCGCCGGTGAAGACGCCGCCCGCGACGAGACCGGCGCCGCCGCCGAGCATGAGCGCGAAGGAGACGGTCCGCTGCGCCGTGTCGGCGAGCGACACCGACAGCTGCTTTCGCTGATCGCGGGTGAGCTCGAGCTCTTGCGAGTAACCGACGTGGCCGTTCTTCGTCACGGTGACGAGGTGGGTGCCCGAGGGGATCTCGATCGGGGCCGAGAGCGGCGTCGTGCCGGCGGGGCGCCCGTCGACGGACACCTGCGCGCCGCTGGTACCCGCCACGATGAGGTGCGCGGGCCTCTCGCGGAGCGACACGTCCACGGGGACGAGGGCGTTGTCGACGGCCTGCACGTCGCGCTCGTCCGGGAAGTACCCGTCGGCGATCGTCGTGATGTGGTGCTTGCCCGGCTTCACCTCGACGGCGAGCCCCGCCTTGGCCGGCGCGCCGTCGATCGTGATCCGCGTGCTCTCCACCTGCGTCATCACCATCACGCGCGCCGGATCTTTGGGCACCGGCCGGGTGGGCGCCGACGGATCGATGGCGGTTCGCGCTGCGACCGGCTCGAGCTCGGCGAGCGCCTGCGCAGCGTCGGAGACGCGGCCTCCTTCCTTCACGGTGTCGACGTACTCACGGTAGCGCCGGATGGCCTCGCGCAGGTGCTCTGGCTCCTTGGCGAGGTAGTACTGGCGCCGGTGCGCTTGAGCGATCGAGAAGACGATCTGCGGCTTGGCCACGATCTTGTTGGCGTCCTCGAACGCCTGGATCGCCGCCCGGAACTGGCCGGCCTCGTACGCCTTCGCGCCGGCCGAGAAGAGCATGCGCGCCTGGTCGACCTGCGCGGGCGCCGGGTCGGCGGCGTGCGCGGGCGCGGCGGCGACCCCCAGGAGAAGAGCGATGCCTACGGAGAGAATGCGATGGTTCATTGGAGCACCGGAAGACCGCGGAAGATCTGGAGCACGCCTGCGCCAGCGATGGCGATGTCGTCGATGCCGTCGCCGTCGATGTCGCCGCAAGCCAGCACGTTGCCCTGCGTTGCGATCCCGGCGAGCGCCTTGGCGGCCATCGTGAAGGAGGCGTGGTCCGCGCTCAGCTTCGCGAGGAAGACGCCCTTGTCGGTCAAGACCGCGAGCTCGCGCGCGACGTCGGCGTCCGCGTTCAGCGGGGCCCACGCGAGGAGCTGCGTGCCGGGAGGGGCTTCGACGCGCACGGGCGCGGCGTCGAGCGTACTGTCCTTCTTGTTGAAGAAGACCCGCCCGTGCATACCGGCCGCGTCGTGGAAGGTGACGAGGACGTCGGTGGCGCCGTCGCCGTCGAGGTCCGACTTCTTCAGGCTCCACCGGGTGCCGCCCGGTGAGTCGAGGCCGATGGGGACCTTCGCGGCCACCGAGAACCCGCCGCCCTTCGTGCGCAGGACGTAGAGCGCTCCGCCCTCGAGGCTCTCGGCCACGGGTTGGACGAGGACGACGACCTCGTCGAGCGCGCCGGGTCCCTTCGCGTCGAGATCGACGGCCACCATCTCCGGCCGCGAGTCGATCCAGCTGAGCCCCTTCGTCTGCGCGCGCAACACGCTGTCGATCGTGATCGTGTCGACGGCCGGTCCCGCGTTGACCGTCGCCAGATCGATCTGCGCGTCGCCCGTCACCGGGACGAGCCACGCGTGCGTCTCGAAGTTTCCCTTGTCCGCGGCCTCGATGCCGATGACGGCCAGATCGGAGTGATCGTCGGCGGTGAACTGGCCGACCGCGAAGCCCAACGCGGAGGAGGCCACGATGTTCTTCCCCTTGACGCGCGTGAGCACGAATGGCGACTGGAGCAGACGGTCGGGGGAGCCGCTGAGGATGGAAACGAACTGGATCTTGCCGTCTGCTGTCGTCGCGAGCGCTCCGATGTCGGCGATGCCGTCGGCTGCGAACTGCGGCAAATCGCTGCTGAGCGGTCCCGCCGACAGGACGTTGATCGTGCCGAGGCGACCCTGGCTCGCTGGCGTGCTCGGCACGCCGCTCGTCGTGCCGAACGCCACGGAGAGCGAGTCGGCGCTCTTGTCGTCGAAGCGCTCGCGGAAGGCGAGGTCGACGATCAGATCGCCGTCGAAGTCACCGAAGGTGAGCAGGCTCGGCGTTCCCTCGAGGCGGAAGGGGTGGGGATCGAAGAGGCGGCCCCCGGCGTTGATGAAGACGTCGAGCCGATGCTTGGATGCGGCGACGACGTCGAGCCGGCCGTCGCCGTTGAGGTCGATGATCCGCGCCTCCGTCCAGTTCACGCCGTCCTGGGCCTTTACTGAAGTCGTCTCCGCCGGGCCCGCGTCGGCCGTCGGCGCCCCGCCATCGCCCGCGTCGCTGCCGGAAGGAGCCTTCGACGGAGGTGGGGTGATGAGGACGATCTCGTTCTGCGTGACGATGTCGATGAGATCGTCGGGCGTGAGGAAGCCGACGTCGATCGGGATCAGGCTCGCCGCCTCGAGGCCGGTGGCCGTACCGACCGCGCCGAACGTTCCGTCGCCGCGGCCGAGGGCGAAGAAGATGCCCTTCTCGTCGGCGAGGATGAGCAGATCCAGGTGTCGGTCGCGATCGAGGTCGGCGAGGAGAAAATCGCTCACCGTTCGGCCCGCGGGCAGGCCGACCGTCGGAAGGGCACGCTGGCCGGGGATGGTGTTGGCGAGGTCCCCTCGGCACGGGGTGAAGATCGCGATCTCGCCGGTACCCTTGAAGGCGGCGACGAGCTCGTCGCACGGCGAGGCGACCGGGTCCTCGTCGAGCTGCGCCGCCCGGAGCGGCGCGACGAGATCGGCGGCGCCCTGCCTGAGGCCGACGAAGAGCGGGACGATGGCGGTGCTGTCGAGCTCGTCCGCGCCGCGCACGCCGAAAGTGAAGAGCGGTCCTTTCTGGTCCGGGAGCAGGGTCACGACCTCGAGCCCTGCGCGCTTTCTGAGGGCCTCGATCGCGATGAAGCTGACAGGCTGCGTCGTGGGGATAGGGATGGATGGGTAGGTCGTCGGCGACATCGTCCGGTTCGTCGCGCCACGCCACACGGCGACCGCCCCGCCCGCGGAGAACGCGAGATCGAGCAGCGGATCCGTCGTCAGCACCCCCGCCGCCGGGCGCGCGAAGGGCGCGGAGATGAGGAACGTCTCGCCGAGGTTGCCGGCCGGGTCCCCGTAGCGCAGGCGGATGTCGGAGTTCGAGACCTCGCGCACGTCCTGGAGGCCGTCGCCGTCGTAGTCGGAGAGGCCGACCTGCACCGCGTCGCTCGGGATCTGCCCTGCGAGGGCCGAGAACTCTCCCTTCGCCGCGCGGCAGATGTTGTCGGCGCCGCACGCCCACCCTGTCGGGCACGGCGTACGCGCGCCGTCGGAGGCCGTGGAGCAGTCGAACCGGCACGCGCCCACCGGACCGGGGCCCCGGCAGACGGTCTTGTCGGCTCCGACCGCGCTCGTATCGCAGTCCTCGTTCGCGTCGAGCACGTGGTTGCCGCACGTGCTCCGCGGAATGTCCGGCAAGCTCGTGCATGCGGCGACGAGAAGGCACACCCCCAGCCACGACCCCAGCTTCGCTTGCATGATCACCTTTGCCGCAAGATCACTTCTTGAACGGATCCTCGAGCTCGCCCGAGGAGCTGCCGGGCGTGACCGGCTTCTTCACGCCACCACCCAGCTTCGTCAGCTTCGCGTTTAGTACCGTGTTGTCGACCGGCTCGAGCTCGATGTCGGCAGGCGCGAAGCCCTCGGCCTTGAGCGTGAGCTTCACCTTGTCGCTGCCGCGCCGGACCTTCACCGGACCGGGGGCCACGCCGATGCGCTCGTCGCCGAGGTAGATGGCCGCGTGCTCGGGGACGCACTTCACCGTCACGAGCACGTCGTCCGGTGGCTTCGGCGTGCTCGCCGTCGGTGTGACGACGGCGGCGGTCGCGCTGGCGCTGGCAGAAGCGATGACGCTGGTGACGGGTTGCGGCGACGTGCCGCCGTCCTTCTTCGCGGCCGGTTTCAAGGCGACGAACCCGACGCCGAGCCCGACGAGCAGCATGACGGGCGCGAGGACGTACAGGGCGCGGCGGCTCTTCGGCGCGGGTCCGACGTCCATGCCCGCGCCCTGGAACGTCTGGAGCGGCGCTGGCCGTTGCATCGTCGCCGCGTGCGCGATCTGCATGTCTGCCGGCGTCATGTGGGGGCGCGAGGCGACCGAGAGATTGGGCGTGGGGCCGCTCTCGCCGAGGCGCCGAACCGTGCTGGCTCCACCGCCGGTCACTGCGATGCCGGTGCTGCGTGCGGCGGCGATGAAGCTCTCCATGGCGCCGCCCACCGACGCCGGCCGCTTCTCCGGATCCTTCTCGAGCATCGCGAGGATGGGCGCGTCGAGCGCCGGCGACAGATCGGGCGCCATGCTCGAGAGCGGCGGCGCCGGCGCGGTGCTCTGCTTGATGAGGAGATCCATGATGTCCTCGCCTTCGAACGGCAGCCGCCCGGCGAGGACCTGGTGGAGCATGATGCCGAAGGAGTAGACGTCGGTGCGCTGATCGACGTTCTTCCCGCGGCACTGCTCGGGCGACATGTAATAGGGCGTGCCCATCGGCGTGCCCGTACGCGTCTTGCTCTGCCCCCCGGCGGTCGCGTCGGGCGCGAGCAGCTTGGCGATGCCGAAGTCGAGGAGCTTGGGGAACGGAACACCTTCGTCGTCGAAGCCGAGGAAGATGTTCTCGGGCTTCAGGTCGCGGTGGGCGATCCCGTTGGCGTGCGCGGCGTCGAGCGCGCGGGCTACGGGGCGGAGGATGGCGACCGTCTCCTCGACCGACAGGCGCCCCTTGCCTTCGAGGTACTTGTCGAGCGGCATGCCCTCGAGCAGCTCCATGATGAAGTACTGCCGGCCGTCCTCGAGCGAGCCGAAGGCGAAGATGTCGATGATGTTGCGGTGGCGGATCTGATTGACCGCGCGCGCCTCGGAGATGAAGCGCGAGACCATCTGCGGGTTGGCCGAGTACTGGCGGTTCAGGACCTTGATCGCCGCGGCCTTGCCGATGAGCGGGTGCACCGCCTTGTAGACGACGCCGAACCCACCTTCGCCGAGCTTGCCCTCGATCCGGTACTCGCCGACCACCTGCCCAGCGGACAGATCGATGTCCACCCCCGTGAACGCTTCGTTCGGGAGGAGGTGCTCGCCGTCCTCTTCGCACGTGGTGACGTCGTCGGGATAGCGCTTGCGGCAAACGGGGCAGGTCGCCATGAGCTTCTACCAAGGAAAGGGTACACGAGGCGTGCCGGGGAGGGAAAACCCTCGGCTCAGCGCCAGTGGCCAGGGACCCAGGCCCACCCTCGATGCGCGCGGCGCCAGTGGCCTTGGACCCAAACCGCGCGGGCGTAAGGCCTCGCGTAGCCATAGGCGTATTCCCCGGGCGGCGCGGCGGCCACGTACACGGCCGGCGGAGGCGGATCGGGGGCGCAGCCGGTCGCGGCGGCGCCGAGCAGGAGGAGCGGGAGCGCGAGCGTAAGCTGTGCCTGGAAGCGCATGCCCTTCATGACAGCAAGGGATGGGCCGTCGGTCCCGTGGCGCGCTACCCGGGCAAGGGTAACGATTCCGTCCGCTTGGCGAGGCGGAAGCGACCGGTTCGCCACCTCCGGTTGGGCCGGATTGCCCCGTGGGCCGACACCCGCTATCAGGAGGACGATGTCGGGTGAAAAGTCCCCGTTCGTGCTCGTGGTGGGGCACGGCACGCACCTCGAGAGCGAAGATGGCGCCGCCGCGATCCTGCGTCAGCTTGGCGCGCGCGTCCGCACCCTCGATCTCTGGGACGACGTGTCCGGTGTCCTCGCGCTCGGCGAGGATCGCGCGCGCGCGATCGTGGTCGAGGGAGCCGATCGACCGGACCTCGCGATCGCCGCGCTCCGCGCGCTCCGCCGTGAGCCGAGCCTCGAGGTGGTGCCGGCGATCCTCTCGGTGCCCGAGCGGCAGGTCGCGCGCGTCGAGCCGTCGAGTGGCTTCGACGACTTCATCGTGCCGCCCTACGTCCCCGCCGAGCTCTACGCGCGCATCCGGGCGCTCGAGTGGAAGCGGAGCGAGTTCGCCAACGACGAGCGGCTCAAGATGGGCGGGATCGTCATCGATCGCGCGGCGCACGAGGTGACGGTGGACGGCCGCCGCGTGTCGCTCACCGCCAAGGAGTTCGCGCTCCTCGCGTTCCTCGCCAGCAACCGCGGGCGAGTCTTCGGCCGCGACGCGCTGCTCGCGCGCGTGTGGGGCATGTCTTACGACGGCGGCGCGCGCACGGTCGACATCCACGTGCGTCGGCTCCGCGCGAAGCTCGGCGACGCGCTGCCGCTCGAGACGCTGCGAGGCGCCGGCTACAAGCTGCGCACGCCGAGCGACGGAGCGGGGCGCGGCGGCGACGCGGACGGTGCCGACGGTACCGACGGTGCAGACGGAGCCGACAGCGCGGACGAGCACGAGCTTCCTCCACTCGCGACGACGCGCACCAAGGCGCCGCTACCCGACGCGAGCGCCCGCCCGCGCGCCCGCGCCCGCGTGCGATGACGGCTCGGCTCGCCATCTCCATCGGCTGCCCGTGCGGCGTCGGGCCCGAGGTCTCCGTCGCCGCGGCGTCGTCGCTCCGCGGCGCGCGCGCGCTCTTCGTCGGCGACCTGGGCGCGATCCGCGCGGCGGCGCGCGTTTGCCGGGTGCGCGAGGATCGCTTCGTCGTCGTCCCGGAGGCAGCCGACGCGTGGCACCTCCCGAAAGGGCTCTTCGGCGTCCTGCAGCCGGGCCGCGCCCTCGCCGCTACCGATCGCGCGGCGGGCCGCCCGACGCGCGCGGCCGGCGCCGCGCAGCTCGCGTGGATCGATGCGGCGTGCGATCTCGTCCGTCGCGGCGACGCCGACGCGCTCGTGACGGGCCCCGTGAGCAAGGACGCGATCGCCGGCAGCGGCGCGCCGGGCGCCCGCGGTTTTCTGGGCCACACCGAGCACCTGCAGCGCCGCTTGCACGCGCGCGAGGTCGTGATGGCGTTCTACGGCGAAGGGCTCGTCACGTCGCTGGTGACGACGCACCTCCCGCTCGCCAAGGTCCCGCCCGCCATCACCAAGGCGGCCGTCGCGCGCGCCACCTACTGGCTCGCCGATCTCCTTGTCCGCGCGCGCGCGCGTGGAGGCGCGCCCAAGCTCGTCGTGTGCGGCATGAACCCCCACGCCGGCGAGGCCGGGCGGCTCGGCCACGAAGAGACGCGCGCGATCGGTCCCGGTATCGTCCTTGCGCGCGAGCGCATCGCGCGCGCAGGACTCCGCGCGACCGTCGCGGGACCGGTCCCCGCCGAGAGTGCGCTGCGCCTCGCCGCCGCGGGCACCTTCGACGGCGCCGTCGCGATGTACCACGACCAGGCGACCATCGCGATGAAGCTCACGAGCTTCGGCGAGGCGGTGAACGTTTCGCTCGGGCTGCCGATCGTCCGCACAAGCGTCGATCACGGCACCGCCTACGACCGCGCCGGAAAAGGCACCGCGGATCCGCGCGGCATGCGCGGGGCGCTCGCGCTGGCCACCCGCCTCAGTGCTTCACCGCGATCGCGTACCACAAGAAGCCGACCACGATGACGAACAGGAGGAAGGCCGTCCACGTGAGGTACGAGGGCGTCTTCTCCAGCTTCGGTGTCTTGGTCGACAGCATGATCTGCGTCGCCGCGACGACGATCCCGTCGATCCTCTTCTTCGCGCGCGTCCCCTTTTCCGGATCGTCGGCAAGGGCGCGGTAGCGGCCTGCAAGCTCGGGCAGCCGATGCGCTCGGAGCGCATACTCGAGGGCCGCGCCGTGCGTCTTGTCGTCGTCCCACGCCGCGAGCACGCGACCCCAGAGCGTGTCGAAGACCAGATCGCCCGTCTCCTCCGCGTTCGCGGCAGCCGTTGCCGTCGCCCCCGCGCCGCCCGCCGCCGCCTCCGCGGGGGGCGCCTCGGGCTCGATTTTCGCCGCGTCGTCCGTCACCAGCGGGATTCAACTAGGTTTCGTCGCGCCGATCCACAAGTTGTCGGCAATCGCTTACAATGCCCCCGCCATGCTCGATCCCCGCGAAACTGACGCCCGCGTGTTCGCGCAGTCGGCCCACGGCGGCCAGAAGTACGGCGACGCGCCCTACGACAAGCACCTCACCCAGGTGCGCACCGTCCTCACCGATTTCGGATACGGCGGCGCGCTCGGCGTGGCGGCCTGGCTGCATGACGTCGTCGAGGACGCGGACGTCTCCAAGGACGACATCGTCACGCGCTTCGGCGCCGACGTGGCCGAGCTCGTGTGGGCCGTCACCGGCGAAGGCGCCGACCGGAAGGAGCGCAACGCCACCGCGTACGCGAAGATCCGCGCGCACCCGGCGGCGGCGATCCTGAAGCTCGCCGATCGCATCGCGAACGTCGAGGCGTCGCGCGACGTGCCGAAGAAGCTCGCCATGTACCGGTCGGAGTGGCAGGCCTTCCGCAAGGCGCTCGGCGATCTCGGCGACCCGCGGATGTGGGCGCGCCTCGAGCGCGCGATCGGCGCGGGCCCCTCCTGACGCGAGCGGGCCTCGCTCTGGCCCGCTCTGCAAAGACCTTACGGTCTGGCCTTCGGGTCGAGCGCGTTGCGGATGGCCTCCGCGTCGGCGCGGTCCTTCAGTCGGCCGTGCTCCTTCATTCGGGCGAGCCCTTCCAGCGACACGACGTTGATCCCTTCGATCCGAGTTCGATAGGGGAGCATGTCGCTCCAGCTGAAGCCCGATGCCGAGTTCATGACATCGACGGTGAACTCGTCGTTGATGCGGATCGCGTACGGCTCCTCATGCAGGGTCTCGTCTCCGGCGAGCTCCTTGGCGGCGCCATCCGGGAGTCGGGAGAGAGCGCGCACCCACCGTCGGGCATTCTCCACCGAAGGCTCCACGAGGATGTCCACGTCCTCGGTCAGCCTGACGATGCCTTGGAGCGCCAGAGCGTACCCTCCGATCAGGGCGTACTCCACGTGCTCCGCTTCGAGCAGCTCCGCTACTCGGAGCACATCTTGATACGTCGCTGCACGCGTTCGCAAATCCATTGATTCCAGTCTCGGTTGGCCTCTTCTTGGCTCTTGTAGCGAAAGACGCCCTTTGGCGCTCCGCCGCCGAATTTGCGAGCGAGCTCGTCGAGGCCGGCGCGGTCTCCCGGGGATTCAGTGCGACGTCCGACGACTCGCCTTGCAGGAACTGTCATCGACCTCGGACTGAGGATAGCGCAAATCGGCGCGAATACCTGTCGCGTGAAGCCTCGTTGCCGCTCACATCGGGGAGAGGCGCTCAGCCCTTCGCGCTGTCGAGCCAGATCGTGACCGGCCCCGCGTTCACGCTGCGAACCAGCATGTGCGCGCGGAAGCGGCCGGTCGCGACCTCGAGCTGGGCGCGCGCTTCGGCGACGAACGCGTCGTACACGCGCTCGGCGTCCTCGGGCGGCATCGCGTCGTCGAAGCTGGGGCGGCGGCCGCGGCGAACGTCGCCGTACAAGGTGAACTGGCTCACGACGAGCAGAGCGCCGCCGACGTCGATCACGCTTCGGTCCATCTTGCCCTCCTCGTTGTCGAAGATGCGCAGGCCGAGGATCTTCGAGAGCACGTAGGCGCGATCGGCGTCGGTGTCTCCCTTGCCGGCCCCGAGGTACACGAGCAGGCCGCGGCCGATCTTGCCCGTCGTCTCGCCGGCGACGGTCACCTCGGCCTCGTCGACGCGCTGGACGACGGCCCTCAAAGTCGGAGCTCGCGCGTGAGCTTCGCCGTCACCTCGAAGTAGGTCTGGCGATCGTACGGCTCGTTCAGGATGTGGAAATCCTTCTTCGAGAGCCCGACGCATCCGAAGCAATACGTGCAGCCGGAGAGGCCCGTGCACTTGACGAGGTAGGCGCTGTGCGCGCACCCGTCGCAGTCGGTGAGGTGCTGCGACGAAAGGCAGGCCTTGCAGCGAGCGAGGTGCGTCGAGTCCGTGCAGTCGCTCGAGTCCTTGCAGTAGTGCGAGCGGACGAGGCCCACCGAGCGCTCGCAGAACGTCGCGTCGGTGCAGCGCTCGCAGTTCTCGCACGAGACGCAGCCCGTGTTGCTGGTCGCGCTCTTGCGCGCGGTGAGCAGGGCCTTGAGCTTGGCCTCGAAGGTCGCCCGATCCATCACGCCACGGCGCGGTGCATGCGTCGTCGCAGTGCCGTCGCCGCCTCCCGCGTCTCCAGGTCGTCGGCGAGCTCCTCCAGCCGGCGGAGGCGTGCCTCGAGCACGGGGCGCCGCGCGGGCGGCTCGGCGTCGAAGAGCGCCGCGAGCGCGTCGATCGCCCTGCGCACGCGTCGCTCGTCGGGGTGCTGAAGGAGGCGGAGGAGCGCGTCCTGCCGGCGCGGCACGGCGTGGCCCGCGAGCTCGAGCGCGCTCACCGCGCGTCGTACCGGCTCGGCGCCCTCGGCAGCGAGGAGCGCGGCGAGGAGCTTCTCGCGCGCGGGGTCGGCGGGCGCGCCGGCGGCGGAGACGATCTTCGCGAGCGAGCGTGTGCTCGGCGCGGGCGCGCTCACGCTCGCTGGGGCCTTCGGCGTGAAGAGCGCCTCGAGCGCGGCGAGGTGCCGCTCTCTTGCGACCGGATCGATGAGATTGGCTCGAACGCGCATCGTGCTGCACGCGCCGGATGCCCCAGGTTTGCTCCTGGCGCAACGGCAGAACGCGAAAAAGATCCGTCGATCATTTGGCCCTTGTGGTCGGATGTAGGCAGAAAGGATGGGCCGGAGGAATTCTCGATGCCCTTCAAAGTCGCTCTCGCCCTCGCATTGTCCGTCGTTCTCAGCGCGCCCATCGCGCTGGCTGCACCCGAAGGCGCGGCGACGGCCTCGTCGTCGTCCTCGTCGCACGCTGTTCACAAGGCGGCCAAGCCGGGCAAGAGCCGCCCGTCCTCGCCGAAGGTCGTCGGCGCCGTCGCCAGCCGCCGCAAGCACGTCATCGACAACAAGCCCGACGCGCACGGCGCGGCGCTCTCGATGGCCAAGCCGCTCGCGTCGGTCCCCAAGGCCGACGTGAGGAAGGGCGAGACCAAGAAGACCGACATGAAGCACGTCGGCAAGAAGCGAGAGGCGCGCCGCGCCGACGCCAAGAAGAGCCCCGCCAAGAGTGGCGACAACAAGCAAGCGGTCCCAGGTGCGTCGCTCGCGCTAGCGATCTCGGCGGAGCTCCCGCCGTTGCCGGGCGAACAGCCCAAGGCGCAGCACGCACCGTCGCCGGCTCCGTCACCCGCGCCGCGCACGCTGCTCGCGCGCGGCAAGCACGGGGACAAGCCGGCGTGCCTCCAGGCGCCGATTCACGTCCTGCGCGGCACGGACGACGAGACGGTCACGCTGACCAAGTGCGACGGCAGCCCCGCGCCGGGCTCGGCCGAGAAGATGGGCGTCCTCCTTCGCCCCGGCGGCACCGACAAGCCGGCTGTGAGCATCGACGCCGGGCTCATCGAGCGCCTCGGGCTCGTCGTCACGCACTTCGGCAAGACGGGGATCGCGAGCAAGGTGAGCATCGTCTCCGGATCGCGTCCCAGCTCGGCGGGCAGCTACCACGCGAGCGGCCGCGCGATGGACTTTCGCATCGAGGGCGTGAAGAACGAGGATCTCGTCGCCTTCTGCAAGACGCTCACCGATACCGGCTGCGGCTACTACCCGAACAGCTCGTTCGTGCACATCGACGTGCGCGACCCCGGCACCGGGCACGTCACGTGGATCGACGCGAGCGGACCCGGCGAAGCGCCGCGCTACGTGTCGCATTGGCCGCCCCCGGCGACGCCGGACGCCGAGGCCCACGACAAGAAGGAAACGCGGGCGATGATCGAGGACCTCCTCGCGACGATCGAGAAGGAGCTCCCGCAGCTCGCCAAGCCCGACGCTGCACCTGCGCCGCCGGCTGCACCTGCGCCGCCCGCGACGGATGCGCCGCCGGCCAGCGCGAATGCCACGACGCTGCCCGCCGCCAAGGCGGAAATGGAATGAGAGCTTCCTTAAGCGCTTAAGCTCGTCTTCGTCTTCGTCGGCTCCGGTCAGGGGACTCGCACGCTCAGAAGCCAGGTGTCGTCGCCACGCCTTTGCGGGCGCCCGGGCGCGGGGTCGTCGGGCGGGCGGACGGTTGCTGGCCCCGCGGCGTCGTTCGCTGGGGCGCGTCGGTCGTGGCAGCGACGCTCGGGATCGCGTCGGCTTCCGTCCCGATGCTCGCGGGTGTGGCGCTCGTCGGTGGCGAAGGACCCGCCGCGGCGGGCGCCATGGCCTGCCCGGTCGGTGTCGGCGCTGGGACTTCGATCGCGATGGGCGTTCGGGGGGCCGGCGTCGCGGCGGCGGGCGCGCTGCTCCTCCGCGCGATCGCGACGACGGCGACCAGGGTCGCGACCGCCAGCGCCGCGCCCAGCGCCAGCGTCCAGCCGTTTCGCCGGCGCCGCATCGGGAGCACCATCGACTCCGAGGCGAGCTGCGTGGGCGCGGACTCCGAGAGCGGCGCGACGAGGTCGTGGCTCGGCGCGATCGACTGAAGTGCGGCGAGCAGCTCCGTCTCGGTCGTTCCGAGTGCGCGCCGAAGCCCATCCGCCAGCTCGGTTGCGTTCGCCTGCCGCTCGAACGGTCGCTTCTTCAGCGCGCGCGCGATCTCCACCCAGAGCGCCGGCGGGATAGCCGGGTCCGGATCGATCTCGCGCTCGAGCACCGCCGCCAGTGTCGCCGCCGAGCTCGACGCGAGGAACGGCGATACGCCCGTCAGTAGCTCGACGAGCATGACGCCGACGCCGAACAGATCGGCGCGTCCGTCGAGGTCCTTCTCGTTGCGGATCTGCTCGGGCGCCATGTACCGCGGCGTCCCGAGGGCGTCGCCCTCGAGGGTGTACGACGTACCCGCCGCCGGCGCCTTCGCGATGCCGAAGTCGACGAGCTTGGGCACGACGACGCCGTCCGCGTCGACCGTCAGGAAGACGTTGCCAGGCTTCACGTCGCGGTGGACGACGCCGAGCCGGTGGGCCTGGCCGAGCGCCGACAGAATAGGCAGCACGACCGCGACCGCCTGGATGGGCTCCAGCCGACCGCCACGTCGGGCGACGCACCGGTCGAGCGGTTCGCCACGAAGGAGCTCCATGACCAGCGCGAGCGAGCCGTCGGGCTCGTCGAGCAGGTCGAAGACCTGGACGATGTTGCGGTGGGTGACGAGCGCCGCCAGGCGCGCCTCGTGGCGGAAGCGCTCCGCGGTGGCGATGGACTCGTCGCTCGGCTTGCCCGCGTCGTGCCATGTCTTGAGAGCGACCTCCGCGAGGGTGGTCTCGTTGCGCGCGATCCAGACCGCGCCCATCCCCCCCACGCCGATCGGGCGAAGGAGACGGTACTTCCGTGCCACGAGGGCTCCGGGCTCGTAAACGACCGCCGGCGACGCCATCTCTCCCTCCAGTGTATCCGGCCCCGGCCGGGGCGGCACCAAAGGTTCAGTTGCAGCTCACGGGCGCCTTGCACATGGGGTTCGCGTTCCGCGCGCAGCAGACATCGATACCCGCGCACGCGCCGCATTTTCCGCAGGTGGCCGCGGTGCACGTTCCCCTGCACGGGGTGCTGCCGCAGCACCCATCGAAGCCGGCAGGAGGCGCCGCCGGGCAGCCCGAGGACCCATCGGCGGGCGGTACGAAGCCGTCCCCACCGCCGCTCCCATCGCTCGCGGCCTCCGCACCGGATGCGTCCGTCGAAGCGTCGCCGCCGCCGTCGGAGGCGAGGTCGACGAAGGTGATGTCGGGCACCGACCCGCACGCGGCGGCGCCGACCACGGCGCCGGTCAGCGCGAGCCCGATGAGGACCCGCGCCCTCAAAACGAGCCCTGCAGGTCGAACGGTCCCAGCGCCGCTGTCGGCGTAGCAGGCGTCTTTCCCGGCGCGAGCACGAAGTACACCCCGGCAGCGCCGGCGAGCGCTGCGACGCCGCCGAGCACGATCGCAAGTGGCCCAAGGGTGAGCGCGCGTGAGCGCGTCGAGGTCAGCTCCGATGTGCGGCTTGCGGGGCAGCGGCCCTCCGGGCACGCGTCGCCCAGCGTGTCGATGTCCCCCTTGCGGAGCAGCAGCGTCACCGTCGTCGCCACCGCGAAGACGCCCGCCGTGCCCAGCAAGGCGTAGCCGAGCGTCCTGGGCGGCACCGAAGGCGCCGGCGCCGGCCTGGGCGACGCATCGGGTCGCGGCGCGGGAACCGGATCGAGCGGGATCTGGATCGCGACGCGCGCCTGCTCGTGGACGCTGACGCGCGACGCGAACGGGGTCGCGCCCGTCGCCGTCGCGCGCACCTCGTGCTCACCCGGATCGATCGGGATGGGATCACCCTTCATCGCGCTCGGGCCGATGGGCTCGTCGTCGACGGTCACCGTGGCGTCGGCCGGCGCGCGCGCGGAGAGCTGCAGCGTCAGCTTGGGGATGCGCTCGTCTATCGCCGTCGCCTTGTCCTTCGCGCTTCGGACGATCCCCTGCTCCTCGGCGTCGGCGGCGGTGTCGTCGCCGATCGCACGAAAGTCGACGAGCGCGCGGCGCAGCTGGCCGAGTCCCTCCTCGCACGCCGCGATCCGGTAGCGCACCGCCAGCGTGTTCTTCGTCTGCTGGACGCTTCGGAATTTCTCCAGCGCGGAGTCGAAGTGCTTCTCCTGCTCGTCGTGAAGGGCTTCGGCGAAGAGCTTGCGTGCGGCCGCCAGCTTCTCGGATGGGATCGCCTGCGCCCAGGTGAGCGGGGTGGCCGACATCACCGAGAGGCTCACCATGATCGCCACGATGCCTCGTGTCACGGCTCCTCGTCCCCCAAGGCGACGCCGTAGAGGCCGCGCTTCTTCAAGAGATCGCGCAGGTGGTGTCGCGCGACGTCTGCTTCCCGCGACGCCTGGGAGAGGTTGCCCTCGCAGCGCTTCATCACAAGGCGAAGGTAGGCGCGCTCGAAGCGATCAATCGCGCGGTCCTTCGCCTCCGAGAAGGTGCCGGATAGGTCGAGCGCGCTCCGCTCGTCTTGCGTCCCGCGGAAGCCGAAGCCCTCGCCGGACACGTCCGTCCTGCGGATGAGCCCGTCGTGCGCCATCGCCGAAGCGCGCACGAGCACGTTCTTGAGCTCGCGTACGTTGCCCGGCCACGGCTGCGAGCACAGGTGCTCGAGCGCGCTCGCCTCGATCATCGTCGGCGCGCCGGTGTCGGCGAGGAGCCGCGTACAGAGGAGGGGGACGTCCTCGGGCCGATCTCGCAGCGGCGGGATGTGCACGCGCACCTGGGCGATCCGGAAGTAGAGGTCCTCACGGAATCGGCCCTTGTCGATCTCGTTGCGGAGATCACGGTTGGTCGCGGCGATGACGCGCACGTCGACCTTGTGCGGGGTCGTCCCGCCGACTGGCGTGATCTCGCGCCGCTCGAGGACGCGGAGGAACTTCGCCTGGAGGAGCGGCGGCAGCTCGCCGAGCTCGTCGATGAAGATGGTGCCGCGGCTGGCGGCCTCGAAGAACCCGCCGCGCCTTTCGGTCGCCCCGGTGAAGGCGCCGCGCTCGTGTCCGAAGAGGAGCGACTCGGCGAGGTTCTCCGGCAACGACGTCGCGTCGATCACGATGAACGGCCCGCTGGCGCGGGCGGACGCGGTATGCAGGGAGCGCGCGACCTCCTCTTTCCCCGTGCCCGTCTCGCCTTGCACGAGGACGCTCAGCTCCTTGGGGGCGATGCGCTCGAGCGTGGCGAAGAGCTCGCGCATCGACGGCGACGTCCCCACCAGTGTTCCGAACGCTTCGGCCTTCGCGGGCGAAGGGGGACCGGACTCCTGGTGCGCCTCCACCCGGAGTAGCGTGTCCCCGACGACGATCTCCGCGCCGAGCGACAGCGCCGCTTCGAACAGGCGCGTCGCGCCGCTCCACGTGCCATTCGTGCTCCCGACGTCCCGCAGGCGGAGGCCGCCCTCGACGCGCGCGAGCTCGAGGTGAACGCCGCTGACGCGCGGATCCGGAAGGACGAGGTCGTTGGTGGGGTGGCGACCCACCGTAGCCACCGATTGCCGCATCACGAGGCCGCGGCCCTGGCCGGGCCCCGAGACCGCGTTCAACCGGATGACGGCGTGCGAGGCCCTCTTGGGGGCGATGGGGTTGGCTTCGGTTGCGCCTGCGTGCTCATCCACACTCGCCATTGATGCCAACTCTATCGCAACCGTCCTTGGATTGAACGGTTGCAATAGCCCTCTTGTGGGTCGCTCGCGTCCGCGACGGTTGCGGTCAAACGAGGTTCGCTCCAGGCGATCCAGAGCTTCTTGCCCGGCAACCGCGGCGGGGGGGGGGGGGGGGGGGG
>JANYHK010000014.1 GCA_025359105.1 Myxococcales bacterium | reverse complement strand
GAGAGCGCGGCGAGGCGACCTAGCCGGCCGAGCCGCGAGGATGGCGGCGCATCCGGTCGTCTGCCCTCGGGGGCGGGAGCGTCCGGCGGTGGCTTCGTCGTGTCGTCTTCCGGCATCGGGCCGGGTGATTCTGGCACGGTCTGAGCGTCTCCGCCCCTCCTCCGAGAGCGTGTAGCCTTGTGCAACGGGTCCCATGCTGCCGTCGATCGAGTCTCTCCGCTGCTTCACCGCAGCCGCCAAGCTGCTGAATTTTCGCGCCGCATCGCGATCCGTCGCGCTCACGCCCGCCGCGTTCGGTCAGCGCATCAAGCAGCTCGAAGAGCAGCTCGGGACGCCGCTCTTCCAACGTACGACGCGCAGCGTGCGACTCACCGAGTCGGGCCTCGCGCTGCTGCCGGCGGCCGAGCGCTGTCTCCTTGCGGCGGCCGACTGCGTGCGCACCGGCTCGGCGGGCAGCCGATCGCTGGCGCCCATGGACGTGACCATCGGCACCCGCCACGAGCTCGGCCTCTCGTGGATCCTCCCCCAGCTCGACACGCTCACGCGCGAGCAGCCGCAGCTCCAGCTCCACCTCTACTTCGGCTCCGGCTCGGATCTCCTCCTCCGCGTGCGAACCCTGGAGATTGACTGCGCCGTCACGTCCACGCGGTTCACCGATCCCAAGCTCGACAACATCCGGCTGCACCGCGAGGACTACGTGTTCGTCGGCTCCGCGAAGCTCCTCCGCGCGCGCCCGCTCACGCGCGCCGCGCACGCGGGCGAGCACACGCTCGTGGACATCGACGCGGACCTGTCGCTCTTTCGCTACTGGCGTGATGCGCCGTCGGGCGGCGACCGGCTGGCGTTCGGGCGCATCGTTCGCTTCGGTACGATCGAGGCGATTCGCCAGCGCGTCGCGGCGGGGGTCGGCGTCGCGGTGCTGCCCGCCTACCTCGTGCGGCGCGAGCTCCGCACGGGCGCGTTCGAGCGTGTATTCCCTTCGGTCGTGCCGACGCACGACTTCTTCCGGCTCGTGTTTCGCGCCAACGATCCGCGCCGGGTCATCTACGAGGCGATCGCCCGCACGATGAGGAAGAAGCCCCTGGCCTGAGCGGGCCGCCCTTATAGTATCAAGATTCACTATAATATAGTTAGATTCATACTGATTGTACGTACGGTGTCATGAGCTAGAACCGTCTTCGTCGCCGCCTTCGCGGCAGAGGGGACGAGCCAAATGACTCCGGAGATTCATCGCGCCGCGCTTCGTGCGGCTGCCAAGCTGGCCTTTTCCGTGATGGTGGGAGGCTGCGGAGGCGCCACGGTCGAAACGCCGCCGGACCCCACGGGCACTCCGGGCGCCACCCCCGTCGACACCAGCGGCGACGACCTCAGCGTGTCGCGCGGTTCGAGCGTGGGGAGCTACTGCTCGAAGCACCATCACGGCGAGACCCAGCACGCCTGCTGCGAGGCCGAGGTCGCGGGCGCGACGTTCCCGAAGGACGCACGCTCCTCGGACAAGCCGGACATGCGCGTCGACGCGCTCACCCGCGCGTGCTGCACGGTGCTCGCGCACGACGCCGACAAGACGCAGACGTTCTCCTGGCCCGAGCGAACGCAGTGCTGCGAGGCCATCGGCTGGAGCGCCGCCGCGACGTGCACGCCCTGGGGCCCGCCCGTTCCGCCGGCGATGCCTCTCCTCCTCGCCTAGCCTCGCCAACCGTCGCCAACCGTCGCCTGCCGTCGCTGGTCGAGCCGGGAGCTTGCCATGATCGTCGAACTTAGAGCCCAAGCCCGTCGCCACGCGCCCTCCCTACCGGTGATTCCCCACCTCGCGGAGGCCGCGCTGGCGACGTGGCGCGGGCGGATGCAAAACGAGCACACCTCCGCCCGCGTCTTCGAAGGCCTCTCGCGGCAGCTCGAGGCCGCGGGCCTCGAAGCGGCGCTCGTGGCCGAGTGCCTCGGCTTCGCCGAGGAAGAGCGCCACCACGGCGTTCTCTGCGGCGCAGTCGTCGAGGCGCTCGGAGGCGAAGCGGTCTTCCAGGCGCCGGCGGTGGAGGACGTCCCGGAGCACGCGGACGTCTCGAGGCTGGAGGCGGCGCTTCGCAACCTGCTCAGCATCTCGTGCTTGAGCGAGACGGTGGCCGTCGCGCTGATCGGCGCCGAGCGGCTCGAGATGCCCGAGGGCGCGCTGCGCGAGCTCCTCACCGTGATCTACGCCGACGAGGTGGGGCACGCGCGATTCGGCTGGCGCGTCGCCGGGCGCCTGGTGGCCTCCCTCGACGAGGCCGCGCTCGCGCGTGTCGGCCGCTACCTCGCGGTGGCGTTCGCGCACCTCGAGCGGCACGAGCTCGGGCACCTGAACCCCGACGCCGCTCCCCCGACGGAGGGCGCTTGTCTCGGCCTCTGCAACGGCCGCGACGCGCGCGCGCTCTTCTACGCCACCGTGGGCGAGGTCATCGTTCCCGGGCTCGAGGCGCTCGGCCTTCCGGCGGGAAACGCGTGGCGCCAGCGACACGGCGCACCGAGCCGTCACTGAACCGCGATCCGCCCTTCGTGGCGCATCGGCTCTCGCACGCTCAGGAACCTTCGCACGACCCCCCCCGCGAAACCTCGGAGCGCCGATTTCGGCTTCCATCTCGCGCGTTTTCCACTGGCCGGGCGGGCCGGCCCGCGCTATTGCGGTGCGACTTCCGAGAGCCAACAGGAGCAACGCGCCCATGTCCCGTTACCAATTCACGTCCGAGTCCGTCACCGAAGGCCACCCGGACAAGGTTTGCGACCAGATCTCCGACGCCATCCTCGACGCGATCCTCGCGCAGGATCCGACCGCGCGCGTGGCATGCGAGTCGCTCGCGAAGACCGGCATGGTCGTCGTCGCCGGCGAGATCACGACGAAGGCCTGGGTCGACATGCCCACCATCGTGCGCCAGACCGTCCGTGAGATCGGCTACACCGACTCGTCGATGGGCTTCGACGCCGGCACCTGCGCGGTGCTCACCGCCATCGAGAAGCAGAGCCCGGACATCTCCCAGGGCGTGACCGAGGGCGAGGGGCTCCACAAGGAGCAGGGCGCCGGCGACCAGGGCCTCATGTTCGGCTACGCCTGCGACGAGACGCCGAACCTCATGCCGGCGCCGATCGACTACGCGCACCAGCTCGCGCGCCAGCTCGCCGCCATCCGCAAGACGGGCAAGGTGGATTTCCTCCGCCCCGACGGCAAGACCCAGGTGACCCTCGAGTACGAGGGCGACGAGCCCGTCCGCGCCGACGCCATCGTCGTCTCGACCCAGCACGACGAGAGCGTGAAGTACAAGACGCTCCGCGAGGCGGTCATGGAGCTCGTGATCGAGAAGACGATCCCGAAGAAGCTCATCGACAAGAACACCAAGTTCCACGTGAACCCCACCGGGCGCTTCGTCATCGGCGGCCCGATGGGCGACTGCGGTCTCACCGGCCGCAAGATCATCGTCGACACCTACGGCGGCATGGGACGACACGGCGGCGGCGCGTTCAGCGGCAAGGACCCGAGCAAGGTCGACCGCAGCGCTTGCTACTACGCGCGCTTCGTCGCCAAGAACGTGGTCGCGGCGGGCATCGCCAAGCGCTGCGAAGTGCAGGTCGCCTACGCGATCGGCGTCGCGCAGCCCGTCGGCGTGCACGTCAACACGTTTGGCACCGGCAAGGTGAGCGACGAGAAGCTCGCCAAGTACATCCTCGAGCACTTCGACATGCGCCCCAAGGCGCTCATCGACGAGCTCAACCTCCTCACGCCGACGTACAAGGCCACGGCGGCCTACGGCCACTTCGGCCGCTCCGAGTTCACCTGGGAGAAGACGAACCGCGCGGCCGTCATGGCGGCGGATCTCCTCGGCGGCAAGGCGAAGGGCAAGGTCCTCACGGACAACGGCCACGGCGAGAAGAAGAAGGACAAGAAGGACAAGAAGAAGGACAAGAAGAAGGACAAGTCGCTCTCCGCTTCCTGGTGAGCCGTCCTCGTTCTCGTTCTCGCGGTCGCTTCTGATAGCAGCCGGGCGCGTGGCCGGAAGGTCCCGCGCCCTGCGCGTTTAAGCGCCGTTCCGCTCCGTCTCGGAGCTCAGAGCATCGCCTTGTAGCGCTCGATGGAAATCTTGTCGAGGCGGATGAACTCCGCGGACTGGGTGGCCTGATCGGCCAGGATCTTCGCGGCCGCGCGGCGCTGGCCCGCGAACTCCTTGTCGTGCGCCGCGCTGCTCTCGAGCGCGGCGGCGATCGTCTCGACCTGCGCGCGGAGCGGATCGCCCGCGGGCATCTTCGCGGCGAGCTCGCGGTACTTCTTCGCCTCGGCGGCGAACCGCTCGGCGGAGCGATCGCGGATGGCGGCGTGCGCCTCGAGCTCCTTGGCCTCGCGGGTGTCGAACGTCATCGTCCGCTCGAGCTCGGCCACGCGGACCTCGAGGACGCGGATCGTCGCCCGGATGAGCTCCTTGGCCTTGTCGTGGTGCTCACGGTGCTCGGGGTGCTCTGGACCCTTGTCCGCGAGGGCGGGGGTGGAGAGGAGCGCAAGAGCAGAGACACCGAGAATCGCAACCAGGCGAGAAAAACGCATTTTTCGTCCTCCGAAGCGGGCCCGCTCCTACGACAACCTCGTCAGACGGCCGCGTCAACCAGGTATTCAATGGGTTCTGGGCGGTTGCGGGCCTTCGGGGAGGGGTGTGGGCCTTGTCCCACTCCCTCCTCACATTTATGTGGCTGGCTGCGTAGGTTTTTGCTCGGTGTAGTCTAACTCTCGGTATGTCCGACGACGAAGAGCTCGCCCGCGCGGGGCTCACTCCGGGCACCGTCCTGAACGGGCGGTGGCGGGTCGACGGAGTCTTGGGCGTCGGCGGAATGGCGTCGGTCTACGCGGCGACCCACCGCAACGGCAACCGCGTCGCGATCAAGGTCCTGCACCGCGAGCTCTCCCTCGACACCGCGATCCGAAAGCGGTTCCTGCGCGAAGGCTACGCGTCGAACGCGATCGCCCACCCGAACGTCGTGCGCGTGCACGACGACGACGTGACCGAGGACGGGGCCGTCTTCTTCACGATGGATCTGCTCGAGGGCGAGTCGCTCGACGATCGCGCCAAGCGCGTCGCCTACAAGTTCGCGGCGAACGAGATCCTGGGAACGATGTACGCGGTGCTCGACATTCTGGCGGCGGCGCACGAGAAGGGCATCGTCCATCGCGACATCAAGCCGGCGAACATCTTCCTCGCGCAGGACGGCGCGGTGAAGCTCCTCGATTTCGGTGTGGCCCAGATCCGCAACGCGCCGGAGATGCAGTCGCTCGCGACGCACGCCGGGGCGATGCTCGGAACTCCGGCGTTCATGGCGCCCGAGCAGGCGCTCGGCAAGACGGCGCTCGTCGACGCGCGCACGGACATCTGGGCGGTCGGCGCGACGATGTACTACCTGCTCACGGGCCAGGCGGTCCACCAGGCGTCGACGCTGAACGAGCAGCTCGTCTTCGCCGCGACCAAGCCGGCGCGCTCGCTGGGGGAGCTCGCGCCGCAGATACCGAAGCCGATCATCGATCTGGTGGCACGGGCGCTCGCGTTCGATCGTGACGCACGTTTCCCGAGCGCGCGCGCGATGCAGGAGGCGATCGCCAGGATACCCGCAGAGATCGCGTCGATGGTCACGAACCCGGCGCCCGGCGTGTCGCCGCCGCAGTCGTCCTCGTCGATCGCGGCGATCGCGTCGGCGCGCACGCTCCACGCGACCGCCGAGTCGGTCTCGTCCGGGCTCTCGGAGCCGGAGCTCGATCAACCGCCGCTTCGCAAGCGGACGGCGCTCTTCCTCGCCGTCGCCGCGCTCGTCGCCGTGGTCGGGACGGTCGCAGTGGTGTCGCAGACCGGGACGCGTGCGGGCGGGAAGGGCACGGACGCGCATACGCCCTCCGGGCTGGGGACCTCGTTCCCCCCGCCGGAGGACACGGTCCCCGAGGTCGCCCTGCCGCCCCCGACGTCGACGACGACCGCGAGCCCTCCGACCGCGACGCACGCGTCGACGACGCGGCCGCAGCCTCCGGCCTCGGCGTCGGGCCGCTTCACGAGCCCGACGCCGCACCCGACGCCCTCGTCGAGCAACTGGCTCGACCAGCGCTGAGCGCGTAGGCTACTCGGAAGAAGATGGCGGTCTCGCGTGCACGCTGGCTCGTCCCGTTCGCTGCGGCCGTGGTGGGCGCAAGCGTCCTCGCCGCGCCTGCGCCCGCGCGCGCCGAGCCGACGAACAAGGAGAAGGCCGATGGGCTCTTCCGCGAAGGGCGCGCGGCGTCGCAGACGGGCGACTACGCGACCGCGTGCGCGAAGTTCGCCGACAGCCAGGCGCTCGATCCGTCGGTGGGAACGCAGTTGAACCTGGGCGACTGCTCGGAGCACCTGGGCAAATGGGTCGTCGCGCGCGCGTACTTCCGCGACTCGATCATCAAGCTGGATGCCACCGATCCGCGCGTCGTCCAGGCGCGCGAGCGCCTCCAGGTGCTCGAGGCGCGCCTGCCGAAGCTCACCGTGACGCTCGCCGCGGGCGCGCCAGCGGGCACCGTCGTGCGCTGCGACGGACGCACGCTCGCCGAAGCGGAGCTCGGCGCCGCGGTGCCGACCGATCCGGGCGAGCACACGTGCGTGGCGGTCGCGGCGGGTCGCGCGGAGAGCCCGCAGCTCGTGTCGCTCAAGGAGGGCACGCAGGGCGCCCTCGAGGTCGCGCCAGGCGCTCCGCTTCCACCCGGCACAGTGCGAGAGACGCCCGGCCCGGTGACGCCCGGCGCGGTCTCGTCGAAGCGCACGATCGGCTGGATCGTGGGCGGCGTCGGCGTGGCCGGCCTCGCGCTCGCGGGCGTGTCGGGCCTCGTCCTCCTCGGCGAGAAGAGCGCCGTCGACAGCGGCTGCCACGGCAAGACGAGCTGCAACGCGGACGCGCTCGCCGCGATCTCCGCGAACAAGACGTGGGTGCCGGTGAACACGGTCGCGTGGATCGTGGGCGCCCTCGGCGTCGGCGTCGGCGCTTTCCTGATCCTGACGAGCAAGGACGGAGCCCCCTCATCGAGCGCGCGCGTGGGCGCGATGCTCCTTCCCGGCGGCGGCGGCGTCAGCACGCTGGTGACGTTCCAATGAGGGGGCTGCGCCTGCTGTTCGCGGCGGTCTCGCTCGCGGGGCCGTGCGGCTGCGGGCTCGTCGGGTTCGATCTGAGCGACTACGGCGGCGGCGACGACGGGACCCTCGATGGCGGCGGCTCCGGCGACGTCGTCGCGCTCGATGGCCCGGGCTCCGGCGACGGACCGCAGGGCGCCGACGGCGCCGAGGACGGAGGCGCGGACGCGGGAGGCGACACCGGAGGCGCCGACGTCGTTCAGGACGTCGCGACCGACGGGCGCGACGCGAGGACCGACGCTCCCGCCGACGCGCCTGTCGACGCTCCGGTCGATGCGACCGGCACGGACACCGGCACCGACACCGGGACCGACAGCGCGCTGCCGCCGTGCACCATCGTGGCGAAGAAGCGCGTCTTCGTCTCGAGCACCACGTACGGCGCAGCCGGCCTGAGCCTGACCACGGCCGACATGCATTGCAACGATCTGGCCCTGAACCAAGGGATCATCGAGCCGAGCTTCAAGGCATGGCTCAGCGACGAGACGACCTCGGCGGGCTCACGCATCACCCACACGACGCCCGCCTCGTATGTCCTCATGGACGTGAGCTCCACCCTCGTCGCGTGCGGCTGGAGCGAGCTCCTCGCGCTCCCCCACCGTCACGGCATCGATCGCGACGAATCGGGCGCGCTCGCTCCGACGACGCCGAGCTGCGGCGGAGCGACCGATCGCGCGGTCTGGACGGGGACGAACGCCGACGGCTCGATCGTCGCGGGCAAGACGTGCGCGAGCTGGACGTCTGGCGCCGGCACCGCGGTGATGGGCCTCGCGCGCAGCAGCGACGCGTCGTGGAGCACCGGGTGCGGCGCGGCGGCGTGCAGCGGCACCGGCGCGATCTACTGCATCGAGCAGTGAGCCGGCGTCGCGGAGCTACCAGCCGAGCCAATCGGCGCTGAGCTGGACCGAGAGCGGCTGCCCGACCGCCTCGAGCGCGCCCGCTGCGCCCATGCGGTAGACGCGCGCGGTGCCCTGAGGCCGGTGATCGGTCGGTGTGTACGTGAGCGATGTGAAGCCTTCGATGGCCTGGTTGCGGAAGCGCTCGAACGCGTCCTTCACGGTCTGGCCCGTCACCGGCTGGCCCGCGTCGACCGCCGCCGTGGCCGCCAGCCGCCACGCCGCGGCCGTGACGTAGCCGGCAACGTAGTCCACCGTGCGGTGCGCGCTCGGATCCTCTCCGTCGACGCGGCGGTACCTGGCGTGGACCGCCTGCAGCGCCGGCATGCCCGCCGCCGACGGATCGCCCCACGCCGGGAACGCCTGCACGCCGAGGAAGCCCACGCACGCGTCGCCGCACGCCGCGTACAGCGACTCGTCGAGGCCGTACGTGTTCGTGATCACCGAGACGTGAAGCCCGAGCTGCTGCTCAACGGCCCGCAGCGCCTTGCCCGCCGACGCGAGCGACGCGCGCGTGTTGCCGAACCAGACCCAGTCCACGACGTCGTAGGCGGGGTCTGTGACCTTGTGCGCCTGCTCCTGCTGGAAGAACGAGAGCACCTTGGCGGCCACCGCGGCGTCGTCGTCCGCGAGCTCGATCGTGAGATCCCGCCCGATCTTCGTGCCGCCGAGGCCCTTCAGGAACACCTTGGCGCCGTCGACTGGATCGGCGCAGAACGCGCTCGTCGAGCAGTAGAAGAAGCCGACGCGCTTGGCGCCCTGACGCCAGGCGTGGCTGATCGCGATGCGCGCGCTCGTCGAGTAGTCGGTGGCCTGGAAGAACGCGAACGGATGGCCGGGCGACTGCTTGATGACGGGGACGGCGCCTTCGACGAACGTGCGGCTCAGCGAGGGGACGCTCACGTCGTGGGTGACGGGCACGGGGCTCCCGAACTCGCCGGAGTACGAGCTGGTCACGACGAGCCTCTGCTCGCCGGCGGCGCGGGGAGCGATCGCCTGGGTCATCGGCGTGCCCTGCACGAAGATCGCGGAGACGCCCGCCCAATCGGACCGGCCGCGCCACGCGTCGTAGGCGGCGAGCGTCGCGGGGACGTCGTACTTCGTGTCGGCGACGTCGAGCTCGAGGGGGCAGCCGCGGATACCGCCGGCGTCGTTCGTCGCGCGGAGCAGATCGTAGATGCCCTTGCCCGTGTCGTTGCCCACGTCGCGCGTGGGGCCGGTCATGTCGTAGAGGATGCGGAGGCGGATTGTGCCGTCGCACGCGCCCGCGCCCGCGCCGCCGTCGGCCAGGTAACGGCCGGTGTCGATGCCGAGGACGCCCTTGCACGCGACGTCGGCGACGGAGAAGGCCGCGAGGGCCGCGAGGGAGAGCACGAGCGCGGGCCCCCGTCGCGTCACCGGAAGACCCCCGAGAGCGCGAAGCCACGCACCGGCGCCGCGGGCGTCGGCGACAGGAGGACGAGCGTGAGGCCGCCTGCGACGAGGACCCCGCCTGCCACGAAGGCGACATCCGCGGCGGTGGCGAAGCCGGCGGCCTGATCGGTCAGCGCGAGCGCGCGTGGATCGGTGCACGCCTGGCCGACGCACGAGCGCGACGCGTCGTCGTTCTTCGACTTGGCGACGAGACCGAGCACCGCGCCGACGACGATCGCGCCGAGGCCCACGCCGCCGGTGACGAAGCCCCATGTGCGCATCGAAGGCCCAGCGCTCGTGGGCGCTGCGCGCGCGGCGGCATCGGGACCTGCTCCGCTGCGCGTCGGGGGTCCTGCAGGGGCAGTCGGGGGTCCTGCAGGGGCAGGGGAGGGGGCGGCGAGCGCGGCGCGAGCGCGAAGGACCAGGCGGGGCTCGGCGTCAGGCGCCTCGATGTAGCGCCGGTAGTACGCCGCGGCCTGATCGTTGTCGTGGAGGCGCGTGGCGTAGATGTCGGCGATGTTGAGGAGGAAGCGCGCTGCCGGCGCGGCCTCGAAGGCGCGCGTGTAGAGGGCGATCGCCTCGCGGGCCTTGCCGTCCGTGAGCGCGAGGTACGCCTCCTCACCGAGCGCCTCGGCGGCGTCGGCGGCGGCGTCGTCGGGCACACCGTCCGCGCGCGCGATCGCCGGGATGAGCGACAACGCCAGCGCCGCCGCGAACGCGAGGCCTCTCACGTGCGGCCTTCGCTGCTGCTGCTGCTGCTGCTGCTGTCGTCGTCGTCGCCGAGCGCGCCGTCGTCGATCTTCTTCATGAGCTGGTAGAGGTGGTTTCGGCTGAGACCCGCGGCCGCCGCGGCGCGCTGCACGTTGCCCTTGTGCCGCTCGAGGAGCGCGCCCACGTACGCGCGGTGGAAGTCGAGCATCAGCTGCTCCTTCGCCTCGCGGTACGCCATGGGGGATGACACCCCGGGAAACTCCCTTCCGATCGTCACGGGGCGCGCCCCCGCCGGCCCCAGGTTGAAGACGAGGTTCGCGAAAGGCGCCGGCGGTTTGCCCGGCGCTTGCGCGAGCGCCACGGCGCGCGTGAGCACGTTGCGGAGCTCGCGGACGTTGCCCGGCCATCCGTAGCCGACGAGCTTGGCCAGGTTGTCCCCGCCGAGCGCGTCGCCGGGCGCGAGCTTGCCGTCGAGCAGGCGCGCGACGAGACCCGGCACGTCCTCTGGGCGGAGGCGCAGCGGCGGGATCCGGAGCTTCACGACCTCGAGGCGGTAGAGCAGATCGCTGCGGAACCGGCCGCCGCGCGCCTCGACCTCGAGATCGCGGTTCGTCGCGGCGACGACGCGCACGTCGATCTTGCGTGGCACGTCGGAGCCGACCGAGCGCACTTCGCCGGTCTCGAGCACCCGCAGGAGCTTGGGCTGGAGATCGAGCGGGAGCTCGCCGATCTCGTCGAGGCAGATGGTGCCGCCGTGCGCGCGCTGGAAGGCGCCCTCGCGATCGGACTGCGCGCCAGAGAACGCGCCCTTCTTGTGGCCGAACAGCTCGCTCTCCGCGAGCTCCGCCGGGACCGCGCCGCAGTCGAAGACCACGTACGGTCGTTCCGCGCGCGCCGAGTTGTGGTGGATGGAGCGCGCGACGAGCTCCTTGCCGGTGCCGCTCTCCCCCTCGACGAGCACGGTCACGTCCGTCGGCGCGATGCGCTCGAGGATGGCGAAGATCTCACGCATCGCGATCGACTCGCCGATGAGCTCGCCGAAGCTCCGCTTCGTCGACGGCATGACCTCGCGCGTGTACCAGCGCGGCTGGATGGCGACGCTGGTGCGCCCGAGCGTGACGACCGCGCCGACCGGCACCTCGGCCTCGACCAGGCGCACGCCGCCCAGGAACGTGCCGTTGCGGCTGCCGAGATCGCGCACGATGACGCGCCCCGCGAGCTGCGTGATGGAGAGGTGGCGGCGCGAGACCGCCCCGTCGCTGAGCACGAGGCTGCAGCCTGCGCCGGTGCCGATCTCGAGCGCCGCGTCGAGGGCCGCCTCGCGCCCTTCGTCGGGCCCGGCGACGACCACGGCCTTCAAGGCGACCGGCGCAGCCGCAGCTGCGAGGGCTGCGCCGACCTCCTGGGTCTCCTTACCGCCAATGTCACCGCCGCCCGCCATGACCATCCATTCTGCCGCCTTTGGCCGCGATGTACACAATCGGTTACCATGGAGAAACAGCCTCGAGACGGGGAACCTTGCCCACCAGCCGATTCCAGGAAGGAGAAGTCCTCCGCGGGAAGTACCGCGTAAAGCGCGTGCTCGGCGAAGGCGGCATGGGCGTGGTCGTGCTCGCGCGCCACCTGCGGCTCGAGCAGAACGTCGCGATCAAGATGCTCGGGCCGGAGACGGCCGCGAAGGTCGGCGCCGTGGCGAGGTTCGCGCGTGAGGCGCGCGCGGCGGCGAAGCTCCAGAGCGATCATGTCGTGCGCATCCTCGACGTCGACGAGAGCGAGTCGGGGACGCCGTTCCTGGTGATGGAGTACCTCGAGGGGCGGGACCTCGCCGCCGTAGTGAAGGACGACGGCCCGCTCCCCGCGGCACGCGTGGCGGACGTGGTGCTGCAAGCGTGCATCGGCCTCGCCGAGGCGCACGCCCTCGGCATCGTGCACCGCGATCTGAAGCCCGCGAACCTTTTCCTCGCGAGCCGCCCGGGAACCCCGGGCGTCGTGAAGGTGCTGGACTTCGGGATCTCCAAGGCGCCGCGCGACTCCGCCGACGACGCGCTCGGCGTCACCGGCGCGGAGCGGGCGTTGGGCTCGCCTTCGTACATGTCCCCGGAGCAGCTCAAGTCGTCGCGCGACGTCGACGCCCGCACCGACATCTGGTCGCTCGGCGTCGTCCTGCACGAGCTCGTCAGTGGCGCGCTCCCGTTCGACGCCGACAGCGCCACGGCCCTCGGCGCGCGCATCGCGACGGAGCCGCCGACACCGCTGACCCAGTCGCGGGCCGACGCGCCAAAGGAGCTCGAGGCGATCGTGACCCGCTGCCTGGAGAAGCGCGCGGACGCGCGGTACGCGAACATCGCCGAGCTGGCCGAGGCGCTCGCGCCGCTCACGCCGGGCGGCGCCGCGCTGGCCGAGCGCGTGAGGGGCGTGCTCTTCGCGGCGCGAATGTCGTCGGGTCGCCAGCCGGTCGCGTCCGCGACGTCGACGCGGAACGACGAGCCGCGCACGATGTCGTTGTCGATGGCCGCGGCGGCGACGCTCGACAAACCGGTCGCCCTCTCCACCCCGCCGCCCTCGCCGAGCCCATCGAAAGCCCCGGTACCACCACGCAAGCTCCGCCGCTTGGCTGCTATTGCCGTCGCCGCCGCGGTACTGATCCTCGCATGGCGAATGAGCACCGCGCCGACGACCGCGACCTCCACCGCGACGTCGACCGCGACCCTGACTCCGACTCCGACTCCGACTCCGACTCCGACTCCGATTCCGACTCCGACTCCAGCTCCGGCTCCGACTCCGACCCTGAGCACCGATGCCACTGCGCCCGTCCGGCCTCTACCCCGTCCCCGTCCGCCCCCGCCTCCCGGCGACATGGACCTCAAATGACCCGCCTCGCCCCCCTCGCCCGCGTCCTCGCGTGCCTCGGCGTTCTCGCCCTCGCATCCCCCGCCCACGCCGACGCCGCGCCCGCCCCCGCGCCGCTCGCCGATGTGCTCTCCGGTGACGCGCGCGCCGCCTACGACCGCGCCCGGGCGCAATACAACGCCAGCGACTTCGTCGGCGCGCGCAACGCGTTCGGCAGCGCCTTCGAGCTCTCCCGCGACCCGCGTCTCCTCTGGAACATGGCGGCCTGCGAGCGGAAGCTCGGACGCGCGGCCAAAGCCCTCACGCTCATCGATCGCTACGTCGCGGTCGGCGGCGCGCTCCTCGTCGACGCCGATCGCCAGGAAGCCGCACGCTGGCGCGCATTGCTCGAGAAGAGCGTAGCCACCGTCACGGTGACCGGCGCGCTCGCCGGCGTGGACGTGCTCGTCGACGACGAACCGGTCGGCACGACCCCGCTCGCGGGGCCGGTGTTCGTGGACGCGGGGGCTCATCGCGTGCGCTTCGTGCGGCGAGGGTTTCGCTCGGTGGCGCGCCTCGAGCAAGTCGCGGCCGGCGCCACGCTGGCGTGGAGCGCCGAGCTCGAACGCGTCAAGGTGCGCCTCGTCGGCGAGAGCGTCAGCGAACGGCCTGGTGCTTCCCCTTGATGTCGGTCTTGGCGATGAATTTGGTCGAGCCGGTCACGACGAGGCGGTAGGTCGGGAAGGCGGCGTTCGTCGTCTTCGCGGTGACCTTCACCTTGAGCGACTCGCCCGCGGCGACCTTGATCTGCGCGAAGTCGACGTAGTGCCCGGTGGGCGTCGGGACGCCGAACATGCTGAGCTCCTCGGCGCCGTCCGAGTTGCTCGCGGCGATGGCGTGGCCGTCGGCGCCGGTGACGGCGAAGTCGAAGTCGGAGAGCGCGTTCTCGGGGACCAGCACCACCGTGACGAACTGCGCGTCGGCGGAGGTCATCGCGAACGTGTCGGTCTCGTGGCCGGCGTTGTCGATCGAGCCCACCACCATGAACGACGTGTCGTTGTCCTTCATCTTCGCGGCGAACGCCTCGGTGTACTTCTCGACGAGCTCGTAGGTGCGGGTCTCGCTGCCGTACGCGACGTCGACGGTGCGCTCGACGGTGTGGCCGTGGTGGTAGACGCCGTTGTCGTCGGCCGTGAAGCCGTGCGCGCCGATCGGGCCGAGCGGGCCGAGCGGGCCGAGCGGACCGAGCGGACCGACGGGGCCGAGCGCCGTGAAGACGCCGCCCGCCTGGAGCTGCTTGCACCAGTCGTTGATCGCCGGGAGCGTCGTGCCGTACGCCGTCGCGCTGAGCGGGCCCTGGGGGCCGAGCGGACCGTGCTCGCTGAGCGGGCCGCCGTCTTTCGTCATCTTCTTCGACCACGCGCTCCAGTCACCCGCCGCGTTCATCCAGGCCGAGACGTTCCACGAGTTGTCGCCGACCGGGCCGAGCGCGCCGAGGGGGCCCCAGGCGCCGAGCGGTCCGGCTGCGCCGAGCGCGCTGTCCGTGTCGAGGTACGACGCCGGCGTGTGCCCGGGATCCGCCGTGTGGACCGCGGGGGTCACCGAGGAGAGGCTTCCGTGAAGGCCCTGCACCGACGACGCCGTGATCACCATGTGAGCGGCCGTGGTGTCGGCGCTCTCGTCCGCGGTGGCGGAGTCCGCGGGGGTGATGGCGCACCCGGTGGCGGCGGCGAAACAGGCAAGGACGGCGACGGTGAAGGAACGATCGAACATGGCGGGAGCACCTCGTGCCCCCCTTAGAGCAACCTCCTTGCCAAGTGATTTTGTCCTTTAATTTTGGGCTCATACGCGGGGAGTGTTTGATTTTTAGGACACTTTCCGGGGGCGGGAACACTGACTTGTCACCTTTGTATGGAAACGTGGGCCCCGGGTCGGATCCGCACGGCTCTCGGGTGGGGCATCCCTGGGTGCGGTGTCGAAGTGGTTGCCGTCGTTCGAGATTTAGAGTGTTTGCCCTAAATCCGGAAGGTCTCCACATACGTTCGCGTATCCAACGTGCATGAACTTGCGCGACCTAGGCTTGCGGGCGTTTCCTTTGGCGATCCTTGCGGCGGCGTGCGGCGGCGGAAGCGACAACGGCGCCGGGCCCGGTCCAGGCCCCACGCGCGACGACGGCGGCGGCACGGTGGAGGCCGGTCCGACGGACAACACTCCTCCGGACGCGAGCGACGCGCGCGACGCGGGACCAGGCACGCAGCCAGACGCAGGCGGGTGCACCGCGGCGGAGACCACGGCGCGCTGGGCGAAGGCCGTCGCAGCGCCGGTCGCTCCGCCGCGAGGCTTCGGCAACATCGACCTCGCCGGTGACGACTCGTGGCGCGGCCTCACCCTCGAGGAGGCGAACAGGATCAACTGCACCGCCATCGCCGACGGCGACGGTGCCGCCCACTGGGGCCCGCAAGGCGAGATCAAGGTCACCTACGACACGACGACGCATCTTCTCACCGGGGCCGAGCTCCACGCCGGCTACACGGGAAAGATCATCGCCAAGGGTCGGCAGCCCGCCTCCGGCCAGCCATGCTTCAACTACGCCGATAGCCAGAACGTCCGCGCGGACGCCACGTGTCCCAACCAGAAGGACACCTACGAGATCGGCGTCGCCACGCTGCCGCTCAAGAACGGCGCGCCCTACGTACTCGACCCGCAGGCCGCCGACTACGACACGAGGGTCACCGAGCTCTCCGACGCCGTCCTCTCGACCTTCGCGCCGGATCAGGCGTCGGCGGCCTCGTGCCTCGCGAGCGGCGCATGCCTGGAGCTGCTCGACGACGGAACCGGCGTCTCCTATTTCGGTTTTCGCCCCCTCGCGCTCTATTTCGCGGGCGACGCCAAGGCCACGACGAAGGAAGCCCGCAGCACGCCTTCGTTTCTGTACACCTTCTTTTTGCGCCTCCTGCCGTTTTCGAATGCGCCGATCTCGCTGCAGCTGAACGCCGTCGGCCCTACCGCGCGCGTGGCAGTAGGCCCTGGCGGGCTGCACGTCTGCAACGTCCAGCTCGGGACGACGTTCCAGGAGCTCGTCGACAACTGCGTTCGCGTGAACGGCGTCGCCAAGTACGACGACGTCAACTTCGCGAAGCTCGTCGGCGGCCGCGCCCATACGCTCGACGACGTGCTTTTCCACACCAGCGGACTGAACGCGAGCTTCACGATGAACGAGGACACCTTCGGGTTCGTGAAGGACTCCGACCTGCCGGCCAAGACCGATCTCGCGACGGAGTGGTCGCTCGACGTGCGTGCGCGCGGGGCGGTGGCGAACGACCTCAACCCGACGAGCCGAAGCTACGATCTCCACGGAACCGGATTGGTCGTTCGTGAGTTTCTGCGCCTGGCGCAGCGGGAGATCTACCGCACGGCGGCGACGCCGCCGGCCTCGCAACATACGATCGGCGATCCCGCGTGCCTCGGCGCGAGCCCGGCCGCGGGATGCACAGGTCTTGAAGGGGCGATGATCCCGGGCCCGGCGGTGAACGTCACGACCACGCCGCCGTACGACGGCGGCGCGGCGGAGAACAAGCAGCAGGTCGGGCGGTTCTTCGGGGCCTACCGCTCTTTCCTCAAGCCGGGCGGAACTCCCGGTCTGTTTTTCTGCACGAACCCGGCGACGGCCGCGACGGGAGACCTCGCGGGCGGTGGATGCGACGGAGACGTAGCGAAGTTCCTCCCGAACAGCCTCTGGGACGGCGCGTATCGAGCCGTGCTGAAGACGCTCGGCAAGGGGGACCCGACGAAGCTCCCGGTCGCCGCGCGGGATGCGCGCTTCTACTACCAGCAATATGCGCTCGCGCTCACCAAGTACCTGCGCGTGTACGGCGTCCGCGGCGACACGGCCACGTTGAACGACGTCGCGACCGTGACCATCGATCTCGAGGACGTCGCGTGGGACGTCGCCGACGACAAGCAACTCGATGCGTTCTCCTATGTCGAGCGCGGGTACATCGCGGCGGGGAGCTACCCCATGACGCTGCACTACGCGGCCAACCTGAAGACCGCCGACCAGCCGACCACGAGCTTCGTGCGCAGGTTGAGCCGGGCCGAAGCGTCCGTTTACTCGGCGATGAACGGGCAGAGCACCAGCCCGCTCGGGCAGCTCCGGAACGTGCGCATCACGAACCTCTTCGGATCACGCGCCCTGTCGGACAACTGGGAGAAGCTCGATTGCGCCACCGGCGTGACGGTGGATTGTCCGGCTTCGGCGCTTGGGCCGTGGGACGGCGCGAGCGACTTTCACGAGAACGGCATGCTCGACTCGCGCGGTGCGCCGCTCCTTGCGACGTACCCCGGCGCGTGGCGGCCGACCGTGTTCCATCCGGGCGCGAGCCCGCTTCGGATCACAGGCTTCGTCGACACCTCACCGGTGGCACACGCGGCGAAGGTCTCGCTCCCGGCCTTCGCGGATCCGTACGACGCGACGAGTGCCGTGCGGCAGCTCGTCCAGGCGCTCGTAGCCCACACACCGTCGCAAGCGGCCGCCGCGATCGCGATCCCCATGTCCGCGACGTCGGACCGCGCGGTCCCCGCCGACGATCTCGCGTTCACCGGCGCGACGGCGTCCTTTCACCTGCGCCACGCCTACACGCCGTGCCAGGAGGCGCTCACGTCCACGGCCTGCAACGCGCAGACGCAGCAGGCTTACCTCTGTGACAAGAGCACCGTGCCCGCGGCGATCACGACGACGTCGATCGCGCCCGATCCCGCCTGCCGCCTGGCCGCCACGCAGCCCGCCGTCGGTCACGATACGTACTGCTGCGACGGTCGGGCCCGCGCCGCGTCGATCCCGACGGAGAACGTCAAGGTCCTGGCCATCGAGGCGTCGAGCTTCACCGGCGACGTGTTCTTGTGCGCCGATCCCAACACCGGGCACCTCCTCCGCGCGCGCAGCTACGACGCGGCCGAGGAGATCGCGGCGTGGCTCGACCGTCATCCGGGCGCGGCGCAGGCGTGCACGATGATCGTGCGTCGCTCGGCGACGACGAACGCGATCGAGAAGATCGCGTCGCACAGGTTCGGCGTCACCCTGGACATGTCGCAGAGCTTCGGCAGCGCCAGGGTCAAGGCAGTGACGCTGTGGGATCCGGCTCTCGGACTTTGACGAAGCGTCACGGGAGCGGCGTTCTCATGCCGGCGAGTGCACTTTAGTGTTTTTGCTCTATACGAACCGAGGCCTGTCGGGCGGCAGAGCGGCATCGTGACTTCGAAGTGGCTCGCATACGGGGTGCCTGACGCCCAGGGCGGCACCTTCGTCCACAGCTTTACGGTGACCGTCGCGCCGGGGGCCTTGCAAAATAGAACGGTCGTCCTATTATAAGGGCGTGGTGACCGGAACCAAAGGAGCCTCCACCCGCAGCGCCGTGCTCGGGCACGCGCTCGCGCTCGCGAGCGAGGTCGGGCTCGAGGCCGTGACGATAGGCACGCTCGCCGAGCGGGCGAAGATGAGCAAGAGCGGTCTCTTTGCGCACTTCGCCAGCAAGGAAGCCCTGCAGATCGCCGTGCTCGACGAGGCGGTCGATCGCTTCGTGAGGGACGTCGTCGCCCCCGCCCTCCGCGAGAAGCGCGGCGAGCCTCGTGTCCGCGCGCTGCTCGATCGCTGGCTGCGCTGGTCCAACGCCGACTACATGCCGGGCGGCTGCGTCTTCGTCGCCTCGATCGCGGATCTCGACGATCGCACCGGCCCGGTCCGCGACCGGCTCGCCGACACGCAGCGCGACTGGCTGCAGACGCTCACGACCGCCGTGCAGATCGCCATCGACGAGGGGCACTTTCGCGCCGACGTCGACGCGAAGCAGCTCGCGCACGAGATCCTGACGCTCGCGTACGGCACGCACCTCGTCTCGCGGCTTCTGCGCGACCGCAAGGCCCCGACGCGGCTTCGCGTCGCCTTCGAGGGCCGCCTCGAGCGCGCGCGCGTGCCCCGTCACTGATCGCTGCTTCGGCCACGAACCCAGAGGAGCCCACCATGACCGCGTCCGCCACTTCCGTGCCCGTCAAAAATAGCACGATCGGTCGTGCTAAAAAGATCCCCGTGTCGCTGCGGGCGGTCCGCAGCGGGATGCAGATGCTGTCGCGCATCGCTCCGGAGGGGGCGGCGGCGGTGGCGGAGCGCATGTTCCTGACGCCGCGACGGTACGCCCGGCCTGCCGCCGAGACCGCGTTCCTGGCGAGCGCACGGAGGTTCGTGCTCGCGACGGAGCACGGCGATCTCGCGGCGTGGGAGTGGGGGAGCGAAGGACCGCGCGTGCTCCTCGTGCACGGGTGGGAAGGGCGCGGCGCGCAGCTCGGCGCGTTCGCGGCGCCGCTCGTGGGGCTCGGGTTTCGCGTCGTCACGTTCGACGCGCCGGGGCACGGGGACAGCGCGGGGAACCAGTCGTCGTTTTTCCACTTCTCCGGCTCGATCGCCCGCGCGGCGCACGCGCTCGGACCGCTGCACGCCATCGTCGCGCACTCGATGGGAGCGGCCACGACGCTGTGGGCGAGCCGCGAGGGCCTCCTCGCCGAGCGCCTCGTGATGGTCGCTCCGCCCGTCGATCTGCGCCACTTCACCGCCATGTTCGCGAAGGCGATGGGCCTGACCGACGCGGTACGGACCCGCCTGCACCGGCGCCTCACCGCGCGCTTCGGCATCCCGCTGGCCGACGTGCGCGCGGAGGCGGTCGCGCCCGCGATGCGCGGCCCGCTGCTCGTGGTTCACGACGAGGAGGATCACGAGGTCCCGATCGCGTGCGGCGAGCTCGTCGCGCGCGTGTGGCCCGGGGCCGAACTCTTACGGACGCGCGGCCTCGGGCACCGGCGCGTCCTCCGCGACCCCAACACCGTCGGCACGATCGTTCGCTTCGTGGGCCAGTCGACACCCAAACGGCTGGATCACGACCCTGCGGGCGCCGGCCGCGCCGGACTCCTCTGATCCGACGATCCGAGGACCCTTGAAAGGCTCACGCCCGAAGACGATCGCGAAACTCACGCACGGCGTTGTGTTGGTCCTCGCGTCGAACAAAGGTCGCCAGCACCTCGAAGTCGAGGCCAGGAACGAGCGCGCTCGCTGCGACCTGGACGTAGCCGTCGGCCGTTAGCGCGTGCACCTGGAACGCCCGCTGGCCGACGAAGTAGCACTCGTCCGGCTCGAGCCCGCGCGCTTTCGCTTCGGCGCGGTAGGTCGTGCTCCCCTTGCCGTGGAGAGGCACGTCGCGCTCGATGGCGAACATTTCGAGGAGGCGGGCGATCAGTGTCTTCGTGTGCTCGTGCGCTTCGGACGGGCTCATCAGCTCCAGCTCCCCCTCGCAGTAGGCCATTCGCAGCGCCGGCGAATCGAGCAGGTTTCGCAGCACGAGGTAGTCGCGCCACGAGACGTTGTGGAGGATGAAGCTTTGCTCGCCAGCGTCGGGGGCCGGGAGCTGAGACAGGGTGGAGCGCGCGGCGACCATGAGCTCGTAGCGTGCCACGCGTGCTCGCGCGCGCTTGCTAGCCCGCGTCCTCGAGCGTGACGTGGCTGGCGCCAACGTCACGCTCGTTCGCTTCGTGGGCCAGTCAACACCCGAACGGCTGGATCATCACCCTGCTGCCGCCGGCCGCGCCGAAGTCCTCTGACCAGACGACGAGCAGCGTGGCGCCATGGGCGATCAGGCGCGGCGACGTGGGCGATGCGGTCGGGACGAGTGTGTGCCCGCGAAGGACCCCGGCGGCATCTCGTAGGAAGAGCAGGATCTCTCCGCCACTTCCGCTCGCCGGGCGGCCGACCGCTACAGCGATCTCGCCGACGAACGAGGCGAGGACCGGTCCTCCTCGGAAGTTGGGGCCAACGTCGACGGTGGTGCTGGAGGCGACGCTCCCGTCCTGGGCGACACGGACGATTCCAGCCTTGCCGCGGGGGCTGTACCAGCCGAGCTCCACCGCGTCCGGCGTGAACGGCGACGACACGAGCCAGGTCGAGTCGGGTGCGAAGCTGCCCGTCGGTGCGTCCACGCTCTTCACGCCGTCCTTCGACCAGAAGAGGACCTTCATGCCGCTCGCCGTCGCGTCGCGCCGCGCGAGCGTGAAGCCATCGCGGTGCGGCGCCACAGCGCCGAGGCTCGAGACCTGGAGCGGCGCCGCGAGGAGCTGGCCGTCGTTCGCGAGCTCGGCGACCACCGTCTCCCCGAAGTGCGTCGCCCGTTCGGACCACGCAGCCCACCAGTGGCCATGAAACGGGTACAGGTTCGTGCAGAAGTCGCCGGCGCCGTGACCGATGGTCGCGATCGTCTCGGCGCGGTAGTCCGCGCCGGAGTAGATCGCGAACCGCGTCGGCGCCGAGAGATCGGGATCGGGCCAGCAGAACCCGAGCCGCGCGCCATCGGAGGCGGCGGCGCCGACCGCGCGCGCGTTCGGTCCGACGATCACCTCGTCGCCTTCGACGGCGACCGCACCCCCCGCCACCCTCACGCGGCGGGCCACGTAGGCATTCGCCGCGGTGGCCCCGACGCGAAAGGCGAAGACGTCGAGCGCACCCAGTCGGTCCACCACGCCCGGGCTCTCGTAGCGGGCGGCCGGCGCACCGAAGACGACCACGGGGGGACCGAGCGACTGGAGCCCGTCACAACGACCGCCAGGCGCCTCGGGCACTCCCGCGTCGCGCGGCGGTTCGACGGCGGCGGCATCGCGGCTGTCCCCGCCGTCGCTCGTGGCCAGATCACTGCGGGCCCCGCACGCTGCGGCGCTCGCGAAGAGGGCAACAAGCGACGTGCGCGTTCCGTAGTACGGGAGCATCGGGAGCGCCAATCTACTCCGTCGCGATTTCGCGGGCCCCCCCATCGGTGAGAGAATCCTTTAGGGCTTTGCAGACGCCAGGCTGATTCCGGCTCCGGGCGGCGGGGTCCGAGCAGCTTTTCGTTCGAATGAGGGAGCGGCCGATGACAGATGGTTTTCAAATCCGGCTCGCGAAGGTTGGCCAGTTGGAGCGATGCACTGCGAGCGATGAGGACTCGGCAGGAGACCGAGTGCCCCCGCGCCTCCTCACAGGAGACTTTTCGAGCATGGGTCGCCCAGCTCGGGGCTGCGAGGGCCATCCACGTGCACCTGCTGTCATGATGGGGGTAGCGGCCTCCGCGGTCCCCGTGAGCTGGTAGTGCCGTTTCCGCCGCGCTCCTCCTGTTCGCGGCCCGACGCGCTACAGACACACCCCCATCGCGAGCCCGTCGGTCTTGAACGGCGTGCAGGTCTTCCCCGCCGGGCACTGCGCCGCCGACTCGCAGATGGTGATCTCCCCTGCCGCGCAGCTCGCCGCGCAGTGCGAGCCGGTGAACGCGGTGCCGCGGTGAAACCCGCACGTCGCGTCGAGCACGATCGCTCCGACGCCGCAGCACACCGGCCCCGCGGCGCTGCCCGCGCAGTCGAGCGCGTCCTCGCAGCGCCAGACGCGTGAGCCCGCGACGCCGCAGGCGGTGCCGGACGGCGCGCACACCGAGGACTGACCGCTGCCGAGGGGGGGCTCGCAGCACTGCTGGCCGGCGGCGCAGATGGCCGGACCGGCGGCGGTGAACGGACAGTAGACCCCGGGCGTCGCCTCGGGGTGGAGCGCGGGCGACGTCCCGCAGGTGTTCGCGTCGGTGCCGGCGTCGGGGGGGCCGAGGCACTTCGCTTCCGCCAGCGCCGCGACCTGGGCGCAGTCGCCGCATGCGCACGAGACGCGCGTCCCGTCGGAGAACGCGTACGCCTCGGAGACGCACGCGCCTCCGAGCGTCGTCGCGCAGTGCTGGAGCGTCCCGCCGGCGAGGCAGCTCTGCGGAGCGTCGCACGCGGTCACCGGCTTGTTTCCTCCGCCGTCGCCGCCGGCCTCGGTTGCGGGCGCGCCGTCGCCGCCGAAGGGTGCCGCGTCCCCGAGCCCACCCGCGTCCCCAACGCTGCCCGTGCAGGCGCTCACCATCGCGGTGGCCGCGGCGGTGCAGTCACCGCACGCAGCGCACGTGGACTCCTTGCCGCCCAGCGAATAGCTCACCTTGGTGCACGCGCCGCTGTCGTCGGTCGTCGTGCACGCGTCGACGCGCTGCCCGGGGCAGAGGGGCGCGCTCTGGCAGGTGGTGCCGCCGGCAGACGAAGCGGGGTGGCACGCGGCGACGACCGCGGCGAAGAAGAAGGCGCCAAGGAAGGCATGACGAAGGACCATGAGACTTTCACCTCGGCGTGCAGAGCCACCGGGGAGAGAGAAGTCGCAGGATTCTTTTGGTGTAGGATCGCGCCTTGCGTCGCTTCGTTCGTTCAGGCGCGTGGGCAAGCCGCGCTTTCTTGCTCGCCGTGCTCGCCGTGGCAGCGGGGTGCCTGCCGGCGCGCAGCGGCGGCGCCGATCCGGGCGTGTGCCCCGTGGCCCCGGAGACGTCCGACGATTGCCCGTGGGGTGCGATCGGTCGCGCCCTCGCGAGCGACGCGGCCGCGAAGCGCGACGTCGCGGGCACGCTGGCAAAGCTCGCGCCCGAGCTGGTCCGGGACGCCGAGGAGGACGGGGCGCGGCCCGCGCTCCTCGCGCTCTGGGGAACGAGCCTCAACGACGACGAGCTGGCGCACGCCGAGATCGTCGCGCCGGAGATCCTCGATGCGCTCGCCGCGCGCGCGGGCGCTGCGCGGCGCCACGGCAAGAAGACGCACGCGGGCGTCGCGCACACGTACGGCTACGTGCTCAGCACGCTGCACACGTCGTTCGGGTACAAGCGCGCGCGCTGGGTGAAGCCGGACCTCGAGCTCGCCTTCTCGCTCACGAAAGGCGCGCTGGGGCCGCGTCCGCCGGCGGGCACGCTCCTCACGAACGTCACGTATTTTGCCGGTCGCGTCGCGTTTCGGACGGACGCGCGGGCCCGCGCCACGCTCGAGCGCTTCGCGGGCGCGGTCGAGCCGTCGATCCGGCGCGTCGCGTTCGAGCAGCTCTCCGTCACGCGCCTCACCGAGTCGCTGACCATCGAGGGCCGCACGATCGCCCTGCGCACAGACTTCGTGCCCTTTCCCCGCGCGGTGGGCGGCGGGACGGGGACGCACCTGCTCGTCTATTCCATCGCCGACTCGAGCGCGGACGGGCCGCGCCTCGTGACCGCGTTTCCCGTCGGGAACGCGTTCGTGCAGAAGGCGCTCGCCCCGGGAGAGCTCGGCGAGGCGATGCCGATCACGACGCGTTACAACGCGTTCGTGGACGGCGTGACTGGCCAGGAGCCTCCGCTCCGAGGCCGGCGAGGCGCAGACGGTCCCGCGCCGAACTAGCGACTTTTGGGCTCCAGGACCGCTGGCTTCAGCGGAACCAGGCGTCGGCGTCGCGATCGCCGATCGGCGGCACGGGTGCCGCGCTCGGGCGCGCCGAGGGGCGGCGCGACGACGGCGGCGCGTCGAACCACGCCTTTTCGACGTGCTCCTCGCCCACCGGAAACTCCGGGGCGCGGAACGGGTCAACTCCCGACAAACGAGATGACGAGGGCTCCAACGGCTGAGTCATGGCCGGTCCTTTAGTCCAAAGGGCGTGCGTTGCGCACGTAATTTTCCAGTCTCAACACCATTCATGGCCGACCGACGGCGGCCATGGATGTCGGGCGGGTCGCTGGCGTCGACGTTTCGGTCGACGGCTCCCGCTGCATCCCTAGATGCGGGCCCGTCGTCGCGCGTTCAAAGATGCGTCATCTGGGGCCACGTGCTCGCGGGCGACGGCGCGAGCGCGTGGGCGGAAGGCGGGCATCCCGTCGCCGCGGCCGGGGCTTCGTGCGCTGGCGGCAGCGGGAGGGGCGACGGGCTCGCGGTGGCGGTGAGCTCGAACGTCGCGAACGCCGCCCCGAAGAGCACGAGCGCGCTCAGGGTTACACGACGAATCAAGACGAGCACCTCACGGGTCATGGGAACGCCTCCGACGGCCCTAGGCAATGCATCTCCCGTACCGGTCTCAAAAGGCGAAAATCTTCATGATTATCGATAGGTGAACCATGGGTGGCCCGCGGCATCCTGCCGCATGCGGGTGGGACCCCTTGGTGGCTGCGTTCGCGTAGGCGCCCGGCGATCGGTGCGTCCCGGAAATCCGCGCGTCAGTGCGTCGAGGGGAAGGAGAGCGGTGTGAAGACGTTGCGGCGCGCGGTGTCGCCCAGGCCGAGCTCGCCGCTCTCGTCGACGCCGGTGCAGTAGATCGCGTGCGCCGTCGACTCCGCGCACGTGTGCATCCGGCCGACCGAGACGTTTGCCCAGACGGTGCCGTCGGCGACGGCAGTAGGAGCGGGGCGGTACGCGACGTCGCCCGCGCCGAGCTGACCTTCGGCGTTGCGGCCCCAGCAAAACAGCCTGCCCTTCGCTTTGAGCGCGCAGGTCGAGAAGTCGTCCGTGCTGACCTGGACCCAGTCGGTGTCGCTGCCGACCTGGGTCGGGGACCAGAGGATGTTGCCACCATCGGGCGCCGTCGCGCCGACGAACTCGCCGGAGCCCCAGCACCAGAGGGAGCCGTCCTTGCGCAGCGCGCACGCGTTGTCCTGGCCGGCGTCGAGCGTCGTGAAGTCGTCGAACGTTCCCACGCGCGTCGGCGTGCGGAGCTGGCCCGGTTGGCCTTCGCCGAGGCCGAGCTCGCCGGCGGTGTTGCGGCCCCAGCACCAGAGCGTGCCGGGTTTGCGGAGGGCGCACGTGTGGCCCTGGCCGCCGGAGACCATGAGCCAGTCGGTGCTCGTCCCGACAGCGATCGGCCGCGTGACGTTGGCTTGCGCGTCGCCGATGCCGAGCTCGCCTTCGTCGTTCGTTCCCCAGCAGTAGAGCGCGCCGCCGGTCGTGATCGCGCAGGTGTGGACGTAGCCCGCGGAGAGCTGCGCGACGGGCGGCAGATCCTGCACGACGTCCGGCGTCGAGCGCGACGTCGTGTCGCCGAGGCCGAGCTGGCCGCTTGCTCCGCCGCCCCAGCAGAGGACGCGCGCCGCCGTCGCCTCCAAGCCGCACGCGTGGCTCTCGCCCGCCGCAATCGCGCGGAAGGATGCGCCGGTGGCGACCGCCGCGGGGGACAGGTGTCCCTGGAGATCCCCCGTTCCAAGCGTGCCGAGGACGTTGCTTCCCCAGCAAAAACTCCGTCCGGCGACGATCGCGCACGCGAAGTACTGACCCGCGAAGACGCCGTGGGCGTCGGCGGGCGCCGTGCCGTCGAAGGGCGGAGAAGCGCCGTCGTTCGGCCCGCCGTCGCTCGGCCCGCCGTCGGCGAGCGTCGCGGCGTCCGGCGCGTCACGGAGGACGGTGTCGTCGATGCCGCACGCCGCCGCCGTGACGACGCACGCGATCGCGAAGAGCGAAGAGGCCGAAGAGCTCCTCACGGTCCACCTTCGGCGACGCCGACGACGAGGCTCAGCCCGGCCCAGGGACCGCCGAGGGCCACGTCGGTGTCGCGGGCCACATGCGCCGTGGCGCGCGGCGCGGTCAGTCCGACGCCGAGCTCGAGGCCGATCGTGGCCATGCCGAGATGGAGCGTGGGGCCGGCCCCGAGCGCGAGCTCGGCGAGCACGCCCGACGTCGACGTCCCGACGACCGGCGCGTTCGCGTCGCCGCGCACGTCGAAGTACGTGGCGCCGGCGCGCGCGCCGACCTCGAAGACGAGGGGGCCCCACGGCGCTGTGCGCAAACCGCCGCCGATCATCGCCGCCGCCGCGCCGTACGCGACCGATCCGCTCGCGCGCTTGGCGGCGCCACGCTCGTAACCGAGCTCGAGTGAGAGCGACCAGCGCTCACCGAACAGAAGCGCCGGGCGCAGCGCGACGCGGCCGGACAGCGTCGGCGACGAGACGTCCCGAACGCGTGGTCCGGCGACGGCGGCGACGAGCCACCGACGTGACGACGGCGTGATCGCCTCGCGCGCGAGACCCTCGGCGGCGCGCGCGACGGCGGCCGGAGGCGGCGGCGGTGGTGGCGGCGCGGCAGGATCGGGCGGTCTGCGCAGGAGGAGCTCGGACCACGACGTCAAGAAGAGCTGCGAGACGAGGAGCGCCACCGTGCGATCGCGATCTCTGGTGCGCCGCAGGGACACCTCGCGAGAGAGCCGCTTGTCGGTCAACGGATCGATGGCCAGCACGCGCACGCGCGCGGCCTCGCACGAGAGCTCGACGCGCAGCGGCTCGGCGCCTGTCCACTGATCGGCGACCTGCGCGAGCTCGATGCGGAGAATGCGCTCGATCTCGGGTGCGCGCAGATCGTCGCACCCCTCGGTGCTGACGGTCAGCGCGTCGGTGGGCGGGCTCGGCGCATTCACGGTCGGCTCGGCGCGCGCGCCGGACGCGACCGACGAGGCGGCGAGGGCGAGGGCGACGGCGAGGACGCGAGCGACGGCGAAGGGGGAGCGGGACGGGTGGGGGTGGCGGCGGCGTCGGATCACGGGCTGGCGAGCGCGCGCATGCGTGCGGCGCTCGGCCCGTCAGGGTAGCGCGATAGGTACTTCGCGGCGTCGGCCTTTGCGGCGGCGGTCGCGCCCGCGCTCGCCCACGACGCGGCGGCCTCGGCGAGCGCGTCCGCCGCCAGCGGGCCCTTCGGCGCCGCGGCGACGCAACGCTCGAACGCGCGGGCCGATTCGTCGTCGCGACCGCGGGAGCGCTCGACGCGCCCGAGCGTGAACAAGGCGCCCGGCACGCGAGGATCCTTCGGGTGAAGCGCGACGAGCTTGCGGAGCGCGACCGCCGCTTCGCCGTTGTTGCCGGCGACGCGTGCGGAGTCGGCGTCGGCCTGCAGCGACGCGGCGGAAGGTGCTTGCGGGAGCGGCGCGCGCGCCCACGGATCCGGCGTCGAGTCGGGATCGGACGCGCCGGCGTCGGTCGATCCGTCGACATGGATCGGTACGCGGAGCGACTCGCCGCTCACCAGATCGCGCGAGCGGGCGCCGTCGTCGACCTCCGCCTTGCCGCGCTCGACGCGGACCTCGACGTAGTCCGCGCTCACCCGGACCGCGAAGATGGTGCCGTTGACCTTGATCGACGTGCCGCCGGCGCGCACCTGGAAATCGCGGCTCGGATCGGCGCGTACGTCGTAGCGCACCTCGCCGCGCTTCTGGACGATGCGCACACGGTCGGCGCGTTGCTCTTCCACCTGCAGGCCCGCTTCGCGCACGAGCGTCGCCTGCGAGCCGTCGGCCAGCGCCATCGTCTGCTCGCGATCGCCGCTGGTCGGGGCCGTAAGGGGTGCGATGGCGCTCGCGCCCGCGCTCGCGACCACCGCCGGAGTCGACATCACGTGCGCGCGCCGCTGAACGACCAGGACGGCCGCCGCGGCCGCCGCCACAAAAACCACCGCCACACCCGCCGCCACGCGCCGCCGTCCGGGCTGGCCTGCGCTCGCCGCCGCGCGTCGCCGCTGCTCGTCCATGACGCGCCCCAGAACACGCTGCTCGCGCACCTCGTCCCACGGAGGCTCGAGCGAGGCCTTGAGATCGTCGGGCGGCGTGGGCTTCACGGCTGGAGCTTCCTCTCCAGCCGCTCGGCGGCCTCGGCGATCCGGCGCTTCGCCGTCGCGAGGGAGACCTCGCACATCGCGGCGACGTCGGGGAGCGTCTCGCCCTCGACGTGGTGGAGGGTCCACGGGAGGCGAAGATCGGCCGGGAGCGTGCCGAGCGCTTCGTACAGCGCATCGACGCGCTGGCGCTGCGCGGGATCGGACACGAGCGGCGCTCCCTGCGCTGCCTCGCCGATCATCCAGCGCCAGCGGCGGCGCTTGGCGAGTCGCTTGTGAACGCGCCGCACCGCGATGCGGGCGAGCCACGCGCGGAGGCCCGCCGGCTCGTTGAGGCTCGCGAGGGCCGCATGGGCGTCGCAGAACGTCTCCTGGACGACGTCGTCGAGCTCCGCGTCGCCGCCGAGCAGGCGGTAGGCGACCCCCGCGACGTACCGCGCGTGCCGCCGGTAGAGCATGCTGAACGCGCGCTCGCTCCCCGCGCTCGCCTGCGCCACGAGCGCGGCGTCGTCGGGGGCGACCTCCTGGACCGCGGGGCCACGCGCGGGAACGTTCGGCACGATCCGAGAGGGTACCTGCCCGCGCGCCCGCGGGCTTCGCCAATCGAACGCCCAGGGGGTGAGCGCGAGCGTGCTCATTGGGTGCCCTCGACGGCGCCTGCGGTGCACGAGCCAGCGCTCCGCGCGTGACCGCGCGCGTCGGTGGCCGGGCAGCCGGTGCCGCGCGCGAGGGCAGGGCTGCCGGCAGCGGGAAGGGCGGTGGGCACCGGGCCGCCGTGATCTCCGAGCGCGCCGAGCGCCGGCGCGGCGTCCTCGTAGATGCCGGGCGCGCAGAGCGCGTCGGCGCCGCCGCCGCTCGCGTGGTTCTTCGGGAACTGCATGTTGCCGGTGCCGGCGATGGTGCCCACCTGGCACTGCATCGGCGCGCCGGGGTTCTGCGCGGTGTTCGCGTCGAAGATCGTGTTCTGGATGGTGAGGTTCGGGGAGCCGAAGATCGCCGCACCGAACATGTTCGGCGCGTCGCACACGTTGTTCGCGAACGTGCAGTTGAGGAGCTTGCCGTCGCCGCCGAAGAGCGCGAGCGTCGCCGCCACGCCGGCGGTCGAGTGGTTGCCGTGGAAGGTCACGTTGGTCAAATCGAAGGTCGACCCGTCGGCCTGGATCGCCCCGGTGCCCTTGCCTGAGTTCGCGCTGAACGTGGACGCGGTGACGGTCAACGTCGAGTTGTGGAAGTACGCGGCGCCGCCGCTCTCGCCGGAGTTGCCGTCGAAGACGGAGCGATCGATCACGGTCGTCTGCTTGGCGCCGTCGGGGGTCCGGAAGAGCGCGCCGCCGAGCGCCTGCTTGCCCCCCGTGTTGGCCTTGAAGGTGACGCCGCAGAACGTGTGCGTCACGTCGCTCCCGCCGTCGATGCAGACGGCGCCGCCGTTGCCGCCGCTGCCGGTCTGGTGCTGGCCGTTCTTCGCGACGACGCTGCACTTGGCGGCGTCGTCCCCGTTCGCGCCGAAGCCGAGCGCGGCGTTGCCCTCGAAACGTGTATTGTACACGTCGAGATCCGCGTTCAGGACGCCGATCGCGCCGGCGTTCGCCCCCGAGTTGCCCACGAACGTCGAGCCGACCACGCCGGCGCCGAGCGCGCCGGTGAGGTAGATCGCGCCGCCGCCGACGTCGGGGCCGACGCTCTCGGCCTGGTTGTTCAGGAAGGTCGCGTCGATGACGTGGAAAACGCCGTCGCGCATCTGGAGCGCGCCGCCGGCGCCGTCGTAGAAGCCGCTCGAGCACGGGACGGGCGCGGCGGCGTAGGCGTCGGTGCCGGTCGCGTGGCCGTGCGCGAAGGTGACGTGCTGGAGCGTGAGGACGTGCGTGTTCTTGCGGAAGTCGCCGTGCGCGTAGTCCAGGATGCGCACCTTGCCGCCGCCGTCGATCGTGACCTTGCCGCCGCCGTCCACGACGGTGTCGACGCCGGTGGGCAGGGCGATCGTCTTGGTCACGGTGATCGTCGCGGGCGCGGCGCCGCACGCGAACGTGACGATGCCGCCGGCGGTGAGCGCCGCGGTGAGGGCCGCCTCGGTGCACGACGCCGCGGTGCCGCTGCCGACGACGGTGGTGGGCTTGGTCGTGTCGACCGCGGAGATGGGCGCGGTGCAGGTCGCGCTCGGCGGCGGGATCGCGGCGGCGTCGACGTCGGGCGGTCGCGCGGCGTCGCTGCCCGGCCCTCCGTCGGGCGAGCCGCCCCCGCTGGACGAGCCGCCCCCGTCGCCGCCCGTCCCGCTGCTTGCGCCGCCTCCGCTGCTTGCGCCTCCGCTGGTCGCGGAGTCGCTTCCGCCGCACGCGAAGGCGAGGACGCACGTAGCGAGCGCCAGCGATGCACGCGCCGCGCTGCTCTTCGCCGTCCTTCGGACTCCAGGCGCTTGCATCGGTCTACCCATGAGAGACCTCCCTCGACGCGAAGTGGCTCAAATATTTGCGCCACACACCCGCGTACCCCTTCGAGCACGCTGTGGAAGCTCGCGCGCGCTTACCTTGCAACGTACCTCGTGCCGCACAGCCCTACACGCGCGCACTGGTCAATCGCGACCCACCGTTAGTACTCGCCACGCGCTTGCTCCGCATGTTGCACGAACCTAGGCTGAGGCATGTTCGATGGACTTCTTCGTCACCCGTCGCGCGTCGTCCTGGTCCTCCCGGTGCTGGTCGCCGCGGGCCTCGGTGCGTGCAGCTCGGACGCGGACACCGCCGGACCGGCGAATTCGAACAAAGAGGACGCGGCGCCGGCCCTAGACGACGCCACCTCTCCCGACTCGGGGGCTGCCTGCGTCAGCACGCGGGATTTTTTCGCGCGCCAGGTTTGGCCCATCCTGAGCGCGAAGTGCACGTCGTGCCACGCGCCCGGCGAGACGGCCAGCACGGGGGACAACGGCGCGCATCCTGCGGCGGGCTTCACCCTCGCGTGGGATTCCTATCCTGATTTCTTGGACAGAAATCTGGCCGGCCTTTCGCGAATGGTGACCGAAGAAATCCGAGGCGTACCCAAGCTCCTCGTGAAGCCCATCGGCGGGGACACACACGGCGGCGGTGCCTTGTTCGGCAAGGACGCCCCCGAGTACGCGGTCTTGAAGGATCTCGCCGCGCGCATCTCGAACCAGGTGCCGGACTGCCCGGCGTCGGGTGGCTCTCCCCTCGACGCCGTTCCGCTCCTCGACTGGAAGTCGACCTTCCGAAAGGCTGCGATCAACCTCGGCGGGAGGCTGCCCAAGCCGGAGGAGGCGTCGATGGCCGACGAGGCGGCGTTCGACAAGGCGCTGACCGCGCTCATGACGGAGCCGACCTTCTTCGACCGCGTGAAGGAAATGTGGAACGACGCGCTCCTGACGGATGGCGGCGATCGGGTCCAGACGTCGGTATTCCAGTTCGACGCGGTGGAGTTCCCGTTCGCCAAGGGCGGGCAGATGGGGCGCGACGCGTTTTGCGCAGGCTCCGCCGACGTGCCCGCGTGCATCCGCGACTTCGACAAGCGGTGGTCTGCGATCGGCCGCGCGCTCCTGGCCGAGCCTCTCGAGCTCATCGCCAACGTCGTCCGCAAGAATGCCCCGTTCACCGAGGTCCTGAGCGCGCCCTACGGAATGGCGAACCCGTATCTGGCGCAGCTCTATGGCGTCGAGAGCCAGTTCCCGGCTCCGAGCGACACCAACGTCGAGCAGTGGCAAGAGGTGCAGATCGTCCGCGCCAAGGCGGGTCCGTTCGCCCACGCGGGCGTTCTGTCGACGCCGTCCTTCCTGGGACGCTGGGTGAGCACACCGACGAATCGCGAGCGCGCGCGCTCCCGCATGACGCAGAAGGTGTTTCTCGCGACCGACATCCTGAAGCTCGCGCAACGGTCGCTCGACACTTCCTCGCTCACGGGCGTCGCGAACGCGCCCCGCAACTCACCCGCGTGCACCGTCTGCCACTCGGTGCTCGACCCGGTCGCCAACTCGTTCAGCAACTTCTCCGACTCGTCGTCGTTCGACCAAGATCTGAAGATCACGGCCGCGACGAACCCGCATCAGGAGATGCTTCCCCCCGGGCTCGGCGTAACCATGATGCCTGGCGCGGAGACGAAGATGCTCTCCTGGCTCGGCACGGCCATGGGCGCCGACACCCGGTTTCCGTTGTCCGTGACGCGAGTGGCCTATCAAGGAATCGTCGGCCGGCCCGTGCTCGCCTATCCGAGCTACGGCGACGCAGCGACGTTCGGGGACAGGTTCGACGCGTGGAATGCGCAGGATCACGCGGTTCAAGGGTTCGCGAGCGCCTTCGTCGCCGGCAAGCTCGACTTCAAGGCGCTGGTCCGCGCCATCGTGAAGAGCCCATTTTTTCGCGCCGCCTCGGTACCACCCACCGTCCCCGCGGCGCTCTCCGCCGAGCTCGGCGCGGGGCACCTCCTGACGCCCGAGCAGCTCGATCGAAAGATTCGCGCGGTCACCTCCGCGGTCTACACCCCGGGCGGGTGGGGCGTCGGGCAACCGCGCCCGCACCGGCTGCTCGGTGACGTGCGTACCCTCTACGGAGGCATCGATTCGTTTTCGGTCACCGCGCGCGCGACGGCGGCAAGCGCCGTCATCACCTCCATCGCGGCGCGCACGGCCGACGAAGTGGCGTGCCAGGTGACCGCCTGGGACTTCACGCGCCCCGCCGCGGAGAGAACGCTCTTCCCGGCCGTGGAGCTCACGACCGTCCCCGGCGCGGGCGACGCCGACATTCGCAAGAACATCGGCCTCCTCCTCGACCGCGCGTGGGGCGGCGCCCACGGGCCCGCGGATCCCGACGTGGAGCTGGTCTACGGCATCTTCCAGGGCACCCACGACGAGCTCGCGAAGGCGTCACCGGCGCCGCCGTTCGAATACAACTGCCAGGGGCGGTGGGATCGAACGAAGGATCAAGTCTATTCGTGCGGCACGCAGGGCCAGCCCGACTACGTCGCGCAGTGCTACACGTTCGACGCGACGCTCCCGGCCCCGGCGCAGATCGGTGAGGACAAGCAATTCACGATTGCCTCGTGGATGGCCGTCCTCTCCTTCGTCTTCTCGGACTACCAGTTTCTCTACGAGTGAGGCCCCGATGAGTCACCTCTCCCGACGCAGATTGCTACAAGCCGGCGGCCTCGGTGTCCTCAGCCTGGCGCTCCCATGGACGAGGGGCGCGCGCGCAGGCGGAGCCTACGCGGGCCCCTTGGTGATGACGGTCCACGCGGGCGGCGGCTGGGACCCGACGCTGTTCTGCGACGCGAAAGCGCCCACGGCGGACATCCAGCAGCGCCTCTATACGACGCCGACGCAGGTGGGCGCGATCTCCGCGGCCCCCATCGATCTCCTCGACTACCAGACGGGCGTGAAGCTCGACAACGTGCCGGCGTTCTTCGCCGCTCTCGGGAGTCGGTTCTTGATTTTGAACGGCGTCGACACGCAGACGAACAACCACGACACCGGCACCAAGCACGTGTGGAGCGGGAAGACCTCGGAGGAGCTGCCGAGCCTCGCCGCGCTCGCGGCGGCGCAAGGGGCTGCGAGCTACCCGCTCCCGCTCGCGTACATGAGCACGGGCGGGTACGAGGCCACGGCGAACGTCGTCCAGCTCACGCACGTTCCCGGGCAGAGCACGGCCAAACAGTTTCTCCTCCCGCACACAGTGAACCCGGACGAAGTGGTCGCCAACCAGCGGTCGTACTTCAGCGCCGACACCTTGGCGCGGATCTCCGCCGCGCAAGCCGCGCGGCTTGATGCCGTCGCGAAGAAGGCAGGCTCGAAGCGCGAGGCGGACGCCGTCGCCGCGTTCAACGGATCGCATCAGCGCATGGCCGCGCTCGGTGCTCTGGCCCAGCAGCTCCCCGCGAAGCCCGTGACGGCCGCCGTGGCTTTCCCGGCGCTCGGGTCGGGCTACCGCAGCGGCGAGCTCGACGGCTACTTGCAGTCGGCGGAGCTCGCCTTGCACGCGTTCAAGTCAGGGCTGGCGGTGAGCGCGAGCCTGGGCCTCGGCGGCTTCGATACGCACATGACGCACGATCGCAACCACACCCGGCAGCTCGGCATGCTGTGTCTGACCCTTCGGTATCTCCTCACCGCCGCAGACGCGCTGGGGGTTGCCGACCGCCTCTACGTCGTCGTCGGCTCGGATTTCGGCCGGACCCCCACGTACAACGTGGACAACGGCAAGGATCACTGGAACGTGACCTCCATGATGCTGGCCGGCCCCGGCATCCGAGGGGGGCGAGTCCTCGGCGCGACCGACGACAAGCTTCGCCCTCTGCGCGTCTCCAAGGACGACCCGAGTCAGGTGAAGGGGTACGACGACGCCACGGCGACCCGCATTCTGCCCGCGCACGTGCAGCGCGCGTTGCGAAAAAAGGTCGGCATCGACGCGGCGCTCGCTGCGCCGTTCGGCCTCCCGGTCGACATGCCCCTTGACGACATGCTGGCCTGACGGGCGGCCTCGAGCCGACCAGTCGCTCTAAACCGGGCGCTTTTCGAGTCCGCGCCCGATCGCCTCGGCGGCTCCTTCGGCGAGCTCGTCGATCGTGCCCAGCACGCCCGCCGGTCCTTCGGCGACGCCGTTGAGGTGAAGCATCGCGAGGCCGTGCACCATCGACCACGAGTAGAGGGCGAGCCTGGCGGGATCGCCGTCGATGAGCACGCCGGCCTGCTGCGCGGCGAGGACGGCACCGAGCAGCAGCTCGAACGAACGCCCCGCCGCGACGTGGAGCGATCCGCAGTCGCGCGACGCGAGGATGCCCGAGAACATGACGCGGAAGTGCGAGGGGTGCCGCACCGCAAATCTCACGTACGCGACGCCCAGCGCCCGTAGAATGTCGCGCGGCCCGCGCCCGGCGGTGGCCTTCGCGTCCTCCATCGCCGCGGACAGATGCAAAAAACCCTCCTCCCCCACGGCGGCCAGGATCGCGACCTTGTCTGCGAAGTGATGGTACGGCGCCGCCTGAGACACCCCGACGTGCCGGGCCACCGCCCGCAGCGTCAGCGCCTCCTCCCCGCGCTTTTCGAGGATCTGCACCGCCGCGTCGATGAGCGCCGCGCGCAGATCACCGTGATGGTACGCGTGCTTCGGGGCGGCCCGGGGTCGAGGCATCAGGTTCACTGTCCCGCCGCATGTATACGGCGTCAAGTTCGCTCTCGAGCAAATAATTCAGCTGGGATGAAATTGTTGCAGGGCCTATCTTGACGTTGTTCGGATTGAGCCCCATGTCTTAACGGCGTAAAGATTACCCCAGGAGGTCCCGTGCTCGTTCGATCTTCGCTCATCGTCGCCGCTGTCGTAGCCCTCGCCGCATGCTCGTCCTCGAAGTCGTCACCTGCCGCCGCCGCGCCCGATGACGGCGGGACGGCGGACAGCGGATCGACCGCCTCGTCGTACGCGCTGAAGTACACGACGGCGCCCGGTCAAGAGACCCACTGGTGCGAGTACAAGAAGATGCCGAAGAGCGCTGGGGGCGAGGTCCTCGTGTCGGGCGTCGACTGGTCGTGGAAGGCGGCGCACCATTGGGGGCTCTACCGGCTCGTGCCGACGGCGCCGCTCGCAGAGCTCCACCTCGACGCCCCGTTCGATTGCTTCAGCCCCGCCGGGGCCATGCAGTACGCACAGTTCTCGACGTCGTTCTTGCAAGGAGAGGCCAAGGGAAGCATCGAGTTTCCGGCCGGCACGGCGCTGTCCTTCGCGTCGGAGGAGGTCGTCCTCTTCCAGACGCACAGCATCAACACGGGCGGCGCCCCGACCACGAGCGAGGTGGACGTCAGCTTCCGTGTGGCGGACGCCGCGGCCGTGAACAGTCGACTGGGCCTCATCCAGTTCTACGATCCCTACATCGTCGTCCCGGCGCACGCCGACGCGGTGGCCCAGATGCGCTGCAAGGTTCCGCAGGACATCACGCTCGTGCGCTCCACGACGCACGAGCATTCGCGTGGCACCAAGGTCCAAACGTTCCTCGACGCGCCCGACGGCACCAAGGCCAAGGCGCCCTTCCTCACCAGCACGAACTGGGACTTGCCCGCAATCCGCGACGACCAGGTCAAGGTCACGCGCGGGCAGTACATCCGCACCGTCTGCCAGTACAAAGGCGACGAGCATCCGCTCGTCACGCAGGGTCAGTTCAAGGGCGACAAGGAGATGTGCATGACGATCGCTTACTACTACCCGGCGATCCAGGATCCGGGAGAGCGTTCGCTCTTCGAGAACTGCGTGCAGACCCCGTTCCTCGGAAAGACTGGTCCGCTCGCCTCCTTCGGCGACTCGTTCGGGAGCGGCTCGGTCGCGTGCGACGCGACGCTCAAGTGCGTCCAGGGCGTGGTCGGCAAGGATCCCAGCGAGGCGCCCCGCCCGCACGACGGGCAGATCGACGTCGGCCCCAACTTCCAAAAATGCGTCGTCGACTCGTGCCCGACGGCGTCTTCTCCGCTGTTCACGATGCTGACGTGCGTGCAGCAAAACTGCCAGGCGGCGTGCGCCGATCCGGCCAAGTGCCAGCCGTGCGTCATCGACAAGTGCTCCACCGAGCTGAGCGCGTGCACGAGCCACGCCTGCGGCGAGTAGAAGCGGCCGCACCCGCGCCCGGCCCGGCTCGGCCCGCGAGCCTTGCTCGGCGGCGTCGTCCGCTGAGCCCACCAGGGCGGTGAGGGAAAGTAGGAGGAGCGGCACCAAGACCTTCGGGCGCACGAAAAGGAGAGGTTCCGCGAGGCCTTAGGCGGCTCATCGATCTTTCTTGAGCCGGTTCGGCCCCCGAACGCGCTCTCCCAGGTACCGATGCGGTCCACACTCGCGCTCCTCCTTCCTCTGCTCGTTGCCGCATGCACCGGCGTGATCGGCGGCGCTGGCGAAGACACCGCTCCCGCGGCAGGGGGAACCGGCGACGCGGGCGCTGCCGGCGCGACGCCGCCGCAGACCGTCGACGGGCAGATCGTCGTCACGCCGCAGGTCCTCCGCCTGACGAACCTGGCGTACACGAACAGCGTTCGCGATCTCTTCCCAGGCATCACGATCCCGAGCCTGACGTTGCCGCCGGCGTCGACGGCCGTGGTGTACGACAACGACGCGATCGTGCAGGCGCCGACCGCGACGCTCATCCAGGCGTATCAGGCGAACGCGAGCGCGATCGCCGGGGTCGTGCTGTCGAACTTGGGCGCGGTGCTCCCCTGCGCCGCGACGTCGGCCGACGACGCGTGCGCGCTCACGTACCTGTCGGATCTGGCGTCACGGGCGTACCGCCACCCCCTCCGCGGCGAGGAGAGCGCGCGCCTGACGGCGGCGTGGCAGACGGTGCGCGCCGCGAACGATCTCCCCACGTCGCTCGGCGTCGTCCTCGAGGGCATCCTGCAGGCGCCCGCGTTCCTCTACCAGATCGAAGAGGGGACGCCGGTGGAGGGCAAGCCCCAGCTCGCGCGACTCACCGGCAGCGAGCTCGCCGCGCGCCTCGCGACGTTCTTGTGGGCCAGCATCCCCGATGCGCCGCTCCGTGCCGTCGCCGTCGACGATCGCCTCCTCCAGCCGGCGGTCCTCGATGTGCAGGCGCGGCGCCTCCTGGACGATCCGCGCGCGCACGAGTCCGTCGCGCACATGCAGTACCAGTGGCTGCGGTTCAACCTGCTCGAGAAGATCAAGAAGGACAAGGCGACGTTTCCGACGTGGTCCGACGCCACGGGCCCCGCGATGCGCGACGCGACGGTGCGGTTCGTCGACCACGTTTTCTGGGAGGAGGGAACGCTGGCGTCGCTCTTCACCGACACGCACGCGTTCGTGAACGACGCACTGGCGCCGCTCTATGGTCTGCCGTCGGCGAGCGGCTCCGGGCTCGCGATGGTCACGACGAACGGCGCGCAACGCGGCGGGATCCTCACCCAGGTGGGCCTCCTCGCCGCCTTCGGCCACGAGCAGATGGAGTCGCCGGTGCTCCGCGGAGTGTTCGTGCTCGATCGGATCTTGTGCACGCCGCCGCCGCCGCCGCCGCCCAACGTGAAGAACACCCCGCCGGCGCCCGCGCAGGGCGACACGTCCACGACGCGCCAGCGCTTCCAGACCCTCCACGAGCTCGGCGACTGCGCCGGGTGCCACAAGCTCATCGACGGCGTCGGCTTCGGCTTCGAGCACTACGACGCGGTCGGGGCGTGGCGCGACACCGAGGGCGGAAAATCGGTGGACGCCACCGGCACGATCCTGGGGACGCAGGAGATCGACGGCCCCTTCGACGGCATCGTCGAATTGAATACGAAGCTCGCGAAGAGCGATCGGGTCGCCAATTGCATCACGAAGAATTGGATGCAGTACGGACTCGGCATTGATCCCCAGGTCGCGACCGAAGAGCTCGTCGCGCCGGTGCGCAGCGGGCTCGGCCCGACGCCGACGTTCCGCGAGCTCCTCCTCCTCGTCGTCAAGAGCGCGGCGTTTCGCTACCGGACGGTGACCCCATGAAGATCCACGGCCTGTCGCGCCGCATGCTGCTGCAGCTTGCGCTCGCGGGATCGGCGAGCGCCATGCTCCCCAGCCTCCTCCCGCGCCGCGCCCGCGCCGGCCAGCCGGTGCTGCCGCCGCGCGTCATCTTCGTCTACAACATGGGCACGGTCCGGGAGCTCTATGACCCCGTCGCCACGGCGGGGAACCCGGCGCCGACCGAGACGGACTTCGAGCTCGCGCCCATCCACGACGCACTCAAACCGTTCAAGAGCGATCTCATCCTGACGCGCGGCATCTCGATGGCGAGCCAGGACGCGGACACGTCGGCGTTCGCCAACTCTCACGTCCGCGGCGGAACGCACGCGCTGACGGCGACGAACCGGAAGACGCCGGCTCTCGCGGGAGGGCCGTCGATCGATCAGCTCATCGCCAAGACGCTCAACGCGCCGACGCCGGTCACGCGCTACCCGTCGTGGGAGCTGGACTTCTTGAACGCGCCCGACATGGAGGGCGGGACGTCGTACATCGCGGCCGGGCAGACCAACGATCGGCTCTACGGCGCGTCGGCGGTGCTCGGGGAGTTCCCCGCCGACCTGGGGCAGCAGACCGAGGCGCAAAAGAAGGCGGCCGCCGCGAAGCTCGCGCGGAGCCAGGCGTCGCTCGATCTCGCGCTCGGCGAGTACGGCGGCATCAAGGCGCGGCTGTCGAAGGACGACCGGGCGAAGCTCGACCAGCACGCGCAGACGATCCGCGATCTGCGCGCGCAGATGCAGCTCGGTACGAGCGTCACGTGCCAGCCGCCCGACGCGGCGCTACAGGGGGACATCGCGACCTTCAACGTGCGGCCGGGCAGCGGCGCCACGCAGGCCGAGCGCGGCGCGTGGGTCAAGCGCGGGTGGGACGTCCAGGCGCGCCTCGCCGTATCGGCGCTGGCGTGCGACCTCACGCGCGTCCAGATCCTCCACCTCCCTGGCTACGGCGCGATCGACGACGTCATCGGCTACGAGCCGGCCGACTACGGCGGCGGCAAGGCGCACACCGGCACGCACGATCTGGCCCACCAGTGCTCGGGCATAAATCAGTACGGGAGCGGCGGGACGCTCTGGGACGTCCCCGCCGCCGTCGACCTGATGCGCAAGCTCGACACCGCGCAGGCGCAGATGTTCGCGCAGCTGCTCGGGTACCTGAAGGCGATTCCCCGCGGAGACGGCGGCACGCTGCTCGACTCGACGGTCGTAGTCTACTGCGGTCAGATCGCCAACGGCTACCACGAGACCGACGATCTGCCGTGGATCCTGGCGGGAGGCGCGAACGGGTACTTCCGGACAGGGCGCTTCCTCAAGTACCCGAAGGGAACGGCGCACAACGATCTGTACGTGTCGATCGCCAACGCGATGGGCGTGAACGTGCAGACCTTCGGGAACCCGGCGGTCTGCAAGGGCCCGCTGTCGAACCTCCGGTGACGCGAGGAGAACGCATGACGACGACGACGCGCTCCCTCGGTCTGATCGCGCTGGCCCTCTGGGCTTGCAGCAGCGACTCGCCTGGCGGCGCGGCGCCGCCGGGAGCGCAGGGGCCGGCGGGCGCGCTCGAGGCGGGCGCCCCCGCCGAGGCCGGCCCGGCGGGTTCGGATGCGGGTGGCGGCGCGCCGGGTCCGGGCGACGGTGCCACCGCCCTCGACGCCCACGCGACCGACGCCGCGATCGACGGCGCCGGGCCAGCGTGCAAAGCGCTCTTCTGCGAGGACTTCGAGACCGGCAAGCTCGACGCAGCGCGGTGGGAGCTCGACGTGGGCTACGACGCCGCAAACACGGTGACCGTGCAGGCGACGAAGACCCATCACGGCGGCTACGCCGCGCGCGCGCACCTCGCGAACGCCGGCGGCGGCTTCGCGAACATTCGCACCAAGGCACCGTTCCCGAAGCTCGCGAGCGATTTCTGGGGGCGCGCCTACGTGTTTCATACGATCGACGCGACGGTCGGGCACAACGCGCTCGTCAAGATGGAGAGTGGAGCCGGCGGCGTGCTCGAGGTCGGGCAGTCGCAGGGCAAGGTGCAGCTCACGTTCTACCCGCCGAGCGGCGAGGCGCCCGCAGGGTACGCGAGCTCGATCCCGGAGGCGAAGTGGACGTGCCTCGAGTGGCACATGGCGAAGGCGGCGCCGCAGATCGAGCTCTTCGCGGACGGGGTCTCGCTCGCGTCGTACACGTACTCTGGTGCGGCGACGGTTCCCGCATTCACCGCCATCAAGCTGGGGATCGAGACGCACTCGTCCAACACGTCGACGGACGACGTGTACATCGACGACGTCGCCTTCGACGCGGCCAGGCTCGGGTGCCTGCAATGAGGGGAGCACCGATGAGGAGATGGTTCGCGTCCGCCGCGTCGCTCGTGGCGCTCTCGCTCGGGCAGGGTGGCCTTCCCGCCGCACACGCGGCCGACGCGCCGACCCAGGGCCGCCCGAAGCCCAAGCCCCGCACCCGCCCCCGCCCGCCGCCCGCGACCCCAGCTCCGACCCCGCCCGCGACCCCGACCCCGCCCGCGACCCCGACCCCGACCCCGACCCCGACCGCGACCCCGACCCCGACCGCGACCCCGACCCCGCCCGCGACCCCGACCCTTTCCCCCCAGCCCCGCGACGCCGTCGCCGCACCCGTCCCCTCCACCCGCGACCGCGGGCACGAGCTCCTCTTCCTCCAGGTCGGCCCCGAAGTCGGCGCGCGCCACCTCCAGTACACCGATGCCCTCTCCACCAACCTTCGTCGGTACGACCTCGGCGCCGCGCCGCTCGCCGCGGCCACCGCGGGGATCTACCCGTTCGCGATGCTCTCGAGCCCGGTGGATGTCGGTCTCGTCGGCGGCTATGCGCAGGCGTTCGCGCTGTCGTCGGCGCCGCTCGGCGGCGACGCGGTGCACACCAACTGGTGGCGCTTTCACGCGGGCCTCCGCGGGCGCGCTCGGATCGGATCGTCGGTGGTCCTCGGCGTCGGGGCGGCGTACGGCGGCGAGACGTTCGGCTTCGCGTCGTCGTCCCTCGATCCGCAGTCGCCCGCAGTGGCGTACCGCTTCGTTCGGCCGTCGGTGGACGTGCGCGTCGCGTTCGGCCGGTTCGCCGTCGCTGGCAGCGTCGGGTACGACGTCGTCCTATCGGCGGGCGGGGTCGCCGATCGTTTCCCGCACGCGAAGGTCGGCGGGGTGGAGGCGCAGATCGGGCCGGCCTTCGCGCTCTCGCGCGCGTGGGAAGTGGGTGCGACGGCGAGCTACCGCCGCTTCTTCTACGCGATGCACCCGGTGCCCGGAGAGCCGTCCGTCGCGGGCGGCGCGCTCGACGAGATGCTCGGTCTGCAAGGGAGCGTGAGCTATGTGTTCTGACCGCTTCGCCCTGGCGCTCGGGCTCCTGTGGGTGAGCACATTCACCGCCGCTTGCGCGGGCACGCTGGACGATCCCGATCGTTTTCGGGACGCGGGCGCCTCGACGTCGCCCGTGGATGCGGCGGCGGCGAGCGCGTGCGCGCCAGGGGAGGCGGTGGCCGTCGTCGAGAAGAAGTGCGCGACCGCGGGGTGCCACGCGGCGGCGGGTGCCGCGGCCGGCCTCGATCTCGCGTCCCCCGACGTGCTTCCTCGCCTGGCGAACAAGGCGGCGGCCGGTGGACCAGGCAGCCTGGTCGTTCCTGGCGATCCCGAGAAGAGCGTGCTCTTCACGAAGCTCACCGCCTCGCCCCCCTTCGGCTCCCGCATGCCGCTTGGCGGCAACCTGGACGACGGCACGCTCGCGTGCGTGCGCGATTGGATTGCGGCCAGCCACTGACGCGTGGTGTCCGGGATGGTGAAGCGAGCAGTCTTCCGAAGTCGACCACGGCGCGAAGCTGGGCGACGTTCCCCTCGGCCACCGTGAAGCCCTCGGAGGAGGTCTGGTTGCGGGTGGTGGCGAAGTAGGTGTGGTTGCCTGCGATCTTCCCCTCCTTCTCGAGGCCGCGTCGGACCGAGTGGTCCCGCGGGGGGGCGCGCAGTAGACTCCTGCCGGTCCCTTGAAAGCCCTCGCCCTCGTCCTCTGGCTCTGCGTCGTCGTGGGCGCCTGCGCGACGTTTCGAGACGGCGGCGGCCCCGGTCCTGCCGACGCGGGCGATGAAGGTACCGTCGACGGCGCGGTCAGCTGCCCGGCCCTGGCGGTGGTCTGCAAGGGGATGTGCGGCCAGCTCCTCGACCCTTGCGGCAAGCTCGTCGACTGCGGAGGCTGCACGATCGGGCTCGACTGCGGCGGCGGCGGCGGCCACCCGAACGTGTGTGGCGCAGGCGCGTGCCTCCCCAGCTGCACGGGCAAAGCGTGCGGTGCGAGCAACGGGTGCGACGGCGTCTGCACGCTCGGCGCGTGCGATCAGGGCCAGCGCTGCGTCGCCGGCGTCTGCAAGTGCGACGGGACGTCATGCGCCGGCTGCTGCAATGGGACGACGTGCGCCAGCGGCGGCGAGAACGCTTCGTGCGGAAAGGGCGGCGTCGTCTGCGCGGCCTGCCAGTCCGGCCAGACCTGCGGCGTCGACTGCGGCACGTGCGGCGGCAACGGTCAGCCGTGCTGCGCGGGCGCGTGCGCGAGCCCGCTCCAGTGCGGCGGCGGTGGGCGCCCCGGCGTGTGCGGATGCACGCCGACCTGCGCGGGTAAGGCGTGCGGCGCCGGCGACGGATGCGGCGGCGTCTGCGAGAGCGGCGCGTGCGGGAGCGGCCAACGGTGCGTCACCGGGTTGTGCGTCTGCGATGGGGCCTCGTGCACCGGTTGCTGCGACGTGTCGGCCTGCCAGCCGGGGACGAGCGACACCGCGTGCGGCGCCGGCGGGACCGTGTGCGCCGCGTGCGCGAGCGGCGTCGCCTGCGGCAGCGCGAGCTGCGGAGCCTGCGGCGGAAAGGGCCAGCCGTGCTGCCCCGGCAACGCGTGCGGTAGCCCGCTCACCTGTGGAGGTGGCGGTCCGCCCGGCGTCTGCGGCTGCACGCCCAGCTGCACCGGGAAGGCCTGCGGCGGCGCCGACGGTTGCGGCGGAATCTGCGTCACGGGCAACTGCGGAAACGGCCTCCACTGCGCGTCCGCCGCGTGCGTATGTGACGGCACCTCGTGCACCGGGTGCTGCTCCGCCGGCCAGTGCCTCACCGGCACCGCCGAGAGCGCGTGTGGGAGCGGCGGCCTCGGGTGCCTGACGTGCGGCGGGACCACACGCTGCGTCGCGGGCGCGTGCACACAAGGCGACGGCGGCGTGAGCGAAGGTGGTACGGGCGACGGCGCCGCGGGCGACGGCGGCGCGGGCGGCACGAAGGCGGTCCTGTTCGGTGGCCTGAGCGGCTCGGGGCTCGGCGACACATGGACGAACACGGGCGCGGGCTGGCTCGCAGCTCCTTCCGGCCCGCCGACGCGGTGGGTGGCTGCGATGGCGCGCCTCGGTTCGAAGGTCGTGCTCTTCGGCGGCTACGATAGCGGCGAGAAGAACGACACGTGGACGTTCGACGGCGCGAGCTGGAAGAGCGTCAGCGCCTTCGGTCCCGCCGCTCGCGGCGGCCATTGCATGGCCTCGCTCGGGAACGTGGTCGTCTTGTTCGGCGGATACGACGGACAGAAGCCGCTCCGCGACACCTGGACGTTCGATGGGACGACGTGGACGCCCAAGGGCTCCACGGGGCCCGCGGCGCGCTACGGCTGCGCGATGGCACCCCTCGGAAACAAAGTCGTGCTCTTCGGCGGACAGCTGAACACGGGCGGCACGTCGACGGGCGACACGTGGACGTACGACGGCGCGACGTGGACGCAATTCGGTGGGGCAGGGCCGCCTGCACGCCACGCGCACGCCATGGCCGCGCGCGCGGGCACGGTCGTGACGTTCGGCGGCTCGAACGGCTCGCTCCTCACGGACACCTGGACGTTCGACGGCGTGACGTGGTCGCTCTCCGGCGCGACGGGCCCCTCAGGTCGCATCGACACCGCGATGGCGACGCAGGGCAACGTGGCCCTCCTCTTCGGTGGCGGCGGCGGCCTCGCCGACACCTGGCAGTTCGACGGCGCGGCATGGACGGCGGTCACCACCGGTCCGCCGGGGCGCAGCGGTCACGCGATGGCGACGTTGCCCTGACGAAGAAGCCGCCCCGCGCGCACTCCCGTCACTCTTCCACTTTTTTGATGCGCCTTTGATGGCTCGTTGACACGGGGGCCTCCGTCTGACGGCAGCCTTCACCAAAGGAGCCAGGACCATGAAGATCATTCGTACCGCCGCCGCCACGCTCACGACCCTCACGCTCGCGTCGCTCTTCGCCTGCGGAAAATCGGACAAGGCCGATCCGATGACCACCGGCGCCACCGCCGCGAGCAAGGCCCCCGGCGGCATCCTCGGGAGCTGCAACGTCCGCAAGGAAGCGAGCACCTGTTCGGAGGAGACCGAGAAGAGCGATCCGATGCAGCTCTCGAAGAGCCTGTGCTCGGCGCTGAAGGGCGTCTGGAGCGAAGGGAAGTGCCCCCAAGACGCCGTCGTCGGCACGTGCATCGACAAGGACGGGAGCACGACCTACTACTACGCCGACGGCGACGCGCCGCGTGACCTCGACTCGGCGAAGAGCTCCTGCGAGATCATCAGCGAGGGGAAGTTCACCGCCGTCGCGAAGCCTCCGGCGCCGCCTGCAGCGACGGCTGCGGCGACGGCGGCGACGAAGCCCGCGTCGACGAAGCCGACGACTCCGGCGAAGAAGCACTGAGGGGTTCGGCGTCGGCGTCGGCGTCGGCGTCGGCGTCGGCGTCGGAGTCGGAGTCGGCGTCGGAGTCGGAGTCGGCGGTGATCAGATGTCGAAGTACAGGACGAACTCGTGCGGTGTCGGCCGCATGCGGATCGGGTTCAGCTCTCGCGTCTTCTTGTACTCCAGCCACTCGTGCAGGGCGTCCTTCGTGAAGACGTCGCCGCGGAGCAGGTACTCGTGGTCCTTCTCGAGCGCGTCGAGCGCCTCCTCGAGGCTGCCCGGCATGTGGGGGACGTCCTTCAGCTCCTCGGGGCTGAGCGCGTAGATGTCCTTGTCGAGGGGATCGCCGGGATCGATCTTGTTCTGGATGCCGTCGAGCCCGGCCATCATCATCGCGCTGAAGGCGAGGTACGGGTTGCAGCTCGGGTCGGGGAAGCGGACCTCGATGCGGCGCGTCTTCGGCGAAGGGCCGGTGATCGGGATGCGCACGGACGCCGAGCGGTTGCGGCTCGAGTAGGCGAGGTTGACCGGCGCCTCGAAGCCCGGCACGAGGCGGCGATAGCTGTTGGTCGTCGGGTTGGTGAGCGCGGCCAGGGACTTGGCGTGCTTGATGATGCCGCCGATGTAGTGGAGCGCCATCTCGCTGAGGCCGGCGTAGCCGTCGCCGCCGAAGAGGGGTTTGCCCTCTTTCCAGATCGACTGGTGGCAGTGCATGCCCGAGCCGTTGTCGCCGAAGAGCGGCTTCGGCATGAACGTCGCGGTCTTGCCGTTCTTGCGCGCGATGTTCTTGATGACGTACTTGAACCACATCAGCTGGTCCGCGCACGGCAGGAGCCGGCCGAACTTCATGCCGATCTCGCACTGGCCGCCGCTCGCGACCTCGTGGTGGCCGACCTCGACCTCGATGCCGCTCGCTTCGAGCGCGAGCATCATCTCCTGGCGGAGGTTGGCGAGCGTGTCGGTCGGCGGGACGGGGAAGTAACCTTCTTTGTGGCGCGTCTTGTACCCGAGGTTCGGGAACTCCTCGCGGCCGCTGTTCCAGGCGCCTTCCGCGCTGTCCAGGTAGTAGTAGCCGGCGTTCGGTTGCGAGTGATCGAAGCGGACGTCGTCGAAGACGAAGAACTCGGCCTCGGGTCCGAAGAAGCACGTGTCGCCGATGCCGGTCTGGCGGAGATACGCCTCGGCCTTCCTTGCGATGTGGCGCGGGTCGCGGGAGTACGGCTGCTTGGTGATGGGATCGTAGACCGAGCAGGTGAGCGACAGCGTCGCGTTCGCGAAGAACGGATCGAGCTTCGCCGTCTCCGGATCGGGGATCATGATCATGTCGGACGCGTTGATCGGCTGCCAGCCGCGGATGCTCGAGCCGTCGAACGCCAGGCCGTCCTCGAAGAGGGCCTCGTTCAGGCGGTGCGCCGGGATCGTCGTGTGCTGCCACACCCCGGGGAAATCGATGAACTTGAGATCGACGAACTTGACGTCGTTCTTGGTGGCGAGCTCCAGGACCTCTTTGACCTTCATGTGATCTCTCCCTGACTCTCTCGACTCTCAGATCGCGTCTTTGCCGCGCTCGCCCGTGCGAATGCGGACGGCTTCTTCGATCGGGCTGACGAAGATCTTGCCGTCGCCGATTCTCCCGGTCTTTGCGCTCTTCTCGATGGCGTCGAGCACGTCGTGGACGAGCGCGTCGTCGACGACGATCTCGATCTTCACCTTGGGGACGAAGTCGACCACGTACGCGGAGCCGCGGTAGACCTCCTTCTTGCCGCCGGTGCGACCGAACCCCTTCACCTCGGTGACGGTCATGCCTTGCACGCCGACCTCGGAGAGGGCGTCCTTCACCTCGTCGAGCTTGAAGGGCTTGATGATGGCCTCGATCTTTTTCATGGCGGCCGATGGACGCTATCCGCGGCACGTTTCGGGAGTGTTTCGGCCGCCGCCCGTCGCCAGAAAAGTCGCAGCGCAGTGCGTCAACGCGCGCGGGACGTGCTCTCTCGGCGCAGCGTGGAGTTGTCCTCTTCGAGGCGCTCGATCCGCGCGTTCTGCTCGGCGACGATCGCGTACAGGGCCTGGATGGAGGCGAACGTCACCCCGTGCGCGTCGACCGGATCGTACGCCCGGTCGGTGCTCCCGAGCCCGAACGCGCCGTGGAAGTCCTGCGCCATCGGCCCCATGTGGCGGATCGAGGGGGCGTCCGTCTTGTAGGACCACGTGGATACGGGCACGCGCACCACGGCGTCGAGGATCGCGCGCGTGTCGACGGGCACGATGTCGCGCTTGAGCGTGCGGTCGCTCACGCAAAGGGGGCCGCAGCCTTGCGGGCACGTCGGCGGCGAGCCCGTCGGCGTCTCGCAGGCCGGGCCTCGATCGAGCGGACCGTTGGGCTGGCAGCACAGCTGTCCGGCGCCGCAGCAATCCGTTCCGCAACACGTCGACCCCGCGCCGCACGCGCCGCCGTCCGCGTTGCAGGCCGGTGTCGGTTTGCAGCTCCCGTCGCAGTAGGGCGTGGCTCCCGAGCAGTGGACGCCGCAGCCTCCGCAGTTGTTGGGATCGTTCCCCGGGTTGACGCACTGCCCGCCGCAGCAGGCTCGCCCGGTCCCGCACGCCGGGCTGCAGGCACCTCCGTCGCCGCCACCCCCGTCGCTGCCGGAGTCCACCGTCGCGTCGGTGGACGCGTCCGCGCCGCCTCCGGACGTGGAGCCGGCGCAGGCGGCGCCTAGGAGAAGACCTACCGATACGATCGAGAAGTTTCGCGCGTTCATGGTGTCCTCCGAGGGAGTAAGTCCCCCACGGGTAGTGTGGCCGATCGTCCCTCCAGCCGTGGCGCAAAGCCTGCGGTGGAATTTCGTCCTGTGCGTCGCCTACCGACCGGCCTAGGCTGGCGCCCCCCCAAAGGAGGGCTACTGGTGCGGCCAAGCGACATCGGAAACCCCGACTACTTCCACAAAGTCGTCGACTGTCAGTGGGCATGCCCGGCGCATACGAACGTGCCGGAGTACATCCGTCTCATCGCGCAAGGGCGCTACACGGACGCGTACATGCTCAACCGCGAATCGAACGTGTTCCCGGCCGTCCTCGGCCGCACGTGCGATCGACCGTGCGAGCCGGCGTGCCGGCGCACACGCGTCGACGAGAAGCCCGTCGCGATCTGCCGCCTGAAACGCGTCGCGTCGGACCTCAAGGACGACGTCACCGCGCTCCTCCCCAGGGCGCCCGCGCAGAAGAACGGCAAGCGCATCGCTTGCGTCGGCGCCGGACCGGCCTCGCTCGCCGTCGCCAACGACTTGATGCCTCTCGGCTACGAGGTCACGATCTTCGAAAAATCGCCGATTCCCGGCGGCCTCATGCGCACGAACATCCCGGCGTTCCGCTTGCCAGCGGCCGTCCTCGACGAGGAGATCGACATGATCCTCGGGATGGGCGTCGACGTCCGGTACGGCGCGCCCGTCACGAGCATGAAGGCGCTCCTCGCCGAGGGCTACGACGCCGTCTTCGTCGGCAGCGGCGCGCCGCGCGGCAAGGAGCTCGACATCCCCGGCCGCCGCGACAGCGATCGCATCCACATCGGCATCGACTGGCTCGAGTCGGTCGCGTTCGGCCACACCGACCGGATCGGCGAGCGGGTGCTCATCATCGGCGTCGGCAACACGGCGATGGATTGCTGCCGGACGTCGCGCCGCCTCGGCGGCAAGGACATCAAGGTCATGGCACGCAAGCCGCGCGCGTACTTCAAGGCGTCGCCGTGGGAGCTCGAGGACGCCGAGGAGGAGCACATCGAGATCGTCATCAACCACGAGCCCATCCGCTTCGTGATCGAGAACGGCAAGCTCACCGGTATGGAGTTCCAGCGGTTCGAGTCGAAGGAAGAGGGCGGCAAGCTCGTCCAGACGAAGCTCGACAAGGTGTTTTTGCCCGCCGACGACGTCATCCTCGCGATCGGGCAAGAGGCCGCGTTCCCGTGGATCGAGCGCGACCTCGGGATCGACTTCGACAAGTGGGAGATGCCGGTCGTCGACAAGGTGACGTTCCAGTACTCGCGCCCCGGCGTTTTCTCGGGCGGCGATGCGGCGTGGGGGCCCCAGAACATCATCTGGGCGGTGGCGCATGCGCACCAGGCCGCGCTCTCGATCCACGCCTACTGCCAGGGCACGTCGCTCACGGAACGCCCGCCCCAGGGGATGACGCTCTCGTCGGCGAAGATGGGTCTCCACGAGTGGAGCTACAAGAACGACTACAACTCCATCGGCCGCCAGAAGATGAAGCACGTCGACCTCGTCGAGCGCTTCAAGAAGATGAACGTGGAGGTCGAGCTGGGCTTCTCGGCGGAGCAGACCGCGCGCGAGGTCGAGCGGTGTCTCAACTGTGACTTGCAGACGGTGTTCACGGACTCGCTCTGCATCGAGTGCGACGCGTGCGTCGACGTCTGCCCGGTCCTCTGCCTCACGATCGCGCCGGACGGCGAAGAGGCCGACGTCCGCAAGCGGCTCAGCGCGCCCGCCACCAACCCCAAGCAGGACCTCTTCGCCTCCGGCCCCCTTCCGCAGACCTCGCGCATCATGCTCAAGGACGAGGACCTCTGCGTCCACTGCGGTCTCTGCGCCGAGCGCTGCCCCACGGCGGCTTGGGACATGCAGAAGTTCAACCTCCTTCTCCCGTATGCAGGAAAGCCGTGCAAGACTCGCTAGCGCTCAAGGTCAACGACTTCGCGCTCAAGCTCGCCAACGTCAACGGGACGGGCTCGGCCAGCGCGAACAGCCTCCTGATGCAGGCGATCTTCCGGATGGGAATCCCCGTGTCGGGGAAGAACCTGTTCCCCTCGAACATCCAGGGTCTGCCGACCTGGTACGAGATCCGCGTCAACAAGGACGGGCACACGGCGCGCACCGCCGAGTACGACCTGATGGTCGCGATGAACGCCGAGACGTACGCGCGTGACGTGAAGGAAGTGCGCGCGGGCGGGTGGGTGCTGCACGACTCGTCGTGGCCGCTCGACAAGTCGCTTCTTCGTCCCGACGTGACGTTCCTCGGGGTTCCCTACGCGCAGCTGTGCAACGAGGCGTTCGTCGACTCGCGTGAGCGCACGCTGATGAAGAACATCTGCTACGTCGGCACGCTCGCTGCGCTCCTCTGCATCGACATGGACGTCGTAAGCGGGATGCTCAAGGAGAAGTTCGCCAAGAAGCCGGCCCTGATGGAGTCGAACAAGAGGGCGATCCAGCTCGGGTACGACTACGCGGTCCAACACTTCGAGTGCCCGCTGCCGCTCCGCCTGAAGAAGATGGACGCGACGAAGGACTCCATCCTCATCGACGGCAACACCGCGACCGCGCTCGGGTGCGTGTACGCCGGGGCGACGGTCGCCGGCTGGTATCCGATCACGCCGTCGACGAGCGTGCTCGACGCCTTCAAGGGCTTCTGCGAGAGGTTCCGCACCGACAAGGCCACCGGCGAGCGTCGCTACTGCATCCTGCAGGCCGAGGACGAGCTCGCGGCCATCGGGATGGTCATCGGCGCCTCGTGGATGGGCGCGCGCTCGTTCACGTCGACGTCGGGGCCCGGCATCTCGCTCATGAACGAGCTCATCGGGCTCGCGTACTACGCCGAGATCCCGACGGTCATCGTCGACGTCCAGCGCGTCGGCCCCTCGACGGGAATGCCCACGCGCACGCAGCAAGGGGACATCCTCCTCTGCGCGTACGCGTCGCACGGCGACACCAAGCACATCCTCCTCTTCCCGGCGAACCCGGGCGAGTGCTTCCACTTCGCGGTGAACGCCTTCGACCTCGCGGAGCGCTTCCAGACGCCGGTCTTCATCCTGTCCGACCTCGACATCGGGATGAACGACTGGGTCGTCCCGCGGCTCGAGTGGGACGACACCTACCGCCCCGACCGCGGGCACGTCCTCTCGAAGGAAGACCTCGAGCGGATGCCGAAGTTCCACCGCTACTCGCCGGAGGACGAGCTCGGCGTCGCCGCGCGGACGCTCCCCGGCGTGCACGCGAAGGGCTCGTTTTTCACCCGCGGCTCCGGCCACAACAAGCTCGGCGGCTACACCGAGATCCCCGACGAGTACCAGGAGGTCATGGACCGCCTCGCGCGCAAGCACAAGGCCTCCCGTAACCACGTGCCGAGCGCCGTCATCGAGCGTCTCAAGGGGAGCACGATCGGCATCGTCACCCTCGGCGGCTGCGATCTCGCAGTACGCGAGTCGCTCGAACAGCTCAAGTCGCGCGGGGTTCGCGCGGACTACATGCGCGTGCGCGGCTTTCCGTTCGGCGACGACGTGCAGGCGTTCCTCGACGCGCACGAGCAGCTGTTCATCGTCGAGCAGAACCGCGACGCGCAGCTGCGCACGCTCATCACGCTCGAGACGCGGACGCCGAAGGAGAAGCTCTACTCCGTGCTCGCGTACGGGGGGTTTCCGCTCCAGGCCGCGCAGGTCGTGCAGGGGGTCCTCTCCCAGATCACCCCGCGCCTCGCCGATTCGGAGCGCGAATGAACGCCATGGTAGCGAGAGCAACGAGAGCAGCGAGAGGAGGCGGCGCGTGAGTTACATCAAGAAGCCGGTCGCGAGGCATCCGTCCCTCAAACCGAACACGCTCGGGCTGACGCTGCGCGACTACGAAGGCGCGATGTCCACCTTGTGCGCGGGGTGCGGGCACGACTCGATCACCGCTGCGATCGTACGGGCCCTCTACGAGCTCGACACGCCGCCGCACATGCTCGCCAAGCTCTCCGGCATCGGCTGCTCGTCGAAGACGCCGACGTACTTCGTGTCGGGATCGCACGGCTTCAATTCGGCGCACGGGCGCATGCCCGCGATCGCCACCGGCGCCAGTGCGGCGAACCGCGAGCTCACGTACATCGGCGTCAGCGGCGACGGCGACTCCCTGTCCATCGGGCTCGGGCAGATGGTCCACGCCATCCGCCGCAACGTGAAGATGCTCTACGTGATCGAGAACAACGGCGTCTACGGCCTCACCAAGGGGCAATTCTCGGCGTCCGCCGACGTCGGTTCCAAGTCCAAGAAGGGCGAAGCCAACACGCAGGCGCCCCTCGATCCGGTCATGCTCGCGCTCGACATCGGCGCCACGTTCGTCGCCCGCAGCTTTTCGGGGGACAAGGCGCAGCTCGTGCCGATCCTGAAGGCGGGCCTCCGCCACGACGGCTTCGCGCTGGTCGACGTCATCTCTCCGTGCGTCACGTTCAACGACCACGAGGGCTCGACCAAGAGCTACAAGCACACGCGCAAGCACCAGCTGCCGATCCTCGAGGCCGACTTCGTCCCGTTCGCTGCCGAGATCACGGCCGACTACCCCGAGGGGGCCGCCCACTCCGTGAAGATGCACGATGGCAGCATGGTCCGCTTCCGCAAGGTGGCGGCAGACTACGATCCGACCGACCGGGCCAACGTCGCGAGCTACCTTCGCGAGCACCAGCGCGCCGGCGAGGTCCCCACGGGCCTCCTCTACCTGGACGAGTCGTCGGAGGACATGCACCGCGCGGCGAAGACGGTGAAGACCCCGCTGACGCGCCTCACGCACGAAGAACTGTGCCCGGGCAACGCCGCGCTCCGGAAGCTCCAGGAGGCGTTCCGGTAGGCTTCTCCGGGACCCTTGGCACGCGTCACCGTGACGCCGTACACTTCGAGAGTCGGGGGGGTGAGCCCGTTTTCCAAGCCTTAGGCACGCCTTCACTCTTTGGGCCATTTTCTGCCGGGAGGTGTCGCATGGGCGAGCAGCGCAGTGGCGAGTACGACGCGTGGCCGCACAAGGACGCGATCGACGTCATGACCGCGCACCACCTTGCCGTTCGCGGTCAGCTGCAGCGCCTTCGCGCGATCGACTTCGACCTCCATCGCCACGAGCCTGAGTCGCTCGCGGAGGCAGCCGAGCTGGCGACGGCGGCGATCGATCTGCTTGGCCGCGAGGGTGAGCTGCACGCCTTCGACGAGGAGGCGCTCCTCTTCCCCAAGCTGCGCGAAGCCGTCAGCCCGGGTGACGGCGTGCTCCTCGAGGCGCTCGACCGCCTCGAGAGCGAGCACCTCGTGCTGCGACCGCTCTGGCCGCGCCTCGAGCACCACCTGACGCGCCTCAAGGCGATCGACGGGCCGGTCAGTGTTCGCGATCTCCACGAGGCACGCTTGGAGCTCGAGGAGCACGTGCTGCAGCACCTGCACTTCGAGGAGCGCTTCGTCTACGCGGAGGCGCGCCGGCTCCTCGGCCACGAGGTGCTGCGCCACATGATGACCGAAATGCGCGCGCATCGGCGTTGCCCGAGCGCCCGCCCGTTCGCCGCCCTGCCGTAGGACCTCCTACGAAGGGTGCGTTTACTCGTACATGACGTATTCGGGGAGCGGTGTCAGGCCGAGCACCTCGTCGGGGCTCATGAGCTTGCCGCCGTTCGTCGTGTCCTCGTCGAAGAAGAGCTTGAAGCCGGCGTGCACCGCGGCAGGCATCGTCTTCACCAGGAACTTGTAGGTGTTGATCTTGGCCCCCTTGGGGCCGAAGCCGTCCACGCTCTTCACCAGGACGACGCCGGGATGGCCGGCGATGACCTGCTCGTCCTTGAGCACCCAGCCGTTCATCTGGTGGAAGACGAGGACCTTCTCTGGGAGATCGAGCTCCTTCACGAGGCCGGCGAGGTGCTCGCCCACTTCGTTGATCGTGGCGCCCGACGCCTGGCCGTAATAGACGCCGGGCTTCTGCTTCGGCTTCATCGCCCACTCCGGATCGAGCGCGATGCCGACGTCGGGCTCGCGCAGCCATTTTTCGAAGTGGCGCACCTCGGTCATGAAATCCGACTGGCCGGGCTGGATGTTGAGGAGCAGGAGCCCCTTCGCCTCGCGTGCAGCCTGCAAGTAATCGTCGACGACCGAGTCGGCGACGCGGTGGCGCCATTTTCCGTCGGGACCGGGCGCGCCCTGCACGACGACAGCGATGAGCTCGAAGAGGGGGAGCACCTTGCGGTCCTGGGCGTACTTCGTGGCCAGGGTCTCGATGCTCCTGGTCCTGGCGCCGAGATCGCCGGCCAGTCGCCCCAGCGCGGGGGCGCCAGGGGTCCCGCAGAAGCCGACGAGGCGGTGGGCGGGGAAGATCTCGCGCCCGCCCCGGGGAAGCTCGGGCCGCGGCGCAGCCGGCTCTACCGCGGTCGGGGGCGCGGTCGTGGGCGGGGTCGTGGGCGCGGTCGCGGTCGGGGCGACGGGCACGCGGCCTCGCGCGCATGCGGTCGCCGAGACGAGGAGGGTTACCTGCAAGGCCGAGCGTACGAAGGACACCCGCGCATTATGCACGACTGCCGCTCCCAGGGTGGAACGCCCTGAGGAATGCGATAAGAAGAGGGACATGGCTGCCCCCGTCCTGCACGTCCTGAAGCCGCCGCAGACGAAGGGCCATGCCTCGGTGGTCCACCTCCCGCGTCATTGGTTCATCCTCGCGACGAGCGCCGAGCTCGGCAAGAAGCCGATCGGGCGCACGCTCCAGGGGACGCCCCTCGTCCTCTTCCGCGACGGTGAGGGTAAGCCAGGCGCGCTCCTCGACCGCTGCCCTCACCGCAACGTGCCGCTCTCGGCGGGCGACGTCGCCGAAGGGCAGCTCCAGTGCCGGTACCACGGGTGGCGCTTCGATCGCGAAGGCGTCTGCAAGTACATCCCCAGCCTCGTCGGCGAGGCCGACGCGAAGGCGCGCCACGCGCAGAGCTACCCGACGGTGGAGCAGGACGGCTTCGTCTGGGTCTACTCGAGCTCCCGCGCCGACGCCGAGGCGCCCGAGACGATGCCCTACCGCTTCGCGAAGGCGAGCGCGCCCGGCTACACGACGGTGCGGCAGGTCGTGGAGTCGCCAGCGACGCTCCACGCCACGATCGAGAACGCGCTCGACGTCCCCCACACCGCCTTCCTCCACAAGGGCCTCTTCCGCTCGAAGAGCCGCAACATCACGATCGAGGCGCACGTCACGCGCACGAAGGATCGCGTCGTCGCCGAGTACCTGGGCGAACCGCGACCGCCCGGCATCGTCGCGCGGATCCTGTCCCCTTCGGGCGGGACGGTCACGCACTTCGACCGGTTCCTCCTGCCGTCGATCGCCGAGGTCGAGTACTCCATCGGCACCGAGAACCACATCCTCGTGGCGTCGGCGATGACGCCGGTGAGCGACTTCGTGACGCGCATCTTCGCCGTCGTGAGCTTCAAGCTCCGCATCCCCGGCGGGCTCATCAAGCCGTTCTTGCACCCTCTGGCGCTCGCCATCTTCAAGCAAGACGCCGAGATCCTGAAGCTCCAGACCGAGACCATCCAGCGTTTCGGCGGCGAGCAGTTCGCTTCGACCGAGATCGACGTCCTCGGTCGGCACATCTGGCGCCTCCTCAAGAACGCCGAGCGCGGCGAGACCTCGGGCGACGAAGCGCACGAGGAGCGGATCTCGCTCGTCGTGTGATCGCGCCCGCTCGTCGGCGTGCCGCACGTTGAGGTGCGCGGCGCGGTTGCCGACGAAAACGCGTCCCTGACGGGGAGCCCCTGGACGCGGAAACGTCCAGGGTTCCAAGGGAATTGGTCCACCTACGTTGGACGATTTCATCACGGATGGCGCGCCTGCCGGTCAATCCACCGGTGGGCGCGCGGGGTGGAATGCGGGCATCCCGCGTGCAGTGTGTGCGTACGCGCGCTCTCACGTTCGTGCACGACGTCGGTCGTGTATCCCGCGCACTTTTAAAAAGGAGCCTTCCCATGCGTCGTTCTCTCGCCTGCCTGTTCCCGCTCTTCTCTCTGGTCGCCGTCGCGTGCTCGTCCTCGACCGACGAGGCCACCTCGGCCTCGTCCGAGGATCGGCTCACGGGCACGTGCGCCACGCCGCCCGATGTGACGCGCTCTCTCTTCGTCACCGACGCGACGGCGCTGGCGAATTTCCCGATGAAGGCGGTCATGAACCAGATCGCCGCGACTGGCAGCGGCACCGGGCAGACGGGTCAAAGCGTCTACCAGCAGATGATGGACACGCTCCACACCAAGGCGCAGGGGACCACGACCGGACCGCACTGCGACGACGTCCTCACGAACGGCGTGCCATCGATCAACGGCTTCCCGGTCCAGTGTCCGCGCGCCGAAGGTGACCTGTCGACGACGAATCCGTTCAGCACCGGCGGCGACGGCTACATCCCGATCGGCCTCGTGAACCGCTTCGACCTCGCGCCGAAGAACGGAGCCACCTGCGGGCAGCACCGCATCGTGTACGGCAAGCGCTCCGGGCTCACGAACATCTTCGACCGCGTGCTGATCATCTTCGAGGCGGTGCTCCCCAACCCGACGCCTGCGGCGGGGCTCGTGGGGTGCTTGCCGGTCGCGCAGTTCTGGGACGATCTCACGAACGACAACGACGCGGTGTCGCGCGCCACGAAGCTCAAGAGCTTCTACTTCACGGGGCTCCCCGGCTTCGCGCCGGTCATCGCCGCGTCGCACTACGGCATCGGTGGCGGTACGGGCACCGGGCAAATCCGGGCGAACATGTTCAAGAACGCGACCGGCCAGGACCCGTGGCAGCTCCGCGAGTTCCGCCTGTCCTTGACCGCCTGCCTCCCCGACGGTTCGGGGTGCACGCTCGTCGCGAACAACACGTCGGTCGCGACCAATCCGTTCGGCACGCTGTTTGGCGGCACCGACGCGACGTCGACCGCGTTCCAGAACAAGTTCATCGGCCAGGTGCCGCACCTCGCCGCGAAGGCCGTCCCCAACGTCGGCATGGCGACACCGGGGATCGACAACGCCGGCCAGAGCAACGAGCAGGATCAGACGAACGACTACCTCGTGCAGGGCGGCGGGAACACGGCCTTCCTGACGGCGATCACGACGAAGCTCGCGAGCATCGGCCGCGCCGATCTGACGGCCCAGAACATCCTGGACCGCGCGACGACGCAGTCGTGCGCCGGCTGCCACCAGCTCACGAACAACAAGCCCATCGGCGCCGGGCTCGTCTGGCCGCCCTCCAACGGGTTCACGCAGATCGACGAGCGGAGCAAGCTCTCGCCGGCCCTGACGACCGCCTTCTTGCCAGCGCGCGCGAAGGTGCTCCAGGGATTCATCAACCAGAACTGCCCGGGTGTGCCCCCGACGCCGGCGGGCGGCGATCCGGGCACGACCATCGGCGGCGGCGTCGTGGGCTCCGCGAACTGAGCGACGCAGCGCGCGAACGGGCGGCGCCAGGGCGATCGATGCCTTTGGCGCCGCCGGGGCGGGGCAGCGTGCGTCGGCCCGCGCCGCGCCCACCCGGAAGAGGTGGAAATCACACGCGGCACGATCCTTGGAAAAGGGAGTGCATGGCCCTCTCCACCCGTTACATCGCCCTCGCCGCGCTCGCGCTCGTGGTCTCCGTCTCCGCGGTCGCGCTCGGCTTTCATCACCGCCCGTTCTCGGCGCGGCCCACGGCGTCGCACATGGCGCCGCGGCAGCCGCGCTCGATCGTCATCGATCAGCACCCCGCCGTCGAGAAGACCCCGACCGCGCCCATCGCGCTCTAAAGAGTGCTCGGGGCGGCTGCCGCGAGCGTGAGGAGCGATGCGACGCGCTTCGCGAAGCGGCCTGGATCGTCGATCTGGCCGCCCTCGGCGAGCACCGCTTGATCGAAGAGAACCTCGATCCACTCGTCGATGCGCGGGGCCGCCGGATCGCGCACGACGAGCTCGCTCAGGCTCTTGATGACCGGGTGCGTCGGGTTGAGCTCGAAGATGCGCTTGGGCTGCGGCATCCCCTTGCCGCGCTCGCGGAGCAGGCGCTCGAGGTACGGCGCGGTGGCGCCATCGGCGAGCGTGAGGCAGCACGGCGACTCGGTCAGGCGATGGGTGACCTTCACCTCGCGCACGTGCTGCTCGAGCACCTTGCCGATGCGGGCGGTCAGGGGGGCGAGCGACGCCGTCTCGGCCTCTGCGTCCTTCTTCTGCGCGTCGGTCTCCTGCATCGGCAGGTTCGCGCGCATCGCAGAGACGAGCTTCTTTCCGCCGAATTCCCGAAGCCCCTCGGTGGCCCACTCGTCGACCGGATCGGTCATGTAGAGCACCTCGAAGCCGCGCGCGAGGAGCGCCTCGAGGTGCGGCGAGCCTGCGATCGCCTGCTTCGACTCGCCGGAGATGAAGTAGATGGCCTCCTGGCCATCTTTCATCCGAGCGACGTAGTCGGTGAGCGACGTGGGCCCTTCGCCGCGTGAGCTCTCGTAGCGCACGAGCGCGCCGAGCTTGTCCGTGTAGTCGTGCTCGCGATCGCGATCCAGGGCGAGGCCCTCTTTGAGCACCACGCCGAAGGCGCCCCAGAATTTTGCGTAGTCGTCGGGCCGGTCCTTGGCCATGTCCTCGAGCAGGGTGAGCGTCTGCTTCACCACTTGCTTGCGGATCGCCTTCAAGATGGCCGAATCCTGCAGGAGCTCGCGCGACACGTTGAGGGGCAGATCGTCGGAGTCCACGACGCCGCGCACGAAGCGGAGCCACGGCGGCAGGATCTCCTCGCAGTCGTCCATGATGAAGACGCGTCGCACGAAGAGGCGCACGCCACGTCGCCGTCGGGGATCGTTCAGATCGTAGGGCGCGTGCGCCGGGACGTAGAGGAGCCCGACGAACTCTTGCGTCCCCTCGACGCGAAAGTGCGCGCGCGCGAGCGGCGCCTCGAAGTCGCGCGTTAGGTGCTTGTAGAAGTCGGTGTACTGCTCGTCGGTGACCTCCGCCTTGGGGCGCTGCCAAAGCGCGCTCGCGCGGTTGACCTGCTCGAAGGAGCGCTCCTCCTCCTTCGCGCCCTCGCCCTCGCCGCCCTTCCTGCGAACGACCTCCAGCTTGATCGGGTAGTTCACGTAGTCGGAGTAGCGCTCGACGAGCTCGCGCAATCGCCAGCTCTCGGCGAACTCCTTCTGGTCTTCGCGGAGGTGAAGCACGATCTCGGTGCCGCGCGACGCGCGAAGGGTGGGCTCGATGGTGAACGTGTCGCCGGCGTCGGACGACCAGCGGAAGGCGCCGGAGCCAGGGGTCGCGCTGCGTGTCGTGACCGTCACCTTGTCGGCGACGAGGTACGCGCTGTAGAAGCCGACGCCGAACTGCCCGATGAGGTTCGCGTCCTTCTTGACGCCCTCGGCGAGCTTCTCGAGAAACGCGCGCGAGCCGGAGTGGGCGACGGTGCCGAGGTTCCGGACGAGCTCCTCTTCCGTCATCCCGATGCCGGTATCCTCGATGTGGAGGGTCCGGGCGGCCTCGTCGACGCGAATGCGGACCTCGAGCGTCGAGTCGCCCGTCATCAGCTCGGGCTGGGTCAGGGCGGCGAAGCGCAGGCGGCTCAGCGCATCCGATGCGTTGGAGACGAGCTCGCGGAGGAAGATCTCCTTGTGGCTGTAGAGCGAATGAATGACGAGCTTCAGGACCTGGCTGACCTCCGCCTGGAAGGCATGGGTCTTCACGGTGCCGGCGGGAGAATTCTCGGGGGTTTCGGACATGGGGCGACTCCGGTCATAATCACCTACCTCGGCAATGCAAGCCCCGAACTACGAGCCCTTCGCGATCCCGACGCCGCGATGAGCCGGATCCTCCTCGGCGACTACCCCACGCCCGCAGAGCCGCTCCCCACGCTGAGCCGGCCCGGCACCTCCCTGTGGGTGAAGCGCGACGATCTGACCGCGCCGCGCTACGGCGGCAACAAGGTGCGCAAGCTCGAGTACGTGCTCGGCGACGCGCGCGCGCGTGGGAAGTCGGACCTGCTCACGGCGGGGGCGGTCGGGAGCCACCACGTGCTGGCGACCGCGCTCTACGGCAGGGACAACGGATTCACGGTGCGCGCGGTGCTTGTGCCGCAGCCGCGCACCGAGCATGCGCTCGTGAACCTGCGCGCCGAGCTCGCGCAGGGGCTCGTCGCGTACCCGAGCTCCGAGGCCCTCGCGGCCGTCGCGCTCGGGCGGCGATACCGGGCAGGCACGTATTTCGTGCAGGTCGGCGGCTCGAGCGTCCTCGGCGCGATGGGGTACGTCGACGCGGCGCGAGAGCTCGCGGCCCAGGTGCGCGCCGGGCAGCTCCCGACGCCGGACCTCGTCGTCGTGACGCTCGGCTCGGGCGGCACCGCGGCCGGGCTCGCCGCCGGCTTCGCGCTCGAAGGGCTGCCCACGAGGGTCCTCGGCGTCTCCGTCGTGGGCCCGACGTCGATGTTTGCATGGTACACGTATCACCTCGCGCGCGCGTGCGTCGCGCGGGCTGGCGGGAGCGTCACGCGCCGCGAGCTCGCTTCGCGCCTGACCACGACCTCGAAGTGGCTGGGCCGCGGCTACGGGTACCCCACCGACGACGGGCTGCGCGCGCTCTCGCGCGCCAAGGACGCAGGGCTCACGCTCGACGCGACCTACACCGCGAAGTCCTTCGCCGCCACGCTCGACGTGGTCGCCGGCGGGCGCGAGAAGGTCGTCCTCTTCTGGCACACGCTGTCGAGCGCGCCGCTCGCGCCGCTCCTCGTCAGCGCACCGGCGGAGGTGCCCGCCGCGCTCGCCAAGCTCCTGCGCTGACGCGGTCCCGCCTGCGGCTCAGGCAGCGGGGGCTTCGATCGCCGCGGACATGCCGTGGACGACCTCGTCGAGCGTGTCGACGAGCAGCATCGGCTCCCACCCGCCTTCGGCTGCGCGGAAGGAGAGGCCGAACGTGTCCGGCCCCAGCGCCGTCAGGCGCGCGAAGAGCCCGCTCGGCGGCCCGATCACGATGTGCGACCCGTGCAGGCGCACCTCGAGGTGCCCGAAGTCGCCCAGGGTGCCGAGGAGTCGCTTCACCCGCTCCGTGACCAGCCTCTTCTCGATGATCGACGTCATGGCATCTTTGCGGGTATCAGAGCGCCGTTCGTCGGGCCAAATTTCGGTACGCGGCCAGGCATGTAAACCGGCCCGGTCGCGGCGGGATAGAATCGCGGTATGCGGCGTCGCGCTCTCCTTCTCTGTCTCCTCCTCCCACCTTGCACGACGTCGACTGGGTCGCGGTGCCCGAGGCTCGGCCGCCACGCAAGGGGGGGAAATGCACAATCAAGGCTCCCCCGGGGCCGCCGACGGTCGCCGAGCTACGTCTCATCGACCATGAGGTGATCATCGTGGAGCGGAAGACCGCGCGCGTCATCGAGCGGCGCACCTTCGCCGCGGTCACCGATTGCCCGTCGTTCGTTTCGGGCGCCGCCGCGGAGACGTCGCCGGACGAAACCGAGATCAAGCGCTGGCTGCGGGACGAGCGCGCGAAGCCCTGACACGCTCGCGATCGGCGCTTGCTGGGCCAGTTTCCGGCGAGAAGTCGGGCGTCACGACAGTAGGATGGTGGCGCATGGTCCACCCCCTCGCGCTCGCCGCGCTGCTCGTCGTCCTCGACGACGGGGAGAAAGTCGCGCGCGACGTGGACCACGCGCTGCCTCCGTCGCCGTGGCCGGCGGAGGTGAGCCTCTTCGCCATGCGCGGCGAGACGGTGGCGGTGCAGGCCGTCGTCGAGTCGTCCACACCCCTGCGCGGCGTGCATGCCACGTTGACGCCGTTCGCCGCGAGCGGCGGCCGGACGCTCGACGCGCGCGTGGACGTGTTCGCCGAGCATTTCGTCCACGTCACCCGTCCCAGCGGCAACGATCGCGAGCCGGGCTCGCTTGCCTTCACCGCCGCCGCTGCGCCCGATCCCAAGGAGCTCACCGGCTGGCTCGCCGACGCGCTCGTGCCTGGCGACGCCGAGCTCACAGCGGCTGGCCGCACGGCGCTCTGGATCGACGTCGTCGTCCCAGCCGGCGCGCCGCCCGGCGTGTACACGGCGATGCTCCACGTCGCGAGCGCGGCGGGAGCGATCGGCGCGCGCGTGGTGCGGCTACGCATCCTCGATCGCGACATGCCGTGGGCCGCGCACAAGACGCTGGTCTTCTACGAGCCGGACAACGTCGCGCGGCGCATGGGGGACCGCGCCGCCGAGATCGAGCTCCGGCAGCTCATGCATGCCCACCACGTGAGCACCTTTCGCGAGCTCCGCGACGCCAGCCAGATGGATCTGGACGATCGTGCGCTCTCCGGCGAGCTCTACACCGAGGGGCAAGGCTATGACGGTCCCGGCGCGGGGGTAGGGGAGGGGGTCTTCGCGATCGGAGCGTACGGTGGCCTAGGCGCACCGAGCACGGAGCACCTCGCCGTCGCCGCCGCGTTCGCCGAGCGCCTGCGCGCGAACGGACGCATGCAGGATACACATGTTTTCCTGTACGCAATCGACGAGGCGTGCGCGAGCCCATGGCCCGGCCAGTGGCGAGACCTCTTCGCCGGCTCCGAGGCGATGCGCGGGGTCCGCGTCGGAGCGACGTGCGGGACCGATCCGACCGCGCAGCGCGCCGATCTCGTGATGATGACGTCGACCGACTACGAGCCGTCGCGCGCCCGCGCCGCGAAGGAGGCGGGGAAATGGGTGTGGGCCTATAACGGCCAGCGCCCGCACGCCGGCCCCATGATGCTGGACGTCCCCGCGGTCGATCTGCGCGCCAACGCGTGGATCGCGGCCCGCTACGGCATCGACCGCTGGTTTTACTGGGAGTCGACGTACTGGTTCGACGGCAATCGAGGCGGGCGCGGCGGCAAGGACGGCTTCGATCCGTTCGAGGTGGCCGAGACTTTCCACAACGCCGACGGCGACCACGCCAACGGCGACGGCATCCTCGTCTACCCCGGCAAGCAGATCGGCAAGGGCATGCGCGACTTCGGGTTGACCGCGGTGCTCCCGTCGGTCCGCCTCAAGAACCTGCGCCGCGGCGTTGAGGACGCGGCGTACATCGACGCCGCCCGCGCCGAGGATCGCGAGGCCGCCGACGCCATCGTGCGACGCATGGTGCCGAGCGCGCTGGCCGGCGCCAGTCGCCGCGCGTCGTGGCCCGACCGCGGCCGGCCATGGCTCGAGGCGCGCGCCGAGCTCGCCGCGATCTTCGAACGAACGCGGCCGCCTCCGCCGCCCCCGCCGCCGCGCACGTCGGTCCTCGCCTGGCTCGCCTTCGCGTCTGCGCTACTCGCGCTAGCATTCGTCCTCCGCAAGGCGCTCGCAGGTCGTTAGGTGACACCGCTCACCTAAGCGGCCTTGCAGTCCTCGCAGCGGAGCATGGTCTTCTTCTTCCCCTTGCCGAGCGGCTTGTGGCAGGTCGTACAGAAGGTCACGAGCCCGCTGCACGCTTCGCAGTAGAAGACGCCCCAGCGCTCGAACGCCTCGACGCGGAGGTCGACGTCGCAGTGCCCCGGCGTGTGGCAAGGGCGCGGCTCCTTCACGCCACACCCCGCGCACACGCAGAGGGGGTGCTGCTGCACGAGCTTCGTGAGCTCGTCGCCGACGCCGCCGAACGGGGCGACGCCGCTGCCGCGGCAGAGCGGGCACGCCGTCGCGAGTCGACCCTGCACGGCGGCGCGAATGAACTCGCTCTTGTTCGGCATCGCGTCGAGCAGCGCCGCGAGCTCGGGCTCGACCTTGAACGCGACGATGTGCTTTGCGGGTCGGGGCTTGCGCGGCATCGGTATAACTGAATTATAACCGATCGACAGGACCCGTCCACGAAGGGTTACGGGCGGGCGATGAGCTCAGCGGGACGCAGGAGCCGCGGCGTAGGTCCTGAGGGTCGGGAAGCGCCCGCCCTTTGCCGCGTGACCGGCGACGAGCACCACCGCGGCGAGCGCCAGGGAGAACGCGAGCATGCCGACCATTCCCCGGCCTCGACGCGGCTGGGCCACGCGCATCGGCGGCTGCGTCGGCGTCTGCGTCGGCGTCGGCGTGCCGGGCAGATCGATGACGACCGTCTGCTCTTCGCCGATGTCGCGCATGACGCGGATGTGCGAGGCCGGACCACGGGGCGCCGGCGGAAGCGTTGCCGTTGCGTAGGGGTTGAGCTGCTCGGGGAGCGGCGTCGTCAGCAGGGGCGGGCGCGCCGCCACGGACACCTCGACGTCGATCGACGGGTAAGGCGCCCGGTTCGGCGGCGGGTTCGTCGGGTTCGGCGCGACCCGGGTGACCTCGTTGTCGGTGGGGGCCCGCCGCGGGCTCGAGGTGCGAAGCGCGCCCGGAATGGCCTGCTCGAGCAGCTCCGCGAAGCTGCGGCAATCGGGGATGCGCTGGTCGCGATCGCGCGCGAGCGCTGCGTTCACGATGCGCGCGACCGCGGGCGGGACCCACGGTGCCACCTGCTCGAGGCGCGGCGGCGCCTCGGTCAGGATGCGCATGATCGTGTGGTGCGCGCGCCCCTTCGGCTCGTACGGCGAACGCCCTGCCAGCATCTCGAACAGCACCGCGCCGAGTGCCCATACGTCGGTGCGCGGATCGAGGTCGGGGATGCCCTGCGCCTGCTCCGGGGACATGTACTGCGGCGTACCGACGGGCATGCCGACGCCGGTGAGCTCCGCCGACCACGTGCCGGACTTGTCGGGATCGCCCATCTGCTTCGAGATGCCAAAATCGAAGATCTTCACGAACGGCGCGCCGTCCGCCCGCGGGAGCAAGAACACGTTCCCCGGCTTGAGATCACGGTGGATGATGTTCGCCGCGTGCGCCGCGTCGAGCCCGAGCGCGATCTGGTGGGCGATCTTGAGCGCGTCGACGGTCTTCATGCGTCCGACGCGGTGCAGGTGCGTCGCGAGGTCCTCCCCTTGGAGGTACTCCATCACCATGAAGAGGCCGAACTGGTCGTCGGTGCCGACGTCGGTGATCTGGACGATGTGGTCGCTCTCGACCGCGGCGACGGCGCGCACCTCGCGACGGAAGCGCGCGGCGGCGAGATCGGAGCCGGCGAAGAAGCGCTGCACCAGCTTGACCGCGAAGCGCTTGCCGCCGAGCTGCGTGTGGCGCGCCTCGCAGACGACGCCCATTCCGCCCACGCCGAGGATGCCCGTGACCTCGTACTTGCCGCCGAGGGTCGCCCCCATGAAGGCGCGCCCCGGGGAGGGCGTGTAGGTGGTTGTCGCCTCGGGATCGAGCTTCGGTTTCGGTAAGGCGCCCATAGGGAGTTGCCATGAAGAATTGCACCCGCCGTGCCGTGGAGAGGCCTCCCCTAAGGCCTCGGAACCCGGCCCGGGAAAGCGCCGGCAGCCGAACTTTCCACGGTGCTGGAACGGTCCGACAGGGGCTCGTGGATCAAACGATCCTCAGCGCGCCGGAGCTGCGCCCGTCGCGGCCAGCTCACTCTTCGTCGGCGCGGAGCTTCGCCAGGACGCCGAGGTCCTCGAGCGTCGAGGTGTCCCCCTTCGTCTCGAGGGCGCCGCTGGCGACCTCCTTGAGGAGGCGCCGCATGATCTTCCCGCTGCGCGTCTTGGGGAGCGCGTCGGTGAAGCGGATCTGATCGGGGCGGGCGAATTTACCGATCTCCTTGTCGATGTGCTCGGTGAGCTTCCCCTTCAGCTCCTTGGTGGCCGCCTGCCCCTGCTTGAGCGTGACGAAGACGACGAGCGCCTGGCCCTTCAAGTCGTCGGGCTTGCCGACGGCGGCGGCCTCGGCGACGGAGGGGTGGCTCGCGAGCGCGCTCTCGATCTCGGCGGTGCCGATGCGGTGACCGGCGACGTTGAGCACGTCGTCGATGCGGCCGACGACCCAGAAGTACCCGTCCTCGTCCTTTCGCGCGCCGTCGCCGGTGAAATACACGTTCGGCATCACGTCCCAGTACGACTTCAGGTAGCGCTCGTCGTCGTTCCACAGCGTGCGCGCCATCGACGGCCAGGGGCGCCGGATGACGAGCTTGCCTCCCTCGTTGGCCGCGCAGTCTTGGCCCTCGTCCCGCACGACGGCGATGTCCACGCCGAAGAGCGGCAGCCCGGTGCTGCCCGGCTTGCTGTACGCGGCGCCAGGGAGCGTCGTCAGCATGATGGAGCCGGTCTCCGTCTGCCACCACGTGTCGACGATGGGGCAGCGGTCCTTGCCGACGACCTTGTGGTACCAGGTCCACGCCTCGGGGTTGATCGGCTCGCCCACACTGCCGAGGAGGCGCAGGCTGGAGAGGTCGGCCTTGTTGACCCAGTCGTCGCCCCAGCGGATGAACGCGCGGATGGCCGTGGGCGCCGTGTAGAGGATCGTGACGCCGTGGCGCTCGATCACCTTCCAAAAGCGCCCGGGGTCCGGGAAGTTCGGGGCGCCCTCGTACATCATGCAGGAGGCGCCGCACGAGAGCGGGCCGTACACGATGTAGCTGTGCCCGGTGACCCAGCCGATGTCGGCTGTGCACCAGTACAGATCGCCGTCCTTCAGATCGAAGACGAACTTCGTCGTGACGTGCGCGCCGGCGAGGTAGCCCGCGGTCGTGTGGAGGACACCCTTGGGCTTGCCGGTGGAGCCCGACGTGTAGAGGATGAAGAGCGGGTGCTCGGCGTCGAACGCCGGCGGGCTCTTCGCCAGCGCCAGGGCCTTTTCGCTGGGGTGGCGGCCGAGCAGATCGTCCCACCACACGTCGCGTCCCTCCCTCATCTCGACCGGCGTGCGCTCGCTGCCCATGCGGCGGTAGACGACGACCTTCTCGATCGTCTTGGTCTGCGCGACGGCGTCGTCCGCCATCTTCTTGAGCGGCACGACGCTCCCGCGGCGCCACGCGCCGTCCTGCGTGAGGAGCACCTTGGCGCCGGAGTCGTTGATGCGATCGCGCAGGGCCTCGGCGCTGAAGCCGCCGAAGACGACCGAGTGCGTGGCGCCGATCCGCGCGCAGGCGAGCATCGCGATGGCGGCCTCGGGGACCATGCCCATGTAGATCGCGATGCGATCGCCGGCGATGACCCCGAGATCGGTGAGCGCCGCGGCCAGCCGGACCACCTCGCGGTGGAGCTCGAAGTAGGTCAGGGTGCGGACGTCGCCCGGCTCCCCCTCCCACACGATCGCTGCGCGCGTGCGGTGCTGCGTGACGAGGTGGCGGTCGAGGCAGCTCTCGGTCAGGTTGAGCGTCGCGCCGAGGAAGAACTTCGCGTTCGGCAGCTTCCATTCCACGAACGTCTTCGGCGGCGTACGGAAGACGAGATCCTGGGTCTGGGCGCGCCAGAACTGCTCGGGCTCCTCGATCGACTGCCGATAGAGCTCGGCGTACTCGGCGTGCGAGCCGACGCGCGCGTGCGCGCTGAACTCGCGGCTCGGTTGAAAGCGACGATCCTCCTTGAGTCGCGACTCGATGCGGTCACTCATGGCTACCTCGGCGGTCAGAATGGAGCGCCCAAACTACCACAATCTCCGACCCTTCTCAGGAGCGGCCCGCGGTCGTCAGGACGACGCTGCGCACCTTCTCCACCAGATCCTTCACCTTGAAGGGCTTCTGAATGAAGAAGCGCGCGCCGACGTTGATGCCGTCGAGGACGTTGTTGGCTTCGCCGCGGCCGGTCACGAACACCACGGGGACGGCCCTCAGCCGCGGGTCGGCGCGCATCTTCTTCGCGAGCATCACGCCGTCGATGCGCGGCATCATGATGTCGGTCACGACGCACGCGACGGGCGGGACGCGCTCGAGGATGCGGACGGCTTCTTCGCCGTCGCTCGCCTCGTACACGGTGTAGAGCGTTCGCAGGGCGCGGACGATGAGGCGGCGCGCGGCGTCGTCGTCGTCGACCACGAGGACCGCCGGCGCTTCGCTCCCGGTATCGTCGGGAGTCGACGTCGGGACGATCGAGCCTCGCGGACGCGGCCCGTCCATCGCGAGGGCGGCGGGGCCCTTAGGGAGGAAGACCGCGGCCGGCGCGAGCGACGGCATCTTCGGAGGAAGCGAGCGCCGACCCTTCGGCGGGACCGATTGAGCCTTCGGCGGCACCGACCGACCCTTCGGCGGCACCGGCCGGGCCTTCTCGGCGGCCGGCGGGGGCGAGGGCGGAGGCTGCGCCGGCCTGGGCGTGCCTGTCGCGGCGGATTCCGCAGGTCCGGCCGGTGCGGCGCGATCAATTTTTCGCAGCCGGCCCCTCGCTGCGCCGGCGGGGGGCGAGACAGGGCGAGGCATGCGCGGCGCGCCGGGCGCCGGGCCGCTCCGGTCCTTCGGCGGCCCGGACCGGGACTTCGGGGGATTCGAGCGCGACTTCGGGTCCGCCATCGGCTCAGGAAAACATACAACGGTAGCCCGCACACCCCTGGTGCTAAAGTCGTCAACGCTCCCTGATGCCGTCCCTACCGCCTCCCGGAGAACGCGAACGGGCGGGCTCGCTTCCCCCGTCGGGGCGAAGGTCCGCCGATCACGGGCGCGCCCTTCGCGCGGCGGACAAGCTGGGCCTCCGGCTCGCGAAGAAGCTCGTCCAGCGCCCGCTCATGAGCGTGTGGGACGCCGTTCAGAGCGACGAGAAGCACGTCATGGTCACGGTGGTCGACGCCTGCGCGACGGAGGGCGAGCGCAAGCGCATCCTCTCGGCAGCCTCGTCGCTCGTCGTCCTGGCGGGCACCGAGGGCGTGCAGTCCCTCCACACCGTCGCCGAGGCCGCGGAGGCGTTCGCATCGGACGCCTACGCCAACGGCTCGGCGGCAGACTTGCTCGTGTTGCGGTGGCCCCTCCGCGAGCGGATCGCGTTCGTCTCGAAGGTCTGCGACGCGCTCGAGGCGATCCACGGCGCGGGGCTCGTTCACGGCGCGCTCTGCCCGGAGAACGTGCTCCTCGACGACGCGCTGGGGCCCGTCCTCTCCGAGATCGGCATGGTGTCGCTCGCCGACTCACTCGAGGGGGATCGGGAGGGCTTCTTCGGGTACGGCGGGTACGCGTCGCCCGAGGCGCAGGACGGCGTCGCGCTCGACCAGCGCAGCGACGTGTTCAGCGCCGCCAGGCTCCTCGCCTTTCTGGTGACGGAGCGCGAGCCCGACCCCACCACCGAGACGGAGCTCGCGGAGAAGGTGGGGTCGCTCGCTGCCGTCTATCGCAAGGCTACCGCCCTGGCGCCCTTGCAGCGTCACGCCGACGTCGCGGAGCTCCGCGACGATCTCGAGCGTGTTCGGGGCGAGGCTGTCGCTATGACGCCGACGGTCCCACGGCGGCTGCCCGGCGCACGCCCGCACGGTGAGGGCGCGCCACCGCGCGCCACCGCCGCGGCCGTGCCCGCTCGCGAAAAGGATGCGGGCGGCGCGGCCCACAAGGCGGGTGCGCCCCTCGAAGGAAAGGGGGTGAGCCGCGCGCGCCCGCTCCTCGCGGCGCTCGCCATCGTCGTCGTGGTCGCCGCGCTCCTCGCCGCGTACACGCTCGCCCGGTGACGGGGGAGCCGCATCGCGATCACTCGTAGCGGAGCGCGTCGATCGGATCGAGCTGCGACGCCTTGCGCGCGGGATAGAGCCCGAACACGATCCCGACGAAGGCGCTGAATCCCACCGAGATGGCGATCACATCCGTCTGGATCAGCATCGGCCATTTGAAGCGGCTCGCCAGCCACGTCGCTGTCCCGAGCCCGACGGCCACGCCCAGGAGCCCGCCGGCGAGCGAGAGCACCAGCGCCTCGATCAAGAACTGCGCGAGGATGTAGTGCGGCTTCGCGCCGACGGCCATGCGTACGCCGATCTCCCGCGTTCGCTCGGTCACGCTCACGAGCATGATGTTCATGATACCGATGCCGCCGACGAGGAGCGACACGGCGGCCACGCTGGCCAGCAGCGTGGTCATCGTCTCGGTGCCTTGCGCCTGCGCGCCGGCGATCTCCGAGAGGTTGCGCAGCGAAAAATCGTCGTCCATCCCCGGCGCGATGTGGTGGCGGTCGCGGAGGAGCGCGGCGATGTCCGATTGCGCGCGCGCGGTCGTGTCGGCGGAGGTTGCCGCGACCATGATCTGGCCGGTCAGGTACTTGCTGAGCCCCCCCTGGACCTTCTGCGCGTACGTCGTCGCGGGGATGAACGCCGCGTCGTCGTAGTCCTGCCCTGTGGACGACTGCCCCTTCTTCGCCGCGATCCCGACGATCTGAAAGGGGGTCGTCCCGATGCGCACGGTCAGGCCAACCGGGTTCGCGCTGGCCCCGTACAGCTTCTCGGCGACCGTCTGGCCGAGGACCACGACCTTGGTGCCGGAGTCGACGTCGGCCTGCGTGAAGGCGGCGCCCTGGGCGATGGGCCAGCTCCGGATGTCGAAGTACTCGGGCAGGGTGCCGGTCACGCCGGTGGTCCAGTTCTGCTCCTCGCTCACGATCGGCATGTTGGAGCGCATCGTCGGCGCGGCCGCCTTGACCGTCGGCACCTCCGCGCGGATGGCGGCGAGATCGTCCCACGTGAGCGTGGGCATCGAGCCGAAGCCACCCTGCACGCCGCCGGCCGAAGTCGAGCCGGGCAGGATGATGAGGAGGTTCGTGCCCATCGCCGCGAACGCCTGCTCGACCTGCGCCTTCGCGCCGGCGCCGATCGCCATCATCGCGATGACGGCGGCGACGCCGATGATGATGCCCAGCGTCGTCAAGAACGCGCGCATCTTGTTGCGAAGGATGGCGCGCAAGGCGACGCGGAGGGTGAGGAAGGGGTTCATCTCACACCGCCCGCTTCGGCTCGTGCCGCTCGTCGGTCAGGATCTTTCCGTCGCGCATGACGACGACGCGCGACGCGTACTCGGCGATGTCCGCCTCGTGCGTCACGACGACGACGGTGATGCCGGCGCGCCACAGCTCCTGGAACAGCGCCATCACCTCGATGCTCGTCTTCGAGTCGAGCGCGCCGGTGGGCTCGTCGGCGAGGATCATCTTGGGATCGTTGACGAGCGCGCGCGCGATCGCGACGCGCTGCTGCTGCCCACCCGAGAGCTGGTTGGGGCGGTGCTCGAGGCGTGCGCCGAGCCCGACCCGCTCGAGCGCCGTCGTCGCGCGGGCCCGCCGCTCGCGAGCGCTCACGCCGGCGTACACCAGGGGGAGCTCCACGTTCTCGACTGCGCTCGTGCGGGAGAGCAGGTTGAACTGCTGGAAGACGAAGCCGATGAGCTGGTTGCGCACCTCGGCGAGCTCGCTCTTGCCCATGACGCTCACCTGGCGGCCGCTGAGCAAGTAAGTCCCGCTCGTCGGGCGATCGAGGCAGCCGATGACGTTCATCATCGTCGATTTGCCGGAGCCGCTGGAGCCCATGATCGCCACGAACTCCCCCTCGTCGACGCGGAGCGAGACGGCGTCGAGCGCCCGCAGCTCCACGTCGCCGGTCACGTAGAGCTTCGTGAGGTCGGTCAGCTCGATGAGCGGTGCCGTCATCAGAACATCCTGCCGCCGCGCACAGGGCTCGCGCCGGCGCCCGACGTCCCCCCCGCGGCGGTCGCGTCGGTGACGACGAGGTCGCCCTCCTTCACGTCGCCGCTCACCACCTCGGTCACGGTGCCGTCGGAGAGGCCGAGCTTGATCGATGCCGAGCGCGCCTTGTCACCTTCGAGCACCCACACCGCGCGGGTGTCGGGCTCCTTCTCACCGCGGGCCATCCGTCCACGTCCGGCGCCGCTTCCCGTGGGGGCCGCGGAAGCGCTCGCGCCGGCGCCCGCGCTGCCCAGCATGGCCGGCGGCGGCTTGAAGCGCATCGCCGCGTTGGGGACCGCGAGAACCTGATCGCGCGAGTCGTAGATGATGGTGACGTTGGCCGTCATGCCCGGGCGCAGGCGGAGATCGGAGTTGTCGACGCCGACGACGGCGTCGTACGTGACGACATTTTGCACCGTCTGCGCCGCGTTGCGGATCTGGGAAATCTTGCCGTTGAACCGCTGCCCAGGGAACGCGTCGACCGTGAAGTACGCCGCCATTCCCGGCGTGAGGCGCCCCACGTCCCCCTCGGCGACGTTCGTGTTCACCTGCATCTTGCGCAGATCCTCCGCGATCGTGAACAGCACCGGCGCCTGGAGAGACGCAGCCACGGTCTGCCCCACGTCGACGTTGCGCGAGATGACCACGCCATCGATGGGCGAGAAGATGCTCGTGTACGAGAGGTTGACCTGGGTCTGGTTCAGCTGCGCCTTGGCCTGCTCGAGCGACGCCTTGGCGACGTCGATGCCGCTCTTGGCGATCGCGAGGCTCGTCTCGGCGGTCTCGAGGTCGGCCAGCGACGCCAGCTGCTGCGCGTTCAGGGCCTTGGTGCGCGCGTACACACGCTCGGCGTCGCGCGATTTGGCCTCGGCCTGCACCACGCTCGCCGTCGCGGACACGTAGTTGGCGTGGGCCTGCGCCACGTTGGCCTGAAACAGCTGCGGATCGATCTTGGCCAGGAGATCGCCCTTCTTCACCTCCGAGTTGAAGTCGACGTTGATCTTCTGCAGGCGCCCTGACACCTGGGTGCCGACCTGGACCGTCACGACCGCCTGAAGCGTGCCGCTCGCCGTGACCCGGCCGACGATCTTGCGCCGCTCGATGGTCGCCGTCTTGTAGGTGATCGGCGGCGGCGGGTGCAGCGTGACGTAGCGCCAGTATGCGAAGGCGCCGCCGCCCAGGACGAGGAGGAGGGCGATCCAGGGCAGGCGCCTGGCCCACGCGCTCTTCTTGATGGGGGAAAGCATCGCTCGGCTCCCCAGTGTGACGCAAAAGCCCGGGGCGGACGCGCCGATTCTTTTCAGAGCTTTACGGTCACAAGAGCCCGGCGTTCTTGAGGAGCGCCGCCAGCGGATCGGTGAGCCCGCCGAGGAGCGGCGCGATCGACACCACCTGCACCGCGAGATCGAGCGCGCCGTCGGTCAGCGCGCGCGTCTTCTCCTGCCCGGGCGACGCGTCGTGCAAGTAGTAGAGGAGCAGGCCCATGTGCAGCCCCCACAGGGCCCGCGAGACAATCTTGCGCGTATCGGGCGCGAGCATGGCGAACGCGGCTTCCGGCGCGCCAGCGAGCGCCTCGTCGAAGAGTCGGATGCTCTCCTCGCGGACCTCCAGCGACGTCGCGCCGAAGAGGCTGATCGGATCGTCGGGATCGGCCACGCTGCGGAAGATAGCGCCGAGCAGTTTGCGGTCCTTCGCCAGCACGTCGAGCTTGGTGTGCATGACGGCGCCGACCCGCCCGCGCAGCGTCGTCTCTGCGGAGATCGCAGCTCGCGCCCGGCGCGAGTGCTCGTCCTGCGTCTCGTGGTAGTAGGCGAGGACGAGCGCCTCCTTCGAAGGGAAGTAGTAGTACGCGGCGCCGAGGGCGACCTTCGCTGCGCGGGCGACGTCGCGCATCGTGGTCTTCTCGAAGCCGCGGCGCCGGAAGAGCGCGAGCGCGCTCGCGAGGATTTTTTCGCGGGTGAGCTCGCGCTTCTTGGGGGGCGCCTTCTTCTCCGTCATCGGTAGGCGGCGCGCGGCGCGTGCTGCGGCGGGGCGTGGCCGGCAGGAAGCTTACACGTGCCGCCCGCGCAGGGGTCTGGTTTGAGCAGCGCGGCGATCGCCTTGCGGTTGCCGCTGATCGCGTGGAAGAAGCGCTCGGCGAGCGGCGCGAGCTCCGGCCCGCTCAGGCGGTACGACCACTCACGCCACTCTTCGAGCGACCAGAGCGCGACCAGGAACGCCGCGGGGCCCACCCATACGTCCCCGTCGTCGCTGACGACGACGAGCTCTTCCCCGAGCCACGGCACTGCGCCGTAGCGCTCGCGCGCCTCCTGCGAGCCGCATGCCAGGAAGCCGAGCGGCACGTAGCTCCGTTGCCGCATGAGCCAGTCCCTGCACCGGAGGCAGAGCGCGCAGCGCTCGTCGTAGAGGACGAGGAGGGAGTTCACGTCACGCCCCCTGCGGTCGCCAGGCGTGGGCGGGCTCGGGCGTGTTCGCGTTCGCGGTCGCGTACATCGGCACGCCGTTGCCACCTTGCGGCAGGCGCATCTGCGGCGCGACGGGCGGCGGCAGGACGGCGATGCGGGCGCGGCGGCGAATACGGTAGAAGAGGTACATGTTCGCGAAGTGCATGACGCCGAGCGAGATGAGCAGCGCGCCGAGCTTCCACGCGAGCACCTCGACCGCCTCGATGAGCGTGTCGCCGCCCGTCGCCTTCATGATCAGCGCCGCGTAGCCGAGGTTGAGCAGGTAGAAGCCCACGACGAGCAGGCGATTCACCGCGTCGGCCATCTTCGGCGTGTCCTTGAAGACGTCCTCCAGGAACACCGCGCCGTTCCTGAAGAGCGATCGGGCGAGGAACACCGTGAGGGAAACGCTCACCACCGCGTAGGCGGCGTAGACGGGGACGAGGAACGACGTGGACGGTTCCATGAGAGCCTCCTGACAATATTTGAACGTGTTCAAAACATCTGACGGTCCATGTAGCGCCCGAATTCACGCCGGCAAGTGATATTTGAACATGTTCAAAATGAAGTCACCGAACCCGCAAGCATTTCGTCGGGTTGCGCGTATCCTCACCCGCGGAAAGCGGAGGTGACCTTTGGCGAACGAATCGCTCGACGAGCTGCTCGCGGTGCTCGAAGCCGCGGCGCAGGGGCTCGGGGGGGTGTCCAAGAAGCGCATGTTCGGATGCGACGGACTGTTTGCCGGGAGCAACATCTTCGGCCTCGTGTGGAAGCACGGGCGCGTCGGGGTAAGGTTGCCCAACGAGATCGCGTACGCCGAGGCGATGAAGATGCCGGGGTCCTCGCCCTGGGTGGCGGGGACGATGACGATGAGCCACTGGGTCCTCCTCCCCGACGCGCTCCACACCGACGGCCCGCGCCTCGGCGCCTGGGTGCGTCGCGCGCACGCCCTCGCCAGCACCGCGACGAAGAGGCCCGGGGCGCCGCGCAGCGAGGCACCCAAGCCGATCGTGAAGCGTCCGATCGCCGCGCCGGCGAAGGTGGTCGCGAAGAAGCCTTCCGTGAGGAAGCCCGCCGCGCCGGCGAAGGTCGCAAAGACGCCCGCCGTGAAGAAGGCGGCCGCGAAGCCGCTGCCGGCCAAGAAATCCGACGCGAAGAAGGCCACGGGCAAGGCTCAGAGCAAGAGGAAGTAGGTCCGGTCGGGGCCGCCCCCCGCGAGATCGGGGCCGCGCTGCCAGCCGGTGGCCTCGTAGAGCCGGATGGCGTCGGTGAAGATCGTGCGGGTGCGCAGCTCGAGCTTCGTCATCCCCCGCGCCCGCCCGCGTGCGACGGCGTCCAGGAGGAGCGCGCGCCCCAGGCCGCGTCCCCGGAAAGCGGCGTCGACGAAGAGCTTGCCGATCCACCCCACGCGCGCCGCGGGCTCCGAAAGGACGACGAGCCCGACGACTCGGCCGTCCACCTCGACGACGAGCTCGTCGACGCCCGGCTTGGGGGCCCCGAGCTCCGCCAAGTCCGCGTCGAGCCCGGTCGGATCCGGCGTGATCCCGAAGCTCCGGAGCGCGTCGAATACGATCTCCGTACCCCGCGCCGCGTCCCCCGGCAAAGCCCGCCTGAGCTTCATCGTGCGCTCGTACCTGCCGCGGCAACCGGCCGCAAGTGCTCACGAACCTCGGCGCCGGGGCGATTTGGCGATTTCGTGTGCGACAGCCGACGGCGGATGGCGTCAGGGGGCATGCCGACGATGATGCTCCGACACTTCTGGAAGCGTGACGAGCTCGCCGAGAAGGTCATCCCGCCCGTTCTCGTCGGTGTGCCGGGCTCGATGCTGGGCATCGAGGTCCCCTTCCTTCCCCGCCCCGGGCGCCTTCACATCATTCCTTTTTACGACGCGACCCACCACGTCGACTTTACCTCCCTCTTCGGCATGCGCTGGGCGTGTTGCATCGAGCAGGCGGCTTAGTCCCCAGCGTGCTCGGTGCCGTCACGATCCTTGAAGACGCCTAAAAGCAAGGCGCGCCAGGCGCAACTTGCGCGGAAATGCCGCAATTTTCAGCGAATGCGCGCGGAGTCGAGCAACGGGCACCCGGGGCTCAAGGGTTGCTCGCCACGTTGCTCACCTCGGAGCGAAGCGACCGCGCCGCCAACCCGCGCCCGCGCCGCGTGTCGCCCGCGCCGATCCCGAAGGGCGGCGCCCCAGAAGACTCAGCGGTGGATGTGTCGGCTCGGGCCGACCGTCACGTCGGGGGGCGGGTGCGGTTGCGGCTTGGGCTTCGGTTTGGGCTTCGGCTTGGCGGCGCCGGCGTCGTGCGTCTCTTCCGGGGCCGCAGCGTCGTGACTCTCACCCCCGTCGTGGCTGCCTCCGTCCGCTTCCTTCGGCGGGTCGTCCGGCGGCCAGATGGGCTTCGGCACGAGCTTCTTCCAGTCGGTCGTCGTGTGGCAGTCCTCGCAGGTCTTCTGGAGGAGCATGTGATCGGGGAACGGCGGCTTGTCGTACTCCGCCGCGTGGCAGGCGTAGCAGGCCTTGTCCGTTCCCTTGAACTTCGGCGGCTTCGTGGAGTGGCACTTGAAGCAGTCGGCTTTCTCGTGCTTGCCGGTGAGCGGCCAGGGGTGATCGAGCACCGACGGGGTCCAGCCTTGCTGCGAGTGGCAGACGCCGCACGTCGTCGGCTTGACGCCGTCGTGCGGCGGCTTGCGGACGTCCAGGTACTCGGGCATGTGGCAGCTCACGCACGAAGGCTTCGGACCGGCGTCGCCGTCGGGGAGCCCGCCGTCCGCTGTCGCGCCGGGCGCGCCCCCTGTGCCCGTGCAGGCCGCCGCGAGGGCACCGAACGTGGCGAGGGCGACGTTCGCCGCGAAGAAGAGCTCGCGCGCGCCCATCAGAACTGCTCCCGGCGGAACGGCATGCCCAGGTGCTGGCACACGGCGCGGAGCTTGTTCGCCAGCCCGATAGGACCGCAGAAGTACACGTCGACCTTGCTCGGCGCGTGCTGCGCCTTGATCGCGCCCAGCATCTTCTCCCAGTCGGGGTGCCCCATGTGCGTGTGCGTTCGGAGGCCGGTGATGATGTCGCTCCGCCCCGACGCGTGGAGGAGCTCGCGCGCGACCTCGAGCGCGAGCGACGTGGCGCCGGTGCGGCCCGCGGTCATGCAGAGGTGGATGTCGAGGAGGGCCTTCTCGTCGAGCTTCTCGAGCTCCTTCAGGAGCGCGGCGAACCACTCGAACGAGTACTGGTCCTTGTTCAGCCAGAAAAAATGCACCTTCTCGAGCTTGGAGGGGCGCGCGCCGGTCTCGCGGCGTACGAGGCTCTCGAGGACCGCGGCGAAGGGCGTCACGCCGATGCCGGCGCCGATGAACACCGCATGGCGAGACTTCTCGATGTGCGCGCTCGGCGAGCCGTATGGGCCGTCGATGAAGATGGTGAGCGGGTGGCTTCCCGGCGTCTTCTCGTCGTGCTCCACGCGGTCGCGGAGCGCCGTCGTCCAGTTGCCCAGAGTGCGCACGTGGACACTGAGCGTGTCCCGCTCCGGCGCGCTGCTCAACGTGAACGGGTGCCACTCGTGCTTCGCGATCTCGGGGATGCGCAAGAAGACGTAATCGCCCGCGCCGTGGGAGAATCCCCTGGGCTTCTCGAGCTCCAGGGACGTCACGCCCGACCGCAGCGCCTGCGCGGCCACGAGCGGCGTCTTCTTCCCGCGCCGCGAGAGCCGCAGGAGCTGCTCGATCCCGAAGCCGAAGAGCGGCACCCCCGCCCAGAAGAGGAAGGACGGCGAGTGCGCGATCGCGAAGCCGAACCACGCCACGTAGAGCAGGTGCGTGAAGTAGAAGAGCTCGAACCGCGCCGAGCGCCGCACGAGCGCCAGCGCGAACACCCACATCACGAGGATGATCACGAGGAGCGCCACGCCGGTGAGGCCGCGCTCGGTCAAGAAGAGCAGGTGCTCGACCGAGCCCGTCGGGTGCCCCATCCCGTAGCTCAGGAGAAGCGCGGTAGCGTGGGCGATGCCGAGCGCGACGAGCGTGTGGCCCACGATGCGGTGAAAGGTGATCGCCTCGTCGATCGGGATCGCGCGACCGACCCACGTAGAGCGGACCCACGTGAGCAGGCGCCGCATGACCGGGACCAAGAGGAGCGCGCCGTCGAAGTTGATGCACGCCCCGAGCGCGCGCCCTGTCTGCATGAGGGGGTTGGCGGCGTCGTGTGCGCCGCGGATCATCGCGCTCACGAAGATCCCGACGTTGATCGCCGCCCATACGGTGAGCAGCACCACCGGCGCCCAGCCGTTCTCCAGCAGCCGCGAGAACGCCGACTCGCGCGCGGCGCCGGGATCGAGCCAGGCCAGCAGATCCTCGTTCGGCGCGATCCACACCGCCTCGCTGCGCGTCATCTTGGCGAGGAGCGCCGGGCGCTTCCTCACGACGGCCTCGAACTCCTCGAACGAGACCTTCCCGTCCTTGTTCGTGTCCGCGGCGTTGAAGAGCACCTTGGCGAGTGCGTCCGGCGGCTGCGTCGCGCGCTCGGCGACGTCGTTCTCCGCGAGGCCGATCGCGATCATGCGGAAGAGCTCGTCACGGCTGAGCGTCCCGTCGCCATCGTGATCGTGGAGGCGGAAGGCGAACATCAGCTTGTCGGTGTCGCTTGCCAGGCAGAGCTTGCGCACGCCCTCGAGGAACTCCGTCTTCTGGATGACGCCGTCGCCGTCGAGATCGAAGGCGGCGAGCACGCGTCGCGCGAGGTACTCGCTGCGTAGCCCCAGCGCCCGCTTCAGCTCGGCGACGTCGATGACCCCATCGGCGCCCGCGTGCTTGGCGAACGCCCGCTCCAGCGTGGAGAGCAGACGCGCGTCGTTGCCGGAGGGGCGCGGCGAGGGGGCCATCTGTGTCGAGAGCCGTCGAGGGCGAGAGCCGTGTGGCTCAGGCGCGCTGCGTCGCTTCGATGCGCGCGAGCATCAGCTCGCGCTGGAGCTTCAGCGCGCGCGGCATGGAGGGGCCGATCGACTCGAAGAACTCGCCGTGCGACTCGAGCTCCTGCTTCCATTCCGCGAGATCGATGTGCGTCGCTTCGTCGACCTGCGCGGAGGGGACGTGGAGGCCGGAGAGATCGAGGTCGCCTACCTTCGGCACCCAGCCGAACAGTGTCTCGTGTCCGCCGACGCGGAGGCGCGCGCGGTCGACGACCCACTTGAGCACGCGCATGTTCTCGCCGAAGCCCGGCCACAAAAACTTGCCGTCTTGCCCCTTGCGGAACCAGTTGACCATGAACACCTTCGGCGGGTTCAGGATGCGCCCCTGCATGTTGAGCCAGTGCGCGAAGTACTCGCCCATGTTGTAGCCACAGAAGGGCAGCATCGCCATCGGGTCACGGCGCACCACGCCGACCTTGCCCGTCGCCGCCGCCGTCGTCTCCGAGCCCATCGTGGCGCCGAAGTAGACGCCGTGCGTCCAGTGGAACGCCTGCATGACGAGCGGGATCGTCGTCGCGCGGCGGCCGCCGAAGATGATCGCGCTGATGGGGACGCCGGCCGGATCGTCGTAGAACCGGCTGAGGGCGGGGTTGTTCGTCGCCGGCGCGGTGAAGCGTGAGTTGGGATGCGCCGCCTTCTCCGGCGCGCCCTTCTTCCACGGGTTGCCCTTCCAGTCGGTGAGCTCCTCCGGGACCGGGCCGTCCTTGCCCTCCCACCACACGTCGCCGTCCTTGGTGAGGGCGACGTTCGTGAAGATGGTGTCGTGGCTGACGGTCTTGATGGCGTTGGGGTTGCTCGCCTCGCTCGTGCCCGGCGCGACGCCGAAGTAGCCGAACTCCGGGTTGATCGCGTAGAGGCGCCCGTCCTCGGGGTTGACGCGCATCCACGCGATGTCGTCGCCGACGGTCCAGATCTTCCAGCCCTTGAAGCGCTCGGGCGGGATCATCATCGCGAAGTTGGTCTTGCCGCACGCGCTCGGGAAGGCGGCGGCTACGTACGTCATCTCGCCCTCGGGGCTCTCGACGCCGAGGATGAGCATGTGTTCGGCGAGCCAGCCCTCCTTCTTGCCGAGGTAGCTGCCGATGCGGAGCGCGAGGCATTTTTTGCCGAGCAGGACGTTGCCGCCGTAGCCGGAGCCGACGCTCCAGATGGTGTTGTCCTGGGGGAAGTGGCAGATGAAGCGGCGCTCGGGGCTCACGTCGAGCGTCGAGTGGAGGCCGCGGTTGAAGTCGTCGCCGTCGCCGAGCATCGTCAGCGCCGCTTTGCCCATGCGCGTCATGATGCGCATATTGAGGACGACGTACGGGCTGTCGGTGATCTCGATGCCGATCTTGCTCATCTTCGAGCCGACCGGACCCATCACGTACGGCACGACGTACATGGTGCGGCCCTTCATCGACCCATCGAAGAGCTTGCCGAGCTTGTCGTACGCCTCCTTCGGCGCCATCCAGTTGTTCGTCGGCCCCGCCTCGTCCTTGGTCGGCGTGCAGATGAACGTGAGCTGCTCGACGCGCGCGACGTCGTTCGGGTTCGAGCGGGCCAGGTGACACCCCGGGAGCTTGGTCTGGTTCAAGGACAGGAGGATCCCTGCGGCAAGCGACTCCTCGGTCAGACGCTTCTTCTCGTCCTCGGACCCGTCGCACCAGACGAGCTTGTCGGGCTTGGTCAGGGCGGCCATGTCCGCGACCCACTTGAGGAGGGTCGGATTCTTGGTGAGGGCGGCGGGGGGGGTTGAGGAGGAGGCGTGGGCAGAGGAGGTGGCGGCGGTCGTCATGGGTGGGTTCCTGGGGACGGCATTACCGCAGAATTGGCTCGAACGCACCCCTGCGGCGCCCTCGCCCGGCAAAGATTGGAATGCGCGGGGGGCGGGTTTCGTCCAAGATGAAGAGATGAAGCGCGCCCTCGCCACCCTTGCGCTCTTGCTGGTGGGGGTGGGATGCAGCTCATCCACGCAGCCGTTGCGCGTGGTGATGGCGGCGCCGCCCCCCAGGGACGACGGAAAATCCGCCAACGGGGACGTCGGCAAGGGCGGCAGCGAGCACTCGGCGGCGCTGGAGCAGCTCAAGATCGGCGTGAGCGACGGCCGGAGCGACAAGCAGAACAGCATCCGCGTGCCGCTCCCCGACGCCGAGCACTGGACGCGCGTGCGGTTCTGGGGCGTGCCGAGCCTCGTGGGCTTCCGGTACGGCAAGGAGCATCACGCCATCGTCGCGGCGTTCATCACGCACGTGGACGACAACACCGTCCAGGGCGCGTGCTCGAAGAGCTTCGAGGTCCTCGCCGGGCCGATGATGGAAGCGTTCGACGTCGACGTGAAGCACGACGCGCCGATCGCGGTCATGTGGAACAAGGTGCCGGGCGCTGCGAAGGTCGCGCCGGTGCCGATCGACATCGATCCGGTCATCGCCCGCACGGCGACGGTGGCGGCGCGCGAGTCCTACGCCGCGGCTTACGCGACGTACCCGGCGTGGGGCAAGGACGCCTGCCTCGTGGTCGGCGTCGCCATCCCCGCGCGCGACGACGAGCCCCGCGCCAAGGACGTACGCGACCGCTTCGCGAAGGAGGTCCTGCCGAACGTGACGGTTCTCACGAAGGACGAGCCCAAGGAGCGCTTCTGAATCCGAGAGCATCCGTGCTCCTCGTCCTCGTCGCTGCGCTCGCGTTCTCCACGGCCTCGCCGCTCGCGCGCCTCGCCGTAGGTGTGCCGCCCCTCGCGGTCGCCGCCGGTCGCACGCTCGTCGCGAGCGTCGCCATCCTGCTCTTTCGCCCCGCGCCGACGTTGCGCGCGCTCGCCGCGCTAGCACCGCGCCAGCGCTGGGCGCTCCTCGGCACGGGCGCGCTGCTCGCGCTGCACTTCGCGCTCTACCTGATGGGCCTCGCGGCGACGTCGCTGCCGGCGGCCGTGTCGCTCGTGTCGCTGGAACCGCTGAGCGTCGTCGTCGTGGCGTGGCTGGCGTTCGGCATCCGCCCGACCCGGCGCGAGGGAGCGGGCGTGGTCGTCGCGACGGCGGGCGCGCTCGTCGTCGCGAGCGCGGCAGGGCAGGGGGAGCACCGCATCGTCGGCGATCTCATGGTGCTGGGCGCCGTCGTGGTCTTCGGGGCGTACATCGCCGCTGCGCGCGGGCTGCGCGACGCGATGCCGCCGCTTCCCTATGCCGGGACGGTGTATGCAATCTGCACGCTTCTCCTCGCGCCGCTCGCCGTGCCGGCGGCGCTCACGGCGGCCTCTGCCCACGCGCCGGGCACGTCGTGGCTCGCCGTGCTCGCGCTGGGGCTCGCCCCCACGCTCGTCGGCCACACGCTCCTGCAGAGCGCCGCGCGGACGGTGCGTCCGGCGATCGTGGCGATGGCCTCGCCGGGCGAGACGGTCGGCTCGCTCGCCATCGGCGCCCTCGCGATGGGAGCGACGCCCTCCCCGCGCGAGGCGGCGGGCGCGGTGCTGGTCGTCGCCGGCGCGACGCTCGCGATCTGGAAGTAGCTTCACATGTCGGCAAGGCTGGCGGTCCGCCTGCCTTGCGGCGCAAGGGCGATGCGCGCGGAGCTCGCCCCGAGCGCGCGCAGCGCCGCGGCGGCGTCGGGGGCGGCGAGGAGCGCGTCGCGCGCGGCCTGATCGAAGACGGAGCGCGCGATCGACGCGAGCACGCGGACCTCCTGCTCGAACGCGTGCGGCGGCATCATGAGCAGGAAGACGATGCGCGCGGGGCGACCGTCGGGGGCGTCGAAGTCCACGCCATGCGGCGCGCAGCCGAGCGCGAGCACCGGCTCCTTCAACCCATCGACGGCGGCGTGGGGGATGGCCACCTCGTCGCCGAGGCCCGTCGACGCCATGCGCTCGCGCTCCAGCACCGTCTCGCGCGCAAAAGGGAGGAGCGCCCCCAGCTTGCCTTCGAGCGCGGCGGCGAGCTCGGTGACGGCCTCCGCCGCCGTCCGCGCCCTCAGGATCGGCACGAACGCGCCGCGTCGCAGCAGCGCGATGACGTCGGCCTCGTCCTCGCGGCGGTAAAGCAGGCGCTTCATCGCCGGTCCCGAGATGAGCGACGTGGCTAGCGCCATGACGACGAGCGCCACCAGGAGCTGCTCGCGAATGAGGCCCGCCTCGTGCGCGATGAGGGCGAGGATGATCTCCATCGCGCCGCGCGCGTTGAGTCCGAAGCCGACTGCCGCCGACTCGCGCCACCGGAGGCCGCCGAGGCGCGCGCCGACGCTGCACCCGAGGACCTTCGCCACGGTGGCGATGCTGAAGACGAGCACGCAGAGGCGAAGGTCGAACGCGCGGACGAAATCGATCTTGAGCCCCAGCGACGCGAAGAAGACCGGCGCGAAGACGTTCATCACGAACTGGTGGATGACGACGCGCGTGCGCTCCTTCAGCCGCGGCGACTCGCCCACCATGATGCCGACGATGAACGCCCCGAACACCGCGTGGAGCCCCATCGCCTGCGTCGTCGCGCCGCCGAGGAGCGCGGCGAGGATGACGATCGAGAGCACGCGCTCGGCCGCTGCCTTCCCCTCGTGCTCGATGCGGCCGATGATCCGGTCGAGCACCGGCCGGGTGACCACGAACGAGACGACGACGAACCCGACCGTCAACGCTACGGTGAGGCCGATGCGCGGCACGTCGACGGCGTCACCCCGCATCGGGCCGAGCAGTACGGAGAAGCCGAGCCAGCCGACGAGGTCGACGATCGTAGCGACCGCCATCACGACGAGGCCGAGGTCGGTCTTGAACAGGCCGAGATCGAGCAGCGTCTTGGCGATGACCGGTAGCGCCGAGATCGAGAGCGCGACGCCGAGGAAAAGCGAAAAGAGGACCCTTTGCTCGGGGTGCACCAGGTCGAAGTCGGGGAGCAGGGAGCCGAGCAGGACGCCGCCGCCGAGCGGCAGGAGCACGCCGAGGATGCTCGCGTACGCGGCGCTCCGGCCCCGCCGCTTCACGACGCTGAGATCGATCTCGAGCCCCGCGACCACCAGGAGCAGCACCGCCGCGACGGTGGTGTAGCCGGCGAGCATCGTCTGCGCGTGCGCGTCGGCGAAGACCCACGTGTAGCCGCCCTTCCACACGCGCCCGAAGACCGTGGGGCCGAGGAGGATCCCCGTCGAGATCTCGCCGACGATGAGCGGCAGCCCCACCATGCGCGCGAGCTCGCCGAGGATGCGCGCCACGCCGAGGAGGGCGGCGAGCGACACCAGGAAGAGGAGCGCGTGATGTTCGTTCATGCGCGACTCCGAAGGCGGCTCAGCTCACGCGCTTGCAGAGCGCGTCGGTGAACTCGTCGGTCGTGGTCCTGCCACCGAGGTCGCCGGTGCGCATCTCGGTCCTGTAGAGCGCGATCAGCGCGTTCTCGATGCGGTCGCCGGCGGTCGACTCGCCGATGTGGTGCAGCATCATGACGGCGCTCTGGATGAGCGCGGTAGGGTTCGCGACCCCTTTGCCGGCGATGTCCGGCGCGGTGCCGTGGACGGCCTCGAAGACCGCCGCGTCTTTGCCGATGTTGGCGCCGGGAACGATGCCGAGGCCGCCGACGAGGCCTGCGGCCAGATCGCTCAGGATGTCGCCGTAGAGGTTCTCGGTGACGATGACGTCGAGCCGGTTGGCGTTGCGCACCATGTTCATCGCAGCGGCGTCGACGATCATCTCGGCCGGCTCGATCTTCGGGTACGAGAGCGCGACCTTCCGGAAGACCTCCAGGAACATGCCGTCCGAGAGCTTCATGATGTTCGCCTTGTGGACGGCGGTGACGCGCTTGCGGCTCATGCGCTCGGCGTACAAAAAAGCGTACTCGCAGATGCGGAGGCAGCCCTTCTCGGTGATGAGCTTGATGGACTGCGCGATGCCCGGCATGATCATGAGCTCGAGCCCGGCGTACAGATCCTCGGTGTTTTCTCGGACGATCACGATGTCCGTCCCCTCGAAGCGCGGCTCGACACCGGGGAGGCTACGCACGGGCCGGACGTTGGCGTAGAGGTCGAGCGCCTGGCGCAGGGTCACGTTGACGGAGCGAAATCCCTTGCCGATCGGGGTGCCGATCGGTCCCTTGAGGGCGACCTTGTTCTTCCGGACGGAGTCGAGGACCTCGTTCGGCAGCGTCGTGCCGCGCTTCTCTGCCACCGCCGCGCCAGCGTCGTGCGTCTCCCAGTCGATGCGGACACCGGCCGCGGCGAGGACGCGCTGGGTGGCCGCCGCGACCTCGGGCCCGATGCCGTCGCCGGGAATGAGCGTGATCGTGTGGCCCATGTGTGCGCGAGCCTATCACCCGCGGCGGAGGCGGCGCCAGACGACCGCCCCGAGGGCGAACGCGAGCCCGATGGCCGCGAGCGCGAGCAGGACCGCGTCCATCCAAGAACGGGACGGCGAGGAAGCCTCGGGCGCCGGCGGCGGTTCGGAGGTGGTCGGGCACGCGAGATCGAGCTCCAAGCGCGACGTCCCCGCCAGACGCGCGGCGATCTCGGCGACGAGCCGCGGACCGCGGGACTGCGACGTCCCCTCCGCGAGCGTCTCGCGCAAGTCGAGCGCCTCGCCGGTGACGCGCACCCGCGTGGCCGGCGAGGCGTCCTCTTCCTCGAGCGCGACGGCGACGTGCAAGAAGAGGTCTCCCGGAGGCGCGGGCGCCCGCAGGCTCTCCTCGCGCGCGAAGGTGAGCAGATCGCCAGCGTCGGCGCCCTTGCGCCGCGCCGCCGGATCGAGCGTTGCGTCGAGCGGTGCCCGGAGGGTCGTGAGCTCGCCGATGCCGTGAAAGCCGGACGCGCGCCGCTCCGGCTCGCCCGCGGTCGTGACGACGACGCTCATCGCGTCCCCCTCCTGGACGTGCGACACGAAATACAGCGCGAGCTGCCGGGCGTCACGGAAGCGCTCCCTGCTCGCGAACCCCGGGTCGAAGGCGAGCGCCCAGGCGACGTTGGAGCGCCGCGTGGGCCCCCGCGGCGTCGCACGGCACCCGTCCACCCGCGTCCCTTCGACGACGCTGCCCGCGGGCACGTCGACGATCGCGACCGCCGTTGCGTGACCGCGCGCGTCCGTCCCGGTGCGCACCAGCGCGAGGAGCGCGAGCGTGGCGACGGCGGCGGCATCCATTCCGTCAGAATAGCGGTACGCTCGGCTCCGCGTGTCCGAAGCCAAACCCCCCAAGGTCCTCCACGTCGTCGCCAACGGTCTCGCGCACCGCGTCCTCGAGTGGACGCCCCCCGTCGAGACCGCGACCGCGGCCACCGCGCTCCTCTTGCACGGCTTCATGGACGGCGGAGCGACGTGGGATCTCGTCGCACCGACGCTCGCCGCGGCGGGCTTCCGAGTGCTGGCGCCCGATCTCCGCGGCTACGGGGAGACCGCGCGCGTCGGCGCCGGCGGCTACTACCATTTCCTCGACTACGTGTTCGACGTCGCGGATCTCGTCGACGACGTCATCGTGCCTTCACCGCTGTACATCGTCGGGCACTCGATGGGCGGCACCGTCGCGACGCTCTACGCGGGCACGTTCCCCGAGCGCGTCGCCAGGCTCGCGCTCCTCGAGGGGCTCGGCCCGCCCGACAACTCGTGGGAGGTCGGCCCCATCCGCGCGCGTGCGTGGATCGAAGACGTCCGCGCCGCGCGGCGAAAGGCCGACGAGCGCGCGATGGCGTCCCCGGAGGACGCGCTGCGCCGCCTCCGGGCGAACCACCCCAGCGTCGACCCGGACGTCCTCCAGGACCGGCTGCGCCACCTCACGCGCGAGGCCCCCGGCGGCAAGGTCGCGTGGAAGCACGACCCGCTCCACCGGACGACGTCGCCGATGCCGTTCTTCGCGAAGCTCTTCGTCGAGTTCGCGAAGAAGATCTCGGCGCCTACCTTGTTCGTGGACGGCGGCCCGATGGGGTACCACCCGCCCGACGAGGAGGAGCGCCTGGCCGCGATCGGGCACCTCTCGCGCGCGACCCTCGAAGGGGCGGGCCACATGATGCACTGGACGCGCCCAGGGCCGCTCGCGGCGGCGCTGCTCGGGCACTGGAGCGGCGCAGCCACGCCTCCCTGAACGACGAGACGCGGCTCAGTCGCCCGCGCGCCACCGCTTCACGGTATCGACGAGCCGCCGGTCCTCGCCACGATCGAGGATCCCCACCGCGAGCACGTTCAGGCGCTCGGGCCGCGCGAGGGCGCGCGCCACCTCACGGACCTCGTCGCGTGTGATTTTGAGCGTTGCGTCCAGCTCCGCCTCCGGCGTCGTGTCGTGCCCGAAGACCATCGCGTGCGCATAGAAGCCGGCGAGATCCTCGGCCGAGTCGGGGAGCTGCGTGACCTCCCAGCGGGCGCGCCGCTTGGCCTTCTCCATCTCGGCGTCGGTGGGGCCTTCGAGGGCGAGCTCGCTCATGAGCGCCAGGATCTCGCCGGTCACCTTCGCCGTTCGCTCGTGCGCGACGCCGGCGGCAAAATCGACGATGCCGTCGTCCTCGTAGCCGTCGTAGCCGCAGGTGACGTCGTAGCAGAGGCCCTGGCTGTCGCAGATGCGGTGGTAGAGGCGCGTCGACATGCCGTCGTCGATGAGGCGCATCAACATGTCGAGCGCCGGCCGCTCCTTCGACCCCTCGGCGAACGCGCGGAAGCACACGCGAAGATCCGTCTGGCTGCTCTGGTTGTCGACGATCCGCACGCGCGGCTTCTTCTGCGTGTGCACCGGCGCCGCCGTGGGCACGCGCTCGCCGCGCGGCATCGCCGAGAAGCACGCCGTCGCGAGCTCCACCGCCTGCTCGTGGGTCACCGCGCCCGAGAACGCGAGCACGCTCGACGCCGCGGTGTAGTGCCGCGCGTGGTGCGCCGCGAGGAGGGGCGCGTGGAACGACCGCACCGTCTCGGCGCTGCCGGTGATCGTGAAGCCCAGCGGGTGGGTCGGGTAGATGAGCTGCCGCGACAGGTTGTCGGCGTCGATCTGGCGACCGTCGTCGTCGAGATCCTCGCGGATTTCCTCCTCGACGATCCCCTTCTCGATTTCGATGTCGAAGAAGCGCGGCCGGAGCAGCACGTCGGCGAAGAGCTCGCAGGTGGTGGCCAGCGACTCGGGCGGGAGCGTCAGCGAGTAGACGCCGAAGTCCGCCTGAGTTGCAGCATACAAGTACCCGCCGTGCTGCTCGAAGGCGAGGTTGACCTCGTGGGCGCTCGGCAGCCGGTCGGTGCCGCGGTACAGCATGTGCTCGAGGAAGTGGCTCACGCCGTTCGTCGCCGCGTCCTCGAAGCGCGAGCCGGTGCGCACGTAGCAGGCCACGTGCGCGCGGTGAAGCTGCGGTTGCGGCGTCGTGACGACGCGGAGCCCGTTGTCGAGGGTCGTCGTGTAGGCCCGGAGGCTCTCCACTACTGCTGCTCTTCGTCTTCGAAATCGGTGGGCGCCCCGCCGTCCTTGCCGGCGGCTTCCTTCGTGAAGCTCTCGTCGATCTTCACGTCGGCCTTCGCCGCCTCGCGGAGCCTCTTGACGTAAAGGGCGAGCGCCTCGGCCTGCTTGGCCGCGAGGAGCGTCTGCACGTAGGTCTCGCGCTCCTTGTCGAACTCTTCCTTGCTCGACGTCTTGTGCTCCTTGAGCTGCACGACCATGTAGCCGTTGTCGGTACGGAGCGGGTCCGCCATCACGTCGCCGTCCTTGCCGGAGAACGCGAACTTGTTCACCTCGGCGGACGCGTCGTTGGAGAGCTCGCTGATGGCGTCGCCGCCCTTGTTGAAGCCCGCCGAGGTCTGCACCTGGGGACGATCCACATCGGTGTCCGCCGTAGGGGCCTTGGGCTCCACGAGCGCCTTCGCCGCGCCGGCGTCGCCGGTGGCGGCTACCGTCGCGTCGTGCCCGGCGTCCTTCGCCCCCGCTGCCGCCGGCTTGCTGCCGCGGATCCCGATCGCCGTGAGCTTCTCGGGCGCCTTGGTGTATTGTGCAATGATCGCCTTGACGGAGTCTTCGGCGCTCTTGCCGGCCTTCACGTCGTCGCGGACGCGCGTGGCGAGCGTCTTGGCGAGCTCCAGGGTGACGTGCTTGAGGTAAAGCTGGCGCACCACGCCCTTCTTCAGCTTGGCGACGATCTCCGCCTTCTGGTCCGGCGCGTCCTTGTAGATGAGGTGGTAGCCGAACTGGGTCTCGATGGCTTCGTTCGTCATCTCGCCGGGCTTGAGCGCGTCGGCGGCGACCTTGAACGGCTCGACGAAGCCGTCGGTCTTGTCGCCGACGTCGCCGCCGTGGGTGTTGCTCGTGTCGTCGCTGGTGTCGCGCGCGACGTCGGCGAAGGCCTCGCCGGACTTCGCGCGGGCGTAGGCCTTCGCGATGCGGCCGAGCGCGATGGCCTTCTCCTCGGGCGTCGCGCTCGCGCTGAACTTCGCGAGGACGTGGCGGATGTGATCCTTCACCGGCGCGCTGTCCTTCTCGCGCCCCAGCATCGTGCTGTCCACGATCGCCTCGTTGGTCTTGTCCTTGAGCCACGCGTCGACGTCGGCCTGCGGCGCCGTCGACGCCCAGCGGGCGAGCCAGCTGCCCTTGATCTCGACGTACGAGACCTTCGCGCTGCTCTTCTCCGCGACGTACATCTCGAGGGCCTCGGCGTCGCTGACGCGGATGGGCGAACGGATCATGTCGCGCATCTTCGCGGCGACGAGCTCGCGCTCCTGCTCCTCCTTGAACTCCGTCGCGCTCTTGCCGGTGAGCATGCGGATGCTGCGCTCGTAGACCTTGTAGTCGAACTGCTTGGTCTTCTGGTCCTTGAAGCCGGCGTAGATCTTCCCGTCGCCGACCCGGAGCGAGCTCGCGAGGAAGGGGTTGTCGCTGGGGATCGAGACGTGGATGAAGCCGTTCAGGATCTCGGTGTCGACCTCGTCGGGCGTGGCGCGGACGCCGATGCGCTCGGCCTCGCTCACGAGCAGCTCGCGCTCCACCAGGCCATCCGCCGTCACCTGCCCGAGGTGCATCTGCTTCGCGCGCGCCGTCAGCAGGTTGCCCTGCGAGTCACGCGGGATGAGCAGCCGGTAGGAGGCTTTGTACGACTTGGGGTTGACGCAGTGGCCTTTGACCAGGACGACGCACGCCTCCTTCAAGGAGCCGGTCGCCTGGCCCGCGTTCGGGCGAAACTGGATCACGAAGACCATGACCATCCCGACGATGATCACGCCGTAGACGATCGAGGAAAGGCCCCGCTTCCGGAAGAGGTCGAGCATGGGAGGGCGGTCTTAGCGCAAAACGCTCGAAAATGCCCACACCACTTGTCGCTCGCTCGCTCGCTCAGCCGCTCAATCGCGCGCTACCGTCGAACCGCCTTGTCGAGCGCCATCGCGAACTTCAGCGACGGGAGCGCGGCGTCGAGATCGGACACGTCCTTCGCGAAGGTGACCTCGTAGAAGGTGTCGAGCGTATGGGCGCCGTCGGCCGGATCGGTGACCTTCGTGGCCGTCGCCGAGACCTCGGTGAAGCCCTGGGAGATGACCTCTGCGCCGTACGCGCGCACGCGGGCGAAGAGATCGGCCTCCGCCTCGCTCGGGAAATCAGCCTGCTGCGCGCGAAGGACGACCTTCACCTGGAGCGCGTCCCCGGAGCGCAACCGTACGCCCGAGTCCATGATGAGGTTCTCGCGGACGCGATCTGCGAGGACCACGTCTTCGCCCAGCGTCCGGAAGACTTCGAATCCGGCCGCGACGAGCGATTTCTTGAGCTGTTGAGGGGTCACTGTGGGTTCTTCTCGCCGCCCCGCCCCTTGAAAACTAACTCAAATTCATCCCGCCCGACAAAGCGCGTGCGGGCAGGCCATTCGTTCAGGTCGTCAAAGTCTCGTCCTCTCTGGCCCACCGCGTCAAGCGCTCCTCTCCGATGGGGAACATTTTGCGCGGCCGTCGGGTTGTGCCCCCGGCCCGGCGCCCCCGCGTGGCACTCCGTCTAAGCGCCTCTTTCCATTCCTCTTTTGAAGCCTGCTATGATCCCCAAACTAGCCGTGACGAACAAGGGTAATCCCACGTCGCCTCCCACGTCGCCTCCGACGCCCTCGGCCGCGCCGACGAGCGGGGCGAGCGCGGAGGGACAGCACGCCATGCGCCGGGGGGGAGCTCGCCGCGAGGTGTCCACGCGCGTGTACTTCAAGGATGCGAGCGGCAAGCTCCACCACGAAGGATGGGCCCTCAACGTGAGCCGTGGCGGCGTTCGCGTCATCCTCGAAGAGAAGATCGCGGTCGGCGAGGAGTTCGAGATCGACGTCGGCACTGGCGACGGGCCTGCTCGCCGGGGGCGCGTCGTCTGGGTTCAAGAGGAGCCGGACGGCGTCATCGTCGGCGTCGAGTTCACTGGCCTCTCCGGCACGCACGAGTCGGCGCCGCCGCCGGCAGGAGATCCTGACGCGTCGGGCGGCTCCGGTACCCCCGACGGATCGGGCACGCCCGGCACGCCTGCGGCCACCTGAGCTCTGGCGGCCCGCCACTCACCACTCACCAGAAGACGGCAACCGTTCCATCCAGAGGACGGTTGCTGTAGAACCGGCCCCCATGGCGCTGAAGAACATCCTCCCTGCGTGTGGACTGTACCGAACGACGAAGCCGCTCCCGGAGCACGAGACCGAGGTGCCCACCGCGTCGCTCGTCTATTTCCACAACCACTCGGACTCGGGGCTTCCGGTCGTAATCGCGCCCGAGCACAACATCATGAACCGCTGGCACTTCCACGGCGCCGGCATCCCGTTCCGCGGCCTCTCGTGGGCCGACAGCCTCGTGAAGCTGCCGAACGAGGGGTTCTACTCGCTCCGTAAGGGCCTCGAGTTCGAGGGCGGGTCGTGGCCCAAGGGCACGCTCGTGCAGCTCGGGTACACCAAGTCGGGCGATCCGATCCTCTTCATCGCGCAGCAGCGCGCGACGATGGAAGAAAACGATCTCTTCTTCTCGGACCGCGGCGTGGGCATCACGCGCGATCAGCTCGCCGTGCTCGAGGCCCTCGGCGTCTACCAGGAGCCGGTCGCCGAGGGCGGCCACACGACGGGCACTCACTAGACGAGGGATCTCCTCGCGACCTACTCCGGCTTCTCGATGCCGTACTTCCGCAAGTACGCGCGCACGTGGTGGCGCTCCATGCCGCTCTGGCGGGCCATCTCGCTGACGTTGCCCTTCGCGCCCCGCGACAGGCTCGAGAAGTAGTCGCGCTCGAACGCCGCGATGGCGCCGCGCTTCGCTTCGCTGAAGGCCGTCGCTGCCTGCTTGCTCGGTGAGCCCTCGGGCGTGTCGCGCGCGAGCGTGAGCACGTCGTCGATCGCGTTCGGCGTGTCGGCCAGGGTCGCCGCCACGCTCGCGACGTTGACCAGCTCGCGGACGTTGCCCGGCCAGTCGTACGAGCCCATCCGCGACGAGATCCACTGCTCCACCGTTCGGGCGTGCTCGGGCCGGCCGACGCGCGCGCAGATGTCCTCGATGAGGAGCGGCAGATCGCTCACGCGCTCGCGCAGGGCAGGGAGCTCGACGCGGACCTGCGCGATGCGGAAGAAGAGATCGCTCCGGAAGCGCCCGGCGTTCATCTCGGCGCCGAGATCGCGGCGGGTGGCGGCGAGGACGCGGACGTCGATCGGCTCGAAGGAGCTGCCGCCGACGCGCTTGATCTGCCGCTCGGCGAGGGCGCGCAGGAGCTTGGGCTGCAGCTCGATCGGCAGCTCGCCGAGCTCGTCGAGGAAGAGCGTGCCCTTGTCCGCCTCGGCGAGGGCCCCCTTCCGGCGCTCGGTCGCGCCGGTGAACGAGCCCTTCTCGTGGCCGAAGAGGAGGCTCTCGGCGAGCGTCGGCGGGATGGAGCCGCAGTCGACGACGACGAACGGACCATCCTTGTGCGGGCTGTGATCGTGGATCGCCTTGGCGACGACCTCCTTGCCGGTCCCCGTCTCGCCGAGGATGAGGACGCTGAGCGGCGTGGCGCTCACCTTCTCCAGCACGCTGAACACGCGTCGCATCTTGGGTGAGTTGCCGACGATGCCGCCGAAGCGCTCCGCGAAGCCGACGTCGACGCGGTGCTTGGCGGTGGGTTCGATGAGGACGTTCGACTGGCCGACGGTGATCTCGCAGGTCGTCGTCACGACGACCTCGCGCACGCGCACGGCGCCGATGAACGTCCCGTTCGTGCTGCCGAGGTCCTTGACGAGGATGCCCTCGTTCGTCGCGCGGAGCTCGCAGTGGAGCGAGCTCACCTCCTGGTCGCTCATCACGATCTGCGTGTTCGGATCGCGGCCGACGACGATGGGATCCACGTCGATCGCGATCTCGCGCCCGTCTTGCGTCTTCGCGGTGCCGCCGCGGACGAACCAATGGACGACGCGGGCGTGGGTGGAAGCGCGTGTAGATGCGTCCGTCATGCCTCTCCACCTTATCGTGCCCTGTCCCCGAACGTCCGCGGAACCGCTGCGAACGGGGCCTGGACCTCGCGAGGTCCAGGGGGTAGACGCGTATTTGCGGGAAGATTAGAGGTTTCCGCGCGGCACGTGGGCTGCAATGGTTGGATGCGTCGGAGGCTGTCATGTCCCACCTCGCTCGAACTCGCCACGCGTGCCTCGCTCGTCTCGCTCGCCTTGCCTGCGCCATGGTCGCCGCCGCGCCCGTCCTCGCCGGGTGCGCCGCGCACCACTCTGCGGCGGCCGACGACGACACGACCGCCCTCGCGCAAGACGGGACCGACACCAGCGCGACGGAGAACGACACCGAGACGCTCTCGTCGTCGTTCATCGCGTCGACGGGCACGCTCGGTCTCGCGTCGTCTGGCGACCTCGGCGGAGGCGCGCTCGCCGCGGCCAATGTGGGTGACGCGGCGCGTGCCACGTACGTGCCGGCGGGGTGCCTGACTGTGACGAGCGATCCGACGTCCCGAACGGCCACGTACCACTTCGACCACTGCAGCGGCCCCTACGGTCTGGGCGAGGTCACCGGAACGGTGACGGTCACGCTCACGCCGGTGGCGAGCTCCGCGACGGGAGCCAGCCGCCTCAAGCTCGACTTCACGGGAACGGGGCTCAAGGTCAATCGCGCGACGGCGGACTGGACGGCGCAGGCCGACATCACGTCGACCCCGACGGGCAGCCGCTCGATGGTCTGGCGCGCGCAGCTGAGCGGGACGACCGCACGCGGCCGCGCGTTCACCCGCACCAACCAGAAGACGATCGCGTGGACCGTCGGCCAGGAGTGCGTCCTCGTGAACGGCTTCTCCGACGGCAACGTCATCGGCCGCAACATCCACACCGACGTCATCAACTACTCGCGCTGCAAGGGCGAGTGCCCCGCGGCCGGCAGCGAGCTCCGCATCACCAACGCGACCAACGGAAAAGTCGTCGACATCAAGTACGACGGCGCGAACCGCGCCACGTTCACGGCTACGAACGGGAGCCAGACGCAGATCGTTTTGGCCTGCGGGCTCTGAGCGCAGCGTCCGCAGCGGTTTGCGCTCGGCGAACGGGTAGGACAAGTAGGGCACTGGCGGAACCTGTACGCAAACGCGCGCGACGACTGGGGAAAACTGGATCCCCGGGCGTCCAAGCGTGGATGCTGCGTTCCCCAAGCGCGCTTTTTGTTCGCCCTACGAGGCGCGAGCGGGACGACGAGGGCGTCACGCGTTGCATTTGCTGGGTTTCTGACCCGTTCGCGACCTCACTGAGAGCGCGCGACACAATGGCGTCGTTGGAAGTGTGCAGCGCCGCCGCCGCGCTGCGACCGATCGTCGAGCGGTACGCGCCTTGCTGAAGAGTCCTCCGAGCGCTGCGACCGCCGCCGACGGATGAACCGTCGACGGAATGGACGCGCGTCAAGGAGAAGCTCCATGTCCAACGCGAAGAAGCTCGAGTTCAAGAAGATCACTCTGCGCGAGCTGACTCCCGCGGAGCTCGACGACGTGAACGGCGGAAGCACCGTGCAGGTCTCGGGCGGCATCGTGAGCGGCTTCATCAGCCGCCTCGCCAGCGGCGCCGCCAGCGGCATCGCCTCGGTCATCTCGGAAATCCCGCTCTCCGAGACGAGCAGCATCGGATCGATCGCGTCGGCGGTGGTGTCGCAGGCGGCGAGCGGCGCGGCCTCGGGGGCCTTCAGCCAGTGGGCGAGCGGCAAGATCGAGAACTCGTTCGGTGGCGGGCAGAACCAGGGCCAATCGGGAAGCGCGCCGAACGGGCAAGGCGATCCGGGCGCGAACGGTCAGAACGATCCTGGCAACGATCCGGGAAATGATCCTGGCAACGATCCAGGAAATGATCCCGGCAACGATCCGGGGAATGATCCGGGCAACGATCCGGGGAATGACCCGGGCAACGATCCCGGCACCGCCGACGGCGGAGGCACGGACGGCGGGGCCGGTGACGGCGGCGGGGCCGGCGGGGCCGGCGACGGCGGAGGCGCAGACGGCGGCGGCGGGGACGGCGGTGGTGGAGCCGGCGATGGTGGAGGCACGGATGGCGGCGGCGGCGGTGCTGGCGACGGCGGCGGCGGGGACGGCGGCGGCGGCGGGGACGGCGGCGGCGGTGGGGACGGCGGCGTCGCCTGATGTCGGAGCCCAAGGTGCGCAAGACGGCGGCGGCGGCGCCAGGACCAGGATCTTTCACGACGCTGCCGTTCTTCGTTCTGCGGACGCCTCTGCTCTCCTTCGACACGTTTCGAGAGTGGGGCGCTGGACTCGCGTGCACGAGCGCGAGCCCAGGCGCCGATCTCTCGGGGCGTCTCGCGGAGGATCGCGTCGCCCTGCGCGCGCGGCTCGCCCGGATCCTCGAGCGACCCGATGCGCGCGAGGCGGTGTACGTCGCGTCACCCTCGCTCTCGGCGCGCCTCGCCAAATGGGAGAAGGATCCCGAGGGCAAGGACGGGCAGAAGATCGAACAAGCGCTCGTCCGCTACGTGACCCGAATGACCGGGCGGCCGACGCCGTTCGGTCTCTTCTCGGGGTGCTCGTTGGGGCAGGTCTCCGCGGAGGCCGACGCGCCGACGCGCCTCGTCGTCGAGGGCGGCGCGAGCGATCGGCGCTGCGCCCGCCTGGATTTCTCGTACCTCACGAACCTCGCCGAGGCGGTGGAGAAGCTCCCCGGCGTCGGCGAGCACGTCACGTACGTGCCCAACACCGGCATCTACCGGACAGGCGCCCAGCTCCACTTCACCGAGCTCGTTCACGCCGGCAGCACCCGACGCTACACGCTGTCGGCCGTCGAGGCTGGCCCCGCGCTCGACGCCGTTCTGGCGAGGGCGAGGGGAGGCGCGACGATCGCCGAGCTAGGTGCCGTGCTCGTCGACGCCGACACGACGCGCGAAGAGGCGGAGGCGTACGTCGCCGAGCTCGTGAGGGGCAACGTGCTCGAGTCTACGGCGCGCCCGCCGATCACCGTCGCCGACGCCGCGCGCGCGTTCGCCCGCGACCTCGCCCCGCTCGCGCCGGCCGCCCAGCCCCACCGAACGCTCACGTCCGCGCTCGACCGCCTCGACGCGCTCAACGGGGCGCCGCTCGGCCAGGGACCCGAGCCCTACGACGAGATCGCGCGCGAGCTCGAGGCGCTCCCGGCAAAGGTCACGCGCGAGCGCCTTTTCCAGGTCGATATGATGCGCCGCTCCCCGGAGGCGACGCTCGGGCCCGCCACCGTGGCCGCGATGGAGCGCGCCGTCGGCGTGCTGCACCACCTCTTTGGAGCCTCCGGCGAGCACGGCGCGCTCCAGTCCTTCGCGCGTGCCTTCGCCGAACGCTACGAGGGCCGCGAGGTGCCGCTGCTCGAGGCGCTCGACGAGGAACTCGGCATCGGCTTCACGGAGCCGGGCGCGCACACGTTCGTCGACACGCCGCTCCTCGGAGGGCTGCCCTTCCCGACGGCGCCGTCGCATCCGTCGTTCACGTTCGGCCCCGTCGAGGCGCTGCTCGCGCGCAAGATGGAGGAGCTCCGCGCCGCGGGGGGCGACGTCCTCGAGATCACCGACGCCGATCTCGACGGCCTCGGCGCCCGCACGCTCCTGCCGATGCCCGACTCGTTCTCCGCCGTCGCCTCGCTCCTGGCGCCGGCGGCGTCGGGTGATTTCGGCGTGCACCTGCACTACGCCGCCGGCCCCTCGGGCGCGCGGATGCTCGGTCGCTTCTGCGGGTGGGACGAAGCGCTCACCGCCAACGTGCGCGAGCTCTTGAAGGACGAGGAGTCGCGACGGCCCGACGCGATCTTCGCGGAGGTCGTGTTCCAGCCCCAGGCGAGCCGCGTCGGCAACCTGCTCCTGCGCCCGCCGATGCGCGAGCACGAGATCGTCTTCCACGCACGCTCCGGCGTCGCGGGCGAGCGCCAGATCCCGCTCGACGATCTCGACGTGAGCGTTGCCTTCGGCCGGATCACGCTCCGCTCGCGCTCGCGCGGCCGCGTCGTCGTCCCGCGGCTGACCAGCGCGCACAACTTCGCGTCGCACCAGCTGGGCGCGTACCGCTTCCTCTGCCGGCTGCAAGATCAGGGCACCACGCCGGCCGTCGCGTGGTCGTGGTCGTTCCTGTCGTTCGCGAGGAAGCTCCCCCGCGTCGTCTATGGCCGCGTCGTCCTGTCTCCCGCGATGTGGCGCCTCGACCAGGCGGCCCTGACCCCCCTGCGCGGCGTGACGCCTGCCGAGCGCTTCGGCGCCGTGACGCGCCTCCGCCAAGCGCACGGCCTCCCGCGCTTCATCGCATTGCACGACGGCGACAACGTGCTCCCCGTAGATCTGGACAACTCCCTGTCGGTCGACGCGTTCGTCGATCTGGTGCACGACCGCAGCGAGGCGAAGGTCTCCGAGGCCCTCGATCAGGTGCGCGGCGCCGTCGTCGAAGGCCCCGGCGGCGGCTTCGTGCACGAGCTCATCGTTCCGATGGCGTCGCGCGCGACCGCGACGCCGCGCAAAGACGGGGTTCGCAACCCGGCGCGCGCCAAGCCCCGCCCCATCGCGCGCGACCTCGCGCCCGGCTCTCCGTGGCTCTACGCGAAGCTCTACGGCGGTCAGGCCACCGCCGACGAGGTGCTCGCGAAGGTCGTCCGTCCGCTCGTGGACGCTGCGGTCGCCGCCGATGCCTGCGATCACTGGTTCTTCATCCGCTACGCGGATCCCGGCACGCACCTGCGCGTTCGGTTGCACGGCGATCCCGCGCGGCTCGTCGCGCTCCTGCCAGAGCTCGAGACGCAGCTCCGGCCCTGGCTCCAGACCGGCCAGATCTGGCGCTACCAGCTCGACACCTACGCGCGCGAGATCGAACGGTACGGCGGCGATGTCGGGCTCCCCCTCTGCGAGAAGCTCTTCGGCGCCGACACCGAGGCCGCGATGAAGCTGCTCGCGCTCCTCGCCGAGGAGGGGTCGGAGCGGGACCGCTGGCAATGGACCCTGCTCGGCATCGACGCGCTCCTCGCCGACTTCGGCTACGACGTCACCGCCCGCCATCGCCACGAGCTGCGTCGGGCGGAGGGGTACGCCAGGGAGTTCCGGATGCAGGGCGCGCACGAGCACGCGCTCGGGAAGCTCTATCGTCTGCAGCGCGCGACCGTGGACATGCTCCTCGCCCCAGGGGAGGCGAAGGGCACGCTCGCCCGCGCGCGCGAAATCCTGGCCGAGCGCTCCGTGAGGAACCGTCCGATCATCGACGCCCTTCGCGCGGCGTCACGGGCCAAGCAGCTCACGTCGAGCATCGACGACATCCTCGGCTCGGTCATCCACATGTCCGCCAACCGGATGCTCCGTAGCTTTCCGAGGCAACAAGAGCTCGTCCTCCACACGTTCCTCACGCGGACCTACGAGTCCGTCCTCGCGCGAGAGCGCAAGAAGACCGGGCCCCGCGGCGTTCAGGGACCGGAAGGGGGGAGCCGAACGCGCCGACGCGAGAGCTCCTCGAGGTAGTCGCACTCGTCGTCGGACAGCGGCCCCTCGGCGAGGGCGCCTTCGAGCGCGCGTACGTGGCCCGGCTCCGTCAGTGCGCAGAGGACACCGTCGACCTCCGCGTGCGAGAGCGCGTAGCGGTAGTGATCGATCAGGCGCGGCACCCACGAGTCCCCCTCGAGGAGGCGCGCGCACATATCCGCCGGCACGTGTCCGCTCGTGGTCTTGAAGTTGTAAACGAGCGGTCCGCCCGTGGTGATGCGAGGGAAGAGATCCTTCCGTGCCCCCGGGTGCGAGGCGTTGAAGCGCACGAAGCCGACGTCGATCATGGCGTGTTCGATCGCGAGCAACGCTGCGCTGCGGTCGTGGAAGGAGACGCCCACGGCGCGGGCGCCGGGCACCAGCCCCGCCCGATGCGCCGCGTACTGCGTCAGGCGGATCGCCAGATCGCTGCCGTAGGAGCCGCCCGCGATCGTGACGTCGAGCCGCCCGAGCCCGCGGACCGCCGCGAGGGCCTCGGTGTGGGGCGCGAAGCAGAACTCCGGCTGCGTCACGTACGAGACGCTCCCCACGACGATCTGATCGCGGATCCCGCCCCCGCGCGCGAGGAGCATCTCGAGACCGCGCCTCAGGCCGTCGTAGAGCGGCCAGTGCATGTCGGCGCTGAGGAAGAAGAAGTTGATGCCCGCGTCGAACGCCTCGCAGACCGTCTTCGGATCGAGCGTGATGCCGAGGCACACGGGGCTGACCAGGAGACCGCTCGTGCCGAGGGGGTAGCGCTCTCGGAGGCCGGGGAGCGCGCCGCTCCGCCGTCCGTGCGTTCGCGTTTCGCTCCTCGTCGGGTGGGACAACTGCGCGCTCCTTCCGCGTTGGGTCAGAACCGAACGATCGACTGGAGCCCCAGGCTCGTCGGCGACGCCTCGGGGCGCACGACGATCTCGCGCTCGCGCGTCCCCAGGAAATACCACGCCACGAGCCCTCCCGTGATCGCCGCCAGCGAGAGCGGGATCGCGAGGGTCGCGTACGCCGTCGTGCGGGCGGTGAGGTAGTCGTCCTCGAGCGCCTTCGCTTGTGCAATCTGGTCCGCCGAGGTCTTGCCGTTCGTGAGCATCGCGTCGTGCTCACGCTTCACGCTCGACGCGTGCCCGTACGTGAGCACCGGCACGATGACGCTGACGACCGTGACCGCGCCAGCCGCGTAGAGCACGGCCGGCGTGAACGGGTGCGACACTTCGCGCGTCGTCTTGATGGGCGGCGGGACGACGGGCTCGGGGAGCTGCGGCGGCTCGATCTCCAAGATCTCGCCTGCCTTCACCTGCACCTCGCGCTTGTCGATGACGCCGCTGCCGCGGACGAAGACGACCACGTGCGGTCCCGGCGTCACGTACGCGACGAAGCCGGCGGCGCGGCGATCGGACTCGTCGATCTTCGCGTCGAGCGACTGCTTCGCCGCGTTGACCTTGAGCCGACCCTTGCTCGCGCGGAGCTCCTCCAGGCGGTCCCTCGCCTCCTTCTCCTCCTTCTCGATGACCGGCTCGATGGCCTTGTTCTCTTGCCGGCGCAGCTCCACCTCGGTGAGGAACGACTCGTAGCGCTCCGCGGCGAAGGTAAAGTCGCTGAATTTTTCGTACGCGCGCGCGAGGTTGAACGAGAGGCGGTAGCCGTCGTGCGGGCCCATCTCGCGGTAGATGGCCTCCCAGTATCCGATCGCCTCGCGGTAAGCGCCCTGCTGGTACTTCTCCATCCCCGCGCGGAAGCGCTCGCGGATCTGCGCCTTGTCGGCGTCGTCCTGCGCGTCCGCGGCGGCCGGCATCGACGCGACGAGCGCGACGGCGAGGGCGAGGCTACGGGACCGCGTTCGGATCCACATCGAGGGGCTTGGCTGTGGGAGGGGGGGGAGCGGTGGCGGAGGCGGGGGGCGTGGGTGGAGGCGTTGGCTTGCCCTTGCCGCTGCGCGGGCGACCCTGCGCAGGAGCAACGGGCGCCGGAGTCGCGGTCGTTCGCACCGCGAGACTCGGAGACGTGGTCGCGGTCGCGGTGGTGGTTGCGGTCGTGGTCGTGGTTGCGGTCGCGGTCGTGGTTGCGGTTGCGGTCGTGGTTGCGGTCGGGGTCGCGGTGGTCGCCGCGAGGCTCGCGGACGTGGCGGCGGGGACCCCGCGCAGCAGCCCGCCCAGCGCAACGCCGGCGGCGAGCAGCACGGCGAGCAGGCCGACGGCGATCATGCGCGAGCGCGACAGGAGCGGCGGCGCGGCGACATAGGTGCTCATGGAGTCCGGGGCCGCTTCGTCCGGCGCAAGCTCGCGTGCCGGCACCGCGATGGTCGCTGCCGACGGGCTCGCGGGGTTCTGCATCGGCACCAGCACGTGCGCAGGCACCGGCGTCATCGCGCCGAGGCTCGCGCGCAGCGTCGCCACCTGGCTCGGCGCGACGATCCCGTTGAGCGCGCTCGTGAGCTGGGACTTGCGCTTCTCTTCTTCCGCGCCGAAGAGCCGCGACATCACCGCGCGCATCACCCGCGCGTCGGGGCGCGTGCCGGTCTCCGCTACGAACGCGCGCAGCTCTTCGGCCACGGCGCGCGCCGTCGCGGGCCGCTCATTGCGATCGCGCGCGACGAGGCGGGCGTGCAGCTCGCACAGGCGACTCGGCGTCCCCGGCGCCTCCACCTCGAGCCGCGGCGCCTGCTCGAGGGCGAGCTTTCGGATCACGTCCATGTCGGTGCCCGTCCACATACGCCGCCCGGCCAGGCACTCGAACAGCACGGCGCCGATGGCGTAGAGATCGCTCCGCCGGTCGAGCGGATCCCCCATCGCCTGCTCGGGCGACATGTATCCGGTCTTGCCCTTGACCTCGCCGGTCTTGGTGACGCCGCGATCGTCTTCCATCTTGGCGACGCCGAAGTCGAGCAGCTTGACGTGGCCCTCGTACGCCACCATCACGTTGTGCGGCGACACGTCGCGGTGCACGACGTTGAGCGTCTTGCCGCCGACGTCGCGAAGCTCGTGGGCGGCGTGGAGGCCGTCGCAGATCTCCGCCAGCACGTAGGCGACGAGGGCGGCGGCGAAGCGCCCCTCCTGGTCGTACGCACGCTTCACGACGTGGGAGAGCGGCTCCCCCTCCACGTACTCCATGGCCAGGTAGAGCTCCCCCCGGGCCTCGCCGAAATCGAAGGCGTGCACGACGTTGGGGTGGTTGAGGAGCGCGGCCAGGCGCGCCTCACGAAGGAACATGTCGACGTGCCGCTTGTCTCTGGCGGCCGCCGGGAGCATGCGCTTCAAGGCGACGATGCGCTGAAATTCGGTGCCCGCCCGCTCCAGGGCCACCTCGACGCTGCCCATCCCGCCTTCGCCGATGACGAACAGTGAGCGGTACTTCTCGGCAACGTCGGGCCGCGCTCGCTCCCCCTGCGCCGTCGCCGCCGAGCTCATCGCCCCTATCTTACGCTGTTTGGCGCAAGCGGCATCGGCTTTGCTACGTTGGGGGGAGTGGAGCCTGGCGCCAGACCTCGTGTGATTGCCGGCGCCGCCGCGCTGGGGGTGGCCGGCGTCGCGTTCATGGTCGGCGTGTCGTGCCTCCCCGACATTTCTACGGCCGGCGTCGCCCCGTTCGACGGCAGCAGTGACGGGCCTCCCCCCTCGTCGGGGGGCTTCTGTGGCGACGGCGTCATCGACTTCGACGCCGGCGAGCACTGCGATCCGGCCGACGCCGGGCTCGTCGGGTGCACAGCGTGTCAGGTGACGTGCGACGGGGGCCTCCTCGATCCCGCGACGGACCACTGCTACTTCGCGCTCGCGGGCAACCCGAAGGTCGACACCGCACAGACGAGCTGCGAGAACGCCGGCGGGCACCTGGTCACGTTCGCGAGCGAGACGGAGTTCGCGTCGGTGCTCGCGTGGAAGAAGTCCGACTTCTGGGTAGGCCTCCAGTTCGACACCGCGGCGCTCGCGTACCGCCCGATCGCGAACGTCGGCGAGCCGGGGTGGAGCGGGCGCTGCGAGGGTTGCTACGCCCACGTCGACGCGGGCGCGAAGAACCTCCCGTCCGCGCTGCCCGATGCGGGCGGCATCAAGGCCACCTCGTGCGTGCTCGCGCGCGGGGCGGTCGACTCCACGTGGGCGACGATCGGGTGCGATCTCGTCACCCTGCCGCTCGGCGTCGTCTGCGAGCGCGAGCCCGTCGGCACCACCGCCCACGCATGCAACGGCGGCACCTGCCTTTCGTCGCGCGGCGCGCGCGTCCGTCGCTACCTCTACGTGTCCAGCAGCCCCGGCGTCACCGCGCAGGAGGCAATCGACGGATGCAAGGGCATCGGCGCCACGCTCGTCGTCTTCGAGACGCGCGAGGAGCGCGAGCAGGTCGCGCGCGAGCTTCTCTCCTTTTTGCCCGCGAGCCCCATTCCGCAGCTATGGATCGGCCTCGCGCGCGTCAACGGCGTCTGGACGTGGGCGAACGGAACGTCGTCCGACCGGTACCCGAGCGTATGGGCCGACCAGCAACCCCGCGGCGCGAACACGATGTTCTCGTGGATCGAGCTCCCCGCGTCGACCTATGACACCCAGCTCGCGCACGCCGACGACGGCACCGCAAAGCTCCCGTACCTCTGCGAGCTGCCTTAGAGCAGACGAAGGCTTTTCACTCGACCTTGGCGATCTTGTCGTTCAGCTTCTTCACGATGTGCGGATAGCCCTGGCCGGCCGTCGTCAGCATCTTGTGGAACTGATCGTAGTAGTTCTTCGTGAGGCTCGAGCCCTCGGTCACGATGTCGACGACGCGGTAGCCGGCGCCTTCGGGCTTCACGACGTAGTCGACCTGCACGGCCGGATCGCGCGGCTTGAGCTTGCTCTTCGCCTCGGTGCGGATCTTCGCGTCGCCGCCGACCTCCTTCTGCCCCCGGTAGGTGACCTCGTAGTCGAGCGTCTTGATGAGGTTCTTGCGGTAGTTCTTCTCGACGAGCTTCTTGAGGAGCGTGCCCACCTCGGTGCGCTGCTGTTCGGTGAGCTCCCCCCAGTGGTTGACGCAGCTCGAGTGGCTTGCGGGGCACGGCTGCCCGAAGGCGCGACGCGCGAGCTCCTCGTAGTCGACCATCGTGTCCAGCGTGCGGTTGACGTGCGCGTCGCGCGCCGCCGACGCCGGCTGACGGAGGAGAAGCTCCAGCTTCACGTGCTCCGATTGCACGAACCTCTGGGCGCCTTCGTCCGCCATGGCGGTTCCGGCGAAGGCGAGGCTGGCGAGCAGGACGAGGGCGAAGCGCATGCGTTTCATCGGGGGTCTCTCTCCGGTTCCCACGCGGCGTCTCCATTCGGAGCGCCGCGGGGCATCTTCTATCTGCTGCAGGTCAGACGGGACGGCAACTGGCTCGATTCACCTTGCTCCATGACCCCGAATTTGCATGCGATTTCAGCGCGTGCGGCGACCTACATCGGTTGAAAGCTCGACCGTGAACCGGGCGCCACCCCCATCGGGGCTGTCGACGTCGATGTGGGCACCGAAGGGTGCGTGGTCGTCGACGATGCGCTTCACCACGGCGAGTCCGATGCCGACGCCGTGCGACCGGGTCGTGTAGAAGGCGTCGAAAATGCGCTCCTTGGCCTCGACCGGGAGGCCCGGTCCTCGATCCTGCACCGAGAGGGCTACGGTCTTGGCGCTGGCGCTGCCGGTAGGGACGACGACGCGTACGACGACCTCGGAGCCGGCGCCGCTCGCCTGCACGGCGTTGCGCACCAGGTTCCACAGGACCTGCCGCATCTGCTCGCCGTCGCAGCGGGCCAGCGTCGCGTCGCTCGGGCCGTCGTAGCTCACCGTGACGTCTCCGGCGCCGCTGCGTTCGGAGCGCGCGGCGAGCGCGACGACCTCGCGCGCGAGCGAGGCGACGTCGACCACTTCGTCCTTGGGCGGTCGCGGCTTGGCGTAGTCCATCATGTCGGTGACGAGGTTGTTCAGGCGCGCAGCTTCACGGCGGACGATGTCGCAGAGCTGCTTGTCCTCCATGGACAGCGCGGTCGACTCGCGGAGCATCTCGATCGAGCCGGAGATCGACCCCAGCGGGTTGCGGATCTCGTGCGCGAGCCCGGTGGCGAGGGTGCCGAGCACGGCGAGCCGCTCCGCCTCGAGCGCGCGCCTCTGCGCATCTTCGAGCGCTCCGCCGGTGAGGCGCAAGCGCACCGCCAGGTACCCCGCGAGGAGCGCGACGACCCCGATGCCGAGGAGGTTGACGAGCAGCGGGTAGAAGAGCTCGCGCCACTCGACGACGTAGTTCGCGGCGGCCTGGTCGGCAGGAGGGAGGAGCCAGTGCAGCGCGAATGCCGCGCACAGAATGCCATACAGCACCGTGCCGACCGCCGCCGCGACCGCCGCGCCGCGCTCGCCGGCAAGGATGGCCCCGAGCAAGCACGTGAGCGCGTAGAAGGACGTCGCGCCGCTCGTCGCCCCGCCCGAGACGTAGACGATCGCCGTCCAGGTGAGCTGGTCGCAGACGATTTGGGCCAGGGCAAGGCGGCGCAGGTCCTGCCCGCGCCGGAGCGCGACGCCGTACGCGGCGCCCAGCGCGAACGACGCGCCGATCGTGAGGAACACGATCCGCATCGTGTACGGGTACTCCTCGAGCCCGCCGCGGAGGTACGACGTCGCGAGCGCCCCCAGCAGGAGGAGCAGGAAGCCCAGGCGCAGCGCGGTTATCCACGCGAGCCTCGTCGCGAGGCCGTCGGCTTGTGCGGTGATGCCGAGCTTCACGGCAAGACGGGCTAATCCGCCTTGATCTTGCCGGCGATGCTGAAGATCGGCAGGTACATCGCGATGAGCACGACGCCGACGGTGCCGCCGATGCCGACCATCATGATGGGCTCGATGAGGCTCGTGAGCGAGGCGACGGCGACGTCGACCTCTTCTTCGTAGAAGTCGGCGATCTTGTTGAGCATCGCGTCGAGCGCGCCGGTCTGCTCGCCGACGCCGACCATCTGCACGACCATCGGCGGGAAGACGTTCGTCTCCATCAGCGGGGAGGCCATGTTCTTGCCCTCGCTGATCTTCTGCCGCGTGTACATGATGCCTTCTTCGATGATCACGTTGCCCGCGGTCTTCGCGACGATCTCGAGCGCGTCCAGGATCGGGACACCCGACGCGAGCAGCGTGCCGAGCGTTCGCGTGAAGCGCGCGACCGCGATCTTCTTCATGACGATGCCGACGATGGGCATCGCGAGGATGAACTTGTGCGCGAAGCGTTTTCCGCGTGGGCGCCGGTAGGCGGTGATCCCGAGGACGATGGCGCCGACGCCGCCGAGCACGAAGAGCGGCAGGTAGCCGACGAACACCTCGCTCACGTTGATGACGATGTTCGTGAGCGCCGGCAGGTCGTCCTTGCTGCCGAGATCCTTGAAGATCGTCTTGAACGACGGGATGACCCAGCCGAGGAGGACGCCGAGGACGGCGACGAAGATGACGAGGACGGCGCTCGGGTAGACCATCGCGCCGCGGACCTGCCGGCGCAGCTTGGCGGCCTTTTCGTTGTAGACCGCGAGGCGGTTGAGGATCGTGTCGAGGATACCGCCGACCTCGCCGGCCTGGACCAGGTTGACGTAGAGCGCGTCGAACACCTTGGGGTGCTTGCGGAGCGAGTCGCTGAAGGTCGAGCCTTGCTCGACGTTCGCCTTGACGTCACGCAAGACGGTGGCGAAGGATTTGTTGTCCGTCTGCCCCTGCAAGATCTCGAGACACTGCACGATGGGCAGACCGGCGTCGATCATCGTCGCGAAGAGACGCGTGAAGGTGACGAGATCCTTGGCGCTGACGCCCGAGCCGATCGAGAAGTTGAATCCCTTGGACTTCTTCTTGACCTTGGTCGGCGTGAGCTGCTGTGAGCGCAGCCGGTTGTTGACGGCGTCGGCGTCGTCCGCCTCCATGCTGCCCTTGCGAAGCTCGCCTGTGCGCGCGCGCGCTTCCCACACGAACTCGGCCATGGTCAAAGGTTACTTGCCGAACGCGGCGACGGTCAAAGGACTCGGGTGTGAAGGCGAACATCGAACGACTTATCGAAGAGGGCGTGGCCAGCGTCGTCGCCGCCGGGGCCGGCGCGAAGTCGGGGGGCATGTGGGTGACGGACGCCGCTGGCGCGACAGCGACGTACTTCGATCTCGCGAGCCTCACGAAGCCGATGACCGCGCTGGCGATAGGCTGGAGCGGTCTCGATGTGCGGGCGCCGCTCGGCGTGCTCGTCGAGGAGGCGCGCGGCACGGCCAGCCAGGACGTGCCGCTCGAGCTGCTCCTTGCGCATCGCGCGGGGCTCGAGGCGCACCTCCCCTTGTTCGCGCCGCTGCTCGCCGGGGAGGCCGTCGACGCCGCGGCCGCCCTCGCGCGCGCCGCCGGTGCGCGCCGCGCCGACGCACCCGGATCGCCGCCCCTGGAGGGGTTCGCGCCGGTCTACAGCGATCTCGGCTACCTGCTCGCCGGCGTCGCCCTCGCGCGGCACGTGGGCGCGCGCGATGCTGGCGAGGCGATCGAGCGCGTCGTCGTCGCACGCCTCGACCTGGAGGACGTGCTCGGGACGTCGAGCCGCCTCGCGGCGCGCGTGGACTACTTCCATGCCTCCGTCGCGCCGACCGAGGACGTCCCGTGGCGCGGCGGCGTCGTGCGCGGCCTCGTGCACGACGAGAACGCGTGGGCGCTCACCGGCGCGGGCGGCTCGGGCCACGCGGGGATGTTCGGGACGGTGGCCGGCGTGCTCGCTCTCGGCGCCGCGGCGCTCGACGCGCTCGGCAGCGATCCTCGCCTCGCGTGGATGACGCGCGCGCGCCCTGGCGGGACGCTCCTCGCCGGCTGGGACGGCAAGAGCGCGGTCGGCTCCAGCGCAGGAACGAGGATGGGGCCGCGCGCGTTCGGGCACCTCGGCTTCACCGGCACGAGCGTGTGGCTCGATCCCGACGCCTGCACCGTCGTCGCGCTCCTCACGAATCGCGTGAATCCTACACGTGAAAATATCGCGATCCGCGCCGCTCGCCCCGGCGTGCACGACGCGCTCTTCGCGCACGCGCTCGCGCTACGCGGCGGCGCGGCGGCCGGCGACGCGCCGGAAGGCTGAGGTCACGAGCCGCGCGACGTGACGGGGTCCGGCCAGATCGACACGGCCCGCGCGCTGTCGTTCTCCTGCTCGAGCTCCCCGAACGCCTCGATGAGCTCGAGCCGCAGCTCCTGCGCCGAAGCGTGCCGGGCGGTCAGATCGCGCTCGAGTGCGCGGGCGACGACGTCGTCGAGGAGCGGATCGATCGCGAGGACGCTCGAGAGGCGCGCCGCGGGGGCGTCGACCTTCTTGACGAAGAGCTGCTCGATGGTGTCCGCGTCGAGCGGGAGGCGCCCGGTGAGCATCTCGAACAGCGTGACTCCGACGCCGTACACGTCCGCGCGCTGGTCGCAGGGGAGACCGAGCACCTGCTCGGGCGCCATGTACGCCGGCGAGCCGAGCACGAGGCCGTGGGCGGTGAGCTCCGAGCCCTCGGGGTCGCGCTGGTGCAGCTTCGCGAGCCCGAAGTCGCACACCTTCACGCAGAGGGAGCGCGAGGCGCCGTCGGCGTCGGCCACGAGGAGGATGTTCTCGGGCTTGATGTCGCGGTGGATGACGCCCGCGTGGTGGGCCGCGACGAGGGCGTCGGTGATCTGGAGCGCGATGTCGAGGGCCTCGCGCGGCGCCATGCGCCCCTCCGCTTCCAGCTTGGCCTGCAGGCTCTGCCCCTCGACGAATTCCATGACGAGGTAGAGGCTACCGTCCGCCTCGCTCCCGAAGTCCACGACGCGCGTGACGTTGGGATGGTCGAGCTTGCTGGCCGCGAGCGCCTCCGCCTTGAAGCGCTGCGCGAACTGCTGGGACGTGCGGTTGCGCTCGTGGAGCAGCTTCACCGCCACCGGCCGCTGCAGATCCACGTGCGTGGCGCGGTAGACCGCGCCCGAGCTGCCGCTGCCGAGGAGCGACTCGATCAGGTACTTGCGCGCGAGCACGCGCCCGATGCGCGCATCGCAAGGCGTCCCGGGGACATCACGGCGGCTCATCGGCGCGGAGGACGACGACGGCGCCTGCGACTCACGGAGTGACGCCACGGCCAGCTGCGAGTCGTCTGCGAGCGGGCGGCTGCGCACGGTGGCGCGCGTTTGCATGGGCAGGGCCTCCTGGAATGCGCGTGCGGTCGGGAAGCGCGCCTGCGGGTCCTTCGCGAGCGCGCGCGTCACGACGTCGAGCCACGCGCGATCGAGGGAGCGCGCGAGCGAGCTCAGCGGCGGCGCCGGCTCGGCGAGGATGGCAGCCCGTACTGCCGCCGCGTTCGCGGCCTCGAAGGGGCGCCGCCCGCCCAGCATCTCGAAGAGCAGCACGCCGCACGAGTAGACGTCGCTCCGAGCGTCGGCCGGCTCGCCGCGCAGGACCTCGGGCGACGTGTAGTGCACGCCCAGCGGAAGATCGCGGGGTGCCTCGAGCTTTCCCCACGCGCAGCGGCCCAGCCCGGCGAGTCGCGCGAGCGGCCTGCAGCCGGCGCGCTCGACGAGCGCGACGTTGTGCGCGCCGACGTCGCGGTGAACTATCCCGGTCGCGTGGAGCGCCTGCAGCCCGGAGAGCAGCTGCACGACGATGTCCCCGGCCTCGTCGGCGCCGAGCGCTCCGACCATGCGCAGGCGCGTGGAGAGGCGCTCGCGCGAGGCGCACGGGCGAACGAGCAGCGCCCGCCCTTGCTCGGTGAGCGGCCGGAAGTCGAGCACCTCGACGACGTTTGGATGCTCCACCGCCGCCGCCGCGCGGGCCTCTCGTTCCATCTCGAGCAGCTCGGCGTCGACGTCCTCCCGCGCGAGGCCCTCGCCGCTCAGGTGCTTCACGACCACCCGCCGCCCGAGCGACACCTGCACCGCGTCGTAGAGCCGCGAGACGGACTCCTCACCGAGCGGGCGCTCGATCTGGTAGCGCCTCGCGAGGAGAGTCCCCCGCTCGAGGCGCGCGGCTCCGAACGGCTTGTTCGCTGCCGTCTGCAGCCGCGCGCCCGTCTTCGGGCACGTCTGCGCGTTCAGCGAATGTGGGGCCCCGCAGTGCGGGCACCAGAGAAAACCCTTCATGCCAATACCCCCTCAAGAGCTCAGTACGCGCTCGACGTAGGCTTCACGTCGGCGCTCGCCCACGCCTTGGCGAGCTCCTCGGCGACGGCTTTGGCCTCGGGACCGCGCTTGTTCTGCGCGGCGAGCGCCTTCGACAGTCCGAGCAGCGCCCAGCCGTTGTGGGGGTGCTGCTCGAGGTCCTTTCGGTAGACCGCCTCCGCCTTGCCCGCCTCTCGCGCGGCGAGGAGCGCTGCGCCCTGGTAGTGCCGCACCGAGTAGAACCAGTCGTCGGGCTCGGAGTAGGCGAGCTTGTCGGCCAGGTCGACGGCCTCTGCCCACAGGGCGAGCCCTTCCTTGGGGCCTTTGTTCTTCTTCTGGTCGAGCGTCGCGATGCGCGCCTCGAGGACCTTCGCAGCGACGGCGAAAACGTCCTTCGCCTGGCTGTTGCCTGCGGTCATCTGCGCCGGCGCCTTCGCCGCGACCTGGAGGAGCGCGGCGTGATCCGCCCGGGCCTCGTCGAGCTTGCCCTTCGCCGCGAGCGCCATGCCGTGGCCATGGAGCCAGAGGCCGGTGAGGACCGGGTACTTCGCGTCCGGGCGCGGCTCGGCGAGGAGCTCGTCCCATTTGCCGAAGCGCACGAGCGCGAGGAGCGGCTCGGCCACGAAGAAATCCATGCCCGGCATCATGTCGATCATCCCTGGCGGCATCGCCTTGGCCGCGTGGCGCGACGCGGCGATCGAGACGGCGCTCCGTCCTTCCATGGACGCGGAGAACGAGAGAAACCCGTAGTTGTGCCCGAGGTACATCGGGTAGTAGCCGGGGGCCGCCACCTTCTTCAGGTACGCCTCGTCGACGGACACGGCCTTCTCGTTGGCGGCCGACGCGTCGGCGTAGCGGCCCACGCGCTGAAAGATGTGGGCGGGCATGTGCACGACGTGGCCCGCGCCCGGCATGAGCGCCGCGAGCCGCTCGGCGGAGGGGAGGGCCTTCTCCGGGTGCGCGGACGCCTCGATCGCGTGGATGTAGAAGTGGTTCGCGCCCGGGTGGGTGACGTCCTTCGTCAGCGCCCGCTCGAGCAAGGCGACGATCTCCTCGGTGCCCGCCGCCGGGGTGCCGTCGAGCGACCAGAGCTTCCACGGCATCACGTCCATCATGGCCTCGGCGGTGAGGACCATGATGTCGACGTCGCCGAACTTGGTGGCGACGTCCTTCATCGCCGTCGCGTAGGCCTCGCTGAACGGCTGCATTGCCGTCGCGTCGAGCGGCTCTGGCCCCTTGTAGCGCTTCGCCAGCGCGCCGATGAGCGCGGCCTCCACCTCCGTCACCTTCGGCGCGAGCGCCTTCGCGCGCTCGAGCGCGTCCCACGCCGCCTTCGCGCGGTCGGGGAGCATGGGGACGTTGTAGTTCGGCCCCATCGTGTACGCGGCGCCCCAGAAGCACATCGCGCAGCCCGGATCGAGCTCGGCGCCGCGCGCGAACGAGCGCGTCGCCTCGTCGTGGTTGAAGCCGTACGCGAGGCGGAGCCCCTGGTCGAAATACTTTTGCGCCTCGGGCGACGCGGTCGACACGATCCGATGGAGCGTGCCGAGATCGTCGAACAGCATCGCGCCCTTCGCGAGCGCGGCGACCGACGGGGGGAGCGCGGTCGCCGAGGGGCCCACAGGCGCGCGCAGCGGCGCTCCGGACGTCGTGTCCGGCGTCTTGCCGGTGGCGGCGGGCGCCCCACGGCACCCGGCGGCGACGAGCGCACAGAATACGAGGATCGTCGCGGCTTTCATCCTTGCTTCCTTCACGGACCGAAGTCGTTGGTGAAATACATCTTGCCGCCGGGGTTCACGATGCCGACGCCGAGGCGCGTCACCTGCGGCGACACGATGTTGTCGTGGTGCCCCTCACCGGGGCCGCCGCTCATCATGAGCGCGAGGAGCTCGTCGATCTGCTGGTGCACGGGTCCGGGCGTCCAGCCGTTCCAGTCGCCCTGGTTCTCCGCCATGATCCGGCACCCGCACGTCGATGCGTGGGTCTTGAAATACTGGTGGGGTTGGTGGTCGGTCGAGAGCTCTGCGCTTGCGGCCTGGGCGAAGGTGTCGAGCGCCTCGTCGAGCGCCAGCGCGCCGACGCCGGCCTTCGCGCGCAGCTCGTTGATGCGCTTCAGGTTGTACGCGCGGGCGTCGTCGAGCACGGGGTCGCCCGTCGTCGAGCCGCCCGACGAGCTCGAGCTGCTCGACGAGCCCGAGCTGCTCGACGAGCCCGACGAGCCCGAGCTGCCGCTGGTGCCCGACGCGCCGCTGCTGCCCGAGCCGGGGGCGGGGTTGCCGGTCGTGTTCGCGTTGCCGCACCCCGTGAAGAGCACGAGGCACGCGAGCGAGATCGAGCGATTCCGCCGGAGCACGAGGGGGGCCATAGCCGCATACTAACCGACGTCGGCCGTTCCGTGATGTACGCTACGCACGTGGCCCAAGCCGGACTGAAAACCCAGCCCGCTGCCCTCGCGCGCGACGAGGCAAGCGGCGGCGCGAGCCCCGTCGCCTACCGGCGCCCCGCGTCGAACAGCTGGCGCTTCATCCGCGCCTACTCGACGACGTTCGCCGTCATCTGGAGCTACGTCTCGCTCTCCATCAAGTCGCGCTTCTTCGGGAAGGCGTACCGGGAGGAGCGCATCGCCGCCGTCCACAAGCGCAACGCGCGCCGCGTCTACGTCACCATCCTCGAGCTCCAGGGGCTGTTCATCAAGGTCGGACAGGCGCTGTCGATCATGGCGAACTTTCTCCCCGAGGCGTTCCGCGGCGAGCTCGAGGGGTTGCAGGATCAGGTCCCGCCGCGCACCTTCGAGGAGATCGCCGACCGGATCGAGATGGACCTCGGCAGGAAGGTCGACGCGATCTTCGACGACTTCCAGCGCGTCCCCATCGCCAGCGCGTCGCTCGGCCAGGTGCACGAGGCGAGGCTCAAGGACGGCACGCGCGTCGCCGTGAAGGTGCAGCACAAGGACATCGACGAGATCGTTCGCCTCGATCTCAAGACCATCCGCCGCATCATGAAGATCGTGCAGTGGTTCGTCCCCGTGCAGGGGCTCGACGGCTACTACCACCAGATCAAGGAGCTTCTCGGGCAGGAGCTCGACTTCGAGCTCGAGGCGAACAACATCGAGACGATCGCGAAGAACTTCGAGAAGGACCCGCGCATCCAGTTCCCCGTGCCGGTGCGCGAGCTCTCGACGAAGCGCGTGCTCACCAGCACCTTCGTGGTCGGGAAGAAGCTCACGGACCTGGCGGGCATCGAGGCGATGGGGGTCGACAAGAAGGACCTGGCCAAGCGCCTCGTGCGCGCCTACTGCCAGATGATCTTCATCGACGGCATCTACCACGCCGATCCGCACCCCGGGAACATCCTCGTCGGGAGCGACGGCGCGCTGATCCTCCTCGATTTCGGCGCCGTCGCCCGCCTCTCGCCCCAGATGCGCGAGGGCATCCCCGAGTTCCTCGAGGGCGTCATCCGCCGCGACACCGATCGCCTCATCAAGGCGCTCCGCAAGATGGGCTTCCTCTCGCGCAGGAGCGACGAGGTCGTGAGCGAGAAGGTCATCGAGTACTTCCACAAGCGGTTTCAGGAAGAAGTGAAGCTCGAGAGCTTCAACCTGAAGGACGTGAAGATCGATCCTCAGCGCGGCTTCGAGAGCCTGTTCGATCTCCGCCAGATGAACGTCGGGCTCAAGGAGCTCTCGGGCGCGTTCCACATCCCCCGCGACTGGGTGCTGCTCGAGCGGACGATCATCCTCTTCTTCGGTTGCTGCTCGATGCTCGATCCCGAGCTGAACCCGATGGGGATCATCCAGCCGTACATGCAGGACTTCGTGCTCGGCAACCGCGACTTCACGCAGATGGCGATGGAGACGGTGCGCGATATGGCGATGGGGGCGGTGACGCTGCCCGACGATCTCCGCAAGTACCTCGTGCGCGCGACGCGCGGCGAGATGGAGGTGAAGGTCCGCGGCATGGCCGAAGGAGCGCGGACGCTCTACGCCATCGGGCGGCAGATCATCTACACCGCCATCGCCATCGCCGCGGGGATAGCGGCGCTGCAGCTTCACTTCCGTGGAGAGGACCAGCTCGCGCGGTGGTTCGGGTACGTCGCGGCGGGGGCCGGGGGTGTGCTCGTGCTCTCGTCGATCTTCGCGCGCCCCAAGCGGAGCTGAGCCTCGTCAGGCGCTCACGGGCAGGTGCGCGGTTCGGCGGCGCTCGCGCGGTTCTGCGGCCCCGGCGACCCGCGGAGGACGAAGTCGGCGTTGCTCGCGCCGATGCGCTCGCTGTTGCCCGCGAGCGCGTGGCCGCCGCCCGCGAGCATGCCGGTCGTTGCCGCGGCGTCGCCCGTCGAGTCCAGGCATGCCTTGCGCTCGAGGCTCGTGCCGTCCACGACGCCGCCCGGGAAGGGTGGGAGCTCGAGCGACGCGAGGGGATCGGTGATGGTACCGGCGCTCACGGCGTCGATGACGTTCGACGTCCCCGTGCACGAGCCGGCGCTGGACACGAGGACGATGCTCTCGCTGCCGCCGCTGATCTGCGTCCCGGCGCCGAGAAAGTCGGCGGCCACGTTCGCGTAGCGGCTCTGGGTGTAGCCCGCGCCGCCCACGAGGTAGAAGCCGCCCGCCGGGATGCTCGCTCCGGCGGGCAAGGTCGCCCAGCACGCGGCGCTCCCGCCGGCGGCGCGGCGCTGGATGAACCAACCGGACAGATCGATCGCGGCGGCCGTGGGGTTGTAGAGCTCCACGAACTCGTCGTTCGCGCCGGTGCCGCCGCACGCCGTCGTGCCGGAGGCGCCGTTCATGCGGCAGCCGCCGTACTCGCTCACGACGACCGTGTTGGCAGGCACGCTCTGCGCGGTGCGGGTCGAGAACTGGTAGGAGACCGCGGCGCCGAGCGGAGCGCCGGCGGCCGACCGGAGGGTGGCGTCGACCGCGACGCAGTACGTCGTCGCGAAGGCGAGATCGGCGGCGGGCACGAGCCGCCCTTGCGCGGCGTCGATGCCGGCGCCGATCGACGCGAACGACGTGACCTCTCCCGCGAGGTTGGCGCACGTTGAGGCGTAGAGCTTGAGCCGCGTGTTGTCCAGATCGCTCGTCGTGGCGAACATGTTGAGCTGGATCGTGATCCACGCCTTGACGCTGACCGAGCTCGCCGCCGTCGCGGGGGCCGAGAGAAACGGGTTCACCTTGGGGATCGCCAGCGTCGCCGCCACGCCGGGGGACCACAAGATGCCGATGCTGCCCGCGGCCGTCGTATGCGCGACGAAGGCGCCGGTGCCTTCCGGCGTGCGCACCTGGGAGGGGCACGTCGTCGTGCAGGTGCTGCCGAACACGCCGGCGTTGAAGGTGTACGCGTCGAGCTGCAGGCCGCCGTTTGCCTGGGATTTCAGGGCTACGGTGAGCGGCGTCGCGGGCGCGTCGGTCAGGGAGAGGCCGCTCGACACCCCGACGAGCGCGCCGCCGAAGCTCCCACCGGGCGTGCCGCCGCCGAAGACGACCGCGCGACCACCGGCCGCGAGCGTCGCGCCGGCGCCGAAGGTGTAGCGCAGGACGCCGCCCGTCTCGAGCACCCAGCCGCTCACGTCGACGGGCAGCGCCTCGTCGTTCATGATCTCGACGAACTCGTCCTGCGAGGAGTCGCGGACCTGGTCGCCGTTGGCGTCGCCGTACGCGCCGCTCGCCGGTCTCGCGTGGACCTCGTTCACGACGACGGTGAGCGCGCGGCACGCGACGCCTACGCTCGTCACGTTCGCCGCGGCCACCGTGCCGGCGCCGGCCGTCACGGTGCACACCTGCCCCGTCGGTTGGGTGAGGATGGTCACGGCGTAGGTCGCCGCGTCGGGCAGGCGCGCAGCGAACGTGAACGGGCCGTTCGCGGAGACGGGGAGGTTGCCCGCCCCGTTCAGCTGGAGAATGATGGTGCCTGCGGCGAGGCCCGACAACGCTCCGCCGATCGCGTACGTGGGCGCGCACGTGACAACGATGTTCGTCACGTCCGCCGCGGCGACGTTGCCCGTACCGTTTTGCACGGTGCAGAGCTGGTTCACCGGTTGGGTGGCGACGCTCACGTCGTACGGCGCGCCGCTCGCCAGGCGCGCCGCGAACGTGAACGGGCCGTTCGTCGTCACGGTGAGCGCGTCGCCGCCGTTGTCGTGGAGCACGAGCGTCCCCGCGAGCCCGGAGGCGGTGCCGCCGACCGTGTACGTCGCGGCGCAAAGTACGCCGACGGTGGTGACGTTCATCGTCCCCACGACGCCGCTGCCGCCCTGCAGAGTGCAGCGCTGTCCGGCGGGCTGCGAGGCGATCGTGACGTCGTAGGCGCTGCCGCCGGGCACCAGGGTGGGGAACGTGAACGGACCGTTTGCGCCGAGCGAGAGGACATCGGGACCGTTGTGGAGGACGACCGTCCCGCTCAGCCCGACGACCGAGCCGCCGATCGAGAAGCGGTTCGGCGTGCACGCGATGCTGACGTTCGTCACATCGCTCGCCCCGACGCGCCCTGCCGCGTTGCCGACGGCGCACGTCTGATCGGAGGGCTGCGCGGCGACGGTGATCTCGTAGACGGCCCCTTCGGCGAGCGTGGCCGCGAACGTGAAAGGGCCATCGGCGGACAGCACGAGATCGTCGGCGTCGTTGTTGCGCAGCACCACCGTGCCGCGCAGGCCGCTCACGGTTCCTCCGACGCGCAGCCGTCGCGGCGCGGCGTTGGGTCCGCCCTCGCTCCCCGCGTCGGCGACGACGCCATCGCCGCCGACGTCGGACGAGGCGGCGCAGCCGGAGCCGACCGCGAGGGCCAGGGCGACGGCGAGCCGCGGCGCGAGCAGGGTGACGAGCATCCATGCCCAGCCGCGGAGAACGAGGGAAACCGAGCGCATACGCCGTCATCGGACCACGACGCGCGCGGGTTTGCCAGGCCCCCCGCGCGTCCGGAGGTATCATGCGCGCATGGGAAAGCACCTCCTCGCGATCGACCAGGGGACCACCGGCTCGACGGCGCTCGTCGTCACGCTGGACGGCCACACGCTCGGTCGCCACAACGTCGAGTTCCCCCAGCACTTCCCGAAGCCCGGCTGGGTCGAGCACGATCCCGGCGACATCTGGAAGAGCGTCCAGGCCGCCTGCGAGGGGGCGCTCGCGGCCGCGAAGGTGAAGGGCGAGGACATCGCCGCCATCGGCATCACCAACCAGCGCGAGACGACGCTCGTGTGGGACAAGAAGACGAGGGCGCCGATTTACCGCGCGATCGTCTGGCAGTGCCGTCGCACCGCCGACGCGTGCGACGCGCTCAAGCGCGAGGGCAAGGAGGCGCGCATCCGCGAGAAGACCGGCCTCGTCCTCGACGCGTACTTCTCGGGGACGAAGATCGCCTGGATCCTCGACCAGGAGAAGGGCGCCCGCGCGCGCGCCGAGGCGGGAGAGCTCGCGTTCGGCACCATCGACTCGTTCATCGTGAGCCAGCTGACGAGCGGCGAGGCGCACGTGACCGACGTGACGAACGCGTCGCGCACGCTGCTGATGGACCTCGCGCGCTGCGAGTGGGATCCCGAGCTCTGCGCGACGTTGCGCGTGCCGATGGCGGTCCTGCCCAAGATCGTCGGGAGCGCGGAGATCGTCGCGCGCACGAAAGGGGCGGGGTTCTTGCCCGACGGGATCCCCATCGCCGGCATCGCGGGCGACCAGCAGGCCGCGCTCTTCGGGCAGGCGTGCTTCGCCGAGGGGGACGCGAAGTGCACGTACGGAACCGGCGCGTTCGCGCTCATGAACATCGGCGCGCGCCCGGTGCTCAGCAAGAGCGGCCTCGTCACGACGGTGGCGTGGCGGATCGGCGGCAAGACGACCTACGCGCTCGAGGGCAGCGCCTTCATCGCCGGCGCGGCAGTGCAGTGGCTGCGCGACGGGCTCGGGATCATCCGGGCCGCAAAGGACATCGAGGAGCTCGCGCGCAAGGTCCCGTCGTCGGAGGGGGTGTCGTTCGTACCGGCGCTGGCGGGGCTCGGCGCGCCGTACTGGGATCAGGGCGCGCGAGGGGCCATCACCGGCATCACACGCGGCACGACCGCGGCGCACCTCGCCCGCGCGACGCTCGAGGGGATCGCGCTCGAGGTGCATGATCTGCTCGAAGCCATGGCGGCGGACGCCGGTCGCCCGCTCGCCCGCCTCCGCGTCGACGGCGGCGCGGCCGCGAACGATCTGCTGATGCAGTTCCAGGCCGACGTGGCCGCGGTCGCCGTCGAGCGGCCGACCGAGATCGAGTCGACCGGTCGCGGCGCCGCGATGCTCGCCGGCGTCGGTGCAGGGCTGTGCGAGGTCGCCAGTGCGGCGAAGATGCTCAAGCTCGAACGCAGCTTCGCCCCCGCGATGCCCGCCAAGGCGCGGGAGGCCCACCTCGCCCAGTGGAAGGACGCCGTCGCCCGCGCGCGATCGCGACCCTCTGAGTGAGGACCTGCGAATACGACGGGCCGCCGCTCACCGTGGCGCGCTCCCACCCGTGGACCGACGCCGTCGCGAGCGCCGCCCATCGTTACTACGATCTCCGGGCGACCCCCTCGCTCATCCGCACGTCGCTCGAGGACTTCGTGCCATGGAGCCGTTACGGCGCCATCCTGGGGTTCTATTCGCTTCTCGAGTGGCTCAACGGCGACGCGTCGCCGTTCGAGACGAACGACTGCGCCTTCACTGCGCCGCACGCGAACGATCAGGCCAGCGTGCCGCAAGCGCTCATGTGCTCGGGCCGCGTCATGGTCCTCTACCGCGAGCTGCGGCTCAACGCGTCGGCGGGGGACGTGGCCTGGCTGAAGGACGAGCTGCACCTCGCGGTCGCCAAGCTCGACGTCGAGCTGCACTCGGGGCTCGTGGGCACGACGATCGTCCCCGTGCGCTACCTCGCGCTCCCCTCAGGCGAGCAGGCGGGGCAAGAGCTGATGGTGTCGTTCTGGGCGTGGGGCGACACCGAAGCGGAGCTGATGGAAAATCTCGAGCGCGTGGTCGCCGGCCTCTTTGCGGCGCTCCGCCACGTCGCCGCGGAGGCGTGAGCGGCTCCGTCGCGGCGGCGCCATCTCACTTCGCCAGGCGCGAAATCTTCGACGTTTCGGCCCAGTAGATGAACGCGTCGTCGCCGAGGATGTCGTGCGGCGCGGCGAGCGCCGTGACCACGTCCTGCTGGCCGCCGACGCACCCGTTCGGGGCGCAGCGCTGCAGCTTGTTGCCCGCGGTGAGCCAGTACGCGCCGCTCGCGTCGACGAACAGGCCGCTCGGCGAGTCGAGCGCGGTCGCCTGCGGCGTGGGCGTGGCGCACACGGGCAGATCGCACGAGATGAGCTTGCCTTCGTTGAAGCCGGCGCGACCGGGCTGGAGCCAGAAGAGCTTCCCGTTGAAGCCAGCGAGCCCTTCGACCAGGCTCGCGTCGCCCGGGACGACGGAGATGGGGGTGCACGCCGTGTCGCCCACGGCGCACTTCGCGATCGTCGAGCCTCGCGTGGCCGAGTCGATGAAGTAGACGAAGGCCGGCGTCGCCGCGAAGCCGTGGGTGCCCTTCGTCAACGTCCCGTACAGGGTCGCCGGTGACGCGCAGGTTCCGTTCGCGCAGGCCGACGAGATGAGCCCATTGCCGCCGGTGCGGGCGAAGAGGGTGCCGCCGGCGGACCGGAGCCGTGCCTCGAAGCCGTTGAGGCCGTCGGCGATGAACGAGACGGGCGGGGAGGGGCAGCCCGCCGTCGGGCACGCGAAGATCGCCGGCCGCTCGGTTCCACTGCCGTTTTGCGGCGCCGAGATGAACGTGAGCGTGCCCACCGCGGGGACGTGAATCGCGCGGATGCCGAAGGGCATGATCGTGACCTGCCGTGGCGTCGCCGCTGCGCCCTTGCACCCGGTCTTCGGGCACGCGAGCAGCTTGAACGACGGGTCCTCGTTCGACTCGAAGAAGACATCGTCGAGATCCTGGGCGATGGGGCCGAGGTTGGTCGTCGTGTTCCCCGAGTACACGATCGCGGGTCCGCAGTGGCGGGCGACGCACGCGCCGCCACCGCACGAGTGCCCGCAAGCCCCGCAGTTCTCGCCCGACGTGTCGAGGTTCACGCACGCCGCGGCGGCGCCGGTCCCGCACGGGACGAGCGGCGCGGCGCAGGTGAGCGGCGGCGTTGCGCCGTCGGCAGCATCGCCGGTCGTGGCGCCGTCGTCTCGGGTGCTGCCGTCGGTGCCCGGGGGGACCGAGGTGTCGCCGCTGGCCGCGTCCTGCCCGGTCCCGTCCGCGACGTTCGCCGCGTCGAATGAGCCCAAGATCGACGTGCATCCCGCGAGCACGGCCGCGCCGACGAGGGAGAAGGAGATGAAGAAGAGGCCGCGGGTGCCGCTCATGATCGTTGAGACCCCTTCGAAACGCGCCGACCGGTGGCGCGCGGACATTCTAGCGCAATTACCGCGTGAGGTTCATGATCGGAGTTGCGCACGGGCGCGGCGCGCAGCCGTGGACGTCGCCGGAGCCCTTGCGAGTTGACGATTGCCCTTCCCGCCACCGCCCCCAAGCGACGCTACGCGCCGACGCTCGTGCGGGTGGCGTCGGGGCTCATCGGGCTCGCGGTCGTCGCGTACATGATTCATCGCACCGGAGCCGCCGCAATCGAAGGCGCGCTCCGGCCGGCGTGGCGCTGGCTGCCGGTGCTCCTGCTCCTCGACGGTGCGCGCATCGGCATGGAGGCGCTTGCCACGTATTACGCGTACGGCGGTCGCGGCCACCTCTTGCCGTGGACGATGCTCGTGCGCGCCCACCTCGTCGGCTACGCGGTCGCGGGAGTCATGCCGGTGGGCAGGACGTCGGCGGAGGCGGCGAAGGTAGCGATGCTCGGGCGCTACGCCGGCGTCCCTGCCGCGGTCGCTGCGGGCGCGACCAACCAGGCCGTCACGCTCCTCGTGGGGGCCATCGTGTCGATCCCCTGCGCGCTCGCAGCCTGGCACATCACCGGCGTGTCGACGGTCACCATTGCGCTCGTCGTGCAGGCGGCCGTGCTCGCGGCGTCGGGCATGGCCATCCGCGCGGGCGCCCGCGGCGAGAGCGCGCTCGGCACGCGTCTCGCCGCGCGGTTCGGCCTGAACCTGTCGGAGTTCCGCACGACGTCCCGCGCGGTCGCGCTCTTCCCGCGCCGCCCGACGGCCGCGATGCTGGTGGGGCGCCTGTTCCAGGTTCTTGCGTTCGCCGTCGCCGCGCACGCCGTCGGCGTCGACGTCTCGGTCGCGCGCGCCTTCTATGCGCAGGGCATCAGCATGATCGTCCTCGCGCTCGGCGTCTTCGTCCCCGGGCAGCTCGGCGCATCGGACGGCGCCTTCGCAGCGTCGGCGGAGCCGCTCGGCACCACCGTCGCTGCCGCGATGTCGATCGCCCTGCTCGGCCACGTCATGCAGATCATCTGGGTGGCGATCGGCGCGACCGTCCTGCTCACATGGCGCGCGCATGAACGCGCGCACCCGACGGTGCCGCCCGCCGAGATGGGCGAGCGCGGCGACGGGTGACGGATGGCTTCGCCCGCCCGCGGCGTATCAATGCGAGAGGGCCATCGCGCGGAGCAACATCCCGATGCCGATCTGGGCGACGAAGCCCATGCGTGCCCCTTGCTTCGTGGCCGGCCCCTTGGCCATCGCCAGCACGAGCAGCATGCCGATGATCCCGCCGAACAAGCCCGCCGCGAATCCGGCGCCGAAGCTCCCCATGACCTCGACGCTCCCGTCCCGCCTCTCGTCGAAGTCGCTTCGGAACGCGATCGGCGCCGTCTTCGGCGCGAGCTCCTTGACGTCGGCGATGCGTCGCCACTCGGCGTTGTCCTCGGCGCGGACGAGCGTGCTGTTCTTGAGCTTCCCGTTCTTGAAGGATGCGATGAGCGCCTCCTCTTCGAACGGGCCCTTCTCGAGATCGCCGGACTTCGTGTACCAGCGGCGCAGTCCTTCGGGGATCGGCGGGCGCTCCCCCTTGGCACGGTAAGGCTCCCCCATCGCCTCGAGCTTAGCCGAATCGACCGGAAGTAACGCGGGCCTCGCGACCTGAAGCGGCCCCAGCCGCGGCGCGGTTAAGCCGCCGCGAAGGTGAGACGGTGTCGCATAAGACGCGGCGGCCTGGCGGTCCGCGGGAGCACTCCCCCTTCCAGAGAACCCTCGCTCATGCGACGCTACATGGTCCGGGCTTTTGGCATCCCAAATCCCGGCGCTCACGGTTCGTTCGGCCCAGCCCGCCGGAGGGAGCGTGCGCGAGAATGACGCTCGGCTTTCTTTCTCTGCCGCAGCTCCCTCACGGGCGCTGCCGCTTTTCTGCTGCTTCTGAAGGGAGAGACTATGACGGACAACGATTCCTCGCACCCCGGTGCCGGGGCAGGGGCCGCGACTGGTCCCACGGGACCGATCCGCGACGTGCCGGTCGATTGGGAGGCGCTCGAGGACGCCTTCGAGAACAACGCGCCGGAGGTGCATTCCTACCTGCACCTCACCACCGGCGAAGTGCTCCGCGTGGTCGACGGCGTGGCCGACCCGCAAATGCACGTTCGCATCGCGTCGGACGGGAACTACCTCCGCATCGATCCGGTCAGCTCGCGCGAGCAGTACCGGTGGATGGAGCGCTTCATCCCGATGGTCGAGGATCTCGACCTCCGCGGGAAGCTCACCCAGGCCATCGACGGCAAGGGGGCGTTCCGCAGGTTCAAGGACGTTCTCATGTCGTTCGCGACCGAGCGCGAGCGCTGGTTCCAGTTCCGGAGCGAGCGGCTGCGCACGTTCATGGAAGCCTGGCTCAACGCGCACGCCATCAAGGCGACGCCGCGGCCCACCTGGGGCGACGGTCCTCCCTCCGCCGAAGAAGCGTCGCCCGACAGCCTCGGGCCGTTCTCCGAGCGCGGAAGCTCGCCGAGCGTCAGCAGCGCAGCGCTCCTCGCCGCCGCGACGGGCGCCGGAGCGGGCGCGGCCGGCAATGACGCCGAAGGGCCCAAGTCCGCGAGCGGTCGCCGCACGCGCAACGCCGAGGCCAGCCGCCAGCACCTCCGCGAGCTGGCCGAAGGGCTCGGCCCGCGCGAGCTCGAGACGCTCGTGTCGTTCGCCGAGTTCCTGAAGGCGCGCCGCGCGGCCCGCGGTTTCGCGCACCACCACGAGCACCAGATGCAGGAGCGCATCGAGGCCGCGGCCGCCAGCGTTCGCGGCACCAAGCTCACCGCCGAAGGAGAGGGCGGGGGACAGGCGACGTGATGCGCGCGGCCCGCCGCGCCTTCGCGCTCGTCACGTTCTCGTTCGGGCTCGCACTGGGCGCGTTCGCCTCGGACGCGCGGGCGGACGAGCCCGCGCCCGCGCCCTCGCCTGACAGGGCCTCGGTCGATCGTATCGCGGTTCGCTTCTGGTCGCCGGAGACCGGAGGCTCCGCGCGGCCGCGCTTCATCACCGAGCGGGAGCTCGCGTTCGAGGCGCGGCTCGAGGCGCTCGGCGAGGACAGCAGCTTCGGCAACGCCGGCGCCTACCAGGAGCGAAACGTTCGCGCGGCGACCGAGCGCCGCGTCGCCGAGGAGCTCCTCGCCACGCTGATGGTCGAGCACGGCACCGATCCGCGCGACATGCCCGCGCTCACCGCCCGCGCCCGCGCCGCGCTCGTCGATCGCGTCGGCGGAATGCCCGCGTTCGCGGCGGCGATGGCCGCCGAGGGCATCGACGATCTCGAGGTCGAGGCCCTCCTGCGCCGTCAGGTCCGCGCGGCCATCTACATCGATCGGTCCATCACGCCCATCCTCCGCCCGACCGAGGAGGACCTGCGCGAGGTCTTCCGCACCGACGCCCACCCCTACAAAGGCATGAAGATCGACGACGTCCGCGAGCGCTTCCAGCGCTGGCTCATCGGCGAGCGGCTTCGCCAGGCCGAGAGCGGGTTTTTGCAGGTGGCGCGGACGCGCGTGAAGATCGTCAACGTCCCGGCCGGCAAGTGACATGAGCCACGGCGGCGACAGCAGGAAGGTAGTCATCGCCGCGCTCGTCGGCAACGTCGCCATCGCCCTGTGCAAGTTCGGCGCGGCCTACATGTCCGAGTCGACGTCGACGCTCGCCGAGGCCGTGCACTCGCTCGCCGACACGGGCAACCAGGCGCTCCTCCTCGTGGGTATGCGCCTCGCCGCGAAGCCGGCCGACGATCGCTTCGCCTTCGGTCGCGCCACGGAGAAGTACTTCTGGCCGTTCGTCGTCGCGCTGATCCTCTTCTCGGTCGGCGGCGCGTTCGCCATCTGGGACGGCATCAGCCACGTGCTCACGCCGCCGACGCACGTGGGCTCGCCGCTCTGGAGCTACGGCGTCCTCGGCGTCTCGTTCCTCTTCGAGAGCCTGAGCTTCCGCGTCGCCTTCCGCGAGTTCAAGGTGATGCTGAAGGGCAGGCCATGGCAGAAGGCCATCATGGAGACGCGCGATCCCACCATCCCGCTGGTGCTCGCCGAGGACGCGACCGCGCTCGTGGGCCTCTCGGTCGCCCTCGTCGCCGTCGGCGTGTCGCAGGTCACCCACATGGAAATCTGGGACTCGCTCGGCTCGGTGCTCATCGGAGCCCTGCTTTGTACGGTCGCCTACGCCCTCGCGAAGATCACGCACGGCCTCCTCATCGGCGAGAGCGCCGCGCCCGAGGATCAAGGCAAGGTCGTGGACCTCGCGGAGGGGACGCCCGGCGTCGCGCGCGTCACGCAGATCCTGACCATGCACCTCGGCCCCGACGTCGTCATCCTCTCGATGAAGGTGGCCTTTCGTCCGAAGATGGAGGTCGAGGAGGTCGAGGAGACCATCAACGAGATGGAGCTGCGCATCCGCAAGGAAATGCCGCACATGCGCAAGATCTTCATCGAGCCCGATTCGCGCGGCGACGGGCGCGGTCTGGCGGTGGCCAAGAGCGTCCGCACGCAGGTCGAGGAGCGGGCGTGAAGCTGGGGCCGGTGCTCGCGACGACGCTGCTCATCGCGGCGGGCGCCGCGCTCACGTTCCTGCCCGCTCGCAAAGGCGCCGGTCGCGCGGCGACGACGGGGGCGGCCGCCGTCGCGCGCGTGGGCCTCGTCTTCGACGTCGGTGGCCGGGGCGACAAGAGCTTCAACGACGCCGCCTACGCCGGCCTGCTGCGCGCCGAGAAGGAGCTGGGCATCGAGATCTCCTTCCTCGAGCCCGTCGGAAGCGAGGATCGCGAGGCGGCCCTCCGTCTCTTCGCGTCGCGCGGCCTCGAGCTCGTCATCGGCGTAGGGTTCATTTTTTCGAGCGACGTCGACGCCGTCGCGGGCAGCTACCCGAACGTGCACTTTGCAGGCATCGACTACGCGCCGGGCCCCGCCGGCGTCCCCACCAACGTGGCGGGGCTCGTCTTCCGAGAGGAGGAGGGCTCGTTCCTCGTCGGCGCCGTCGCCGGGCTCCTCTCGAAGACGCATCACGCGGGCTTCGTCGGTGGGATGAATTCGCCCCTCATCCGCAAGTTCGAGGTGGGCTTCGCGGCGGGGGTCAAAGCGTCGTGCCCAGACTGCGTCGTACACGGCGCGTACGTCAGCGCGTCGCCCGAGGGTTTCAAGGACCCGTCCAAGGGAAAGGCCCTGGCGATCGCGCAGATTTCCGTGGGGGCCGACATCATCTACCACGCGGCCGGCGCCACCGGTCACGGCGTCTTCGAAGCGGCGCACGACGCGCACGTCATGGCGATCGGCGTCGACGCCGACCAGCACGACGAGATGCCCGACACCGTGGTGACGAGCATGGTGAAGCGTGTCGACGTCGCGGTGTTCGACACCATCCACGCCGCGGTGAACGGGAAATTCGTCGGCGGAATGCACGTCTTCGGCGTGAAGGACGGCGCCATCGACTACGTCCACGACGGCCCGCACGCGTCCCGCATCCCCGACGAGGTGAAGGCCGCGGTCGAGAGCCTGAAGGCCGACGTCGTCAGCGGGAAGATCCAGGTCTCCGCCGAGTAGCGCGGCCTTGGAGCGACCCACCACAAGGCTAGAGCCACCGTTCCATCAGGGACGGTGGCTATCGGGCCCCGCGTCAACGTGCGGCGCGAGACACCTCGGGATGCTGGCTATGCGCCATGCCGATGTGCTCGTGGTACGCGCGGTCGCTTCGCTCCTGCGGGGGCGACGCGGCCGCGCGCGCGCCCGAGGTCGGGAGCAGCGCACCGTCGTCGACGAGCTTGAAGCCCTGGACGGTGTGCGGCTGGACGCCCGCGGCGGGGGCGCTTGCGCAGCCAGCCGCGAGAACGGCAGAGAGGAGCGTCGAGGCGATGAGTAGTGTCGTTTTCATGTTTCCACGTCGTTGCATGGGGAATGCCAGGCGCACGGCGCTCGCCGACACGGAGAAAAGCGCAGGAGTCGTTCACCGAGGACCGTCGCCGAACGCGGCACGTAGGACTTTGCGACACGAGCTCGCGCCGCGCGATGGGCAATCCACCGGAAGAGCCGAGTGGCATCGGACGTGCAGTTATGGCGCGCCATAATGAACGCCCCCGTCATGCCCGTCCGCAGCCAGAGCTCCGCGTCGAACCGTCACGTCCTGCTCGCCGAGGACGATCCTGACCTTCGGCCGCTCTTCGTCGCCGGCCTGCGGCGCTCGGGCTACCGCGTCACGGCGGTGAGCGACGGACGGGAGGCCCTGGCGCTCCTTTCCGCGGCCTCGCGCGGAGACCTGGCGCTGCCCGACGTGGCCGTCATGGACGTGCGCATGCCTTACGTCTCGGGGCTGGAGCTCCTGGGCGCGCTGACGGAGGCGGGGTGGCCGGTGCCGGTCATCCTGATGACGGGATTCGGCGACGCGACGATTCGCAACCGTGCCTACGCGCTCGGCGCGCGGGAGCTCCTCGACAAGCCCCTATCGAGCGCGCGCCTCGCGGCCGCGATCGAGGGCGCCCTGCTCCTGCCGGTCTCGCCGTAGTGCGGGACCTTCACGCGCCCGGCGACCCCGCGGGCGCCGCGAGGTGGTAGCGCTCGAGCTTGCGGTAGAGGGTCGACCGATCGATGCCGAGAACCTTGGTCGCCTCCGTCTTGTTCCACCCGACGGCCTCCATGACGCGCTCGATGTACCGGCGCTCCACCTCTTCGAGCGTGACGAGCTCGGCGGGATCGGAGGCGGCGACGACCACGTGGCTGGGGCGGTAGTCGCGCACCTTCGGGGGCAGATCGTCCACCGTCAGCTCCTCGAAGCGCGCGAGTGAGACCGCGCGCTCGATCGCGTTCTGCAGCTCGCGCACGTTCCCCGGCCACGCGTACGAGAGCACCCTGTCGGCGAACTCGGCCGAAAACCCGGTGATCGTCTTGCCGTGCCGCTCGGCGAAGCGCTTCACGAAGGCCTGCGCGAGGAGGAGCACGTCGTTGCCGCGGCTGCGGAGCGGCGGGATCTCTATGTGCACGACGTTCACGCGGTAGTAGAGATCCTCCCGGAAGCGCCTCTCCTCGACGAGTGACTCGAGATCCTTGTTCGTCGCCGCCACGATGCGGGCGTCGAACGGGACCTCCGCGCTTCCGCCGACAGGGCGCACCTTCCGCTCCTCCAGCGCCCGGAGCAACTTGGCCTGCATCCCGAGCGGCATCTCGCCGAGCTCGTCCAGGAAGAGGGTGCCGCCCGACGCCTCGAGGAAGAGGCCGCGACGGGCCGTCTTCGCGTCGGTGAACGCCCCCTTCGCGTGGCCGAACAGCTCGCTCTCGAGGAGCGCCTCCGGCAGCGCGGCGCAGTTGATGGCGACGAGCGGCCCGGCGGCCCGGCGGCTCTTCTGGTGCTGGTGGATGGCGCGTGCGACGAGCTCCTTGCCGGCGCCGCTCTCCGCCGTGACGAGGACCGTCGCGTCCGTCTCCGCGACGCGATCGATCATCTCGAACACCTGGAACATGGCCGGGCTCGAGCCGATGATCTCTCCGTAGTTGCTCCGCGCGGCCGCGTCCCGCCGGAGGCGGCGCACCTCTTCCTCGAGCGCGCGCTGCCGGATCGCGCGCTCCAGCGACAGGGCGAGCTGCTCGGCGTTGAACGGCTTGGTCATGAAGTCGGTGGCGCCCGCCCGGATCGCGGCGATCGCCGCCTCCATGCTGCCGAAGCCGGTCACGACGATGACCGGGAGATCGCGGCGGTTCTGGACGATCCTGTCGCACAGCTCGAGGCCGTTCATTCCGCGCATGTTGACGTCGGACACCACGGCGTCGAAGTCCTCGGAAGCGAGCAGCTCCCAGGCGAGATCGGCGCTTTGCCGGCTGGTGACCACGAATCCGCGGCGACCGAGCATGCGCTCGAGCTCCTTGCACATGTCCGCGTCGTCGTCGACGACGAGCACGCGCCTACCCATGGGGGGGGATGTGGAGGGTGAAGGTGCTTCCACGACCGAGCTCGCTCCTGGCTGAGATCCAGCCTCCGTGATCTTCGGCGATCCCGCGCGCCACGCCAAGTCCTAACCCCGTGCCCACGCCTGCGGGTTTCGTCGTGTAGAAGGGCTCGAAGATCTGGTCGACCTGCTCCGGGGCTATTCCAACGCCCTGGTCCTCGACCGCGACGAACGCGGCGCGCGCGGGCGAGGTGTTCGCGGACGGACGGGCGGCCTCGCTCACGCCCACGCGGAGGCGGAGCGCGCCGCCGCTGGGCATCGCCTGGATGGCGTTCAGCGTCAGGTTGGTGAGCGCCTGCTCGAGCTCGGCCGCCTCGCCGAGGACGGTCGAATCGCGGTCGAGCTCGACCGTCAGCACCACGCCGGCCTTCTTCGCGAGCGAGCCGAGCAGGCCCACCACCCCGGCCGCGACCTCGCCCAGCTGAACCTTGCCGCGCGTCGGCGTCTTGCGCGAAAAATCGAGGATTTGCCGGACGAGCCGGCTCATCTTCTCCACCTGGTTGGTGATCGTCTCGCCGGCGTCGCGCGCCTCCTCTGGGGCCATCTCGCCCGCCGCCAGGGACTGACCACGCAAGAGCAAGACGTTCAGCGGCGTGCCGAGCTCGTGGGCGAGGCTCGAGGCGATCGTCCCGACCGTCCGGAGGCGATCGAGGTGACGGAGCTGCTCGAGCGTCTCGACGCGCGCCGTCGACTCCGCCTCGACCCGGGCCCGGGCCTCGTCGAGGCGGTCGCACATGACGTTGAGCTCGCGCTTCAGGTCGCCGATCTCGTCACGCCGCGACGCTTCGAGGCGTCGGGTGAAGTCGCCCGCCCCGATGCGGCGCGCCTGGTCGACCACGCGCTGCAGCGGCCTCCCGATGAGCGCGCCGCCGAGCGCCACCGCGAGGATGCCCGCGACCACCGCGAGCGCCGCGGCCAAGCGCAGCTCCGCGCCGAGCGCCCGGCGGAAGGCGGCGCGTTCGTCCAGGACGGCGCGGCGCAGCCGGATGGACCCGGCGGCGTCCCCGCCGACGCGCACGGGGACGGCGATCGTCACCATGCCCTCGGCGCTCTGCGGTGCGGCCGGGGGCCCGGCCATCCAGACGACGTCGACGTCGGCATGCTCCGCCTGCGCCGCATGGACGATCTTGAGCGCCTCGTCCTCGCCGTGCGCGAGCCACGTCGTCTCCACGCCTGCCCGCAGGCCTGCCCCCAGTGCGCGGAGATCGTCACGCGTGGTCTCCGCGAGCTGCGCGGCCTCGTCGCGCGCGTTCACGTACCCGAGGAGGAGCAACCCGAGGCAGCTCACGACGAAGAACGCCGCAGCGAACTTTCCGATGACCTTCACGTAATACCGGCTCCGGCGGGGCGGAGGGGCGCCATGGGGCGAACTCTATCGGGCACCACGTGGTTCGGCCAGCGGCGCGAAGCGCCGTACGCGCGTGCGCGCGGTCCGCCACGCGTCGAGGTTCATTGCGGCGGTCCGCAGGTCGTCGAGGTCGAGCGGCTTCCGGAAGACGGTGGCATTCCTGAGGTCGAGGACATCCAGCAGGGTCGCCTGCTGCGCGAGCTCCGTCGATTCGACGTCGAGCACGACGAACATCGGAGCGCGCGCGAGGCGCCCGTCGATTGCCGTTTTCATGGCCGCGTCGAGGACGATGAGATCCGGCATGGGACCCAAGCGCATGTCGACCACCTCCATCATGAAGACGAGCTCCGTCGGCTCGGTCACGGCGAGCACGTTGTGGCCGTCGGCCATGAGCCCGCGGGCGAGCTCCGCGGCTTCGTCGTGCCGAGGACTGGCGACGAGGATCCGAAGGCCGGCCGTTGCGGGGCCGAACTTGAGCGAGAACGCACTTCCCATGGGGGCTCCACCTTTCTTTCACGTGTCGCACGGCCGAGCGGCCGGCGTTCTCGAGACTGCTGCAAGCACGGGACCATCCCGGCCGGACCCGGCAAACGCCGAAAAATCGCCGAGAATCCGTGAACAAGGCCGTCTCCTTGCGTCGGGTTTCGCGACGCCGTCGCAGAATCCGACGCGTGACGGAGCGAGTACGGCACGGCCGTCTCGGGCCACGGCGCATGGGCCCCACTCACTTCACCAACGCGAGATCGATCCGACGGTCCAAGGACCACGAGACCTCGTCCGAGCTGCGCGCGGCGAGCGGTCGCGCGGCTCGCGGCTGGCACGTTGTCTGCTGGCGAACCGGTATCCACCGGAGGCATCGAAGCCTCCTCGAATCTTGGAGGCACGTTCCGTCTGCTCGTCGTCGACACCCACACGAGCCCTGGGCGGTCTCGGGAGGCCCCATGACGCTCGAGATTCTCCTCGTCCTTCTGTTCACGATCGCGGCGACGGTGGCGGTCGTCGCCCGGCGCATCAACGCGCCGTACACCGTGGCGCTCGTCGTGACGGGAGTGATCCTCGGCTCGGTGACCGCGCTCGAGCCCCCTCACCTGACCAAGGAGCTCCTCTACGGCATCTTTCTTCCAGGGTTGCTCTTCGAAGCCGCCTTTCATCTCGACTTTGACAGCTTTCGTCAGAACAAGATCGCCATCCTCTCGCTCGCCGTGCCCGGCGTCGTGGTGGCAACGGCGCTCACTGCCACCGCGCTGGCGACGGGAATGTCCGTGTTCTCGCTCGCAGCGGACTTCACCCTTGGGCACGCGTTCGTCTTCGCGGCGCTCATCGCGGCCACCGATCCGATCGCGGTCGTCGCGATGTTCAAGAGCCTCGGCGTACCGAAGCGCCTGGCCACGCTCGTCGAGGGCGAGGGCCTCTTCAATGACGGAACCGCGGTGGTGGCCGTCTCGATGGTCCTCACGGTCCTCGATGGGCACCCGTGGTCGGCGGCGGGCGCCGCCGTGGAGCTCGTGACCGTGGTGGGAATGGGCGTGCTCATCGGCGCCGCAGCAGCGATCGTCGTGTCGACGGCGCTCCGGTTCGTCGACGATCCGATGATCGCCATCACGCTCACGACCGTCGCGGCCTACGGCTCGTTTGCCGTGGCAGAGCGCCTGCACTTCTCGGGCGTCATCGGGACGGTCATCGCGGGCATGGTCCTTGGCAACTACGGTCGACGCAACGGGATGAGCCCGTCCACCTGGGTCAGCGTCGAGTCGTTCTGGGAGTACGTCGCCTTTGCGTTGAACTCCGTGGTCTTTCTCCTGCTCGGCTTTCAGGTGCAGCTCGCCGCGCTGGTCGCGTCGTGGAAAGCGATCCTCGTGGCGTACCTCTGCGTCATGGTCGCTCGGGCCGCGGTCGTCTCCCTGACGAGTGGCATCTTGTCGAGGTCGAAGGAGCGCCTGCCGTGGAGGTGGGGGATCGTGATGACGTGGGCGGGGCTCCGCGGGGCGCTCTCGATGGTCCTCGCCCTCGCCTTGCCCGACGACTTCCCTCACCGGCAGACGCTAGAGACCTTGACCTTCGGCGTCGTGCTCGTCTCGCTCCTGCTTCAGGGCCTCACGATGGGCCCCCTCCTTCGGTGGCTGGGCATCGAGAGCACGAGCCGCGAACGGGGGCGCGCCTCTTTCGTGCGCGCATGTTGAGGAGCTCGACGCCGAACGAGAAGGCCATCGCGAAGTAGATGTAGCCCTTGCCGATGTGTTGCCCCATTCCTTCGGCCAGGAGCATGACACCGATGAGCAGCAGGAAGCTCAGGGCGAGAATCTTCATGCTCGGGTGACGGTTGACGAAGTCTCCGATGCGCCCCGCGAAGGCGAGCATGACCCCCACCGCGACCACCATGGCGGTCATCATCACGGAGACGTGCTCGGCCATCCCGACCGCGGTGATGACGGAGTCGAGCGAAAACACCACGTCGAGCACGAGGATCTGCAGCAGGATGAGCCCGAAGCCCGCGCCGCTGGAACGGCGATCGTCCTCGGCCACCTCGAGCTTGGAGTGGATTTCGTGGGTCGCCTTTGCGAGGAGGAAGAGACCGCCGCCGAGCAGGATGAGATCGCGGCCCGAGAATCCCTTTCCCAGCACGGCGAAGAGCGGCGCGTTCAGGCCCATGACCCAGGAGATCGCGAGCAGCAAGAGGAGGCGAAGAACGAGGGCCAACCCCAGTCCCAGCCCGCGAGCCATCGGCTGCTTCGCGGGAGGCAACTTGCCCGTGAGGATCGAGATGAAGACGATGTTGTCGATGCCGAGCACGATTTCCATCGCCGTGAGGGTGAGCAGGCTCACGTAGGTATCGGGCTGGCTGAGCAGATCGAGTGTCGTCATCCGTCGTGGCTCTCTGGGGAGCCAGCCGGCGGCTGTTCGCCGTCGACGACGAGGGCACGTGAGGTCACGACGGCGTGCTCAAGGGTAGGTAGACGGAGAAGCGGCTTCCGCGTCGCTCCTCACTCTCGACGGCGATCCATCCGCCATGATCGTGGACGATCCCGTGCGCCACCGAGAGCCCCAGCCCGGTCCCCGCCCCGACGTCTTTTGTCGTGAAGAACGGCTCGAACACGCGCGCCAGATCGTCCTTCGGGATGCCCGTTCCCTGGTCCTCAACGTCGAGACGGAGATAGAGGCCGGGCTTGGCGTCGTCTCCGGCAGGCGGAGTCGCTTCCTCGTCCGCGAGCCGCAGGAGCACGGCGCCGCCGTCGGGCGTGGCATCGACGGCGTTGACGATGAGGTTCGTCAGCACTTGCTCGATCTGCCCCGCATCCACCTCGAGGAGCTTTGGGGTCGCTGCGCCCTCGATCGTCATCGAGACCCCGCGCTTCCTGGACAGTGGAGCAAGGAGCGTCAGCGTGTTCGTCGCGATCGCGCTCAGATCGGTCCGCGCCTTGTTCGCAGCGCCCTGCCGCGCGAAATCGAGCAGGCCGCGAATGATCTTCGTCATTCGCGCGGCTTGCCCAAAGATGATCGTCGCGTTCTCCGCGACGGCCTCCGGCGGCAGCTTCCCCGACGTGATCATCTTGGCTCGTCCGGACACCACGTTGAGCGGCGTACCCAGCTCGTGCGCGACACCCGCCGCGAGCTTGCCGACCGTGGAGAGCCTGTCCGCGTGACGGAGCTGCTCGAGCGCTCTGATGCGGGCCTCCGTTTCGTCCCTGATCGTCTCGCGGGCACCGGCCAGCTGACCGCACATGGCGTTCATGTCGCTGGCGAGCTCGCCGAGCTCGTCGTGTCGGTGGTCCCGTAGCACGGGCGAAAAATCGCCTTTGCCGATCCGGCGCGCGTGCAGGACGAGCGACCGAACGGGCCTCCCGATGAACCACGTCCCGATGATGCCGCCGATGGCGATGGCACCGAGCAGCGCGCTCCCCGTTCCTAGGGCCTTGTCGCGAACGACGTCCCGGACGAGCAGCGCCTCTCTGTCGAGGCTCCGGGACAGCTCGATGGCGCCATGCGGAATCCTCTCCTCGATCACCGGCAGGAGCACCACGGCCCGGCCCACGCCGCCACCGCCGGGCCTTATCTGGACGATCGGGCCGTCGCTCGCGCCACCACCCGAGTCTCCCCGAACCCATCGGACCTCGACCTCGGAAACGTCCTTATCCGCGGCGGCAAGGACCTCGAGCGCTCGTGCTTCGCCTTCAAGACGCCAGATCTCCGCGAAGGCCGGACGGAGGGCCCTGCCCGTGAGCACCAGATCGGTCGAAACCTGGGCTTCGTAGATGCCGATCTCGCGCCGCGCGGTGCGAACTCCGAAAATTAGCAGCAGCGCGACGAACGGGACGAGAAACAGCAGCGTGATCTTGCGAGCGAGTCTCATTCAGCTCCTCATCCCGATCTTGGCGCTACCCGATCCTCTTGGTTTCCCCTGATGACATCGCCTTGTCCCCGATCACGTGGAGCAGCGCTGTTCGTAGATCATCCACGTCGAATGGCTTGTTGAAGACCACGGAGGCTCCGAGCTTCGCCGCCTGCTCGTGCAGACGGGGTTCCCCGAACGCGGTGATGAGGATCACCGGCGTCGTCCACTCCGCGGCGCGAAGGGCGGCGAGAACGTGGAGACCCGAGTAGCCGGGCATGCGCACGTCCATGACGATGACATCGGGAGCGGTGAACGGAAGGCGGCTCGCGTCGCTCAAGACCTCCAGCATCTCGGTCCCGTCGCGCACCGAGAAGACCACGTGACCGTCCGCCCGGAGCTCGACCTCGAGCAGTCGCCGCATCTCGTCGTCGTCCTCGGCCAGGAGGATTCTCGGGGCTTGCTCCGGGTCGAGACGGCGCCACCGGCTCCGGACCGCACTCACGGCAGCGCCTCGAGCGCGAGCAACGTGGTCATGACAATCAGCGCGATCCATCCAATGTTGCGGGTGTGCTTCTGCATGGCGTCGTCCTTTCGGTTGGCTACTCGTACCTTCGTTCGGGAAATGTCCTCACGAGCGACTGCCCTCCCTTCAGGTCGAGAGAGCACGGCGCGTGCCATGACCTGCATGGCAACGCCGATCGCGCCGCGAGCCCCGGCTCGCTCGAGTGGAGTCGGATGGACGAGTCGGCGCGTCCGCGTGAAGAGCCGACATGACGCCTCGATGGGGAGCTGTCGCGCAGAACGGCATGGCATGTGCCCTTGCGCCGGGTTTCGCGACACCGGTCGCAGAATCCCACGTCGCACGCGGGCTGAGGTCCGCGATCGCCGACAGTCGCCGTCTGGCACACGGGTTGCTCCGGAAGGGCGCAATGACCCTCTCGCGACTCCTCTCCATTCCGCTCCTCGCCGCCGTCCTGCTGGTCCCCGCACCTGTCCACGCCGCGGCGTTTCCGAGCCTCGACGACGTCGTTCGGCGCGCACAGTCGCGCGCACCCGCCGCGGTCGACGCGGCCGGCGCGACGCGCGCAGCGGAGGCGCTCGGGGCAGGGGCCCGGCTCGGGCCTTTCGGCAACCCCTCGTTCGAGATCACGGGCGACCGCAGCTACCTCACCAAGGATGTCAACCTCGTCGCCGCGGCCTACCTGCCGATCGAAGTGCAGGGGCAGCGCGGCGCCCGCATTCAGGAATGGGAGCGCCTCGTCCAGTGGCGCCGCGCCGACGCCCGCGACGCGTCGACACGCACGCTGCGTGACGCGACCGAGTCCTACGGAGCCGTTGCCGTCACGCGGTCGCGCCTCACGCAAGCCGAGCGCGGCAGGGCCGACGCGCGCAGCGAGGTGGAGGCCGTCACCGCGCGGCTCGCTGCCGGCGACGCTACCGCGTACGAGCTGAGCCTCGCCGAAGCGGAGGTCGCCCGGTGGTCGCAGCTTCGCGCCGAGTCGGCGGCGGGGCACAGCCAAGCGCTCGGGCGCCTCGGCGAGCTCGTCGGAGAGCCGATCGACGCGCCGCCGGCGATGGAGGCGCGCGCCCCCGAGCTGCGGGAGCTCTTGCCGCGGGAAAGCTTCGCGTCGTGGTTCGCCACCAACCCGACGCTGCGCGCGCTCGAGGCCGAGGGGCAGTACTGGAACGCGAGCGCCGAACGGTCCCGAAAGGACGCGTGGTCGCCGCTCAGCGTCGTCGTCACCGGAGGCCGCGGTGACTTCGGCGAGGGGCGCGTCGGGGGGGGGCTCGCGTGGTCTTTCCCCGTCATCCGGCGAAATCAGGGCGAGATCGCGCGCGCCGAAGCCGAGCAGACGCGCGCTGCGGCCCTGCGCGCGGCGGTCAGGGACGCCCTGAACGCCCGGGCGCGTAGCACGGCGGAGACCTACGAGCTCACCCGCGCCGCGGCCGTGGAGCTCGAGAAGACCGGGCTCCTGGCCTCGGAGCGCGTCGTCCAGGCCGCCTTGGACGCGCAGCGGGCTGGCAAGGGGGACCTCACACGAGTCCTCATCGCAAGGAGGGATCTCGCCACCGCGCGCGCGCGGCAGCTCGACTTGGTGGACCTGTCCTGGAGGGCGTACGCCCAGCTGGCGGCCATGAAGGGAGCGCTGCCGTGAGGTGGTGCACGATCGTCGTGACGCTGCTCTCGCTCTGCCTCGTCGGGTGCGCGAAGAGCGAAGCGAAGCCGAGCGCGAAGGCGGTGCAGGAGGGGCCACAAATCCTCGAGCTGGAGCCGTCGACCCTGGAGCGCCTGGGCGTGGAAGCTGCGCCGGTCGGGGTGGGCGGCGATGCTCCGGTCCTGCGCCTGCCGGGCACGCTGGAGTACGTCGCCGACAAATACGCCGAGGTCGGCACCGTCGTCGAGGGCCGTGTGACCAGGATCCACGTCACTGTCGGCGAGCGGGTGCGCAAAGGGCAACCGCTCGCCACGTTGCTCGTCCCTGCGATCGTGAGCGCGCAGGCCGAGGCCATCGCGGCCCGCGCCGCGCTCGACGTCGCTCGCGACCACGCGAAGCGCGAGGCGTGGCTCCTCGAGCGCCAGCTCACGACGAAGCGAGAGGACGAGCTGGCGCGCGGTGAAGCCACGCGGGCGGAGGCCGAGCTGGCCGCCGCGAGCGCGAAGCTCGCACTCTTCGGCGCCCCCGTGCCGGCGTCGGGCGAAGCGATCCGCGCGCACGGCTCCCTCGTGCTCGCCTCACCTCTCGACGGCGTCGTGGTCGCTCGAAACGTCGTCGCGGGCGGCTTTCTGGAGCCGCGCGACGCTGCGTTCGCCGTCGCCGACACGACGCAGCTCTGGGCCGTCCTGGACGCGTACGAGTCCGACGTCGCCTCGCTCAAGGAGAACGCCGTCACGGAAATTCGCGTCGACGCGCTCGCCGGGCGCGTCTTCTCGGGCCAAATCGCGATGATCGAACCGCAGCTGGGGAAATCGAGCCGGGCCCTCCGCGCGCGCGTCGTGGTGGCCAACCCCGACGGCGCGCTCCGGCCGGGCCTCTTCGTCCGGGCGTCGATCAAGCTCGAGGCGAGCGGGAGCGACATCGTCCTCCCCAAGGCCGCCGTACAACCGATCGGAGGGAAGGACGTCGTCTTCGTCGAGAAGGAGCGCGGGAGGTACGAGGTGCGCCCGGTCGTCGTCGCGCGTCGGACGCCGCAGCTCGTCGCCATCGCCGACGGTGTGCGCTCCGGCGAGCGGGTCGTCGTGCATGGCGCCTTCGTGCTCCGGGGGGAGGTCACGAAACAATGAAGAGCGTCGTCGCATGGGCTGCAGGCAATCGCTTGCTCGCGCTGCTCGTCGCCGCGATCATCGTAGGCATCGGGATCTTCTCACTCTCCAAGCTGCCTATCGACGCGGTACCCGACGTCACGAACACCCAGGTGCAGGTGGTGACGCGCGCCCCCGCGCTGTCCGCCACCGAGGTAGAGACGCAGGTTACCCAGGTCGTCGAGCGGGAGATGGCCGGCACGCCTCACCTGCAGGTGACCCGGAGCATCACCAAGTTCGGCATCTCGATCGTCACGCTGGTGTTCGAGGACGGCACGGACGTCTACTTCGCACGGAGCCTGGTCGCCGAGCGGCTCCTCTCCGTGCGTGACAAGGTGCCGGCGCACATCGGGCGGCCCGAGCTGGGACCTGTCTCCACGGCGCTGGGGGAGATCTACATGTTCGAGCTGCGCGCAGACTCGCCGAAGCGGTCCACCGAGGAGCTCCGGACGATCGTCGAGTGGCAGCTCGGCCCCAAGCTGCGGCAGGTGCCGGGCGTGATCGAGGTCATCGGCTTCGGCGGCGCGCAGAAGCAATACCGCGTGACGCTCGATCCGGCGCGCATGGCGGCGCACCAGATCTCGCCCGACGAGGTGCGGCAGGCGCTGGAGCGCGACAACCGGCTCGCCGGCGGCGGCTTCGTCGACCACGAGAAGGAACAAATCCTGCTGCGCGGCGACGCGCGCTTCCGGAGCCTCGAAGACATAGGCGCCACCGTCGTCCGCACGAACGCGGACGGGACCGCGGTGCGCGTGGAGCACCTCGGCGAGATCGATACGGGCCCGTCGCTGCGCCAGGGCGCGATGACGCGCGACGGCCGCGGCGAGATCGTCGGCGCGAGCGTCCTCATGCTCAAGGGGCAGAACAGCCGCGAGGTCGTCGCCGCCGTGAAGAAGAGCGTCGGGGAGATCGCGCCGTTGCTGCCGGAGGGCGTGCGCGTCGACCCGTACTACGACCGCTCGGACTTCATCGACCGCGTCATCACCACGATCGGCAAGAACCTGGCCGAGGGCGCGCTCATCGTCATGGTGTGCCTCCTGCTCACGCTGGGGAGCGTGAGGGCGGGCTTGCTCGTCGCCGGAGCCATCCCGTTCTCCATGTTGGTCGGGTTCATCGGCCTCCGCGCGAGCGGGTACAGCGGCAACGTCATGTCCCTGGGCGCGGTGGATTTCGGGATCATCGTCGAAGGCTCGGTCCTCACGGTCGAGCACGCCATGACCCACGGGGCACAGATCGTGGATCGTGAGAAGCGGCGTCTCGCTATCGTCCACGCCATCCAGGAGGTCGCGCGCCCGGCGCTCTTCGTGGTGGCCATCACGCTGCTCGTCTTCTTGCCGCTGTCCACGCTCAAGGACGTGGAGGGCAAGATGTTCCGCCCGGTCGTCCTGTCGCTCTGCTTCATGCTCCTCGGCGCGATCGTGTACGCGCTGGTCGTCATCCCCGCGATCGCGCCGACGGTGCTCCGTGTCACGGGACCGCACGCCGAGCCGTGGTTCGCGCGCGCCTTGCGGCGGGCGTACGCGCCGATCTTGGAGAGCGCGCTGCGCCGTCCGCTCCGCGTGCTCGTCGTCGCCTTCGCGCTGACGGCGGGGATGCTCGCCACCGGCGGGCGCGTGGGGTCCGATTTCCTGCCGCGCGTCTTCGAGGGCGCGTTCGCCATCGACGCCCTGCGCCAGCCGAGCACCTCGATGGACCACGCCCTCGAGCTGGGGCGCGAGACGGAGGTCGCGCTGCGCGAGGTGCCGGAGGTCGAGACCGTCGTGAACCGCATCGGTCGCCCCGAGGGCGCCGTCGATCCGGCGGGGCCGGAGTCGAGCGACGTGTTCGTCATCCTGAAGCCGCGAAGCGCGTGGCGCCTCGGTCTCACGCCCGAGGCGCTCATGACCGAGCTGTCGGAGCGCGCCGCCCGGCGCGTGCCCGCGACCATCAACGCGTTCTCGCAGCCGATCGAGATGCGCGTGAACGATCTCGTCGCCGGCGTCCGGAGCGACGTGGCCATCAAGATCTACGGGGACGATCTCGCCGAGATGAGCGAGGCGGCGGAGGCCATTCGCAAGACCCTCGCAAAAATCCCCGGCGCCGCCGACTTCAAGGCGGAGATCCCGATCGGACAGCCGTCGGTGCAGGTCACGGTCGACCGGGCACGCATGGGGCGCCTCGGGGTCACGCCCGACGACGCGCTCGACGCGCTCGCGATGTCGCGGGCGGGCCTCCCGGTCGGCGTGGTTCGTGAGGGAGAGCGCGTCTTCGACCTGGTCCTTCGCCTCGGCGGTGAGGGGGTCACGTCTCCAGCGGATCTGGGACGCTTGCCGGTGCCGACGCGCACGGGCGCGCTCGTGCCACTGGCCATGGTCACCGACGTGGTGGAGGAGCGCACGGTGTTCCAGATCAGCCGCGAGCAGATGCGACGCCGGCTCGTCGTCCAGGGAAACGTGCGCGGCCGAGACATGGTCGGCTTCGTGACGGAGGCGCGCGCGCGCGTGGCCGAGCTGGATCTTCCGCCGTCGGTCGAGGTCACCTGGGGCGGCCAGTTCCAGAACTTCACGCGCGCGAAGGACCGGCTGGTCGCGCTCGTGCCCGTCGCCCTCGGCGTCATAGGCCTCATGCTCGTCGTCATGTTCCGGCGGGTGTCGTACACGCTGGTGACCCTGGCCAGCCTGCCGTTCGCGCTCGCCGGGGGCGTCGCGGCCCTCGTCCTCCGAGGGTTGCCGTTCAGCATCCCCGCCGGCGTGGGCTTCATCGCGCTCGCGGGGGTCTCGGTGTTCACTGGCATCGTGATGACCAGCAACGTGCTCGCGCAGCCTGCCGACAAGGAGCCCATCGTGCGCGTCCGCGCCGCCGCGCTCGCGTCGCTCCGGGCGCTCGTCAGCTCCGCGCTCCTCGCCGCGATCGGCTTCGTCCCGGCCGCGCTCGCGACCGGCGCCGGCGCCGAGGTTCAGCGGCCGCTCGCGACCGTCGTGATCGGTGGGCTCGTCGTGTCCATGGTGGTCTCTCTGCTGGCGCTGCCGGCGATGCTCCTCCTCGTGGCGAAGCGGGAGCAGGAGCAGGAGCGCAGGGCGCAGGCGAAGGCTCGCCTCGAGAATGAGCCCAGCGCGACAGCGAGCCCAACCGCCGCGACGTAGCGTGCTCGGGCCCCCCCTGCCGCCGAGCTGTTCGTCGCAGAATGCAACGCGGCCCACAAACCAACACCGACGTCGAGGACTTGCGGCTCGGAGCGGCGCCGAGCGGGCGGGATGTCCGATGCACGACAACGCAGCATGAAGACCACACTCTTGCTCGCATCGGCCATCCTCATGGCGACGCTCGCCGGCGGCTGCGCGGGCGGTGGCACCGCGCCTGCGACCCACCCCGCGCAGAGAGCGTCGCGGCCAGCGTCAGCGCCCCACGTCGACGTAGAACGGCACGCTCGCGTCGGCGACGCACCATCGCCCGCGCGGGCCCGTGCAGCGGACGCCGCCTTTGCGCCACACCGACGGGCCCCAGTCGATCGAGCTCCCGGCCGAGGTGTTCCGCGCGCAGAGGGCGACCGTCCCCAGCGGGACCGCGAGCGCGCGCACCTCACCGGGACGCAGGCGCGCGTCGAAGACGAGGACGTTGTCGCGTGAGTCGCACGGGAGCGTGTTGCCGATCGACAGCTGGACGCGCGTGCCCCCGGCGCCGAGATTGCGAACGAACACGGGCACCGGCGTGTCTCCCCACGCGGGCGCGGGCGCGGCCGCGCAGGCCAACGCAACGCCGAGGACGACTGCCAACCTCGATTGCATAGGCCCGCTCCGAGCAGATTCCGTACCACCGAGCGCGCCCCCGTTCCGGACGGCCTCCTGTCCGCCTAGCGGTCGCGCGGTCGCGGCCGGAGCGTCCCGCTTCGTCGGGTCCGAGGCGGACGACGTGCCCCGCTGAACGCCGCTCGCAGGGGTATGCTTGGACCAATGTACGGACAAGGACCGCCGCCCTTCGGGGTTGGACCGCCGCCTCAGGGTCAGCAGGGCGCGCCGCCGCCGCCCCCGATGGGCTACTACCCGCCGCCGGGATACGGGCAGGGGTACGGCCCGAGCCCGTATGCCGTGACGGACGGGAAGGCGACCGCGTCGATCGCGCTCGGCATCGCGAGCCTCGTGTGCGGCGGGCTCTTGACCGGGATTCCCGCGGTGGCGCTCGGCTTCATGTCGCGCGGCGACATCGAGCGATCGGAGGGCGCAAAATCGGGCTCCGGCCTGGCGCTCGCGGGGATCATCACCGGTTCAATCGGCACGTTGATCTCGCTCGTCTGGCTGGTCTTCATGGGGATCGGCATCGTCATGGGCATCGCCGCGACCCCTCCGCCGACGGCGCCGGCCCCTTCGCCCACAGCGACCGCACCGGGCGTGCACGCGCCAGGCGCACCGGCGACGACGACGCACGGGGCCATCACCGTCATGGACCTCACGCCGGCGGACGGCCCTCTGCGTACGCAGCTGACCCGCGTGCTCGCCGAAGCGGCGGCCCGGCACAGTCCGGTCCTCGTGGAGACCACCGCCTCATGGTGTCCCCCGTGCCAGAAATTCAAGGCGTCCCTCGGTGATGCGCGCGTGCAGCGCGCGCTCGAGGACGTCACGCTCGTGCGCCTGGACATCGACACGTGGGAGTCCTCCGAGCTCTCGGAGATGCACCTCGTCGTCAACAGCGTGCCGTGGTTCTACAAGATGGACGCCTCGCTCACGCCGCTCGACAAGATCAGCTCGGACGAATGGGGCGACGACGTGCCGGAGAACATCGCGCCGGTGATGCACGACTTCATTGCGGGCACGCTGACCAAGCGCAAATCGCGCCACTGACTTTCGCGCGTGCCGGCGGTCTGCGCGCACGCCGGGGCGCTGAAGTACGCGCCTGCTCGAGCCGCGGATGCCGCGCCCGGACGCTACAACCAGGCTCGGAGCGCTTTCAACCTCCCGGGCCAGGCTCCTTGACGCTAAGCCAGACTTCGTTGCGCCTCATGAACCACGGCGTCCAGGGGGGATCGTAGCGATTCACCTCAGGCTCGGCCGTCGCCGCCGACAACCCTCGCGCCGACAGCCACGCGCGCAGAGACTCGGCGTGCTCGGCAAAGCTCGCCTCGGTCCATCGGCCGCTGAACCTCACGACGCCGACGCGCGCCGCGGGCAGCTCGCGAAGCGTGACGCGCGCGTCCTTCGGCTGAGGAAGCGTCGCCAGTGTCTCGCCCTCAGGCATCGTGAAGGAGACGGTCCACGAATCGCCTTCGGCGCGCAGCCCCACCGGGGCCGTCATCGCGATCTTGCGCCCTTCGGCGCGCAGCCCCACCGGGGCCGTCATGGCGATCTTTGCCCGCTGCTCGTTGCCGCCGAAGATGTACCCGGCCAGGCGCCGGAAGCCCTCGCTGTCCGCGTCCTTTCGCCTGCCGCTCACGCGCGTCTCGGCGACGACACGAGGCGCGTACGTTCGCACGTCGAATTCCTCGTCATGGAGCTCCACCGCGAACTTCGGCTCTTCGACCCTAGCCACGGTTCCGCACCCCAGAGGTGCGGCGAGCGCGAGCACGACAAGTCCGGACTGCAGCCTCGTCATCGGGAGCCCCCCCCTTGTCTGTCAATGCGTTGTCCATTTTTTGTACAAGATACGTCGTCATTCCGCCCGGTCAAGGCCGCAGGCGTCGAGAGCTCGACCGGCGACCGTCACCCACGTGAAGCTCCTATACTCGCCGCGGGCGCGAGCCGAGGAGAGACGATGGGCAAGCCTGTCTGTGCGGTGGTTGGCGTAGGTCCGGGGAACGGCGCGGCGTTCGCGCGTCGCTTTCACGCGGAGGGGTTCGCCGTGGCGCTCCTGGCGCGCTCGACCGAGCTGACTGCGGCGCTCGCGAAGGAGCTCTCCGGAGCGCGCGCGTATGCCTGCGACGTCGCGAACGAAGCGTCGGTGACGAGCGCCTTCTCCGACATCGCGCGCGACCTCGGCGACGTCGATACGCTCGTCTACAACGCCGGCTCCGGCTCGTGGGGCAACGTCGAGGAGATCAGCCCGAAGGACTTCGAGCAGTCGTGGCGCGTGAACACGCTCGGTGCGCTGCTCGCCTCGCAGCGGGTGATCGCGCCGATGAAGAAGGCCGGGCGCGGGAACATCGTCTTCATCGGCGCCACCGCGTCGCGCCGCGGAAACGTGAAGACGGCGGCGTTCGCGCCGGCCAAGGCCGCGCAGCGGAGCCTCGCCGAGTCGATGGCGCGCCACCTGTGGCCCGCTGGCGTGCACGTGTCGGTGGTCATCCTCGACGGCGTCGTCGATCTCCCGAAGACGCGCCTGATGATGAAGGACAAGCCGGACTCCTTCTTCGCGAAGCCCGACGACATCGCCGACCTCGTCTACCGCCTCACGCAGCAGCCGCGCTCGGCGTGGTCGTTCGAGGTGGAGGCGCGCCCCTTCGGCGAGAGCTGGTAGCCCTCACGCGCTGCGATTCTCCCGCTCGTCGCGGTCCTGCTGGCGCTTAATCGCCGCAGGTGGGGCGGGAAGGTCTCGGTCGACGGGTCCGCGTCAGTTGACCGACGGCACCCGCCTCTTCTGGATGCGCGAGCTCGACAACAAGCGCGAGCTACTCGGTCACGCGTGATGCGAGAGTGCGAAGGTCAGCCCGGACACTGCCTACCCACCCTCGATGAGCCGAACACCCGAGGGTCGCGGGCCGGGCGGCAGTACGAGGCTGCGCAGCGCCGTGTGCATCGCGCGGACGTCGGTCCATCTCGCGCCCGGCTCGAACGCGAGCGCGCGGTCCACGAGCGCGACGAGAGCGGCCGGCAGCTCGGGCGCCACGGCGCGCAACGAGCGCGCGGGGTACGCCGCCGCCAGTGGCACCTCGGCGTCGTGGGTGTGCGCCACGTGCACGCCGTGACCGGAGAGGACCACGAACATGGTCGCGCCGAGGCTCCATACGTCGCTGCGCCGATCGCATTTGGTGATCTCGCCGCGCGCCTGCTCGGGCGCCACGAACCCCGGCGTTCCGAACCAGCCGCTGGGCTGGTCGAGCTCGAGCCCCGTCCTCGCGAGGCCGAAGTCGATCAACTTGACCTGTCCCGACCGCGTCAGAAAGACGTTCCCCGGCTTGAGATCGTGATGGATGATGCCGCGGTCGTGGGCGGCGGCGACGACATCGAACAGGGCGTCGAAGAGGGGGAGCGCGGCAGCGTATGCGATGGCCCCGCCGCACTCGTACCGTCGATTCTCGAGCGTGTGGCCCTCGAGCAGTCCCATGACGAGGTAGGCGCTCCCGTCGACCTGCGACCCGACCGCGCGAACATCGACGACCCCGGTGTGCCCGACGGCTCGGGTGAGCCGCGCCTCGCGGGTGGCCTCTCGGAGCAGATCCCCCGGCGCTACGTCGGGTCGTCGGAGCACCTTCACGGCGACCCGCTCGCCGTGACGACCGACGGCTTCGTACACGGCCGAGGTGCCGCCGACCCCGAGCAGACCGACGAGCGACCACTCACCGGCGACCGTGCCCAGCCGCTCGAGAGGGTCGAGCTCCACCCCGCTCCGGCGGTCGCCCCAGACGCGGGTCACCGGCTCCGTCAGATAGGGTGCGAGTCGTCGCATTCTCGTAACGGGCTGCACGAAGCACGCCCGCCGCGAAAAGCGTTCTCCACTCCGGTCCAGCTCCCGTCACGCAGGGACGAGCCGGTAGCGACGCTACCGATCCGTACCGCTCACGCGTCCGCGCGCGTCGAGACCGCCGACGATGCACGCGAACTGAAGCACGTGTTGGGCAAAGCGGCTTGTCCCAGCGCAAGATCGGCTAGGCTGCGCGGCGGACTGGAGGAGTCATGGGAATGGTTCACGGCGGGCGCCTCGTCGCGCAGGCGCTCAAGCGCCACGGGACGACGCACCTCTTCACCCTCTGCGGCGGACACATCCAGGCGATCTACGACGGCTGTCTCGACGAGCAGATCCGCGTCGTGGACGTGCGCCACGAGCAGACCGCCGGTCACGCCGCCGACGGCTACGCGCGCGTGACCGGGCGCCCCGGCGTCTGCGCCGTCACCGCTGGCCCCGGTGTCACCGACGTCGTCACCGCCGTCGCCAACGCCCAGCGCGCCGGCATTCCGATGATCTGCATCGGCGGCGCCGGACCCAAGCTCCTCTGCGACATGGGCTCCCTCCAGGACATGGACTGCGTGACGCTCATGCGCCCCATCACCAAGTGGAGCGTGCAGGTCCCCGAGACGCGGCGCATCGCCGAGTACGTCGACGCGGCGTTCCGCGTGGCGCAGGCGGGCGTGCCGGGGCCGGTGTTCCTCGAGATGCCGCTCGATCTCCTCATGAACTTCCACGAGGAGAGCGATCTCCCGGCGACGCGCGCCTTTGCCGAGCCGCCACGCGCCGGCGGGGATCCCCGCTCGATAGCGCGCGCCGCCGAGCTCTTGAAGGCCGCCGAGCGCCCTGTCTTCCTGATGGGAACGCAGCTCCGGTGGTCGCCCATGCGCGACGCCGTCAAGCGTGCGGCCGACGCCTTCGGTGTGCCTTTCTATGTGAACGGGATGGCCCGCGGCGCGCTCCCCGCCGATCACCCCAGCCTCTTCTCGCGCTCGCGCAAATTCGCGCTCGCGCAGGCCGACGTCGTCTTCGTGTTCGGCACGCCGTTCGATTTCCGCGTCGACTACGGCCGCTCGCCGACGTGGGCCGACGGGGTCAAGATCGTCCAGATCGATCTGGACGGCGCCGAGCTCGGGCGCAACCGCGCCGTCGAGATCGGCATCCAGGGCGACAGCGGTCTCGTGCTCGATCAGCTCATCGCCGCCGTCGGAACGAAGAAGGCGCCGTCGTGGCTTTTGGCGGTTCGCGCCGAGGAGACGAAGCGCCGCGAGAAGATGCAGGCGGAGATCACCTCGACCGCGTCGCCGCCGAACCCGCTCCGCGTCTGCGCCGAGCTCTCCAAGCGCCTCGGCAAGAACGACATCGTCATCGGCGACGGCGGCGACTTCGTCGCGACGGCGGCGAACGTGCTCAAGATGGAGTGGCCGCAGCTGTGGATGGACCCCGGTCCCCTCGGCACCCTCGGCGTCGGTCCCGGCTACGCGATGGCCGCGCAGCTCGCGCGCCCCGACGCCATGACGGTCCTCGTCTACGGCGACGGCAGCTTCGGCCTCCACGCGATGGAGCTCGAGGCGATGGCGCGCCAGAACATTCCGTGCGTCGCCGTCATCGGCAACGACGCGGCGTGGACGCAGATCCGCCGCGGGCAGGTCGAGATCTACGGCCCCGAGCGCGCGCCGGCGACGTCGCTCGAGTACACGCGCTACGAGAAGGTGGTGGACGCGTGCGGCGGCAAGGGCTTCTGGGTCGAGACGGCCGAGGAGATCGGCCCCGCGCTCGACGCGGCATTCGCGTACGCGAAGAAGGAGCGCAAGCCCGCGTGCGTGAACGTGAAGATCGCCCAGAGCGATTTCAGGAAGGGCGCGATCAGCGTGTAGGGCCTGAGCTCATGGCGATCACGCTTCTCCCGTAAACGTGCACGGACTCGTGCGGTCGATCACGGCGGGAGCGGCGCCGCGATGCGGCCGGGGGCGCTGTTTGCGCCCTTCTCCGTGTGGCACGAGTTGCAGTCGCCGCTCTTTTGCGCGCCGCCCATCTGCTCGACGACCTTGCCGCCGCGCTCGACGCGCGCCGTGTAGGGGAACGCGAACGAGACAGGGGTGCGCCGGCTATTTTGCAGGAAGAAGTTTCCCGACGAGTTCGGCGTCATGGGGAACTCTTTGCCGGTGAAGTCGGTGGCGACGACCTTGATGTCGGACGCGGTGACGCCGTTGCAGTTGTCCGGCTCGTGGCCGGTCGGGTACACGGTGCCGGCGAGGATGAAGGACGGCCCTTCGCCCTGGCTGTGGCACGAGATGCAGGCCTGCCCGGGGTCCATCCCGGCGTAGCCGTCCCCGGTCGTGATGTTGGGCTGGCTCTGCCCGCTGGTGCACGTCGTCGCCCCGCCGAAGACGTCGACGCCTGCGCCGGGGCTGCCGCCCGCATCGGGCGCGTCGGTGTTCGGGGTCGCCGGGGCACCGTCGCTGGCGACCTCGCCGCCGAGCCCGTAGCAGCCCGCCATCCCGGCGAACGCTAGAATTGCGCCTGAAAAAGCGAAGAACTGCAGCAGCTTCATCGCCCCATTAGTGGGGGGAGCGAGGCTCCAAGTTGCAGCGAAAAACGCAAACGATCTCAGGTCGCTATCTCAGCCAGACGACCGTCACGCCGTCGCCGCCCTCGTTCCCGTGCCCGGCGCGGAACTGAGCGACGTAGGGGCTGTCCTTCAGATCGCGGCGGATCGCGTCGCGGAGCGCGCCGGTGCCGTGGCCATGGACCAGGAAAGCGATCTTGCGGCCGTCGTTCAGGCTGCGGTCGAGGAACGTCGTCGCCAGCGAGAGGGCATCGTCGGCGCGGAGGCCGCGGAGATCGACGGTGTTGTCGCCGGTCTGGATCGGGACCTCGGGCGTGCCGGCGGCGTCGCGGCGGCCGTCGGGTCCACGCGTCGGGCGCGCGGGCATGGCGGGCTCGGCGGGGACGGCCCCGCGCAGCTCGCCGATCGGGACGGTGAGCTTGAGCGCCCCCGCCGCCACGCGCACAGTGTCGCCGCTCACCTCGACGACCTCGGCCTCGGCGCGCAGGCGCGGGACGTAGACCTTGGCGCCCCTCTTCAGCTCCTCGCGGCGGAGCGGCTCGCGGTCCGGCTGCGGCTTGGCGACGAGGGCTTCGATTTCGCTGCCCAGGGACACGTCCGCGGCGATGCGATCGAGCGTACGCATCGCGTCCTTCGCCTGCGCGGCGTCGAGCTTGCGTCCGCGCAGGGCCTGCTGCACGCCGCGGAGCTCCTCGCGCGCGCGGCGAACGCTCGCCATGAGCTGCTCGGCCTCGCGCGACAGCGTGCGCTTCTCGCGATCCTTGGCGTCGCGGAGCTCGCTCTCTAGACGCAGCTTGAGCTCGGCGGCTTCGCGCTCGCGTGCGTCGGCGGCCTGGCGCGCGAGATCGAGGGCAGCGCGTTCGTCGTTCAGCTTCTTCACGACCTCCTCGAAGCTCTGCTCTTCGCGCGAAAGGAAGCGTGTCGCGCGGTCGATCACGGTCGACGGGAGGCCGAAGCGCCGCGCCACCGCGAGCGCGCTCGAGCTGCCGGGTACACCCATGGCGAGGCGGAACGTCGGCGTCATCGTGGCGAGATCGAAGCCGACGCTCGCGTTCATGAAGCGCGGATCGGCCAGGGCGAGCGCCTTCAGCCCTTCGTAGTGCGTCGTGGCGGCGACGGCGGCGCCGCGTGCGCAGAGCGAGTCGAGGACGCCGGCTGCGAGCGCCTCTCCCTCGCGCGGATCGGTGCCGGTGGCGATCTCGTCGAGCAGGACGAGCGCGCCCGGCTGCGCGTCGGCCAGGATAGCCGCGAGGTTTTTTACGTGGGCGCTGAACGTCGACAGGTTCTTGTGGAGGCTCTGATCGTCGCCCACGTCCGTCAGGACGAGCTGGAAGATGCCGACGGTGCTCGACGGATCGGCGGGGATGGGGAGCCCGGCGCGGATCATGAGCGCGCACAGGCCCATCGTCTTCAGCGCCACCGTCTTGCCGCCGGCGTTGGGCCCGCTCACGACCATCGCGTGGCCGGTCGTCACCGACAGATCGCTGGCGACGACGTCCGGCAAGTCGAGGAGGAGCAGCGGGTGACGCGCGCTCTTCAGCTCGAGCACGGGATCGTCGGTCAGCGTGGGGAAGGCGAGGCCCAGGTCCGCGGCCAGGCGCGCGGTTCCGAACAACACGTCGGCCCGCGCGAGCGCGGCGGCGCACGCTTCGACGCTCGGCAAGACGTCCGCCAGGACCGCCGAGAGGCGCGCGTAGATCGCGATCTCTTCGCGCTGCACGTCGGCCTCGAGCATCTTGAGGCGGTTGCCCATCGGGATGACGGCGCGCGGCTCGACGAACAGCGTGGACCCGCTCGCGCTCGCGGCGTGCACGATGCCGGGGAACCGCTCGTGAGCGTCGGAGCGCACCGGGACGACGTAGCGCCCCTCGCGCTCGGTGACGAAGCGATCCTGGAGGATGGCGCTGTAGCGGGTCATCAGATCCTCGAGGCGCGAGAGCATGCGCGCGCGTGAGGCCTGGTACTCGGAGCGGAGCTCCTTCAGCCGCGGGCTCGCCTTGTCGCTCAGCGTGCCGTCGGCGTCGAACGCGCCGGAGACCTCCTCGGCGGCATCGTCGAGCGTCGGATCGGTGGAGCACGCGGCGTGGATGGCCGGGCAGCTCTCGCGCCGCGCGCTCAGGAAGCGCCGGAGCGAGCGCGCGATGAGGAGCATGCGCGCGATGCCGCGGAGCTCCGCGGGGCCGAGCACGCCGGAGGCGCGAAGACGATCGATGCCCTCGGCCACGTCGGGTACGGCGCCGACGGGCAGCGCCTCGCCCTTCTCGGCGAGGCGTGTCGCCTCATGGCTCTCGGCGACGAGCGCGCGGACGCCTTCATGCGTCGCGCCGAACGGCAGCGCGCGCGCGAGGCGCTGGCCGAGCGGGCTCGTGCACCGCTCGGCCAGGGCCGCGGTGAGGCGCGCCCACTCGAGGTCGGCGTGCGTCTTGGGAGGGCAGGGGGGAAGGAGGGAAGACATGGATGCACAGGCGAGGCAGAAGGAGGCCTTAGAGTTGGTCCGAGCGCCCCGTCGCGCAAGGTGCGCGGACGCGAAAAATCCAGAAAATCTCAGTCCCGCGACGCATCCGTCAGCGGGATGGTCGGCGGCTGGACCGCCCCGTCGCGCTCGTTCGCGAGGCGCGAGGCACGGAGCAGCAAGACGACGCAGCCGATCGCGGCCACGAGCGCGAAGCCGACGAGCGCGAACGCGATGAGCGACGCGCCGCCGCGCCGCGCCGCGCTCTCCCGGCTGTCTGCGGTGGTCTCGAACGCCGCACCTGGACGACGAGGGCCCCCGTGCGAGGCCGTCGTGGGGGTGGGCGGAAACATGATCGGCGGGGGGCCGAGCCTGTCCGGCGGCGGCTCGGAGTACGCCGTGGCGTCGCGCTCGATCTCGGCCACCGCGGCGGCGCGCCGCGCGAGCTCTGGACCGGCGTGCGCAAGGACCCACGCCGCGATCTCCGTGTCCGCCGCGCCGCCGATGCACGCCTCGAGATCGCGCGCCATGTCCTTGGCCGACGCATACCTGTTCCGGGCTTCGGGCTTCAGCGCCATCATCGTGATCGCGTCGACCTCGCGCGGCACCCCGAGGACGAGCTTGCTCGGCGGCTCGACGACGGTCGCGACGCGGCCGTCGATGGTCGCCGCGTCCGGCTCACCTACGATCGCGCTCCTCCCGGTGAGCGCCTCCCACAGAACCATGCCGGCCGCGAAGACATCGGAGCGCGGCGTCGTCTCGCCGTGCGCTTGCTCCGGCGCGAGGTAGGGGAGCGCCGGCCGCGCGAAGGCGAAGTCCAGGATGCGCGGCGTTCCGTCGGCACCGACGAGCACGTTGCGCGGCGCGACGTCGCCGTGGACGATGCCGAGCGGCTCACCCCTGCTCGACTTCGCCACGTGGGCGGCGTGCAGACCCCGCAGCACGCCCGCGACGAGCGCGCACGCGATGCGAGGAGGCACGCGCTCGCCGCGGATGGCGAGCGGCGCGAGCAGCCGGTCGAGCGTCTCGCCGGGCACGTACTCCATGACGAGGAACAGCTGGTCCCCTTCTTCGACGGCGTCGAGGGTGGGCACGACGTTCGGGTGACGCACCCGCGTGAGCGCCTGCGTCTTCGCGAGCAGCGCGTGGGGGCCGCCAAGCGCTTCGGTCCAACGCGGATCGACTTGCTTGATCGCGACGGTGCGTGAGAAGCCGCCCGCACCGAGGAGCCTTCCGTAGAAGACGGACGCGTGCATCCCCGGCGCGATGGCGCCGTACAGGGCGTAGCTACCGACGGTGCGCGACGCGTAGACCGTGACCGCGCTCCGTCAGGGCTTCTCGGGGCCGCCGGCGCCGCCCGGTCCCTGCGCAGGCGGAGGGTTCGCCTCGCGCTCGAGGTAGCGGAAGATCGTGCGCGGATCGACGCCGAGATCGCGCGCCGTCTGGGTGCGGTTGCCGTTGTTCCGCTCGAGCACCTCGAGCACGTACTTGCGCTGGAACTCCTCCTTCGCCTTCTCGAGCGGAAGGATCGGGCTCTCGGATCCCTGGCCGAGATCGAGATCCTCGACCCCGAGGAGCGTCTTCTCGCAGAGCACGAGCCCCTTCTTGATGCGGTTCTCGAGCTGCCGGATGTTGCCCGGCCACGGGCTCTTCTTCACGGCCGCGAGCGCTTGCGGCGTGAAGCCTTGAACCGCCGAGCCGAGCTCGTCGGCGTACTTGCTCAGCAGCGCCTTGGCGATGATGAGCACGTCGTCGCCGCGCTCGCGCAGCGGCGGGAGCCACAAGTTGACGACGTTGAGGCGGTAGTAGAGGTCCTCGCGGAAGCGGCCGCAGCGGATCTCCTCTTCCAGGACGCGGTTGGTGGCGGCGATGATCCGGATGTCGACCTTCTCCGGCTTGCTGTCGCCGACGCGGTAGACGACGCGCTCCTGCAGCGCGCGCAGGAGCTTCACCTGGAGGTTGAGCGGGAGCTCGCCGATCTCGTCGAGGAAGAGCGTGCCCTTGTCGGCGACCTGAAATTTGCCGGGGCGCGACGCGACGGCGCCGGTGAACGCGCCCTTCACGTGGCCGAAGAGCTCGCTCTCGATCAGGTTCTCGGGGATCGCGCCGCAGTTGATGACGACGAACGGCCCGTTCACGCGGTTCGAGCGGCGGTGCACCTCGCGCGCGATGAGCTCCTTGCCGGTACCCGTCTCGCCGGTGATGAGGACGGAGATGTCCGTCGTGGCCACCTTCTGGAGCTTGCGGAACACCTCCATCATCGACGGGCACGCGCCGATGATTTCGCCGAAGCGCTTGTCCTTGAGCTCGTTGACGAGCTTCTCCTTGTCGGCGCGGAGGGCCGAGAGGAGCATCGCGTTCTGGAGAATCAGCGAGGCCTGGCCGGCGAAGATGCCGAGCACGTCGAGCTGCGACTTCTCGAACAGCCCCTTCACGCGATCGTTGCCGACGTACATGGCGCCGGTGACCTGCCCCTGCGACACGAGCGGCGCGCACATGACGCTGGAGAGGCGCAGCGCCAGAACAGACTCGCTCGAGCCGAACTGCGTGTCGGTGAGCGCGTCCGAGACGATCACCGGACGCCCGGTCTCGAGCACGCGGCGCACGATGCTGTCGGAGATCTGCCCGCTCGGCGACGCGATCATCTCCTTTTTCACGTGGCGCGAGGCGCGGATGACCGGCTTCTTCTCGCCCGAGGGGAGCGGCTCGCCGCCGGCCTCCGCCGGGTCGCCCTCGATCTTCACGCCCTTCTCGTCGCGTCGCTCGGGGTAGGCCTCGTCGAGGAGCAAGATCAGCCCCTTCTCGGCGCCGGTGACGTCGATGACCGCGTCGAGCATCGCCTCGAGGAGCTCGTCGATGTTCTTCATCGTCATGAGCTTCTCGCTGAACTCGAAGAGCTTGCGGAGGCCGCCGAGCGATGGGGACGACGTCGCTCCCACCCGAGGGGACACCTCCTGGTTCGGGCGCGAGTCGACGGCCGCGCGCTGCGGCTCGTCGAACATGCTGAACTGCAGCTCGGCGTCGCCGAGCGTGAGCCGGTCGCCGTGAACGAGGCGCGCGCGTCGCTTCTTCTTGCCGTTGATGAGGATCTCGGCGCTCTTGTCGACCTCCTCGAGGTTGAAGTCGCGGCCGTCGAACAGGACCTGGACGTGGGTCTCGGCGATCGTCTTCGTCGGTACCGCGACGTCGTTGCCGAGAGCGCGCCCGACGGTCGACACCGGCTTGTACAGCGGGAAGACGCGGGGAGCCCCTTCGGGCGGGAACCATTTCAGGGTCGGCACGTCGCAGAAGTTACCACGCGACGGGGAATTTCGAGCGTCTACCGGGACCTGGCCGGCTGGCCATGCCGGTTGTCAGGACGCCCGCGGAGGGGGGACTCGCCCGGACCAGGCGGCGAAGACGGCGCGGCCGCACTGCGTCAAGCGACCCAAGCTTTGCTTTTGATGCGAGATGGGTACGATGCTCGGACGATGGGGCAAAAACACCGGATCGTCTTGGCGGCGCTGCTCGTGATGGGCGTCATTGCAGTCGGCTGCAACGACGAGAAGAAGCCGCCTCTCACACCGGACGGCCCCGACATGACGAGTCCAGTGGGCATCGACGCCGGGGACGTCCCTGCCCCCCCGACGAAGTAAGCGCGAGGAGCGTTGGTGTCCTAGAAGCGGCCGAAGGCCGTGATCGCTCCGCCGCCGCCGGGCGCAGGGGCGGCGCCTAACTGAAACGGCATGTTGAACGCCTTCTTTGCCGTGGCCTCGTCGTCGCTCATCCCACCCGCGAAGACCGCGGCGAGACCGACGCCGGCGAGCCCGCCGAGCGCGTTGGCGATGAGGCCGTGGCGCGGGCTCGCGTCGCTGGCGAGATAGAACGGATAGACGAGGAGGCCCGCTGCGGTGCCCGCGGCGTAGCCGATCCACATCCACTTCTGGGCGTTGTACGACGGCGTGTAGACGGTCGACAGCGCGCCCGTCGCGAGGATGCCGGCGTTCATGCCGACGAAGCCCCATACCGCGGCGCCGTCCTTCCAGTCGCCGCCGACCGCGCCGGCGCCGAACATGATGCCGCTCGCGGCGCCCCACCCGGCGCCGCTCGCGATGAAGCTGAGGCTCCGCGGATCGGGGCGCAGCCACTCGCCGAACGCGTAGCCGCCGATGCCGCCGCCGGTCGACATGATCCAGGTGAGCGTCGTCCACGTGTGGAACTTCCACTGCGCGTCGCTGCCGCTCCCGCCGCCGGTGAACTGCCACTGCATTCCGCTGATCGACATGCCCTCGAGCGCGCCGAGGAGGAGGCCCGTCGAGATGCTCGCAGGCACGCCGCGGTGGAGCGTGACGTTGTCGTCGAGGAAGTAGACGCCGACCGGCATGGCGACGCCGAACGCCAGCGGCGCGATGAACGCGAGGCCGGGATCGGTGACCTTTCCCAGCGAGTCGACCCAGATGCCGGTTCCGACGCCGTAGGCGGCGCTCGTCACGTAGAGGAACGTCAGCTCGCCACCGCTGCGCTTCCCATCGGGCGCGGGCGCAGGCGCGGGCTGTCCCTGCGGCGGATAGGGTTGTCCCTGCGGCGGGTACGGTTGCCCCTGCGGCGGGTACGGTTGCCCCTGCGGCGGATACGGTTGCCCCTGCGGCGGATACGGCTGGCCCTGCGGGTACGGCTGGGGTTGCCCCTGGGGATAGGGCTGCGGTTGTCCTTGGGTGTACGGCTGGCCCTGGGGATAGGGCTGCGGTTGTCCTTGCGGGTACGGCTGGGGCTGCGGCTGGGGATAAGGTTGCGGCTGACCCTGCGGGTACGGCTGCGGTTGGGGCTGCGGATAAGGCTGCGGCTGGCCCTGGGGATAGGGCTGCGGTTGGGGTTGCGGCTGCGTTTGGGGCGGTGGCTGTGGCCACGGCTGCTGTGCACGCGCGGCGCCACCTGCGGTGAGGACGAGCCCCAACGTCGCGGCCGCGAAGGAAGCGTGCGGCAGGTGCTGCCGGGCACGCTCAAGAAAGCCTCGTCGAATCATCGCTCCTCCGAAAGGTCGCAATCCAAGTCTCAATTCCCGATGGGGGCGCCCAAGAGGGGGATGGGGCAGATGGGGGCATGCGGGCGCCCACATCGTCACATTTTGCGAGAGGCGTGCCAGCGCAAAAGAATCCCGCGAAGAAAGTCGGCGTGCGGAGGTTTGGGAAAAGCTTATAGTAGTAGTTCGCTCGTGGGCCGGGTCGGTGGCCCGCGGGCGGCATTTCAACGTGGCGACCGTGGTACCGTCTGGCCGCCCATGCGGAGACAGCCCGCGCCCCTACTGGCTGCGCTGCTTGGCGCGCTCCTCGTCGTGCCGGCGGCCTACGCGCTGCTGCGCGGGTACGACGCGCTGTTCTCGTCGGAGGCGAACCCCGCGACGGTCGTGACGTCCCTGCGCATCGCGATGTACTGGCGCCTCGCCGTCGGCGCCTACGTGGGGGGCATGGCGGCGCCGCTCGTTTACCTCGCCGCGCGTCGCGACCTCTTCCGCACCCTCCGCGGCCTCGAGCTCGGCGTCCTCCTCGTCGGCGCGCTCCTCCTCGCGCAAGGGACGCTCCTTCCGTGACGCTCGCCCTTCGCGTCCTCGAGCGCGTGCACGGCCACCTCGGGTGGCTCGCGGTGGCGGCGCTCGCGCATCCGGCGATCCTGCTGCGCGATCCCCGCCGGCGTGCGCGCCTCAGCGTCTCGCTCGCGACCGCGCTCGTCGTCGTGACCGGCGGGCTGGGGGCGACGATCTACCCCGACTACCGCGCCCGCGTGAAGCAGCGCATCTTCCTCGAGGCGCCGGCGCTCGGCTGGATGTTCGAGCGCAAGGAGCACCTCGCCGTGGGCGTCCTGGCGTTCGCGCTCGTCGGTTGCGCCGCGCACCTGGGCGTGACGCTTTGCACCGAGCCCGAGGCCCGCCTATCGCTCGGCCGCCTGTCGCACCGCGCGTTCGTCGTCTCGCTCCTGATGGCCGTCGTCGTCGCGAGCATCGGCGTGGCGGTCGCCTCCTTCAAGTCCTTCTAGGAGGAGGGAGGTGTTTTTTCGCCGATCCCTTCGCGATGCCGGCGTCGTGCCTCGTCAACGTAGAGGAACTACGTCTCCTCGGCCCTTCTTGGCCTCGCTCGGTTTCGGCGAAAACCACCACCCTCCTCGCGCGTTCCACAGTGAAGATGCTGAGGGCGGTTCGCGCGTGAACGACTTAGCGTTTGGCGGCGCGCATGGCGATGGAGTCGAACTCGGGGCCGAGCTCGCGTGCCATGAGGTCCATCACGGCCTGCTCGACGCTCTTGTCCTCGTACAGGACGGCGTGGACCTCGCGGGTGATGGGCATGTCGACCTTCATCTTGACCGAGAGATCGTAGGCGCTCTTGGCCGTCTTGACGCCTTCGGCGACGTGCCCGAGGCTGGCCAGGATCTCTCCCAGCTTGCGGCCCTTGCCGAGCTCGAAGCCGACGGTGCGGTTTCGCGAGAGCTCGCCGGTGCACGTGAGGACGAGGTCGCCCATGCCCGCGAGGCCGGCGACGGTGAGCGCGGTGCCGCCGCGCGCCATCGCGAGCTTGGCGACCTCGGCGAGGCCGCGCGTGATGAGCGCCGCGCGCGTGTTGTGGCCGAGGCCGAGGCCGTCGATGGCGCCCGCGGCGATGGCGACGACGTTCTTCATCGCGCCCCCGCACTCGACGCCGGACACGTCGTCGGAGTTGTAGAGGCGCAGGTACGGGGTGTGGAAGCGGCGCATCACGTCGTCGCACACCTTCGCGTCGCGCGCGGCGATGACTACCGCGGTCGGCTGCTTCTGCGCGAGCTCCTTCGCGAAGCTGGGGCCCGACAGGTACGCGAGGTTCTTCGCCGCGGCGGCGGGGAGCTCCTCGTCGAGCACCTCATCCATGAACATCAGCGACTCGTTCTCGATGCCCTTCGTCGCGCTGACGACGGGCACGTCGGTCGGGATGTGCGCGGCCACCATCTTGGCGACCTCGCGCGTGCCGTGGCTGGGCACGACGAAGACGACCATCGACGCGCCCTCGAGCGCGTCCCTCAGATCGTGCGTCGCCCGCAGCGTGATCGGGAGCGGCGCGCCGGGGAGGTACCGCGCGTTCTCGTGGTCCCGGTTGATCTGGTCGCACAGATCCGAGCGTCGCGACCACAGCGTGACGGGATCGCCCTTGTCGGCGAGGACCTTTGCCAGTGCCGTCCCCCACGCCCCCGACCCGAGAACCGCAACCTTCCTCGCGCTCATGGCCGGGAGCGTACATTTCGCCCCAGCGAACGTGTTGGAGATTGTACGGGGAGGTGACGATGCCGCGACGTCTTTGGCTTTTTTTGCGGTAGCCTCCGACCTCACGTGCGTACGCCGTCTCCCCTCCTCGCCCTCGTCTGGCTAGCGCTCGGGCTGGTCGCCGCGGTGGCCCCCGGGTGCAACTGCGCGGGGTCCGCCGCTTGCGCGCTTCGCGGCCCGATCAACGACCCGTCGAACCGCACGCTGCGCCGCTCGATCATGTCGAGCGGGCTCAAGGAGTTCTGCCGCCAGATGACGACGCGCAGCGCGCCCCTGCGGATGACGAACGACGCGCCGGCCATCGGCCGCTTTTTTCCGACGGCGTGTCAGCAGTCGGAGATGGGCAACGGTGACCTGTACGTCCAGTTCTCGGGCTTCGGCTACGGCTACACCAACCTCTCGAAAAAGCTCACCTTCACGATGTCGGGGGCCGTCCAGTACAACCAGGACTTTTTGATCAGTGAGGACTGTTTGGCGTACGCGTACTTCCGTCCGCGGAACATCACGTCGAGCGATTTTCGGATCAACAAGGTGGAAAACCCGGTGACGAGCTTCTTGAACGCCCTCAGCCCGATCGCGGAGAACTTCGGGCGCCAGCTCGTCGCGGGCAAGCTGGGCGAGGGCTTCACCGTCATCACCGACATGGAGATGAAGAACCCCGACGTCGTGCTCGGCGTCGTGGAGAAGGGGCAGAAGCCGGTTCACCCCTTCGACGTTCACGGCACGAGCCGCCTCACGTACGAGAATTTGCGGACCGAGGTGCACCAGAACGAGCGCGAGTTCATCGGCCCGATCGAGGTGAGCGAGTCGGGCCGCGCCCTCTACCTTACCGCCCAGATGGACGGCGTGCAGGCGATCGACCTGTTCCTGATGCGCAAGGACGACGGCGACGCGTCGCTCCGCCTCTACGTCGACTACCCCATGTCCGGCCCGCTCTCGGCGGCGCCGATGGTGAACGACGTCGTGACCGCCGGCCAGGGCTACCAGCGCACGCTGCCGCTGCCGAAGGGCATGTACTACGTCGTCCTCGACAACACGCCCTCGGCCGGGCAGGTCGCGCCGCCCATGAACGCGTTCGACGACAGGGCGGCCGTCGTCAACTACGTCATCCAGATCGGCGACGCTCCGTGAAAGACGAGACGAGCGACGTGGAGCCGACGGAGCCGCCCGCAGACGCGAAGGCGGTCGAGCCGAAGGCAGACGAGCAAGAGACCGCGCGCGTGGTGGCCGAGGCCGAAGCTCGAGAGGTGGTCGATCCGGGGATCGACGCGAGTGGGCCCTACCGCACCCGCAGCTCACGGGAGAAGCAGCCGCTTCCGCGCGGTCGACGCATCTTCAAGACGGTGTACTGGGTCACGTGGTTCGTCGTCGTGCCCGCCGCGCTGGCCGAGATTTTTCGCGAGCTGCTGACGCCGCCGAGCGGCGTCGTGCCGTCGGGATCGTTCGCGTGGTTGCAGTCCATCGTCGGCGATCAGCCGGTGCCCGTCCTCATCGTAGCGTTCACGCTGTTCGAGATGGCGCTCTGGACGGCGCGCCACCACCTGCCGCTCTCCAAGTTCGCCCACCCCCCGGCGCGGCTCGACGTGCCGGAGCAGATGCGCGGTCCGTTCGAGCGTGCGCGCGCGCTGCTCGAGGAAGCGGAGGCGATCTACCACAAGAACGAGCGCGCCATCGTGCGCGACCTGACCGCCAAGGAGCGGGGGAAGCTCCGCACCGATCTCGAGGCGCTCGAGTCGGCGATGGAGGCGACCCCGTTCGAGGAGGAGCGCTTCGTCGACGCGCTGGTCAAGGCCGACGGCGAGGTCGACGTGCGTCTCGGGCGCTGGCGCAAGAGCGAGGTGCGCGAGTACCTGGAGTCGATCCTCGTTGCGATCGCGGTGGCGATGGCGCTGCGAACGTTCGTCGTCGAGGCCTTCAAGATCCCGAGCGGCTCGATGATCCCGACCCTCCAGGTCGGCGATCACATCTTCGTGAACAAATTCAGCTACGGCCCCGCGGTGCCGTGGACGCACTCGCGCGTGTGGACGAAGATGCCGCCCGATCGTGGCGACGTCATGGTCTTCGCGTTCCCCGAGCACCCCGAGCAGGACTTCATCAAACGCGTCATCGCCATTCCCGGTGACAAGCTCGAAGCGCGCAGCGGCCACCCGATCTTGAACGGCTGGGAGGTGCCCAGCTGCTACGTCGGAATCTACTCGTACAACGAGCTCGACTCGCCGCTACCCCATCACCAGGGAGACCTGTACGTCGAGTTCCTCGAGGACGAGGCGTACCTGACGCTCTACGATCACGCCTCCGGCGGCTTCCCCGAGTCCCAGGGGCCGTTCTTCGTGAAGCCGGGCGAGGTGTACGTGATGGGGGACAACCGCAACAACAGCCACGACTCCCGCATGTGGTGGGGAGGGCAGGGAGGCGGCGTGCCGTTCGAGAACGTGAAGGGGCGCGCGCTCTTCGTGTGGCTCAGCGTGTCCGAGAGCGGAATGGACGTCTCGCGCATGGGGGCGCCCGTGATGGGGCGGCCGCGCCTGCCGGCCGCGATGCGGAGCCTCGAGCAGCCGCTCGACAAGTGCCTGCGCGAGCGTCCGCCGCTCGACAAGACGACCCCGCCGCGCGCGAAGTGAAGGCATGAGCCCTCCGCCCGCCCGCGCCCCGTCCGCCCGCCCGCTCGCCTTCGCCCTCCTCGCGCTGCTGCTCTCGGCGTGCGGCACGCTGGAGAACGCAGCGAAGAAGGATCCGCTCAAGTGCGAGCGCGATCCGAAGTGCGCGGAGAAGTCGCGCGCGGCCGACTGCTCGCGCCAGTGCTCCGACAACCCGTCGTGCGTCGATCGCTGCCGCGAGATGAACGTCACGAGCGGCGCCCAGGATCGCTGAACGTCGTTGCGGACCGGCCGACCTGACAAACGAAAGCGGCCCCGTATCTGCGCGGCGATTCGTCTTGGAATCGCACGCGCGGACCGGAGCCACGGTCGAGGTCGAAGCCGACCTTACTTCTTCGGCGCGTCGGCCTTGGGCGCTTCGGGCTTCTTCGGCGCCTCGGGCTTCTTGCCCTCGGCCTTCGGCGCGACCTTCACGAACTTGAGCGTCATGCGATCGCTCTCGCCGATGGCGGCGTACTTGTCGTGGTCCTTGTCCTTGAGCTCGAAGCTCGGCGGCAGGGTCCAGACGCCTTCGGCATAGTCCTTCGTGTCCTTCGCGTTGGCGTTGACCTCGGACTTGCCGGCGAGCTTGAAGCCGGAGGCCTCGATCGTCTCGATGGCCCACTTCTCGGGGACGTAGCCCTTCTTCGAGCTCTCGTCGACGTTCGCGTCGGCCTTCGCGCGGTGCTCCTCGATGCCGAGGACGCCGTTGGGCTTGAGCGCCTTGTTGAACTCGGCGAGCCACGCCTTGAGCGTGCCCCGGTTGTGCATGCCGTGCAGGCCGCGCATCACGAGGACCATGTCCGCCGTGCCGTCCTGGCCGAGCGCGGGCGCCTTGCCGTCGACGATGATCGTCTGGACCTTGCCGTAGAGCTCGGGCGAGTGGTCGAGGAACCCCTTGAACGCCTGCCCGCCGAGCGTCTGGCGCATGTCCGACGGGCCGTTCGGATCCGCCGAGGTGGCGAAGAGCTTGCCCTTCTTCTGAAGGGTCGGCGCGAGGAGCTCGTCGTACCAGCCCTCACCGGGGCCGACGTCGATGACCGTCATGTTCTGCTTGAGGCCGAAGAACTCGAGCGTCTCCACCGGGTGACGGTACTTGTCGCGATCGGCGTTGCCCGGCTTGCGGTGCTTGCCGGCCATCGCCGCGAGGAGGGCGGCCTTGGTGCTCGGGAACGTCTTGTCCGCGAGGGCCTTCGCCTCCGCGTGGAGCTCGCTCGTCCAGCGCGCGGTCTCCACCTTGTTCTCCTCTTCCCACTTGGTGCGATCCTCGGCGAGCTTCTTCGCCGCTTCGGCCTTCTTCTTCTCCTCTGGCGTCGGCTCAGCCGGCTTCGGTTCGGCCGAGGCGGTGGCGGCGGGCGGCGTCGTCGGGACGGGCGGCGCGGTGGGCGCGGTGGGCGGCTCCGGCGCCGGCGGGGGGGTGCCGCCACACGCGGCCAGGATCGAGACGATGGCGAGGGGAAGGATTCGCTTCATGGGGCGGTTTTGTAATGCGTTCGGCTCGGGTTCACAAGGGGGGCGGGCAGAAATGAAGTAGATCGACGGGCGAAGTTCCAGGCGGTTTAGCATCGGGTGTGCTTCGCCCCGCCATGCTCGCCGCGTCGCTTTTCCTCGGCGGTTGTGCGGGCGGCGCCCCTCTGGTGGACGGCCCGCGCCAGGCGTCGCCGATGGAGCCTCCGATGTCGGATCCCGCGGAATACCACTCCGAGCGGATCTCGAGCGAGGCGGGCGAAGCGATCTTCCAGCGCACGGGCATCGGTGACCCGTACCGCACCGGGATCCCCTACCCGATCTTCCTTGCGCTCCTCCGCGCGTACCCCGATGAGCTCGGGGGAGACACGCAGCGGCTGGCCAAGCGCTTCGGTTTCCTCGCGCGGGAAGCGGATCCCACAAGCCGCGACCTCGATGTCCGGGAGGGCCTGCCGTTCGGCATGCACCTCACCGTGGATCCTTTCACGCGCGTTCCGTTCCTCGTGACGAGCTGCGCGCTCTGCCACGTCGAGCGCGTGCGGTGGCCGGGCGGTGAGCGCGTCGTCGTGGGGCTCGGCAACAAGCGCGTCCGCGCGCACGCGTACGACGCGGCCTGGACGGACCTCGGGCGCCGTCCCGATCTCGATCGGGCGGCGCTCGCGACGCTGGCGACCGCCGCGGCGCGCGAGCGGGCCATCCCCTGGCCGGCGGAGTGGCGCGCTCCGCTCGTACGCGCGACGGCGGACGCGATGCGTGAGCGGGCACGCGCGCGCGCAGAGCTCGTTGCCCGCGTCCGCGATGCGCCCCCAGGTCGCATCGCACCCATCGAGTCCTTCGCCCTCGCGATCGGGCTGGCGCTCGGGCGCGAGGTACCGACGGCCGCCGCCGTCGGTTGGACGAAGGTCCCCGACGTCATCGGATTCTCGCATCGCACGACGCTCAGCTGGGACGCCGCGGCCGAAGGCTCGCTCGACGCGCTCGTCGTCGAAGCGGACTTCGCGATCGGGGTTCGCCAGAAGTGGTACTGGGCCCATCCGAAGCAGGGCCCGAGCCTGTCCGCGTTCTTGCGGCAGCTCCCGCGCAATCTCCCTTTCCCGGGCCCCATCGATCGCCCGCTCGCGGAGACCGGGCGCGCGCGGTTCGAGGCTGCGTGTGCACGCTGCCACGGCACCTATGGGCCAGCGGGTCGGGTCACGCGCTACACCGAGAAGGTCGTCCCGTTGGCGACCGTCGGCACCGATCCGGCGCGCGCGCTCGCCGTCACCGACGACTTCGTGCGCGCGGCGAACGCCCCGTCGCTGTCCCATGGGCTCGTCGAGACACGTCGGACGGGTGGATACGTACCGCCGGTCCTCACGAGCATCTGGGCGCGCGCTCCGTACGGACACCTCGGTCAATGGCCGTCGCTCGCGTTCCTCGCGACCGCGCCCCCGGGCCGCGCCTCGCGCTACGTCGTCGACCTCGACGCGCCGATCGATCTCGTCTTGGTCGGGCTACCCACGCGCGTACCCGGCGGTCCGCTCGCGCCCGGTGAATGGGACCACGACGGTACGCGCCCGGGGCTGGGCGTGGGCGGGCACCCGTTCCTCGCCGAGCTCGAGGCCTCGGAGAGGAACGCCGTCCTCGAGTACCTGAAGACCTTGTGACTGCGGCGTACGAGCCTAGAGCGCCAGCCTGAAATGGATCGCCTTCGGGCGCGTCACGAAATCGAAGCCGAGCTGACTGAGCGTCACGCCGCGTCCCGAGTCCTTCACCCCCGTCCACGGGAGCGCAGGATCGAGCGAGTCGCAGCGGTTCATCAGCACCGTGCCGAACTCGAGCGCCGTGGCCATGCGCGCGGCGCGATCGCGATCGCGCGTCCACACGCTCGCGGTGAGGCCGAGCTTCGAGTCGTTCATCCTGGCGAGCGCGTCCTCGTCGCCCGTCACCTTGGCGATCGCGACGATCGGGCCGAACGCCTCCTTCTGCATCAGCGCCGCGCCTTGCGGCACGTCGGCGAGGAGCGTCGCCTGGAAGAACCGCCCCTTGCCGCCGACGGTGGCCTTCGCGCCGCCGGTCACGAGCCGCGCCCCCAGCGCCGTCGCCTCGGCGACGAACCCCTCGAGCTCGGTCGCATGGTAGGGCTGCGCGATCGGGCCGAGCGTCGTCGCGTCGCTCATCGGATCGCCCATGACGTAGGCGCGCACGAACGGTTCGCAAGCCTCGACGAATTTCGCGTAGACGGACTCGTGCACGTATACGCGCTCGACGGCGCAGCAGCTCTGGCCGGCGTTGTAGCAGGCGCCGTCGACGATGTTGTCGGCGGCCTTGGCGAGGTCGGCGTCCGCCGCGACGTACGCCGGATCGTTTCCGCCGAGCTCGAGGCCGACGTGGAGGAAGCGCTTGCTCGCCGCTTCCTGGATGCGGTGCCCGCCGAAGACCGAGCCGGTGAAGAGCACGTGGTCGACGCGCGGGTCGCCGACGATCTTCTCGCTCGTCGGGTGATCGCAGTGGAGCGCCTGGACGACCCCGGCCGGCGCTCCGGCGGCGGCGAACGCGCGCGCGAAGTGCTCGCCGCAAAGAGGGCTCCGCGGCGAGTGCTTCACGATGACGGCGTTGCCGGCGAGGAACGCAGGGACGAGGCCGTTGATCGCCGTGAGGAGCGGGTAGTTCCACGCCGGCAGATCGAAGACGACGCCGAGCGGCTCCTTGACGATGCGCCGCTCGAAGTTCTCCTTCGGGGCGACCTGGATGTCGGCGAGGCACGCCGGCGCGATCTCCATCATGTGACGCGCGCGCTGCGCCATGCCCTTCACCTCGCCCTTCGCCTGCGCGAGGGGCTTGCCCATCATCTTCGTGATGTCGCGGCCGATCTCGTCGGCGTTCGCCTCCATCCAGGCGACGGCCTTTTCGCAGACGGCGAGGCGCTCGGCGAGGGGAGACGTCCTCCACTCCTTGGCGGCGGCGCGCGCGCGATCGAGCTTCGCGTCGACGGCTTTCGCGTCGGCGAGGGGGACGTGGAGGGTCTCGAGGGTGAACGGGTTGTCGACGTCGAGTTGGGTCATCGCGGCTCGAAGGATAGCGGATCCGAACGCGGTTGCTTCGGGTAGAGTCGCGCCCATGCGTCTCGACTTCTCGCGCTTGCCGGACGTGTCCGCCGAGCACCCCGAGCTTTCGGAGGACGAGCGCTTCTTCGCCGCGCACATGAAGGCGCGCGAGGACGCGCTTCAGCAGATCTTCGGCGACACCGAGCCGAAGGGGCAGATTTTGAGCCCGGGCGAACCCGATCTCGTCGTGAATTGGCCGGGCGGTGGCGTCCACCCCTACGCTCCGCGGGCGGGACGGTCGGGCTGGCACTACGTCACGCACGGGCTCGCTCAGCCGTTCGACACCGAGGAGGGGGAGGCGCCGCCCGACGCGCCGGAGGAGCAGCCGAGCGGCTTCGGCATCGAGCTCGCCATCTCCACGCCGGAGGAGGCCGCGTGGGCGCCGCAGCTCCTCCTCAACTTCGTGCGCTACCTCCTCTTCGACGATGAGGCCGCGGTCTTTCACCCCGGCGATCGCATCCCGTGCCCGGCGTTCACCGACGTCGAGGCGGAGACGAAGCTCTCGCACATCATCTGCGTCCAGAGCCCGGAGTACGAGTCCGAGATCCTGCTTCCGGGCGGCGGCTGCACGATCGTGCACCTGGTCGGCGCCACGACCCAGGAGGTCGCGCGGGCGAAATCCCTTGGCTCGAGCGGGCCGGGCACGGAGGTGCTCATGGCGACGCTCCTCGCGCTCGGAATTCCGCCGGTGACGAACCTCGCGCGCAAGTGCGCGACGCGCGATCCGCGCTTCGACAAGGCTTGGCGCGCAGAGGCGAAGAAGACCCGATGAGGGCCCGGCGCCTGGCTCGTTCCCTTACGCCGGATCGCTGACGGTCGGGCCCGTGTGGGCGGAGCCGTCCTGCGCGAGGTACCGGCCCGTCGCGGTCTTCGCGCGGGCGAGCTTCTGCGGCTCGCCCTCGAACACGATGCGTCCGCCCTTCTGACCGGCCTCGGGGCCCAGCTCGACGACCCAGTCCGCCGACGCGATGACGTCGGGGTGGTGCTCGACGATGACGAGGGTGTCCCCGCGAAGCACGAGCTTCTCGAGGACGCCGAGCAGGCGCTTCACGTCGGAGACGTGCAGGCCCGTGGTGGGCTCGTCGAGCACGTAGACCGTCGGCTCGTGCGCGGAGCCGGCGGTGAGCTCGGCGGCGAGCTTGAGGCGCTGCGCCTCGCCGCCCGAGAGGGTGTTGGAGCCCTGGCCTATCTGCACGTAGCCGACGCCGAGCTCCTTCAGCGTCGCGAGCGGCCGCGCGATCTTCGGAAACGCGCGGAACGCCTCGGCGGCGTCCTCGGCAGACAGATGGAGCACGTCGCCGATGGAGAGGCCCGCGTACCGGACGTCGAGCGTGGACGGCTCGAAGCGGGCGCCGCCGCACGACTCGCACGGCGACACGACGTCGGGGAGGAACGCCATCTCGCTCACGATCGCGCCCTGTCCCTCGCAGCCCGGGCACCGGCCGCCGCTGCCGGTGTTGAACGAAAAGCGCGCGGGGCCGAAGCCGCGCGTCTGCGCTTCGGGGAGGCGCGAGAAGAGGCGGCGGATCTCGTCCCACACGCCGAGGAACGTCGCCGGCACGCTACGCGGCGTGCGGCCGATGGGGCTCTGGTCGACGGCGAGCGCGCGCTTGACCGCGCGGTGCCCCTTGATGGCCGTAAATTTCCCGGGATCGTCGGCCACGAGGCCGAGCGCGCGGCGGAGCGCCGGGTAGAAGACGTGGCGCACCAGCGTGCTCTTGCCAGAGCCGCTGACGCCCGCGACGACGCACATGCGCCCGGTGGGCACGCGGAACGTCACGTCGCGGAGGTTGTTCGCGCGCGCGCCGGAGAGCTCGATCCACGCGTCGGGGACGCCGCGGTGTGGCCTTACGATGCGTGCGGTGTCGCGGAGCGCCTGGCCGGTGGGCGAGCGGGGGCTCGCGAGGACCTCCGCGGCCGGACCCTCCGCGACGATGTGCCCGCCGTTGCGTCCGCCGCCGGGGCCGAGATCCAGCACGTGATCGGCCGCGCGGATCGTCTCGGCGTCGTGCTCGACGACGACGACCGTGGAGCCGGTGTCGACGAGCTGGCGGAGGTTGGCGAGGAGCGCGCGGGTGTCGCGAGGGTGGAGACCGATCGTCGGCTCGTCGAGGACGTAGAGCGCGCCGGTGAGCCCGGCGCCGAGCTGCGCGGAGAGGCGGAGACGCTGCATCTCGCCGCCGGAGAGCGTGGCCGCGGGGCGATCGAGCGCGAGGTAGCCGAGGCCGACCTGATCGACGAACGCGAGCCGCCGCACGAGCTCGGCCAGGGGCGCCTTGGCGATCGCGCCCGGGTTTCCCGAGAAGGTCCAGGCGCGCGCCGCACGCAGCGCGCTGGCGACGTCGCGGGCCGTGAAGGTGGGGTAGGTCTCGTCGTGGATGCGCACGCGCCGGGGAACCGCCGCGAGCCTCGCGCCGCCGCACGTCGCGCATTTCGCCGGGTGCTTTTCCGCCGCGACGGCCTCCGAGCCGCCTTGCACGCCGGTTCCCTCGCACGCCTCGCACTGCCCTTGCTTCGTGTTGAACGAGAACCAGCGCGGATCGAGCTCGGGCACGCCTGCTCCGCATCGGCCGCACGCGCGCGACGTGGAGAGCGTCTCCTCTTTGGGGTGCGGCTTCGGCGTGGGCGCGCCGGTCGCGACCCGAAGGGCGCCCTCGCCCCACGCGATCGCTCGATCGAACGCCGCGCGGTCGAAGTCCGCGGGCGCGCCGTAGAACACGATGAGGTCGATCGTGTGCTCCTTCGCCTTGGTGAGCTTCGGCGGCGGGTCGATCGCGACGATCGCCCCGTCGACGCGCGCGGTCGCGACGCCCGCGCGAGCGGCGTGGGTGAACAGGTCGAGGTAGGTGCCCTTGCGCGCGCGCACCGCCGGCGAATACACGGTGATCTTGCCGCCGCGCATCGCGCCCACGCGGGCATGGATGTCGTCGGGCGAGCTCGCGCTGACGCGCGCGTCGCACGCCGGGCAGAACTGCTCTCCGACCTTGGCGTAGAGGAGGCGCAGGTAGTGGGCGACCTCGGTGACCGTGGCGACCGTGGAGTTGGCGCCGCCGCGGGTCGTCCGCTGCTCGAGGGCGATCGACGGTGGCACGCCGGTGACGCTGTCGACGTCGGGGCGCGGCAGGGTCGGCAGGAACTGGCGCGCGTACGGCGACAGCGTCTCCATGAAGCGTCGCTGCCCCTCGGCAAAGATCACGTCGAACGCGAGCGACGACTTTCCCGAGCCGCTCGGGCCGGTCACGACGGTGAGGCGCCCGTGCGGGATCTTCGTGGAGACCTCCTTCAAGTTGTGCTCGCGCGCGCGCTCGACGCCGATTTCCAGGCTCGCGCGCGTGGCGGCTTCGGCGGCAGACGAGGGGACGGCACCTTCGAACGCGACGTCGCCGCTCGTGTGCGCGCGCATCGCGAGGCCGGTCTTCGTCTTGCCCCTGGCCATCTGCGCGGGCGTGCCGGCGGCCACGACCCTGCCGCCGTTCGGTCCGCCGCCGGGGCCGAGATCGATGACCCAGTCGGCCTCGCGGATGACGTCGAGATCGTGCTCGACGACGACGACGCTCGCGCCCTCGCTGGCGAGCTGGTGCAGCGCGCGCACGACGAACGCCGCGTCCTCGGCGTGCAGACCGGCGCTCGGCTCGTCGATGACGAAGAGCGCACCCTTCGCCTCGCCCTCGAGCGCGCGCGCGAGCTTCAGGCGCTGCGCCTCGCCTCCGGAGAGCATCGAAAGCGGCTGCCCGAGCGGCAAGTAGCCGAGCCCGACGCGGCTCACCGGCTCGAGCGCGCGGCGCAGCACGTAGTCGCGTGCGGCCAGCTCACCCTTGGGGTCCAGGATCTCGAGCGCGTCGTCGATCGTCAGCGCCAGGACGTCGGCGACGCTGAGGCCGCGGTGCTTGACGGCGAGCACCTCGGGCTTGAAGCGCTTGCCCTGGCACACCGGACAGAGGAGGGCCACGTCGGCGAGGAACTGCATCTCGATCGTCTCGTAGCCCTCCCCGGAGCACGTCTCGCAGCGCCCCGACGCGCGATCGCCGAGCGCGCCCACGTTGAACGAAAAATGGGCGGGGACGAGCCCCTGCCGGATGCTTGCCGGCTCCGACGCGAAGCGCGCGCGGATCCGATCCCACGCCTTGGTGTAGGTGGCGGGGTTGCCGCGCGCGGTGCGGCCGAGCGGCGACTGATCCACCAGGACCGCGCGCACGAGCGCCTCGTGGCCCACGAGCGCCTCGAACGGCCCCGGCCGGGCAACGCTCGTGTCGCCGCGCGCGCGTGCGACGCCACGGTAGAGGATGTCCTCGGCGAGCGTCGACTTGCCGGAGCCGCTCGGGCCGGTGATCGCGCACACGACGCCGAGCGGGATCTCGACGTCGACGGCGTCGAGGTTGTTCGCGCGCGCGCCTTTGACTGTGAGCGTCCCCGTCGGCGCGCGGACCTTTCGAGGCGGCGCCATGGCGCGCGTCCACGCACGCCCCGTCGGCAGATCGCTGCGACCGCGCATCGCGCTCGGCGGTCCGTCGAACAGCACCTCGCCACCGCGGCTGCCAGCGCCCGGCCCGAGCTCGATCGCGCGATCGCACGCGCGCACGATGCGCTCGTCGTGCTCGATGCAGAGGACGGTGTTGCCGGCGCGCGAGAGCTCGCGCATCACGCCGGCGAGCGGCGGGACGTCGCTCGCGTGGAGGCCGACGGTCGGCTCGTCGAGGACGAAGAGCGTGCCGGTGAGCGCCGCGCCGAGCGCCGTCGTGAGCCCCGCGCGCTGCGCCTCGCCGCCGGAGAGCGTGCGGGCCTGGCGGTCGAGCGTGAGGTACCCGAGGCCGACGCGCTCGAGGTAGCCGAGCCGGGTCCCGAGGGCGCCCTTCACTCGCGTGCCTTGCGGCGAGCGAACGGGCAGCGCGGCGATCCGCGTCCGCGCCTCGCTCACCGAGAGCGCGTGCCAGCCAGGCAGATCGAGCGCTCCAACGCGGTAGGACCGCGCGACCGCGTTGAGCCGGCCACCCTTGCACGCTTCGCACAGCGAGTACTCGCGGTAGCGCGCGAGAAAGACGCGCACGTGCATCTTGTAGGTGCGCCCCTCGAGCCATTTGAACCACGCGCGGACGCCGGGGAATTTGCCGCCTTCCCACGTGCCCTCGCCGCCGAGCACCTGCCCGCGTTGCGCGTCCGTCAGGATCGCCCACGGCACGTCCATCGGGATCTTCGCGCGCCGGCAGAATTTCACGAGCGCGCCGCGCTCCCACTCGGCGGAGGCGCCGCCCCACGCCTTGATGGCGCCCTGGGCGAGCGTCTTGGTGGGGTCGGGGATGACCTTGTCCCAGTCGACGCGGATGACGCGGCCGAACCCCTTGCAGTCGCCGCACGCGCCGAGCGGCGAGTTGTAGGAGAAGAGCGCGGGGCGGGCCGGCTCGAACGCGCGCGCGCACCTCGGGCACACGAGGCCGCGCACGACAGGCGTGTGCCTCGCGCGCGCCCCCTCGCCCTTGCCCTGGCCCTCGGCCTCGCCCTTGCCCTCCCTCGGATCGTCGGCGCGGAGCTCGGCGCGTCCATGGCCGCGCTGCCATGCGGCCTCGATCGCTTGCTGCAGCCGTCGCGCGTCCTTCGCGCCGACGTGCACGCGGTCGACCACGACCTCGAGGCGTACATCGGGGGCCGTCGCCTCGCTGGGGCGCACGTCGTCGATGTCGCGGAGCGCCCCGCCCACGACGAGACGCCGGTACCCGTCCTTCGCGAGCGATTCGCGGAGCTCGAGGAACGCCTCGGCGTCGGGGGCGCGCACCGGGTAGGTGACGATGCAGCGCGCGCCGGTCCACGCCGCCGACACGTCGCGCGCGGCCGCCGCGGCGCTCGTCGCCACCGCGGGGACGTCGCAGTCGGGGCACGTGGGCAGCGCTTCGCACGCGAAGAGGGCGGCGAGGTAAGGTTCGAGATCGGCAAGCGTCGCGAGCGTGGACCGGCTGGACTTGACCGGCGCGCGCCGATCGACGGCGACGGTGGCCGCGATGGGATCGAGCGACGTCACCGGCGGGCGTTCGAGGCGCTCGAGGAACTGGCGCGCGTAGGGTGAGAAGCTCTCGACGAAGCGCCGCTGGCCCTCCGCATACAGGGTGTCGAGCGCGAGCGAGGATTTTCCCGCCCCGCTCGGGCCGGTCAGGGCGACGAGCTGCCCGGGAGGGAGGTCGAGGTCGACGCCGCGCAGGTTGTGGGTGCGCGCGCCGCGGAGGCGGATAGGTAGCATCGAGGGAGCCCCCTATATGCGACGCCTGGCCCCCGACGGCTAGACCCCCAAGCGATCTCCCGGTCGGGGTGTCGTAAGCCCATGCGCCGCCCGGCCCTTGTCCTCGCGCTCGCGTTCGCGCTCAGCCCCGCGACCGGTTCGGCCTGCCCCGTCAGGAACTGGTGTACGGAGCCGGCCGGACCGCCCACCTCCGCCATGGCCGAGCTGCGCAGTGCCATCGAGTGCGACACCATCGCCGAGCAAGGCCGGGAGATCCTGACCTCGCCGCGCAGCTGGCTGCGGCTCTCGCGCGTCGCGAGGGATTTCCGAGAGGTCAACGAGGCGCGCGACTACGCCGCGCAGTTCCGCGTTCGTGCGGCGCGCGCCCGCTCCGTCGCGGCGCGCATCCGGAAGATGCGCTTCCGACTGCGCTCCGCGCTCGTCTGAGCTTTCTCAGCGCACTCCCGCCAACTCCACCCGAAACGTGGCGCCTGCGCTCGACGTCGCCGCCAGCTCGATCCGCCCGCCGTGGGCGGCGGCGATGCGTCTCGCGAGGGCCAGGCCGAGGCCGGTGCCCCCCACGCGGCCGGTCACGAGGGGATCGAAGACGCGCGCCACAATCTCGGCCGGGACGCCAGGCCCGTCGTCGGCGACCTCGATCGTCACGCGCCCGTCGTGACCCCAGGCGCGCGTCGTGATCTCTGGCAGGCCCGCGCGGCCGGCACATGCGCCGATGGAGTTCTCGTAGAGCACGTGAAACAGGCGCGTCAGCAGGCCGGGATGCGCGCGCACGCGCAGATCGGCGGGCGTGAGGGCGTCGTGCCACGTCGCCGCGCCCGGCGCGAGCTCCGCGCGCGCCGCGACCATGACCTCCGCGAACAGGATCGGCTCGGCGTGGGCAGGCTCGCCGCGCGCCAGGGTCATCAGATCATCGACGATCCCGTGCGCCAGGCGCGCGTTCTTCTCGATCTTCTGGATGTGCGGCAGGCTGGCCGCGGGGTCCTGCTTGGCGAGGTAGGCGCTGGCAGCGATGACCTGAAGGGTGTTGCGCAGCTCATGGGCCACCTCGGCGGCGATCTCGCCGATGACCGCGAGCCTCTCCTTCGCGTCGGAATCCACGGTCACGGCGGCCACCTCGCAGCGGAAAACAGGTACATTCGAGGCTAACCTCGCCAAGACCGCACGTCTACGCGGGACCCCCGGGGCGCCCGTCCTTAGGGTGGAACCGTTGCCAAGCCTTCGAGTGGGTCGCGAATCAGATTGGCGGCCGGTGATTTAGGGTAGGCTTTCGTCGTTCCAGGTCACGTTTCATGCCCGCGATCCCGAACGAATCCAAAATCCCCGTCGGGACGACCCTCGTCGGCAAGTACCGCGTGACTCGGGAGATCGGTCGCGGCGGCATGGCGGCCGTGTACGAAGCCGAGCACATGTCGCTCGGCAAGAAGATCGCCATCAAGGTGCTCGCCTCCGAGCTCGCCGCGTCCACGATCGTCATCGAGCGCTTCTTCCGCGAGGCGCGCGCCGCTGCGAGCGTGAAGAGCCCGCACATCGTCGACGTGTACGACTCCGGCCGCCTCGAGGACGGCCGCCCGTTCATCGCGATGGAGATGCTCGAGGGCGAGTCCCTCTACGATCGCATGGCGCGCGTCCGCCTCATCGATCCGAGGTCGACGGTCCGCATCATCGCCCAGTGCGCCAAAGGGCTCATGAAGGCCCACGCGGCCGGCGTCATCCATCGAGATCTGAAGCCGGAGAACATCTTCCTCGTGAAAGGGGAGGACGGCGAAGAGATCGCCAAGCTCCTCGACTTCGGGCTCGCGAAGTTCTACGCGCCGGTCCAGCCGGACGAGAAAGAGAAGCGCCTGACGCGCGAGGGGGCGGTCTTCGGGACGCCCGCGTACATGTCCCCCGAGCAGGTGAAGGGCCAGCACTCGGTCGATCACCGCGCCGACCTGTGGGCGCTGGGGTGCCTGGCGTTCGAGTGCCTGATCGGGCGGCCGGTGTGGAACACCGATCAGGGCGTCGCGATGACGTTCGCGGCGATCGCGACCGCGCCCCTGCCGATCCCTTCGAAGATCCGGCCCGACCTGCCCCCCGGGTTCGACGAGTGGTTCAAGAAGGCCCTCGAGCGCGAGCCGGACCTCCGTTACCAGAGCGCGAAGGAGCTCGCCGAGGCGCTCGCGCGCGCGTTTGGGCAGAGCTCCAACGTGTCGTTGCCGAGCGGGAGCGAGGCGCTTCCGTACACGACGACGTACAACCCCGACGCTCCCGAGGCCCGCGCGCCTCACCTCTCGCCGGCCGCGCCCGCGTCCCCCAACGGCGTACCCGTCGAAGTGTCCCGCGCCGAGGCCCCGCCGCCGAGCGCCGTTCGGTACGCCGTCTCTTCGCTCCTGCTCGCAGTCGCGATGGGGGGGGCGTTCTTCGTTTGGATGAAGCACCTCAGGCCTCAGGTCTTCACGCCAACGGTCATGTCGTCGGCCTCGGCGTCGCCGTCAGGCTCGGCGGGACTACCGTTGCCCGTCGGCGAAGAGCCGAAGTGGGCGCCGCTCGTCGCCGAGGGCCTCGCCCTCTTCGCGCAGAAGGACGTGCTCGGCGCGCAGCGCAAGCTCAAGGAGGCGGGTGAGGCGGGGGCCGGCGGAGCGTCGCGGGGACTGCTCGCGCAGATCGACGCGGCGAGCAAACCGCAGGGGCCGTGCTCCGTCACCGCGCTCTCGCGTCCGCGCCTGGGGATCGAGCGCAACGCGGTGCGCCCGTCGATCGCGCTCACCGCGAAGGGGCCGATCGTGACGTGGACCGACGACCACGAGCAGGCCGGCCACGACCACGCCTACTCCGTCGTCATCGACGCGAACGGCCGGCCGCTCTCGCGCCCGCGCGACCTCACCCCCGAGGCCGACGACGTCGAGCGCCCGCAGCTGCTCGCCTCCGGGGATCGCACGCTCCTCCTCTACTGGGACAAGAGCGGCCGCGAGGCCGGCGTGCGCGTCCGCTTTCTCGACGCGGACGGGCGCATCGGCGGCCCTAGCGTGCTGGTCGGCGCGTCGCGCCCCAGCAAGGTCACGTGGCCGGTCATCGATCGCGCGCCGGACGGCTTCTGGGTCGCGTGGGAGGACGATCGCGACAAGGACGGAGACGATCTCTTCCTCCGCCACCTCAGCCCCGAGCTCGAGCCGATCGGCCCGGAGATCCGCGCGACCGACTTCGCGCCGATCAAGTCCCGCCTCCCGCAGCTCCGGCTGCCGAGCATCGCGGTCGCCTCGAACGCCATCTACGTCGCGTACAAGCTCGAGCGCGACACGCAGCACACCATCGAGCGCATCCGCATCCCGCTGTCGGCGCCGGAGCTCAGGAAGGGGCTCGACGACGCGAACGGCAGCGGGTCCCGACGCGATCGGCTGATCGGCGACGTGAAGACGATGAGCGAGGACAAGATCTCCGGTGATGCGCCGTCGATCGCGTGCGGCACCGAGGGGTGCTTCCTGGCGTGGCACGCGGAGGCCGGGCAAGGTGGCGCCTACGCCGCGCTCATCGATCCGGTCAAGGGCAACCTCATGTGGCACAAGCGCCTCGCGCCCCAGGGCGGCCGCCCGTCGCTCGCGGTCAGCGACGGCCAGGTCGCTGTCGCTTACTACGAGCAAGGCCGCATCCGCATGCGCATCCTCACGCGCGACGTCCCCGACTCGAGCGGCATCAGCATCCTCACCAAGGTCACGGGCGAGCAGCCCCGCCCGTCGCTGGCGGCCGGCAAGATGAAGGGCGAGTGGTTGCTCGCGTGGCAGGACAACGAGGAGCGGCACGTCGAGGCGTACGCGGCGCGCGTGACCTGCAAGTAGCCGCCCTCGTGGAACCGGAACGCAAGCGCGCGCTCATCGAGGCGCTGGGGATCGCGGCGCTGGTGACTGCGGCGGTGACCGTCGCGAGCGCCACATTGCCGGACAAGTACGTGGCCACCGCCGTCGGCTTCCTCTTCCTTGGCGCGGCCTGGGCGATGGTCTGGCGCCACGACGACGCGCGGGTGCGCGAGGCGGGGCTCGCGTTCGGGGGGCTCGTCATCCCCGGCGCGCTCGACGTGAAGAGCGCGCTCCGGGCAGCGCTCCCCGCGATCGCCTGGGCCCTCGGGCTCGCCGCGGTCACGTTCGTTCCGTTCTTCGTCGGGTGGCGATGGTGGTGGCACGCCGGCGGTGCGTTCCACTTCGCGCTCCCCAAGGGGGCGCTCAACGAGGCGTTCGGGCAGCTCGTCCTGATCGCGCTGCCCGAGGAGTCGTTCTACCGAGGTTACCTCCAATCGCGCCTGGACGCCGTGTGGCCGCCCCGCCTGCGCATCCTCGGCGCGAGCGTGGGACCGGGGCTCGTCATCGGCAGCGTCGTCTTCGCGATCGGGCACCTGGCGACGATCCACGAGCCGGCGCGCCTCGCGGTCTTCTTCCCGGCGCTCCTCTTCGGGTGGCTGCGCGCCCGCACCGGCGGCGTCGGCGCGGGCGTCGTGTTTCATGCACTATGCAATCTCTTTTCCGAAGCCCTCGGCCGGGGCTACGGCATCTATTGAGGACGATGTTCCGCGCCGCGCTCTTCGACATGGACAGAACGCTCGTCCGCAAAGAGACGGCGACGCTCTTCGTCCGCTACCAGCGCGAACGCGGTGAAGCGACCTGGCGCGATCTCGCCCGCGCCGTCTACTGGGTCACGCAGTACACGCTGGGCATCGTCGACGCGCCCGCCGTGGCGGAGAAGGCGCTGCGCCAGTTCAAGGGGACGCGTGAGGAAGCGCTCGAGGACAAGTGCGCGGACTGGTTCGTCTCGCACGTCCAGCAGCATGTGTGCGAGCTCGGACGGGTCGCGGTCGAGCGGCACCGCGCGCAGGGGGACATCGTCGCGATCGTCACCGGCGCGACGCGCTACGGCGCGGGGCCGGTCGCTCGGTACCTCGGCATCGAGCACGTCGTCGCCAGCGATCTGGAGGTTCGTGACGGCGTCTTCACCGGCCGCTTCATCGCGCCGCTCTGCTACGGACACGGCAAGATCGAGCGTACGCAGCGCCTCGCCGACCGGCTCGGTTTCGCGATCGAAGACGCGACGTTCTACTCCGACTCGCTCACCGACCTGCCGCTGCTCGAACGCGTGCGCGAGCCGGTGTGCGTGAACCCCGACCCGCGGCTCCTGCGCCTCGCGAAGAAGCGCGGTTGGCGCGTCGAGCGGTGGTAGCGATCCTCAGCCATCCGCGCGGGCTGCGAGCACGCGCCGTATCGCCGTGATCAGCTCGTCCGCGGCGTACGGCTTCTCGAGGAAGCCGGCGAGGCCACGGTCGGTGAGGTGCGTGCTCGTCTCCTCGCTGTAGCCGCTCGTCATGATGACCGGCAGCTGCGGGGTGCGCGCGCGGAGGAGCTCGAACGTCTCTTCGCCGCTCAGCTCGGGCATCGTCAGATCGAGGAGCACGAGCTTCACCTCGCCGTTGCCGTCACCGACCAGCCGGAGCGCCTCGCGCCCGTTTTCGGCGAGGAGCACCCGGTAGCCTGCGCGCTCCAGCACACGCTGCGCGACGCGGCGTACCACCGGCTCGTCGTCCACGACGAGGATCGTGGCCGCGGCGTCCAGCGGGGGCGCCATCGTGGGGGCTTTGGCGAGGGGCGCGGTGGTGTGGCCTCCGCGCGCCGGGAGCAACAGCCGGAACGAGGTGCCTCTGCCCTCCGCGGAGTCGACGAGGATCGCGCCGCCGTGGCCGCGGACGATGCCGAGGACCGCCGCGAGTCCGAGCCCCCGCCCCTGGAACCTGGTGGTGAAGAACGGGTCGAAGATGCGCGGGAGCTGGTCCTCGGGCATGCCGTGCCCGCTGTCCTTCACCTCGAGGAACACGTAACGACCGGCGCGCAGCTCGCCGTCGGGGAACGCGCCGCGGCGGCGCCCGCCAAGGACGTCCTCGACGCCGGTGGAGACGGTGATCTGCCCGGCCGCGTCCCCCAGCGCGTCCGACGCGTTCGTGAGCAGGTTCATCGCGACTTGGCGGAGCTGCGTCGCGTCCCCCTCGATCGCCGGCAAGTCCGTCGCGAGCGCGTGTGTCACGGTGGCCTTGCGCGAGATGACGGCGCCGAGCAAGTGGGCCGAGTCCGCGACGAGGCGCGACAGATCCAGCCGCTCGACGACGAAGCGCCCCTTGCCGGAGTACGCGAGCAGCTGCCGGGTCAGATCGGACGCCATGCGCGCGGCGGTCTGGATGTCGCTCACCGTCTCGTGCGCCGGCCCCGCCGGAAGGAGCGCGAGGGCCATGCTCGCGTTGCCGAGCACGCCCACGAGCAGGTTGTTGAAGTCGTGCGCGATCCCGCCTGCGAGGACGCCGAGCGCCTCGAGGCGCTGGGACTCGCGCAGGCGCGCCTCCGCCGTCCGCAGCGCGTCTGCCTGGTTGCGCCGCTCCGTGGTGTCGACGAGGTAGCCGAGGAAGTGCGTCGTCGCGCCCGCCGCGTCGCGGACCAGCACGGTGTGCACGTACGCCCACCGCGGGTCGCCCCCCGCGGGGCAGATGCGCAGCTCGAGCTCGAAGCTCGGATCGCCCGCCCGTGCGCGGGCCTCGAGCTCGGCGCCGAAACGACGCGCGTCCTCGGAGTGGAAGATCGACGCAAAGCCGCTGCGCAAGAGCTCCTCTGCCGCGTACCCGAGCTGCATCTGCGCGTTCGGCGATACGTAATCGAGCGGCCACCCCGGCGTGTTCTGCCAGCGGACGACGACGGTGGGCCCGGCGGCGAACAGGCTTCGCTCCGCGCGGAGCAGATCGACCACCCGTTGCCGGTCGACGGCGAACGCCGCGTGCGCCGCGATGTCCTGGAGCAGCAGCGCCAGCTCTTCCTCGAAGACGTGGGGCGCGTCGTCGAAGTAGACCATGACCTTTCCGATCGTCCCGCCGCCGGTGACGAGCGGGAAGAAGGCGAGCGCGCGGATCCCTTCGCTCTCGAACACGGCGAGGTAGCTGGCCAGGCTCGGATCGTTGCGGACATCGTCGACGAAGATCGGCGCCGGGGCGGGCTGACCGGGTTTCCACGGCGTGTGCCCGGCGACCGCAGCTCGGTAGGCGTCGGATAGGCCGCGCCACGCTTCGAATTGCAGCACGCCTTCGCGATCGAAGAGCAGGATCGACGCACGCGGACTGCCGGAGACCTTCGTGATGGCCTCGAGCGCCACGCGGTAGATCTCAGCAAGCGTGGCCGCGCGGCTCGTCGCAACGGTCATTTCCGCGACGACGGTGAGCCGCTTCATCGCGCTGGGTCCCCGCCTTCCTTACCTGAGCGTGTGGTATTCGAGGGAGCCTGTGGCGATCATCGAGCCGTCCGCGAAGACGCAGAAGCCGTCCTCGTTGCCCTTCGGGTCACGCCCGGTGAGGAGCTGGTTTTTGATGTGGCTGCAGACCGCAGCGCCGGGCGCGCCCATGCGCCCCTTCTCCTGGGGAGTGAGCACCACCTGGGGGCCACCGCGCGCGAACCGCAGCGCTTCGCAGTCCATCTGGCCGGCCGGCGTGCGGCAGCCGGCACTGATGCGCAGGTGCTGAGCCTCGAAGTTGAGGAACGGCGCCGGTCCGCGCTCGAGCTGCCACGACTCCTGCTTCGCCGACGTGGGATCGAGGACGGCGAGCGGCCCGCTGCCGGGACCGGGAGGAACACCAGGACCCGGACCCGGCTGGCCGTTCGTGTTGGTCGGGGGCTGCGGGCGAGGGCTGTCGCCGCCTGCGCAGCCCATGAGCCCGCTAAGAATGGACGCGGCGAGGGCGGTCGTCAGCACACGCGAGCACATGCAAGTATCCTACACGAACGTGGTAGACCACGGCGCATGGAAAGCACCGAGCTTCCGCGCGTCCTGGTCGAGGAAATCGTGGCCCGTGCGCTGGTCGAGGATCTAGCCGGTGGCGACGTCACGACCGAGGCCTGCGTCGATCCCGTCACGCAATCGCGGGCGCGAGCCGTGGCGCGAGGCGATCTCGTCGCCTGCGGCGCGCTCGTCTTCGCGCGAGTCTTTGCGCACATCGACCCCACCCTCGTCGTCGAGGCGGTGACCCCGGACGGCGCGCGCGCGTCCGGCGGGACGACTCTGTGGACGGTCACCGGGCGCGCCCGATCCATCTTGATGGGCGAACGCGTCGCGCTCAACCTGACGCAGCGGATGACCGGCGTGGCGACGATGACGCGCACCTACGTCGACGCGGTACCTGCGGGCTCTGCGACGCGCATCACCGACACGCGCAAGACGACGCCGGGCCTCCGCGCCCTCGAGCGCTACGCCGTGCGCACGGGCGGCGGGATGAACCACCGCGACAACCTCGGCTCCGCGGTCCTCATCAAGGACAACCACATCGTTGCCTGCGGCGGCGTGAGACAGGCGATCGAGCGCGCGCGAGGCCGCGCCACGCACACCTGCCGGATCGAGTGCGAGGTCGACACGCTGGCGCAGCTCGACGAGGCGCTGGCCGCGCGCGCCGACATCGTGCTCCTCGACAACATGGACACGGCGACGGTGGCCGAGGCCGTGCGCCGCGCCAGGGCGACGGGCGCGCTGACCGAGGCCTCTGGAGGGATCACGCTCGGGCGGATCGCCGAGCTCGCGAAGGCGGGCGTGTTCGCGATCAGCGTCGGCGCGCTCACCCACTCGGCGCCTGCGGCCGACATCGGGCTGGACTTCGATCCGTGATCGACGACCCGCGCGCGCCTTCGGATCTCGCGCGCGCAGAAGACGCGATCCGCGCGCGCCACATCGCGCTCGGCGCGCCGCTTCAGGTGCTCGCCCAGACGACCTCGACGAACGACGAGGCGAAGGCGGCTGCCCGGCTCGGGGCGCCGCACGGCGCCACGTGGGTCGCCGAGTCACAGACGGGCGGGCGTGGCCGGCTAGGGCGCGCGTGGGTGTCGCCGCCCGGCGAGAGCCTGCTCTTCTCGGTGCTCCTTCGGGTCACCTGCCCGCCGTCGCGGCTGCCGCCGCTCGCGCTCGTCGCCGGACTCGCCACGCGCGACGCGGTCGCGGCGGCGCTCGGCGGCGCGGCGACGCCGCAGCTCAAGTGGCCGAACGACGTCGTCGTAGGCAAGAGGAAGCTCGCCGGTGTGCTCGTCGAGTCGATCTTGTCGGGGAGCCGCGTCGACGCGGTGATCGTCGGCATCGGCATCAACGTGCGCACGCGTGCGTTCCCCGCGGAGATCGCTGAGCGCGCGACCTCCCTCGCGCTCCTTGGCGATCTCGTCGCGCTCGATCGCGCGGAGCTGCTCGCGGACGTCCTGGCCGGCCTCGATCGCGACGTCGAGCCCGCGATGGCGCGCGGCCTCGGCCTCGTCCACGCGCGCCTCGCTGCGGCCGACGCCCTCGCCGGCGCCCGCGTGCAGGGCGAGCCGGGTGAGGGGGTCGCGGAAGGGATCGACACCGACGGACGGCTGCTCGTGCGGGGAGACGACGGCATCGTGCGCCGGTGGGCGGCGGGGGAAGTGCATCTCACCGTCCCGCGATCCACCCCATGAGCGCCGTCGCCGCCGCGAGGACGACGAGGATTCCGACGAGCCACACGACGAGGCCCCCCCACGCGCCCGACAGCGAGCGCCCCTTCTTGCGATCGCACTCCAGGCACACCGCCCACACCCGGACGCCCCCTTCGGTGAGCGTGCAGCAGTCACCGCACACGGGGCGTTCGCACGACGCGCACGGCCCGGCAGCCGGCTCTTGGCAGAAGCTGCAACGCGCCGGTCCGTCGTCGTCGACGTGCTGAAGCTGACCGCTCATTGGGTCATCGTAGATCCACCCCGGAAACTTCGCGCGCGGTCCCTGAGCGCCGGTCGCGAAGTTTGGTTACCATTGGGCCAGTGAAGCGCTGCCCCACCTGCGACGCCCCGTACGGCGACGAGGATATCTTGTGCGAGCTCGACGGCGATCGCCTCGCCGAGAGCGCGGGGCACGTTTCCGTGAGCCCGGCAGCGGTGAGCGCGCCCGATCTCGCCTTCGTCCTGCGCGACGCTCCGACGATGGCGCCGACTTCGCTCTGCCCGTCGTGCCATCGCCCGGACACCGACGACGGCGAGGGCTACTGCGCCTCTTGTGGCAGCAGCCTCGTCGATCAGCGCATGACCGTCTCGATCTTGCCACCCGGCACTGCGTTCGGCGGGGGCATCGTGACCGGCGCCCGCGCCGTCGACGACCTGAACGCCACCACGAAGGACGGCGCCGAAGTCGCCATCGCGATGGGTGACCCTGGCGTCGTCGCGGACGAGGCGGCAGCGACGCACGCCCTCACCGGGCACCCGGCCGCCCCCCGGCTCGTCGAAAAGGGCGAGGACCCGCGCCGCGGCGCTTTCCTGGTTCTCACGCCGACGCCACGCGGCGCCATCGGGCTCGTCGAGGCCGCGCCCGACCTGAGCCTCGCCGTTTCGCTCGGCTTCGCGCGCGAGGTGCTCGGCATCACGAAGGCGCTCGAGCGCGCCGGGTTGCGCTGGATCCCACGGCAGACCGATTTCCACGTGGCTGATGGTCGGCTAATCCTGTCGCGGGTCCGCGCGGCGGTGCTCGATGGAGGCCGCGCCGACGCCTGCTGCCCGCTCGCAGCCTTCGGTCGGAGCCTCTTCCCTGCGCCTGCGCTCGGCGGACCGCCCGCTCTCTTCCGCCTCCTCGCGGGGCCGGGGCTCGACGCGCCCCACGAGTCGCGCGACGCGGACGTCCTCCGCGCCGCGCTCGACGCCGTGGAGGACGAGCTCGCGCGCCCCGTCGAGATCGCGCCGCACCTCGCGGCGCTTTGCGACCGTGGCATCAAGCGCGAGCACAACGAGGATGCCGTCTCGGTGGCGACCGGCGACGCGTCGGGGGAGCTGTGGACGGTCCTCGTCGTGTGCGACGGCGTCTCGAGCTCGACGCACGCGGCGCAGGCCTCCGCCGTCGCCTCCCAGACGGCGTGCGACGCGCTCGCCCACTTCGCGCGCTCGGGGGACGTCGCGTCCGAGGCGGCGACGCGCGCCATGCGCCAGGCGATCCACGCCGCGCACCTGGCGGTTTGTTCGGCAGCGCTCGATCACGGCACGAAGGAGCCGCCGGGTACGACGATCGTGGCCGGTCTCGTCTACGGCACCCGACTGACCGTCGGCTGGGTTGGAGACAGCCGCGCATACTGGCTCGGCGCGAACGGCGCCGAGCTCCTCACGCGCGATCACTCGTGGGCGCAGGAGATGGTCGCGCGCGGCGACATGAGCGAAGAGGCCGCGATGCAGCAGCCGCTCGCTCACGCGCTCACGCGCTGCCTCGGCCCGCTCGAAGGCGGCGACACCGAAGCGCAGTTCGGCAGCGTCCAGCCCGACGTCCGCTCCGTCGACTTGCAAGGGCAAGGGCAAGGCCCAGGCCATGTCGTCCTGTGCTCGGACGGTCTCTGGAACTACTTCCCCGACGCGAGCACGGTTGCCGATCTCCTCGCCTCCGCCGGGCCCGCCGCCTCCTGCACCGCCATCGCGCGCCGGCTTGTCGTGAGCGCGCTCTACCGTGGCGGCGGCGACAACGTCTCCGTCGCCGTCTATCGTCACCCGGGAGCTCGGTAACGTGCTCACGCCCGAGGACGAGCTCGCGCTGCTCCTCAAGCCCGCCGCCGGTGGCGTCTACCTCGTCTCCACGGGACGCGCCGAGCAGCTCGCGCTCCAGCGGCAGATCTACGACGCCGCCAGCGAGGAGGACGTCGCCGTCAAGTTCGCGGCGGCGCTCGCAGCCATCGCGTCCGCCAAGGGCGTGGTGCTCGCCATCCCCTCCGACGTCGGCGCCGGCTTCCGCCGCGGCGCGAACCTCGGCCCCCAGGCGATTCGCACCGCGCTCCTGGCCGCCGATCCCGACTGGCCCGCGCGCATGCGTGCGCTCGGCGTCGTCGACATCGGTGACGTGTTCGTCGTCCCGCAGCTCCTCCACGACGACATGCTCGGTGAGGCACAAAAGGCCGCCACGCGCCGCGCGATCTACGCTGGCGTACCGGAGGCCGTCGCCGCACGCTTGCCGGTGTCGCCGCTCTCGATCGCCGAACGCGCGCTCGACCTCATTTTTCAGCTGAATCCTACCGCGAAGCCGTTCGTGCTCGGCGGCGATCACTCCGTCGCGTGGCCGGTCTCGGCGGCGCTCGCGCGCGCGCACGCCGCGCGCAAGGCGAGCTTCGCGATCGTGCAGCCCGACGCGCACACCGATCTCCTCGAGGAGCGCCTTGGGATCCGCTACTGCTTCGCCACGTGGTCGTACCACGCGAACGATCTCCTCGGCCGCGGCGGGCGCCTCGTGCAGGTCGGCATCCGCGCGTCGCGGCACGACCGCGCGTACTGGGAGTCGCGCCTGGACGTGCGCCAGTTCTGGGCGGCCGAGTGCCTTCGCGATCCGCGCGCCGCTCTCGACGCGATCGTGGCGCACGTGAAGGCGACGGGGGTAGCCGGCGTCTACTTCTCGAACGACATCGACGGCACCGACAGCGCGTGGGCGGCCGCCACGGGTACGCCGGAGCCGGACGGCCTCACGCCGGAGTTCGTGCTGGAGCTGATTGCCCGGCTCGGCCGTGAGGTCGGGCTCGTCGGCGGGGACGTCGTCGAGGTGGCGCCGCCGCTCGGCCCGACGCCGGAGAGCACGCAGCGCACCGTGGACCTCGCCGCCCGGTATTTCCGCGCCACGGTCGAGGCGGCGCTGGGGTAGTGGCGGGCGCCCGTGCGCAGCGCGTGGCGGCGCGGTATCGTGGGCTTGTGCGCGCGCCCAAGCCCAGTTTTACGGTATTTCTCGCTCTCTTCGCGTTCGCGTGCGCTGCGTGCGTGCCGGCCCCCGCGCCCGTGCTCCCTCCGCCGACATCGGCGACGCCCCCTGGTGACGCGCCGGCGGGTACGCCGTCGCCGGCGACGAGCGCGTCCGCGGCCGCCGCGACGCCGCCGCGCGAGGACGCGCTGGTCGACGAGCTCGCCAAGGTCTACCTCGACGTCCTCCTCACGACGTCACCCGAGCAGGCGACGCTCCTCGGCCTCCACAAGCGCGACGGCGCGCTCGACGATCGCTCGGCCGCCGGCGTAGAGCTCGCGCGCAAGACCCGCGCGATGCTCCTCGACGGGGTCCGGAAGGTGAAGGCGAACCCCAGGCTCTCGCGTGCTGCGCGCACCGATCTCGAGCTCCTCGAAGCGACGCTCGAGGTCGACGAGCGCACGTGGAAGGAGACGCGACCGCACGAGCGCATGCCCTCGTTCTACGCCGAGCCGATGTCGGCGATCTTCGTCATGACCGCGCGCGACTACGCGCCGGCGGCCGAGCGCGCCACGCACGCGCTCGAGCGCATGGAGAAGCTGCCGGGCGTCACGGCGGCGGCGAAGGCGAACCTCAAAAACCCGCCCAAGGTGTGGACGCAGGTCGGTCTCGAGATGGCGCAGGGCGCACGCCCCTTCTTCGAGGAGCAGCGGAAGCCGCTTCTCCTCGCCCTGCCCGGCGAGAAAAAGCGCATCGACGCGGCGATCCTCACCGCGCAGAAGGCCTACGCCGATCTGGCGACCTTCCTCGAGAAGGACGTCCTGCCGCGCTCGAACGGGAGCTTCGCCACCGGCCGCGAGACGTTCGATTTCCTCCTGCACCGCAGCCACTTCTTGAGCGAAGACGCCGACGCCGTCCTCGCGCTCGGCGAGAAGATCCTGGCGCAGACGGAGGTGCAGCTTCTCGAGACGGCGAGGCGCATCGACCCCGCCGCGAGGTCGTGGGCCGACGTCGTCCTTCGCGTCAAAGGCAATCACCCGACGGCAGCGAACCTCCTCGCGTCGTACAAGCACGAGCTGGCCCGCGCGCGCGCCTTTCTCGTCGAGAAGGACGTCATGCCGTTTCCGCCCGGTGACGACTGCGAGGTCATCGACACCCCGGTCTTCCTCCGCAGCACGACGACCGCAGCCTACGACCAGTCGCCGCCGTTCGACCCGACCACGAAGGGCTTCTTCTTCGTCACGCCCGTCGACACGGCGCTCCCCAAAGCCAAGCAAGAGGAGATGCTCCGGGAGAACGACCACGGCGATCAGGTCGACACCACGGTGCACGAGGCGTATCCGGGGCACCACCTGCAGGGCTCCTTCGGGCGCCGCCACCCGTCGATGGTCCGCAAGCTCCTCGGGGACGCGCCGACGTTCTCGGAGGGATGGGGCCTCTACTCCGAAGAGCTCATGAGCGAGCTCGGCTACTACACCGACGAGGAGCGCCTCATGCAGCTCGAATGGACCCTCGTGCGGGCGGCGCGCGTCCTCATCGACGTGGGGCTCCATACCAAGGGGATGACGTTCGACGACGCGGTGAAGATGCTGACCGATCGGGTGCACCTCGAGAGGGTCGTCGCCCTCGGCGAGGTGAAGCGTTACACGATGACGCCGACGCAGCCGCTCTCGTACATCGTCGGTCGCGAGGCGCTCTTCCGCATGCGCGAGCGCTTCAAACAGCGTGAAGGTGCAAAATACACGCTTCGTGGCTTCCACGCCGACGTCCTCTCTCACGGGACGATCCCGGTGGGCCTCGTCGCGCGCGAGATGTTCGGCGACTGATCGTGTGGTAGGAAAGCGCCATGCTCTTCTCGCGTGCCCTCATCCCCACCGTCAAAGAAGCCCCCCAGGACGCCGCGAACGCAAGTCACGTGATGCTCACCCGTGGCGGGTTCATTCGCCGCGTCGGCGCAGGGATGTACGACTACTTGCCGCTCGGGCTCCGCGTGCTGCGCAAGGTCGAGTCGATCGTGCGCGAAGAGATGGATCGCGCGGGCGCGCTCGAGATCCTCATGCCGGCGCTCCTGCCCGCCGAGTACTTCAAGGAGACGGGCCGCTGGGACCGCTTCGGCGACACGCTCTTCCGCCTGAAGGACCGCAAGGGCTCGGAGTTCTTGCTCGGGCCGACCCACGAGGAGATCGTCACCGACATCGCGCGTCGCGAGATCAAGAGCTACCGCGACATGCCGAAGAACCTCTACCAGATCCAGTCGAAGTTCCGCGACGAGCCGCGTCCGCGCGGCGGGCTCCTGCGCTGCCGCGAGTTCATCATGAAGGACGCGTACTCGTTCGACGCCGACGAGGCCGGCGCGAAGGCGAGCTACGAGAAAATGCGCGTCGCGTACTGCCGCGTCTTCGATCGCATGGGCCTCACGTACCGAATGGTCGCCGCCGACTCCGGCGCGATGGGCGGCTCGACGAGCGCCGAGTTTCAGGTGCTCGCCGACAGCGGCGAGGACGCGATCGTCGCGTGCGGCGCCTGCGACTACGCGGCGAACGTCGAGGTCGCGACCGTCAAGGCGCCCCCGGCTGCGGCTGCCGGCACGCAGGAGCCGCGCGCCGAGGTCCACACGCCCAAGCACGGCACGATTGACGAGGTCACCGCCTTCCTCGGCGTCACCAAGGACAAGATGCTGAAGAGCCTGCTCTACGCAGCGGGCGATCAGGTCGTGATGGCCGTGGTGCGCGGCGACCACGACGTGAACGAGATCCTGCTCGCGCGCGCGCTCGGCCTCTCCGAGGTGTTCCTCGCGAGCGAAGCGGACGTGAAGAAGGCGACCGGCGCCGACGTCGGCTTCGCGGGCCCCGTCGGGTTCACGGGCAAGCTCCTCGTGGACCGCGCGGCGTCCGTCGTCGTCAACGGCGTCGCCGGCGCGAACAAGACCGACACCCACTTCAAGGGCGTCAACCGCGGCCGCGATTTCGAGGGGGACGTCGTCGACATTCGCCTCGCCGCCACCGGCGACATCTGCCCCAAGTGCGAGAAGGGCGCTCTCCAGAGCTACCGCGGCATCGAGGCCGGGCACATCTTCATCCTGGGCACCCACTACAGCGAGAAGATGCGCGCGCTCTTCTCCGGCGAAGGGCAGGAGCAGAAGCCCGTCGTCATGGGGTGCTACGGCATCGGCGTGTCGCGCCTCGTGGCGACGGCGATCGAGCAGCACAACGACGCCGACGGCATCCGGTGGCCGATGAGCCTCGCGCCGTACCACGTCGCGCTCGTCACGCTCGGCAAGGACCAGGCGGTCGCCGATGCGGGGAAGAAACTCTACGACGAGCTGTGGGCGATGGGTGTCGAGGTTCTCTGGGACGATCGCGACGAGCGACCCGGGGTCAAATTCAAGGACGCCGATCTCATCGGGCTCCCGCTGCGTGTCACGATCGGCGGCAAGGGGCTGGCGGGCGGCAACATCGAGCTCAAGCCCCGCACGGAGCCCGATCCCAAGAAGGCCGAGTTCGTCCCGGTGGCCGACGCCGCGCGCGTGATCGCCGCGCGCGTGAAGTCGCTCCTCTCCTAGAGCGAACGTCGATTGACCGGAACGGGCAAACGACGGTAGCGACCCAGAGGACAGCCGGCTCCTATTGCGCGTTGCAGTCGGGCGCGGTCTTGATCGAAAAATCGTAGCGGCTGTTCTTCGTCTTCGCGTACAGCTCGGCGAGTTTGTGGTTGAAGGTCTCCTCGGGGGCGCGGTACTTGCCGCAGCGTCCGGTGTTGGCGCGCCACTCGTGGAACGCCGTCGCGCCGTCCCATCCTTCGTTGACGACGCGGTGGAGGGCGATGATGGCGCCCGTGCGATCGGCGCCGTACTCGCAGTGGAGGTAAAGGGGGCGCTTGCTCTTGTCGGCCATGATGCCGACGACGTCGTCGACGTAGCCCATGTCCTTCACCTGGCTCGCCAGCCAGCTCTTCCGGATGTACCCGATGCCGCGGTCGCTCACGTGCTTGTGCTCGGGGCTCTCGAAGCGCCAGAACGCGCCGAAGTCGACCTCGTGGTCCCAGAAGACGAGCTCCTCGGCGGTCTGCAGGCTGAGATCGGTGTGGACGCCGAGGTCGGCGAGGTAGGCGGCGCCGGCCTTGCTCGGGTGGCCGCCGGCGTAGAGGCCCTGCGACTGCCCGCTGCTCGTCTTCAGCTCGCGGAAGTTGTTGGGGCGCTCGGCTTTGACCGCGGCCTCCTCGGACGAGGCCTGCGCTTGATCGTCCGTGGACGGCGCGCCGCCGCAATGGAGGGAGAGGGCGGAGAGGGGGAGCAGGACGAACGCGAGCTGGAGGTGCCTCATGACGAGCCCTTTTTGCAACGCTGGTGCCAATGTGAGTAAACGTCGGCGAATTTCCGTAACCGATTGAAAAGTCGCACGATCGCGCGCTGCGACGCGCGGATCCGGGGCGATCCAACCGCGGCACGTCGCGACCGGACCGTGTCCCTGGACGATGGATCTTCGCGAGCTCTGGCCACGCGCGTGACCCGCGGAAAGGATGGTCACGTTTGGCCTGCTGTCGCCTAGAGGTAGTGGAGGTCACGATGAAAAAGTACGTTCTCGCAGCCATCGTCTCGGTGCTCGCTCTCGTTCCCGTCGTCGCGTACGCCAGCGGGGGCCTGTCGACCGACGACAGCTGCTCCTGCCCGATCTGCAGCCACTGACGCATGGACGCGCGCGAACGACGCGAGGTGCACGAGCTCCTGGTCCGTCTCGCCGACGGAGACAGGGCCGCGCTCCATCCGGCGTTCGCGCGCGTCTCGCCTCTCGTGCACCGCTTCTGCGCCCGCGTGCGCGGCGGGGCGCCGGACGCGGCCGACACGGCGCAAGAGGCGCTGCTCCGCGTCTTCGCGCGCCTCTCGGAGCTCGACCCCTCGCGCGACGCGGTGGCGTGGGCGATCGGCGTCGCGGCGTGGGAGTGCCGGACCGCGCGGCGTCGTGAAGGGCGCCGGCGCGCGCGCGAGGGGCCCCCACGCGAAGAGCGCGCCGAAGCCGCGCCCGCGGAGCCGAGAGACGGGGGGCCGTCACCGGAGGACGCCGCCATGGAACGCGAGCTCCTCGAGGCCGCCCGCGAGGTGCTCGGCACGCTGCGTCCCACCGACGCCGATACGATCCTGGAGGCGCTCGGCGGCGAGCGCGAGTCGGGCAATCTGTTTCGCAAGCGCCTGTCGCGGGCGCTTGGCCGCCTGCGGGCCGAATGGAGCCGTCGCTATGAGTGAAGAGCTCTCCCGGGTGCGAAGCGCATACGAGCGCGGGCGTCTGCGTGCCGCTGCGCCGTGGGCGTTGCCGCCGGCCGCGCTCGCGTACGTCTCGTGCAGCAGCTGCATGCGCCGCGACGTGGTCATGGCGATCTCCCTCGCGCTCTCGGCGATGCTCGTCTTCTGCATGTGGCGGGGCGGCGTCTTCGGCGCGGCGGCGAAGGCCGGTCTCGCGGGTGGCGTCCTCGCGTGGCTCGTGCCCGTGGCCTGCCCGCTGCCGGCCGCGTGTGTCGCGGTCGGGCTCGCGACCGGCCTCGCGATCGGAGCGCTCGCGCGCACGCGGGCGTCGCGGCGGCTGGAGTTCGTGCTCGTCGCGTCGTGCGTCGCGGGGCTGGCGGGGGCGCTCGGCTGCGTGCTCGTGGGGCTTGGTAGCGTGGCGGCGATGGGGGCTGCGCTCGCGCTCGGCGCGGTGCCTGTGGCGCTCGTCCCCGCGGCGCGCCGCGCGTGAGGTTTGCGTCACCGGGGGCGTGGGGCTATCTCCGACGACGAGCCCGATGCCGAAAACGCACGATCTGCCCCCGCCGCCGTCCCATCCCGAGCTGTCGCCGCCCGCGAGCGTCACCGGCGAGGAGCTCATCACGTTGGCCGGCCTCCCCGGTGAGCCGTCTCTCGAAGCGCGCGTGCGCGCGAGCGTCGGGTCCGAACGCGCCGTGGTCCTGTGCCATCCGCACCCCCTCTACGGCGGGACGATGCACAGCGCCGTGGTCCTCGCGATCGCCAAGATCCTCGCGGAGAAGGGGAGCGACCGCGTAGCGACGCTGCGCTTCAACTACCGCGGCGTCGGCAAGAGCGAGGGCAAGTACGGCGAAGGGCTCGGCGAGACCGCCGACGTGCGCGCTGCGATCCGCGAGTTTCGCCGTCGCGCGCCGCGCGCGAAGATCACGGTGTGCGGCTATTCGTTCGGCACGTGGGTCGGCCTGCGCGGGGCGGCGCTCGAGGGGGGCGTCGATCGGGTGACGCTGGTGGCGCCTGCGGTCCGCATCTTCCAGTTCGTGCGGGAGGACGCGTCGACGTTCCAGGGACGCATCGCCATCTTCCTCGGCGACCACGACGAGTTCTGCGACGTCGCAGAGGCCCAGGCGCTCGCCGGGGACCTCGGCGCGATCCTCCAGGTGCTCGAAGGCGCCGACCACTTCTTCCTGAAGTCGCGCCGCAAGCTCGCCGAAGCGGTGCTCCCGAGCGTGGCCCCGGAGGTCGCGTGAAGACGCCCTCCTCGACCGACGCGGTCCACGCCGGCGAAGCGCGCGCGGAGCCGTACGACGCGATCTCGACCCCTATCGTCCAGACCTCCACGTACACCTTCGCGAACACGGCCGAGCTCGAGCAGTACGCCACCGGGACGCACCCGCGCGAAGATCGCGGCGAGTACGGGCGCTACGGCAACCCCACGTGCCGCGCCGCCGAGCGGGCGATGGCTCTGCTCGAAGGGACCGAGGAGAGCGCCATCTTCGCGAGCGGTATGGCCGCGGTGACAACCGCCATCCTCGCGCTCACCAAGGCAGGACAGCACGTCGTCTCCTTCAACGATGGCTACCGGCAGACGCGCCAGTTCATCACGACCGTCCTCGCGCGGTTCGGCGTGGAGCACACGCTCGTGGCCGCCGGCGATCTCGGCGCCCTCGCAGCCGCCATAAGGCCGGCGACCCGCCTCGTCCTCGGCGAATCGCCGACGAACCCGCACCTCTCTTGCGTCGACTTGGCACAGCTGGCTGCGATCGCGAAGGCGCACCGCAACGTGAAGACGATGATCGACGCGACCTTCGCGTCGCCGGTCAATTGCCGGCCCGCCGCGTTCGGGATCGATCTGGTGGTCCAGAGCGCCACCAAATACGTCGCCGGTCACAACGACGTGCTCGCGGGCTTCGTCTCGGGGCCGAGCGGCCTCGTGTCGGTCGTGCGCGAGCTGCGCGGCGTCCTCGGCGGCGTGTGCGATCCGCACGCGGCGTGGCTGGTGTCACGCGGGATGCGCACCCTCAAGCTCCGCGTCGACAAGCAGAACGCGACCGGCCTGGCGCTGGCGCGCTTCCTCGACGGTCACCCCAAGGTGGCGCGCGTGTTCTATCCGGGGCTCCCGTCGCACCCCGATCACGCGATCGCGACGCACCAGATGGCGGGCTTCGGCGGCGTGGTGACGTTCGAGTGCCATGGGGGCCTCGCCGCAGCGCGCGCCGTGGTCGACGCCCTCCGCATTCCGCGCATCGCGCCGAGCTTCGGCGGCGTGGAGGCCCTCGTCGAGCCGCCGGTGCTCATGAGCTACTACGAGCTGACGCCAGAGGAGCGCGCGCAGATCGGCATCGAGGAGGGGCTTGTCCGCTACAGCGCGGGCATCGAGGACGAAGGCGAGCTCCTTGCGGATCTGGCCCGGGCGCTCGAGAAGATCTAGCCTTAGATCTTCGGCGAGTCAGCCCCTCCGTTCGCGGCTCGAGCCCACCGCGGCCTGCGAGTACCCGCGCCGGGTTGCATGCAACGCGGGACTTAGCCCAGCGCGTCGAGCGCGGCGAGGAGCGCGTTGGCGCTTTCGTTCGTGGCGTCGGCGGTCATCGAGCTGACGTCGGACACCTCGAAGCCGTCGTAGAGATCCTCGGGGATGTCGGTGAGGAAGCGGCTCGGTGTGCGCGGCATCGGCTTGCCGCGCAGGACGCGCGCCTTGCATCGCAGGAGGGTGAGCCGCTCGCGCGCGCGCGTGACGCCGACGTAGAAGAGGCGCCGCTCCTCTTCGACGTCGCTCGCGTCCGGCGTGGCGTCGGTCGCCTTCGTGTCGAGCGTCCGCGAGTGGGGGATGAGGCCCTCCTCGCAGCCGATGAAGTAGACGCAGTCGAACTCCAGCCCCTTGCTTCCGTGCAGCGTCGAGAGGGTGACCATGTCGGTCTGCCCCTCTTCGGCGTCGTCGAAGCTCAGCGTAAGCGCGTGGAGGAAGGCCGCGAGCGCCTGCTCGTGCGTGGCGTCGTTTCCCTTCGCGACCTCGCGCGCCTCGCGCTTGCCGAACGTGCGGAGGAGCGCTTCGACGTTGCCCCAGCGCCGCGCCGCCACGAGCGGCGAGCCGGAGCTCGTGTCGAGCTCGCGCTTGAAGCCGATGTACTCGGCGAAGCTCCGCGCGGCGGTGCTCGCAGGCATACGGTCGACGAGGAGCATCCGCCGGAGCTCGCTCATCTGCTTCTCGAGCTGCTTGCACCCCTCGCGCGCGGATGCCGTGATGTCGTCGAGGGCGTCCACGCGCTCCACCGCTTGCCAGAGCGTCCACCCCTTCGCCGTCGCGTGGGTGGTGAGGCGCTCGATGCTCGTCTCGCCGATGCCGCGCGGCGGGTAGTTCACGATGCGGCGCAGCGCGATCTCGTCGGAGCGGTTGAGCGCCAGCTTGAGGTAGGCGAGCAGGTCCTTCACCTCCTTGCGCTCGAAGAATTGCTGTCCGCCGACGACCTTGTGCGCGACGCCTTGCTCGCGCAGGGCGGCTTCGACCGCCGCCGACTGGCCGTTGGAGCGGTAGAGCACGGCGAAGTCCTTGGGGCGGCGCCCCTCGTCACGGACGATGCGGAAGATCTCCCGGCCGATGTAGGCGGCCTCGGCCTCCGGGGTCGACGCCACCCCGATCATCACCTTGGTGCCACCGTCGCGCTCCGAGAACAGGACCTTGCGGTGCTTCACGTCGGGGCGCTTCGAGATGACGGCGTTCGCCACATCGAGCACGGGCTTTCGTGAGCGGTAGTTTTGCTCGAGCTTGACGACCTTGGCGCCCGCGAAATGCTCCTCGAAATCGAGGATGTTGCGGACGTCGGCGCCGCGCCACGCGTAGATCGATTGGTCGTCGTCGCCAACGACGCAGATGTTCCGGTGCGTCTCGGCGAGCAGCCGCAGAAGCTGGAGCTGCGCGCGGTTGGTGTCTTGGTACTCGTCGACCAAGATGAAGCGGTAGCGCTCCTGCCACTTCGCAAGGAGATCGGCGCGCGACGTCCAGAGGCGCGCGACCTCGCACACGAGATCGTCGAAGTCGTACGCGCGAAACTGGCGGAGCGCGGCCTGGTAGCGCGGGTAGAGGAGCTTGATCATCTCCTCGTACGGATCGTCGGAGTCCGGCAGCTCTTCGGCGGAGAGGAAGGCGTTCTTCGCGTTCGAGATCCCGGTCAGGATCGCGATCGCGTCGTAGCTGCGGTCGGCGCGCACCGTGCGCAGAAGCTCTTTCACGGTCCCGAGCGCGTCGCCCTGATCGAAAATCGTGAACGCGCCGCCGAGCGCGCTCCGCTCGCGCGTCAGCACGCCGAGGCCGAACGAGTGGAACGTCGAGATCGTCAGGTCGCGCGCCGACGGCGGACCGACGGTGCCTTTCTTCGCGCGCTTCCTCGGCCCGGTCGGTTCGCCGCCCATCGTCGTCGCGATGCGCTCGCGCATCTCGCCGGCGGCCTTGTTCGTGAACGTGAGCGCGACGATCGCCTGCGGAGGTACACCGCGCTCGACGAGGCGTGCGATCCGATTCGTGATGACGCGCGTCTTGCCAGAGCCGGCTCCGGCGAGGACGAGCAGCGGCCCGGTCTGGTGCTCGACGGCCTGCTGCTGTGCGGGGTT